>NZ_JNWZ01000012.1 GCF_000716545.1 Kitasatospora phosalacinea
GCGTCGGACGGCGGCCCGTACGGGGTCTCGACACGCACCTCGGTGACGTCGTCGAGCAGGGCGTACAGGCCCGACCCGCCGATGACGCCGAGTTCGGCGTCCGGAAGGGAGTGACGGCCGATCGGATGCCCGCGGCCGGGAACAAGGGTCATGGCCCGACCCTAGGAGGGACGGGCGTCCGACGCGCGGCCGACGTCCTTACGGTTCCCTGACAGCCGGGGACCGAGGAGCCGCGCACCGGCGGGTCCGCCGCGCACGCGCTCCGCACTCCGCCCCCCGGAGGGGTGCTCTGGTCCCGGTCGGGTGATCTTCGACGAGGCACCCGCGCCGGCGAGGCCGTGGTCCGCGATCCCGCAC
The DNA here is from genome assembly GCF_000716545.1 of Kitasatospora phosalacinea. Lineage (GTDB taxonomy): Bacteria > Actinomycetota > Actinomycetes > Streptomycetales > Streptomycetaceae > Kitasatospora > Kitasatospora phosalacinea. The sequence goes on from NZ_JNWZ01000012.1 coordinate 358, forward strand.
CCGCGCCCGACGCACCGGGCGGGGCCGGTGCGTCCGTCGCCGCCCCGCACCTCCTCACCGACGGGCACCGGCTGTGGTTCCCCGACCTGGCCCACTACGTGGACCGCTACCACGTCGAACCCGACCTGGCGTTCGTCGCGCACGCCCGCGGCACGGCTGGACCGTGCCGCCGGTCGACGACGAGTACCCGGACGCGGTGACGGCGCTGATCGTCGGGGACGAGGACGAGTCGGGCTGACGGTGCCGTTCCCGTGCTGCCGCGCGGTCGGAACCCGGGCCGCCGGGACCGCCGCCGCCACCAGCGCGCCGTCCCGCTCCGGGGGAGCTCGCGGCCGGCCGCCTGCCGGTGCGTCAGAATTGCCCGGTGCCGTGGGGCACGCAGCAGCGGGAACCGGAGGTGCGGCCATGACGCGCTACAGCGTCGACCTTGACCAGCGTGAACTGATCGCCTCGTGGGGCACCGGGGAGGGCGACCTCTCCACCCGCGTCGCCGCCCTGCCGGGCGGTGCGGAGACCTCCGCGCTGCTGGCCCTGGCCCGCTCGCTCACCCAGCTCTCCGACTCCGCGTGGCGCACCTACACCCACCCCGCCAGCGCCGCCGACTCCTTGGAGCCCGACAGCGAGGGCTGGCGCCGCGAGCAGGAGCGCGAGGCCTTCGAGGAAGTCTCCGGCGCGATCACCGAGCCCCACCTGCCCAGCGGCGGCACCATGATCATCTCCTACAGCCGCCTGGTCGAATCCGCCCACCGCGTCGGACGCGCCCTCCACGACCTCCGCGGCCTCGGCGACCCGGGTGACCCGGGTGACCCGGGCGACCAGGCCCTGACGAAAGCCGTCCTCGCCGAGGCCGCCCTCGAACTCACCGCGGTGGAGAGCGCCGAACTCGGCGACCTCACCGGCCGCGCCCAGCAGGCCGTCCTCCTCAGCCGCGAGGACGCCTCCCCCGTCCAGGTCGCCGCCGCCGACCAACTCCTCCAGCAGGACCCCTTCGGCCCCGCCGCCCTGTTCTCCACCGTCGACCCCACCGCCGCCGCCGTCGCCGCCGCCCACTGGCTCGCCGCCGCGGCCGACGTCGCCGCCGGATCCTCCGGCCAGGACCCCGCCCACGTCGTCCTCGAGGCCGACAACATCGAGGCCCTCCCCCACGAGACCCCCACCCTGGTCCTCGGCCTCATCCAGGACGGCGCCACCCCGCACGAGGCCGTCACCAAGCTCGTCCGCCACGCCATGCACATCACCGACGGCCTCCTCCCGGACCCGGTCGCCCTGCGCGACCAGCTCGAGGACCTGGAGGAGACCGTCGCCGAGTACACCGGCGAGGACGACCCCGACCTGGAGAACATCGCCGTCCGCCTGACCCCGCTCGACCCCAAGCGCCCCGCCCGCGACCTCCTCGAAGACCTCCTCACCGGCATCCACGGCTGCTGGCTCCTGCACAGCGAGTGCGACGAGTCCGACGAGGACGAGGACCTCGGCGACCCCGAGGGCTGGAACGACCAGCAGGCCGAGGAGCACCAGCGGCGCAGCCTCGCCCGCTTCGCCCAGCTCGTCCGCGAGACCGCGGCCGCCAAGCGCGACCGCCTCGTCTGACCACCGCCGGGGGCGGCCGGCGGTCAGCGGGACGCCGCGAGCCAGTCCCGGTAGCGGGTGGGGGCCAGGCGGGCGCCGGGGCCGGGGGTGAGGACGTCGCCGGGGACGGCGGCGAACAGGCCGGCCCGGTCGTCGACCAGGACGGGGCGGCGGTCCCCGCGGGCGGCCAGGGTGAGGCGGCCGATCTCGTCGAGCGTGAACCGGTCGGGGCCGGCGACGTCCAGGATCCCGTCGAGCGGGGCGCCGGTGGCCACGTCGGCGAGGGCGGCGACGACGTCGGCGCTGGCGATCGGCTGGATCGGCGTGGCGGGCAGGCGCACGGCCTCCTCGTCCGAGGTCCAGGACATGGTCGGCTCCATGAACTCGAAGAACTGGGTGGCGCGCACGATCGAGTGGGGCGTCGGGCCGCCGCGCAGCAGTTCCTCCTGGAGCGTCTTGGCGCGGTAGTAGTCGAGCCCGGGGACGAGGTCGACGCCGACGATGGAGAGCGCGACCTGGTGGCGCACGCCCGCCCGCTCGCCCGCGGCCAGCAGGTTGCCGACCGTGGTGCGGAAGAACGCGATCGACTGCTCGTCGAAGGTGGGCGAGTTGGTGACGTTGACGGCCACCTCCGCGCCCTCCAGCGCCTGGTCGAGGCCGGCTCCGGTCAGCAGGTCGACGCCGGAGGAGAGCGAGGCGGTCGTCACCTCGTGGCCGCGGGCGGTGAGCTCGCCGGCGAGCTGGGATCCGATCAGGCCGGTGCCGATGACGGTGATCTTCATGGGGTGCCTCCTTCGCGGGCCGGGCGCGGACGCGCGACCCGAACTCGGACAACTTCTATCCGAGATATTACTCGGATATCCTCTATCCGAGTCAAATGGAGGCGGTATGAAACTGTCGGGTGGCGTCGAGTGGGCGCTGCACTGCTGCGTGGTGCTGACCGCGGCCGCGGATCCGGTCCCGGCCGCCCGACTGGCCACCCTGCACGACGTCTCGCCCAGCTACCTGGCCAAGCAGTTGCAGGCGCTGTCCCGTGCCGGTCTGGTGCACTCGGTGCAGGGCAAGACCGGCGGCTACGTCCTCACCAGGGAGCCCGCCGAGATATCCGTGCTGGACGTGGTCCAGGCCGTCGACGGGGCGAACCCCGCCTTCACCTGCACCGAGATCCGCCAGCGCGGCCCGCTGGGCACCCCGCCCGAGCAGTGCGCCGGGCCGTGCCCCATCGCCCGGGTGATGGGCGCCGCCGACGCCGCCTGGCGCGCCTCCCTGGCCGCCGTCACCATCGCCGACCTCGCCGCCACCGTGACCACCGACAGCGGCCCCGAAGCCCTGCCGACCGTCGGCGCCTGGCTGACCCGCGACCCCGACTGATCCGGCGGCCGGTCCGGCTGCCGGTCGCCGCGGGTGGGCGGGCGCACGCGAGCGGGCCCGCGCCTCGGCGCGGGCCCGCTCGGGGTTCCGTGGTCGACCGTTACCAGCGGTACCAGCGGCCGCGGCCGCCGGTGGCGTTGGTGCTGCGGGCGACGAAGCCCACCAGCCACACGACCAGCACGATGACCGCCACCCAGCCACCTGCCCGCCGGGAACCGGACGCGCCGCGATGCCGTCCCCCCCGTTGCCGATCACACGGCAGGAACGGGGGACCCGTGTTCGACATCCACATCCGCCCGGCGGGGCTGCACACCGCGGCCGACGCCGTCGGCGGGGCTTCCACCCGGCTGGACGCGCGCACCGGCCACTGGCTGGACGACAGCCTGACCGCCGCCGCCGCCCACTCCGGCTTCGCCTCCGGCCCCGCGCTGCGCGAGTGCGCCGACGCCTGGCAGACCCACATGCGCGCCGTCGCCCAGCAGTTGGACACCTACGCCGACCAGCTGCGGCAGTCCTCGCACTCGTACGACACCGCCGAGCAGGAGTCGGTGCGCCGGCTGGACCTCGCCCTCGGCGACCTGGGCGGGGGTGCCTGAGCGTGGTCGACTTCGCCGCCCTCCGCCGGGCCGACCCCGCCGCCCTGCACCGCGCCGCCGACGGCTGGGTGGAGCTGTCGAAGGAGTCCTGGCAGGCCGTCAACGACCTGCACGACAACGGGATCGGCCCGCTCGAGGAGGACTGGCAGGACCGGGTCGGCCGGGCCGCCGGCAAGAAGCTGGCCGAGCAGGCCGACATCCTGGAGTCCGCCGCCGACACCACGCGCGGCGTGGCGATGGTCGTCGACGGGCTGGCCTCCTCGCTGGAGTACGCCCAGCAGGTGCTGACCCGGGCGCTGGAACTCGCCTCGGCGTACCGGCTGGAGGTGGACGGGGACGGCACCGTCTCCACCACGGGCGAGGTCACCGGCGAGAGCCTCACCCGCGTGAACGAGGTGTCGGGCCTCGTCGAGGAGGCCCTCCGGGAGGCCCGCCAGGCCGACGACCGGGCCGCCGCCGAGCTGCGGAAGCTGGGCGCCGCCACCTGCGAGACCGACCCCGGGAAGGCCCTCGACCAACTCCAGGGCGGGGCCTCGCAGGTCGAACTCGACATGCTCGCCGGCGACGTACCGGACGGCGGGGACCCAGCGTCGGTGTCCCGGTGGTGGGCCTCGCTCACCCCCGAGCAGCAGAAGCAGCTGGAGCTGGCGGAGCCGGTGAAGCTCGCCGGCCTCCCCGGCATCCCGGACGCGGTCAAGGAGGACCTGCGCGGCGGCCCGGGGCGCAAGTGGGACCGGGTGAAGATGGTCGAGTGGGTCCTGGCCCACTGGAACGACGAGTCCGGCGACTTCGACGACGAGAACAACTGCACCAACTTCGCCTCCGAGGCGCTGTTCCAGTCCGGCGTCCGCATGAAGGGCGACTGGACCGTCGAGGACGACGCCTGGAACCGCGGCCGGGACCCGGGCTGGCTCGGCCTCGGCATCGTCGGCCAGCAGCACAGCCACGCCTGGGGCGGCGCGCAGAACCTGCACGACTTCATGGTGGGCAACGGCGGCCGCGAGGTCCCGCCCGGTGAGGTCAAGCCGGGCGACCTGGTCTTCCTGGAGGACGACAACGACCAGAACCCCGACCTGAAGCCCGGCAACATCCACCACACCGCCATCGTCACCGCGGTCACCCCGGACGGCGACATCCGGTACAGCCAGCACAACGACTCGCGGAAGAACGTCAGCCTGGACGGGCGGTCCGGCCACGAGGCGCAGTCCGAGGGCCGGCAGAAGATCCGCTACGTCCGGGTCGAACCCGACTGGTACTGAGGGCCACGAACATGACGACGAGCGCAACGCGGGCGGGCCGGTGGCTCGCCGCGGCAGCGGTACTGGGGTTGCTCGGCTGGGCCTGCGCCAAGTACGGCCACGACGCCTACCTCGACGCGGTCGCGCGGCGGTTGAACCGCTGCCTGGACGCCGCCCCGGTGCCGGCCGCGGCCTGGGTCGCGCTGGGCGCGGGGCCGCTGCTGGAGATCGCGGCGGGCGCGGGCGCCGTCCTGCTGCTGCGGCCCACCGCGCGGTCGGGCACGGCCGTGCTGGTCGCGGCCTCCCTGGTCACCGCGCTGGCCGGGATCCTCCTGCTGGTCACGGGCTGGGGGCTGGCCGACGCGGTCGGCGGCCCCGGCGGCGCCCACCACACCTGCGGCGGCATGTAGCGGCGCCCTTCGACCGGACGGCCGGACGATGCGGACGATGCGGACCGGGGCCCGGCCGTGCGAACCTGAGCCCCATGTCGATCATCGCCACCGTCGCGGTCCTGCTCATCGCCGCCCTGCACGTGTACATCCTGGTCCTGGAGATGTTCCTGTGGACCGGCCCGAAGGCGCGGGCCGCTTTCGGGACCACCGTCGAGTTCGCCACCGCGACGAAGGCGCTCGCCGCCAACCAGGGGCTGTACAACGGCTTCCTCGCCGCGGGCCTGGTGTGGGGCGCCGTCGCCGCCGATCCGGTGGGCTTCCAGGCGGAGGTGTTCTTCCTGGTGTGTGTCGCCGTGGCGGGTGCGTACGGTGCCGCCACGGCCAGCCGGAGGATCGTCTTCGTCCAGACCGTTCCGGCCCTGGTCGCGCTCGCCCTCGTGCTGGCCGCCCGCTGAGCACGGGCCGGTCGCCCGCCCCGCCCCCTGTACACGGCCCTCCCGCTGGTGGATCCTCCGTAGTCATGACGGACACGGCCAGCGCCTCCTCCCCGCCTCCGGGCACCGGTTCGACCACCCCCTCCGCCGAGGGGCCGGACACCACGCGGCGGTTCCACCTGGGAGCCGCCGCGTGACCGCGTCGCCGGACCCCGAGATCCGAACGCTCCTGTCGTTCCTGCACGGACAGCGCCGTCACGTTCTCGGCGCACTCGACGGCCTCGACGCGGACGCCCTGCGCCGGCCCGTGCTGCCGTCGGGCTGGAACTGCCTCGGCCTCGTCCAGCACCTCGCCCTCGACGTCGAGCGGTTCTGGTTCCGCGCGGTGGTGCTCGGCGACGAGGACGTCATCGGATCCCTGGCGGACGGCGGCGACGCGTGGCAGGTGGGGCCGGGAGTCCGGGCGGCCGAGGTCCTCGACCGGTACCGCGCGGAGGGCGCCCTCGCGGACACCGTCATCAGCGCCACCGCCGCGGACGCCCCCCTCGCCTGGTGGCCCCGCCACCTCTTCGGCGAGCCGCACCTGCACACCCTCCGGGACGTCCTGCTGCACGTCATCACCGAGACCGCCTGCCACGCGGGCCACCTCGACGCGGCGCGGGAACTCCTCGACGGCCGACAGTGGCTGGTCCTGACCTGACGCGGGCACCGGGCGTGACACCGGCGGGCGGTTCGAGACGCGCGCGAAGGCGGCGGCAGGATCGCCGGCCCCGGCGCCCGCGCCCGTAGAACGCGGCTGAACTGCTACGTCTCCCAACGCAGGCCCCGGCGCTCCGGCGGACTCCCGGTCGGCGGACTCCCCGATCGCCCCGCGCACGGGCCGAGCGAGGAGAACGAGGTGACGCTGCGCCCGGCGGTCCCGGGCGCGCTGAACCACCTCGCGCCCGCTCCCGGGCAGGCCTGCCCGCCGGGTCGGTCCACCGGGGCGCGGATGTCTCGGGGCGCTGCGGGTTCACCAAATTGTTAGCGCTAACAACAGCTTCGTCAAGCCTTCTGCGCAAAGCCTCCACCGCAGCGGAGAACCGCACGCGACAGTGTTGCGCGGCCCCTTGACGCTGCTTCTGTGAACGCTAACACTCGGATGGCGCCGGGCTACGACGGACCACGCGCACCAGGCCCGGGCCTTCACCGCACCGGGCTGACGACCCCTTCCCTTCCACGGGAGGGGCGCGCCCCGGTCCGGCCGCCGCCCGGCTCCACCCCGACCCTGCCCACCCGCTCGTCCGCCGTGCCCGGCCCCGCCGCCACCGGGGCCGGGCCGGCCCGGGCGCCCCCATGGAGGAATTGTGCGGAAGCTTTCGACGGCCCTCGCCGCAGGCGCCCTGGCGCTGACCCTGGCCGGGTGCGGCCAGAGTGCGAACGGCGTCGGCGACGGTGCGGCCAAGGGCGACGCCAAGGGCGGACTCGTCGGCATCGCCATGCCGACCAAGTCGTCCGAGCGCTGGATCAACGACGGCAGCAACATGGTCAAGGAGTTCCAGGCCAAGGGCTACAAGACCGACCTCCAGTACGGCGACAACGTCGTGGAGAACCAGGTCTCGCAGATCGAGAACATGATCACCAAGGGGGCCAAGCTGCTGGTGGTCGCCGCGATCGACGGTTCCTCCCTCACCGACGTGCTGCAGAAGGCCGCCGACGCGCACATCCCGGTCATCTCCTACGACCGGCTGATCCGCGGCACCAAGAACGTCGACTACTACGCGACGTTCGACAACTTCAAGGTCGGCGTCCTCCAGGGCACCTACATCGCCGAGAAGCTGGGCCTCAAGGACGGCAAGGGCCCGTTCAACGTCGAGCTGTTCGCCGGCTCCCCGGACGACAACAACGCCAACTTCTTCTTCGACGGCGCGATGAGCGTCCTCAAGCCGTACCTCGACGACAAGAAGCTGGTCGTACAGAGCGGACAGACCGCGTTCAACCAGGTGGCCACCCTGCGGTGGGACGGCGGGCTCGCGCAGTCCCGGATGGACAACCTGCTGAGCAAGTCCTACACCTCCGCCCGGGTGGACGCCGTGCTCTCCCCCTACGACGGCATCTCCATCGGCATCCTGTCCTCGCTCAAGGGCGTCGGCTACGGCGGCGCGGGCAAGCCGCTGCCGATCGTCACCGGCCAGGACGCCGAGCTGGCCTCGGTGAAGTCCGTCATCGCCGGCGAGCAGACCCAGACCGTCTACAAGGACACCCGCCAACTCGCCAAGGTCGCCGTGCAGATGGGCGACGCCCTGCTCACCGGCGGCAAGCCCGAGACCAACGACACCACCCAGTACGACAACGGCGCCAAGGTCGTCCCCGCCTACCTGCTCCAGCCGGTCAGCGTGGACAAGGACAACTACCAGAAGGTGCTCGTCGACGGCGGTCAGTACACCGCGGACCAGCTCAAGTAGTCCGGCCGGTACTCCGCACCGCCCGCACCAGCCGGGCGGCGCGGGCGCGGCGAGCGCCCTGACAGGCCCGCCGCGCCCGTGCCGCCCCCAGTCGAAACAGCCGAAACGGATTCCCCATGGCCGGACCCGTCCTCGAAATGCGCGCGATCACCAAGACCTTCCCCGGGGTCAGAGCGCTGTCCGACGTCAACCTCACCGTCGCCGCCGGCGAGGTCCACGCGATCTGCGGCGAGAACGGCGCCGGCAAGTCCACCCTGATGAAGGTGCTCAGCGGGGTGTACCCGCACGGCTCCTACGAGGGCGAGATCCTGTTCAAGGGCGAGCCCTGCCGGTTCAAGGACATCCGCGCCAGCGAGCGGCGCGGGATCGTCATCATCCACCAGGAACTCGCCCTGGTCCCGTACCTGTCGATCGCGGAGAACGTCTTCCTCGGCAACGAGCACGCCCGCCGGGGCGTCATCAGCTGGAACCGGACGCTCACCCACGCCGGCGAACTGCTGCGCCGCGTCGGCCTGCACGAGCACCCGCAGACCCGGGTCGCCGACCTCGGCGTCGGCAAGCAGCAGCTGGTCGAGATCGCCAAGGCGCTCGCCAAGGAGGTCGAACTCCTCATCCTGGACGAGCCGACCGCCGCGCTGAACGACGAGGACAGCCGCAAGCTGCTGGAGCTGATCCTGGAGCTCAAGGCGCAGGGCATCGCCTGCATCCTCATCTCGCACAAGCTGAACGAGATCGCCAAGGTCGCCGACTCCGTCACCATCCTGCGCGACGGGCGGACCATCGAGACCCTCGCCGTCGGCGCCGGGGGCGTCTCCGAGGACCGGATCATCCGCGGCATGGTCGGCCGCGACCTGGAGCACCGCTACCCCGAGCGCACCCCGGAGATCGGCGAGGTCGCGCTGGCCGTCGAGGACTGGACGGTCCAGCACCCGATCGACCACCACCGCAACGTCGTCGACGGCGTCTCGCTGCACGTGCGGCGCGGCGAGATCGTCGGCATCGCCGGGCTGATGGGCGCCGGCCGCACCGAACTCGCGATGAGCGTCTTCGGCCGCTCCTACGGGCGGTGGACCGGCGGCCGGGTGCTGATGCACGGCGAGGAGATCCGCACCCGCACCGTCTCCGAGGCGGTCGGCCATGGCATCGCGTACGTCACCGAGGACCGCAAGCAGTTCGGCCTCAACCTCGCGGACGGCATCAGCCGCAACATCTCGCTGGGCGCGCTCGGCAAGGTCTCCCGCCGCGGCTGGATCAACGAGCACGAGGAGACCCGGGTCGCCGAGCGCTACCGCGCGTCCATGAACATCAAGGCCCCCTCGGTGTTCACGGAGACCGGGAAGCTCAGCGGCGGCAACCAGCAGAAGGTCGTCCTCAGCAAGTGGATCTTCGCCGAGCCCGAGGTGCTGATCCTCGACGAGCCGACCCGCGGCATCGACGTCGGCGCCAAGGCGGAGATCTACACCGTGATCGCCGACCTGGCCGCCCAGGGCAAGGCGGTGCTGGTCATCTCCTCCGAACTCCCCGAACTGCTGGGCCTGTGCGACCGCATCTACACCATGGCCGAGGGACGGCTGACCGGTGAGGTGGAACGGGCGGACGCCACCCAGGAATCCCTGATGCGCCTCATGACCGTGAGCGCCGCGATCCAGAACGAGCAGGTGTGACGCATGGCCCAGACCGGGACCACCCCCCAGACCAGGAAGGCCGACCCCGAGGCGGTCGGACGGCCGTCCCTCCAGGACGCCCTCGCCAGGGCGCTGCGCGGCAACGTCCGCCAGTACGGCATGCTGGTCGCCCTCGCGCTGATCGTGGTGCTGTTCCAGATCTGGACGGACGGCATCCTGCTCCAGCCGCTGAACGTCACCAACCTGATCCAGCAGAACAGTTACATCCTGATCCTGGCCATCGGCATGATGATCGTCATCATCGCCGGGCACATCGACCTGTCGGTCGGCTCGCTGGCCGCCTTCACCGGCGCGGCGGCGGCCGTCATGATGGTCAAGCACCACCTGCCCTGGCCGGTGGCCCTGGTCGCCTGCCTGCTGATCGGCGCGGCGGCCGGCGCCTGGCAGGGCTTCTGGATCTCCTACGTCGGCATCCCGTCGTTCATCGTGACGCTGGCGGGCATGCTGGTCTTCCGCGGCGGCACCCAGATCATGCTGCAGGGCCAGTCGATCGCCCCGTTCCCCAGGGGCTTCCAGAAGATCGGCAGCGGTTTCCTGCCCGAGGTCGGCCCGCGCACCGACTACCACAACCTGACCCTGCTGCTCGGTGCCGCCGTGCTCGCCGTCGCGATCCTCCAGGAGGTCCGCGGCCGCCGCCAGGCCGCCTCGTACGGCCTGGAACTCCTGCCGACGGGCTTCTTCCTGGCGAAGCTGGCGGCCGTGACCGCCGCGGTGGCGGTCTTCACGCTGCTGCTGGCCAGCTACCACGGCTTCCCGATCGTGCTGCTGATCCTGGCGGTGCTGCTGTTCGGCTTCGGCTACCTGATGCGCAACTCGATCATCGGACGGCACACCTACGCCATCGGCGGCAACGAGGCGGCGGCCAAGCTGTCCGGAGTGAAGAGCAAGCGGGTGGTCTTCCTCGCCTTCGTCACCATGGGCGTGCTGGCCGCCCTGGCCGGGCTGGTCTTCGCCGCCCGCCTCAACGCCGGGACCCCGCAGGCCGGCATCAACTTCGAACTGGAGGCGATCGCCGCCGCGTTCATCGGCGGCGCCTCGGCCTCCGGCGGCGTCGGCACCGTGCTCGGCGCGATCATCGGCGGCCTGGTGCTCGGCGTCCTCAACAACGGCATGTCGCTGGTCGGCATCGGCACCGACTACCAGCAGGTGATCAAGGGCCTGGTGCTGCTCGCCGCGGTCGGCTTCGACGTCTACAACAAGCGCAAGGCCGGCTCCTGACGGCGCTCCCCACCGCCCGGCCGGGCCGGCGGGCGAAGACCCGCCACGACGGCAGGGGCCCCGCGTCCGAGGACGTTCTTCACCTCGTCCTGGGTCCGGTTGACCCACACCGTCTTCTCCGCGTCGTCGACCCGGGTGACGGTGCCCGCCGGGAGCAGCACCTCGCGGCCGAAGATCCACGGGCCGGTGTCGACCACGATGTAGCCGGCGCCCACGTCCGCGGTGTGCTTGTCGACCTTGCCGATGTGACCGTCCGTCGCCTCGACCCGGTAGCCCGTCAGGTCCGAGCCCGCGGCGTAGCCCTCGGCACCCTCGTAGTCCCACAGTCCCTCGGTCATCACTGCCTCCTCGTCGTCGTGCCTCGTTCCGCTGACGGGAGGCCGCCTGCCCCGGCTCGCGGCGAACATGCCGCCCGATCCAACCCGCCGCTCCCCCGGGCCCGGGGTGCTAGAAGCTGAGCAGGCCGACGGCGTGGCCGTCGTGGTCCACCACCGGCCACGTGTCCAGGCCGCGCACGCGCATCGCGGCGGCCGCGGCGGCGGCGGGCATGTCGACGGTGGCGAACGGGGCGCGGTCGAGGACGATGTCGCGGACCGGGGTGCGTTCGGTGTACCAGGACCGGGCCTGGAACGGCGCGAGGTGGAGGCGGGTCAGCAGCCCGGCGCAGCGGCCGTCGTCGCCGCGGACCAGGACGTGGTCCGCGCCGGAGCTGTGCAGGATGTCCATCGCGGTGTCGGCGGTGACGTCGTCGCTGATCTGCAGTTCCGGGCGTTTCATGAGGTCGCCGACCGTGGTGGCGGTCGCGGGGCGGTCGAGGGTGACGGTCATGGGCGGACTCCTTCGCGTATCCACCGCCGGGGCCGGCGGTGGGCAGGGCGCTGACGGGGCGGGACGACCGGCGGCGGTCCCGGCCGCGCGTGCGGGCTGGTGCCGCGTCAGGCGGCGAGGGCGACGCGGCGCGGTGCCCGGCGGCGCCGGTTGCGGTTCGCGGAGGTGCTGCGGCGCGGGCGTTCGACGACCGGGTCGGCGATCACGGCGGGGATGCCGGTGGGGACGCGGGCGCCGGTGATCCGGGTGAGCTCCTCGTCGCCGGCCCGGACCGCGGTGGTGACGGGGGTGATGGCGGCGGTGGTCATCATCCGGGCCATCTCGCGGCGCTGGTTGGGCAGGACCAGGGTGACGACGGTGCCGGACTCGCCGGCCCGGGCGGTGCGGCCGCCGCGGTGCAGGTAGTCCTTGTGGTCGGTGGGCGGGTCCAGGTTGACGACCAGGTCGAGGCCGTCGACGTGGATGCCCCGGGCGGCGACGTTGGTGGCGATCAGCGCGGTGACCCGGCCGGCGCGGAACTGCTCCAGCGTGCGGGTGCGCTGCGGCTGGGACTTGCCGCCGTGCAGGGCCGCGGCCTTCACCCCGCTCGCGAGCAGGTCGAGCACCAGGCGGTCGGCCCCGTGCCTGGTGTCGGTGAACATGATCACGCCGCCCTCGCGGGAGGCGATGTGCGCGATCGTGGCGGCCTTGTCGGTGTTCTGCACGTGCAGCACGTGGTGCTCCATGGTGCTGACCGCGCCCGCGGACGGGTCCACCGAGTGCGTGACCGGGTCCTTCAGGAAGCGCCGCACCAGGCGGTCGACGTTGCGGTCCAGGGTGGCGGAGAACAGCATCGTCTGGCCGCCCTCGGCGACCTGCTCGAGGAGTTCGGTGACCTGCGGCAGGAAGCCCAGGTCGGCCATCTGGTCGGCCTCGTCCAGCACCGTGATGCCGGCCTCGTCCAGCCGGCAGTCACCGCGCTGGATCAGGTCCTTGAGCCGCCCGGGGGTGGCCACCACGACCTCGGCGCCGCGGTTCAGCGCCTGGGCCTGGCGGCTGATCGACATCCCGCCGACCACGGTGGCCATCCGCAGGCGCACCGCGTGGGCGTACGGGGTGAGGGCGTCGGTGACCTGCTGGGCCAGCTCGCGGGTGGGCACCAGGACGAGCGCCAGCGGTCGGCGGGGCTCGGCCGTCCGGCCGGTGATGCGGGCCAGCACGGCGAGGCCGAACGCGATGGTCTTGCCGGAGCCGGTGCGGCCCCGGCCCAGCACGTCGCGGCCGGCCAGCGAGTTCGGCAGCGTCGCGGCCTGGATCGGGAACGGCGAGGTGACGCCCTGGCGGGTCAGCGTCGCCAGCAGCGCCTTCGGCATGTCCAGCTCGCCGAAGGTCTCGACGGCCGGCAGCGCCGGGGTGGTGCTCACCGGCATCGCGAACTCGCCCTGCGCGGAGGGGCCCCGGCGGGCGGGGCGGCCACCGGCGGGCCGGTGGCCGGAGGAGGAACCGCCGCCGGAGCGGGATCCGTAGGAGCTGCCCGAGCGCGCGGAGGCCGAGGAGCGGGAGTTGGCGTTCTGGTACGGGGAACGGCTGGAGCGGTTCATGGGAAACCTTCCTGGGGCGGCGCGTCGCGAGGCGGCTCCGCAGCGCGGGGCGCCGGCAGGAGGTCCCGGGGAACGGGCCGAAAGTGTGGAGCGGGGCGTGGACGGTGGAACCGTGCGGCACGTCACCTCAGGTCCGCGCTCACCGCGGAGGGCGGGAGCGGAGAACCTCGAACCGTGGATGTCACGGCGGGGCGCCGATCCGGACGCGACGCCGAGCGTCTCGCGTGCGGACGGCTGCCGGTGGCGGAGCCAGAGGGCCTGAACGGCCGGGATGTGCGTCGTGGCGCAATGCCGAAGGGCCCGCACCGGGCATCGTGTACGCGGTGCGGGCCCCTCGCTACCAGGCGGGTGCCGTGGCGGAAACTACAGCGGACGAATGTTCTCGGCCTGCGGGCCCTTCTGGCCCTGCGTGACGTCGAACTCGACCTTCTGGCCCTCGAGCAGCTCGCGGAAGCCGTTGGCGTTGATGTTCCGCTATGAGTACCCACCCGGGAAAGATCCGGGAAACAAAAATGCGCCTGCGGAACACCAGCAGGCGCACACAAAGTTCATGGGAACCACTACTGCAACTAGGACCACTGTAGCAGACTCCGGCCCGCACCGCGCCCACCGGCGCCGTCCTTGATCGTTGGCGCCGCCCTTGATCGTTTCGGACGGCGCGCGCGGAATTCCTGACGCCTCCCGGAAATCGAGTGCGCCGGAAAGGACCCGCTCCCGCGACTTTCGGCGCATACTGCAGGAAATGACAAGACCTGTAGCAGTCCGCCGCCCCCTGCCCACCAGCCCCTTCAAGGCCCGGATCGAACCGCCGCGCAAGCACTTCGCCGTCGGCGACCGCGTCACCCACGACACGTACGGCCTCGGCCGGGCCATCGGGGTCGAAGGCGACAGCGACATCGCGGTGCTCGTCGACTTCGGGTCGCGACGCGAACGCATCACCCAGCCCTACGCCACGATGTACAAGCTCTGACCGGCCCGGTCCTCGGCGCCGGAGCGCGGGGGAGCGCCCCGGCCCGGTGGGGCGGGCCGGGGCGTCGGGGGCGGGCGGGTGTCAGGAGGCGGTGTCCGGCAGGCCGAAGACCACCTGGTTGGACAGCACCACGCCGTGGCTGCTCACGTCGATGGTGATGCGGTCGCCGTCCGCGATCCGGAACCCGTCGTGGTAGCTGGCCTGGTCGGCGCCGAGCAGGAGGTAGTGGACCAGACCGGGCCGGCGCAGCGCCGGGTACTCGAAGAGGTGGTCCACCATGGCCTGCACCTTGAAGTACAGCGCGTCCTCGCCGCAGTCGAACGGGCCCTCCCAGGCGGTGGCGCCGTCCCGTTCGATGGTGACCCGGCCGGTGACCGAGGTGGGCGGCTCGCCGAGGAAGAGCCAGGGCGCGATGGAGGTGTCGACCAGCTTGCAGTACGGGTTCCAGCCGGGGTTCTGGATGTGCAGGCCGATGTCGCAGAGGTCGTTGCCGAAGGTGTACCCGGCGTACCGGGGGTTGCCCGCGTCGTCGTTGACGTAGACCAGGGCCACCTCGGGCTCCTCGATCAGCGCGACGGAGCGCTTGGGCGCGACCAGCGGGTCGCCGGGCAGGCGCAGCCAGGAGCCGAAGCCCTTGAAGAACCAGTTCGGTGCCACGAACTCCTCGCCCTCGACCGGCTCCTTCTCGAACTTCGAGCGGTGGGTCCGCATGAAGCCGCTGAGCAGGGCGTTGCCGGTGGCCTCGGGCAGCAGCGGGGGCAGGTAGCGGATCTGCTCCTCGCCGCCCTCCACGACGACCTGCTCGGCCTCGGCCTTGATCGCGGCGACGACGTCCTCGGGGCGCTCGGCGGCGACGAACTCGGCCTGCAGCCGGCCGTCGTCGACCCGGTAGAGGGTGATCGGGGCGCCGGGTACGGGCTTCTCGAAGCCCGCGTACCGCTCGCCCTGGTACTCGCATTCGAAGAGTACGGTCATCTCCGGTTCCTCCTGTGCTGGTCGGTGCGTCGGGCCCGGAGCGGGCCGAACGGCGGGGCGGGTGGTGGAGCGGGTGGTGGCGGGTGCGACAGTGAGGTCGGCCAGGACCTCCTCGATCCGGTCGACGGACGCCCGGATCCAGGGCAGGCCGAGCGGGTCGTCGGCGGCCAGCGCGGCCTCCTGCCGTTCGGCGGTGTCGCCGTAGAGCCGGCTGGTGGCGGCGCGCAGCCGCAGCGGCCCGGGGTCCTCGCCGAACTCCTCGGCGGCCAGCACCCCGACGCCGTAGCGGTCGGTGAGCAGCCGGGCCAGCGCGGTGCCGGTGCGCACGTCGCGGGCGGCGAGCCGGTCGCGCAGCGGTTCGAAGTCCGGGTAGAGGTAGCAGGTCGCGCGGACGGGGTCGAGCAGGGCCCCGGCGGCGGTGAACCGCTCGGCGACGGCCCGGACGACGCGTCCGTGCAGCCGGGTGGCGGCGGCCACCCGGGCGGTGACCTCCGGCGGTTCGTCCAGCGCGTAGGCGGCGGCGGCCTGGACGGGGGCCGGGGGGCTGGACCAGATCTGGCTGGCGACGGCGACCAGCCGCTCGCGCAGTCGCCGTCCGGCCTGTCCCTGCGGCAGCAGGGCGATGCCGGTGCGCCAGCCGCCGACCGCCAGGTTCTTGGTCAGGCCGCCGGTGACGACGGTGCGTTCGGGGGCGAACAGGGCCGGGGAGAGCGCCGGGGTGTCCGGGTCGAGGACCAGGTCGGTGTAGATCTCGTCGGAGATGATGGTGAGGTCCAACTCCCGTGCGACTTGCGCTAGTTGTCGCACGGTGTCGGGTGTGGCGACGTTCCCGGTGGGATTGTCCGGCAGGGTGACCACGACCGACCGCGGGTCCCGTCCGGCGGCGCGGGCGGCCCGGACGGCCTCCCGCAGCGCGTCCGGGTCCGGCACGCCGCCCTGCCCGGGCCGGACGGGCACCCGCACGACGGCGGCCCCGGCCAGCGCGGCCTGCGCCGCGTAGCTGACCCAGCTGGGCCGGGGCACCACCACGTCGCCGCCGATCGCCTTGACCGCCGCGAACAGCAGGGACTTGCTGCCCGGCCCGGCGACCACCGCGTCGGGTTCGGCGGCCAGGCCGCGCCGCCGCCAGTAGCCGGCGGCGGCGGCGCGCAGCGCGGGGCTGCCCGCCACCGGGCCGTAGGACGCCTCGCCGACGGCGGCGGCGAGGCGGGCCCGCAGTTCGGGGAGGACGGGCAGCCCGATCTCCCCGCTGGCCATCATCAGGACCTGCTCCCCCGCGGCGCGCCGACGGGCGAGTGCCTCGTCGGCCGCCAGCGTCGCCGACAGGGTCACCTGGGCGGGCTCGGTCATGGGCGGACTCCACGGATCGGTTCGGGTCGGACGGCGGTGCGGGCGGCGATGCGGGCGGCGGTGCGGGCGGCGGGTCGGCCGGGGTCACTGCCCGCCATGGCGCCGCCGCAGTTCGGCCTTGCGGACCTTGCCGGTGAGCGTCTTGGGCAGGGCGTCGACGAGGACCAGGCGCTCGGGGAGGAAGCGTTCCTCCTGCCCGGCCGCGCGCAGGTGGGCGAGGATGCCCTCCAGGTCGGGGCGGGCGGGCCCGCTCGGCACGACGACGGCGAGGATCGGGTCGTCGTGGTGCCCGGTGGTGCCGACCAGTGCGGTCTCGGCGACGTCGGGGTGTCGGGAGACGATCGCCTCCAGTTCCGTCATCGGCACGACGGCGCCGTCGCGCAGCAGGGCGTCCCGGGCCCGGCCGAGGATGCGGACGCCGCCCCGGCCGTCGGTGCGGGCGAGGTCGCCGGTGTCGAACCAGCCGTCGGCGTCGAGTTCGGCGGCGAAGGCGTCCTCGCGCTTGTGGTAGCCGAGGGACTGGGCGGCGCCGCGCACCCGCAGCCGGCCGACGGCGGCCCGGACGGTCGGGTCGTCGGGGTCGTCGACGCGCAGTTCCATCGCGTCGATCGGCCCGCCGTTGCTGTGCGCGGCCCGGTTCGCGTCGTAGTCGAGCCGGGTGATGGTGACCGGCCCGAACTCGGACATCCCCCACACCGAGTAGGTGCGGGCGCCGAGCGTGTCGCGGACGTCGTCCACCAGGTCCTGGAGGACGGGCGCGGAGCCGGTGACGGCGTGCCGCAGGGTGGAGACGTCGCGGGGTTCGGCGCGCTGGGCCCGGACGACGTCGGCGATGGTGGTCGGCGGGCCGTAGATCAGCGTGGCGCCGTAGCGTTCGACCAGGTCGAGCAGGGCGTCGTTGCGCCGGAGGTCCTGGAAGGCGACGGTGCCGCCGACCATGACGCCGGTCAGCACGCCCTGGCCGAAGCCGGAGTAGTGCACCAGCGGGGTGGTGACGGCCGCGACCAGGCCGTCGTCGAGCAGGAAGGTGTCGGCGTAGCCGCGGACGGCCGCGTGGACGGTGTTCTGGCTGTGCAGGACGCCCTTGGGCAGGCCGGTGGTGCCGGAGGTGAACAGCACCACGAACGGCTCGTCGGGGGTGAGTTCGAGGCCGTCCAGGTCGCCGGTGCGGCCCTCCTCCCAGGGGGTGGCGACGAAGTGGTCCTCGAAGGAGAGGGTGCCGGGGCTCCGGCCGCCGACCACCACCACGTGCTCCAGCGGCAGGTCGGCCTTGAGCGCGGTGAGGTGCGCGGCCAGCGGGTAGCCGTTCCACTCGGGGACGGTGACGCAGACCCGGGCGCCGGTCAGTTCGAGGCGGTGGCGCAGCTCCTCCTCCTGGCAGACCGGGTCGATCGGGCAGGTCACGGCGCCGATCCGGATCGCGGCGAACAGCAGCGGCACCGTCTCCCACCGGTTGGGGAGCTGGACGGCGACGAAGTCGCCGCGCCGGACGCCGAGTTCGAGCAGGGCGACGGCGAACCGGTCGGTCAGCCGGGCGAGTTCGGCGTAGTCGAGGGTGTCGGTGCGCGACTCCCCGATCCGCCGGGCGGCGACGGCGAGCTTGCGCGGCCGCAGCCGGGCCTGCCGGCGCAGGTCGTCCAGGAAGGTCTCCCGGCGCCACCAGCCGCGCCGCAGGTACTCGGCGGCGCGCTCGGGGGACGGGGCGAAGGACGGCACGGAGGACGGGCCGGAGGACGGGGGCGCGCTCGGAGCGGCGGCCCCGGCGGCGGCCCCCTCGGTCACGGTCCCGGTCCCGGTCGCGGTCTCGGTCTCGGCGGCGGCGGTCATCCGCGCTCCTTGCGGCGGACGTCCAGCAGCTCGGGCAGCGGGTTCCCGGCCCGTCCGGCGGCGATCTCCAGCAGGTCGCGGGTGTTCTGCCGGACGCGGCCGCCGACCCAGTCGAAGACCCACTGCTTGCGGGCCTCCGCGGGCAGTTCGAAGGGGACGGCCCGGGTGACGGCGAGGGCCGCCGAACCGGCACCGCCGATGTTGGCGATCACGCCGGGGACGAGGACGGACCCCGCGGCGGCGATCTTCTCCTTGGCCTCGTCGGTGGAGGCGAGGTTCGCGCCCTCGACCACCAGGCGGGCCCGCAGCCGGTGGGCGTTCTCGGCGTTGAGCGCGTACTTCTGGGCGGCCAGGATCAGCAGGTCGGCGTCCAGGTCGAGCCAGGCGTCGGGCTCGCCGGAGAGGGTGACGCCCTGCGGGAGGCGGGTGCGGTCGATCCGGCCGAACTCGTCGGTGATGTCGACCAGGTCGGCGACCGGCAGCCGGTCGGCGCTGATGGTGCCGCCGATGTCGGCGACGCCGACGATCGAGTGGCCGCGGTCCTCCAGGAACTGGGCGACCGCGCGGCCCACCGCGCCGAAGCCCTGCACCACGACCCGGGCCGGGCCGGTGCGCCCGCCCGCCTCCAGGGCGGTGACGGCGGCGACGCCGACGCCGTGGCCGGTGCAGTCGATCAGCGGCTCGTAGTAGGTGCGCCAGTCGATCGGCATGTCGGGGGCGCCGAGGCGGAAGCGCGGGTCGTAGCCGGCCTCCTCGAAGAACACCGCCCGGTCGGCGGGGGTGACGCCCATGTCGATGCCGAGGTGGATGCCGCCGTGCAGCAGCGGCTTGACGGTGCGTCCGAAGGTGCGGAAGGTCTGTTCGCGGTCACTGCCGTCGGAGACGATGCCGGCCTTGGCGCCGCCGATCCGCAGCCCGGCCAGGGTGAACTTCTCGGTCATGTCGCGGGCCAGTCCGGCGACCTCCTCCTCGGTGACGCCGGGGGTCATCCGGGTGCCGCCCATGGCCAGGCCGTCGACCAGGGAGTCGACGACCACCCAGCCCTTGAGGGCGCCGCCGCTGCCGTTGAGGTGGGTGGTGAAGGCGGGCGGCTGCGGTCGTGTCGAAGTCATTGCGGGGTCCTCCGGTGCACAGACGGTTCGGGGGGGGCG
Source organism: Kitasatospora phosalacinea (assembly GCF_000716545.1). Lineage (GTDB taxonomy): Bacteria > Actinomycetota > Actinomycetes > Streptomycetales > Streptomycetaceae > Kitasatospora > Kitasatospora phosalacinea. The sequence goes on from NZ_JNWZ01000012.1 coordinate 19,986, forward strand.
GGTCACTGCTGGTAGAGCCGGGCGAAACCGCGCAGGATCTCCCGGCCGTCGCTGCGGAACTCCAGGTGGGCCTGGGAGCCGAGGATCCGGCCGTCCTCGGAGCGGATGAACTCCACCGGCGCGTGCTCGGAGCGGCCGATCGAGCGGAAGCCCGCGGGCGCCTCCTGGAGGTAGAGGGTGTGCCGGTGGAAGACCGTCACCTCCGGGCCGACGTACGCGAAGAGCGGTTCCTCCCGGTCGACCTGGGCCCGGTGGCCGCCGACCCGCTGCGGGCCCTCGGCGAGCCGGCCGCCGGCCGCGACGGCGATGACCTGCATGCCGCCGCAGATCCCGAAGACGGGAACGTCGGCCTCGTTGACCAGGTCGATCAGCGGTTTGTAGAACTCTCCGTCGTAGGCGCGGACCTTGGTGCCGCTGAGCACCACGGCCTGGTAGCGGCCGTCCAGCCGGGCGGGCAGCGCGTCGGCGGCGGCCACCTCGGTCTCCGAGCCGAACTCCTCGAAGCGGCTGCGGAGCTGTTTCAGGGACAGCGTCCCGTTGTTGACGACCAGCACTCGGGATTTCGCCACGTGCGGTGCTCCTCGCTGCTCAGGTTCGGGTGATGACGGTGCCGGTGCGCTCGGCGACCAGGTCGGTGACGGGGGCGCTGCCGATGACGACGCGCTCCACGCCGCCCTCCAGGGCCTCGCCGGCGGCCCGGAGCTTCTTGCGCATGCCGCCGGTGGCGCCCTTGTCGCGGAACTTCGCGGCGGCCTCGGCGGTGATCCGGTGCACCGGCCGGTCGTCGATCAGCAGGTGGGCGACGTCGGTGACCAGGACCAGCTGCCCGGCCCCGATGCCACCGGCGACGGCGGCCGCCGCCCGGTCGGCGTCGGTGTTGACCTCCCGGCCCGCGGTGTCGCGGGCCAGCGGGGTGACCAGGTGGACGTGGCCGGGCCGCAGGCCCTTGAGCGGGGTCGGGTCGACGCCGGTGATCGGGCCGACCAGGTTCTCCAGCTCGACCAGTTGCTTGTCCTTCCACCACCAGCGTTCGCCCTCGCCGGCGGTGACCAGCCCGTCGCTGCCGAGCAGCCGCTCGCCGGTGACGCCGCGCCGCTCCAGGCGGGCCAGGACGTCCGCGGCGAGCTCGGCGCTGACCTGCTTGATGTCCTCGATCACCTCGGGGGTGGTCCAGCGGCTCTGGTTGCCGTACCGGTCGCGCAGGATCGCGGACGGGTCGCGGTAGCGGGCGCCGAGGTTCTTCAGCGGCTTGGACCAGCCGTGCACCAGCACCAGCGGCCGCCGGCCGGCGTACGCGGCGAGGTCGTCCCACCAGGCGTCGGCCAGGTCGTCGACGGTGCTGCCGCCGAGCTTGACCACGGTGGGGGCGGTCTCGGGTGTCGTCGTGCTCATGCGGGCATCACCGGCTGCATGGTCAGGCCGGTCTGCACCGGCAGGCCGAATCGGAGGTTGGTCGCCTGCAGCGCCTGGCCGGCCGCGCCCTTGACCATGTTGTCCAGGGCGGCGAGCACCACGATCCGCCCGCCCTCCTCGTCGTGCAGGGCGGTCACGTCGCAGTAGTTGGAGCCGAGCACGGCCTGCGGGTCGGGCACCGGGATCAGCGTCTCGTTGGAGCGGCGCACCCGGACGAACGGGTGGTCCTTGTAGAACCGCAGGTAGGCCCGCTGCAGGGTGCGCGCGTCCACCTCGTCGTCGGTGAAGACGTAGCTGCTGGCCATCAGCCCGCGCACGTGCGAGACCCCGTACGCGGACATGCTGAGCGACTCGACGCCGCCCGGCTTGCCCCGGTCGAGGAAGTCCTTGACCTCGGCGGCGTGCCGGTGCCCGGAGGGGGCGTAGGGCGCGATGGCGCCGTTGCGCAGCGGGTGCAGGTTGGCGGTGCGCAGTTCGAGGCCGCCGCCGCTGGAGCCGGTCTTGCCGTCCACCACCACGGTCCTCAGGTTGAGGCCGAGGGAGAGCACCAGCGGGGCGAGCCCCAGGGTGATCGCGGTGGCGAAGCAGCCGGGCAGCGAGATCAGCGCGGCCCCGGCGAGCTGGTCGCCGACCAGCTCGGGGACGCCGTAGACGAAGCGGTCGGCCAGGCCGTCCGCCCGTTGCACCTTGGGGTACCAGCGCCGGTGCAGTTCGGGGTCGCGGATCCGGAAGGCGCCGCTGAGGTCGACCACGCAGGGCACCTGGTCGGCCAGCTTCGCGGCGAGCGCCGCCGAGGCGGGGGCGGGCGTGGCCAGGAAGACCACGTCGCAGCGGTCGGCGAGGCTCTCCGGGAGCGCCTCGATGGTCAGGCCGAGGTCGAGGCGCAGGCCGGGGTGGAGCTCGGACGGGCGCCGGCCGGCGCTGGAGGAGCCGCCGAGGAAGGTGAGTTCCAGTTCGGGGTGCTGGAGCACCAGTCTGATCAGTTCGCCGCCGGCCAGGCCGGAGGCCCCGACGATGCCGACCCGGATCATCCGGTCTCCTCCTGGACGTAGCGGGCGACGGCGGTGGCGATGTCCACCCCGGTGGCCGAGGCGACCGCCCGGAAGGCCGGGGCGTGGTTGACCTCGTTGACGACGTAGCCGTCGGGGGTGGCGAACAGGTCGATCCCGTAGATGCCGGGGCCGAGCACGTCCAGCACCCCGTCGACGGTCTTGCGGACCTCCGGGTCCGGGTCGACGGCCCGGTTGCGGTTGCCGAGCGCCGCGTTGCTGCGCCAGTCGGTCCCGGCGCTGCGGAACTCGGCGATGGCGACCGTCTCGCGGCCGACCGTGAAGCAGCGCAGCGAGGTGCCGGAGGCCAGGTAGGGCTCGACCAGGCTGGCCTGTTCGAAGCCGTGCCCGAGGTCCTCGACGTAGTCGTAGACGGACTGCGCGCTGTCGGCGTCGCGCAGCAGGGTGACCCGCTTGCCCATGCCGCCGAAGACCGGCTTGAGCACCACGGGCGGCGGGAGTTCGGTCAGTGCCCGCTCGAAGTCGCGCCGGGAGAGCACCAGCCGGAAGTCGGGCACCGGCACCCCGGCGGCCCGCAACCGGGCGCGCAGGGTGAGCTTGTTCTCGCAGGCGTGGATGGCGGAGGCGGTGTTCAGGGTCCGGATGCGGGCCGCCTCGGTGAGGGTGGCGATCAGTCCGCCCCGGGTGTAGCTGCGGCTGCGGACGAGGACGGCGGCGTGGTCGCGCAGCGCGGCCGCGTCCTGGTCGCCCAGGGCCAGCGATTCGTCGTTGACCCATTCGATGCGCAGGCCGATCCCGGCGGCGGCGTCGATGAGGCGGCGTTCTTCCCAGCCGACCCGGTCGGCGACGAGGGCTACGGTTCGGGTCATCGGCTCACTGCCCCCAGTCGCGCAGCTGGACCTCGACGGCCTGCAGGCTCAGCCGGCCCTCCTGGATGTCCTCGACCCGCAGGGTCAGCAGGCACTCGGGGCAGGCGATGGTCTCGCCCTCCACCAGCGGCGGGGTGGTGAGGTCGGTCTCGCACTCGGGGCACGAACCGGTGAGCGTGGCTACGGACATGGTGTGTTCTCCGCGATCGGTCGAGGTCGGTCGGTGGACCGGCAGGGGCAGGGAAGGCAGGAAGGGCAGGAGAAGGGACGGGAGGGCTCAGGCGGCGGCGTACCGGTCGGCCGCGGCGCGGATCGCGTCCCGGTCGAGCAGGTCCTCGCCGTGCGCCTGGCGTTCGGTGAGCCAGGCGGTGAAGGCCGCCAGGTCGAGGTCGCCCGCGCTGTCGCCGAGCGCCCAGCGGACGAGCGGGGTGCTCAGCCTGGTGCGCACCCGCAGGCCCCGGGTGTTGCCCACCACCTCCGGCGGGAGGGTCTCGTACGCCTCGGGGTGGGTCAGCTGGCCGGGCAGTTCGTAGGCGAAGGCGTGCGCGGCGGTCGGGCCGGACTGGAAGGCGTGGCCGAGCCGGGCGCCGCGCAGGGCGACGTTGGTGAGTTCGGTGAGGTGGCTGAGGTCGAAGCGGGTGTCGCCGTACACCACCCGCAGCGAGGTGAGCAGTTCGGCGAGCGGGGCGTTGCCGCCGCGTTCGCCGATGCCGCCGGCCGTGGCGGAGATCCAGCGCGCGCCCGCCCGGTAGGCGGCCAGCGAGTTGGCGACCGCCATGCCCAGCATGTTGTGCGAGTGGATCTCGATCTCGGAGCCGTCGATCGCGGTGATCTCCCCGATCAGCGACTCCATCTGCCAGGGCGACAGGCAGGCGACGGTCTCGGCGAGCCGGAAGCGGTCGGCGCCCGCCTCGAAGCCGGCCGCGACGTAGGGGACGAGGCGCTCCTTGGGCGTGCGGGCGCCGTCCTCGCCGCTGAAGGTGACGTGGAAGCCCCGGTCCTTGGCCTCCTCGATGGCGGTGCGGGCCAGCGAGATCAGGTACTTGGTGCTGGGCGAGGCCAGCTTCAGCCGGGCGTGCTCCTCCGAGGTGGGGATCGAGAACATCACGGACTTCACGCCCAGCCGCAGCGCCTCGTCCAGCGCCGTCACCACCTGTCGGCGGTCGCGGACCATGACCAGGGTCAGGGAGCGCTCGGGCCCGACGGTCTCGTGGACGGACAGGACGAGGTCCGCGTCGCCCGAATCGGGGCCGGAGACCATGCCGACCTCGACCAGTTCCACGCCGGTCCGCACCAGCAGGTCGGCGATGGTCGCGGCGTCCTTCGCGTCGAACTCGACGCCCGCCATGTGGGCGGAGTCGCGCAGGGTGGCGTCGGATATCCGGGGCAGTTCTCCCGGAAGTGCTTCGACGTTCTCCGGAGGTGCCATTGCATTCACTCCTCATTCACGTCAGGAATGGTTCGGAACCTTTGCCGCTCGGTGCGGTGAAGCCGGTGCCAAGCCTCTCCGCTTCCCCGATCCGAGGTCAAGATCCGCCGTGTCAGAGCTCTGTCAACGTTCCTCGGCGAATGTCAGACGGATGTCAGAGGTGGAGAATCCGCCGGGATTCCGGGATAACGTTCCCGTAGTCCGGCGGGCGGCCCGCCGGAATACGGGAGGGGGAACCGGGTGATCTTCGCTGTCGAGCTGGTCCTCCGCGACGGCGCGGACGGCGCGCCGCGCGGGCTGCGGGAGCACCGGGCCTACTGGGACGGCCTCGCCGAGGAGGGCGTGCTGATCGCCGGCGGCCCCTGGCAGGACGGTTCCGGGGAGCTGCTGCTGTGCCGCGCCCCGGACCGGGCGGCCGTGCTGCGCCTCCTCGACCAGGACCCCTACCTGCGACTTCGCACCGTGACCCGGTTCGCGGTGCGGGCCTGGCAGCCGACCGGCGAGCTCCCCGCGCCGGCCGCCCCCGCCGCCCGCCCGGCCGCCCCGGCCGGGCCGCTGACCCCGCACGAGGAACGGGTCGCGGCGATGGCGGTGGAGGGCATGACGAACCGGGCGATCGCCGCTTCGCTGTCGGTCTCGACCCGCGCGGTGGAACTCCAGATGACCCGGATCTACCGGAAGCTCGACATTCGCCGGAGGGCCCAGCTGGCCCCCGCGCTGAACGGTCTCGGAAGTTCCGGAGCCCTTCCGGCACAAAGCACCTGAACATCCGCTGCTACGGTTTCCCGTAGTGTCCGCGCGGTCGGCCGACAATAGCCTGGGAGGAATACCTCCGACCGACGGGTGACATCGCCATGGGCATTCCTTCCGCACCCCGGATAGGGCTGGTCGTTCCTCCGGAGAACCCCAACGCCGAACCGGAGTACACCCACCTCCTGGGCCGCGGCCCGAAATTCCACACGACGCGTTTCCCGACCACCCCCGACAGCACCCTGCGGGAAATGCTGGACACCTACAACGAGGTGCTGCCGGACGTGCTGGCCGGGTTCGGCCGGCTTCCGCTGGACGCCGCGGTGGTGGCCTGCAGCGCCTCGCACTACCTGCACGCGCCCGACGGCGACCTGGAGTTCTGCGCCCGACTCACCGCCCGCACCGGCTACCCCGTGCGCTCCTCGGCACTGGCCACCCTGGACGCCTGCCGGGCCCTCGACCTGACCGCGCTGACCCTGGTCTCCCCCTACGAGCCGTGGCTGACCGAGCTCTCCCGCTCCTACTGGGAGCGGGCCGGCATCACCGTCGAGCGGGTGGTGCAGGTGTCCGCCGACGGCCGGTACGACCCGTACACCGTGACCACCGGGGGGCTGCTCGCCGAGCTGCGGCGGCAGCGGGTGCCCGAGGACTCCCCGCTGCTGTTCACCGGCACCGGGATGTTCACCCTGGACGCCCTCGCCGAACTCGGCACCGACCCGGACCGGGTGCTGCTGAGCTCGAACCTCGCCGGCGTCTGGTGGGCGCTGCGCGCGGCGGGGGCCGACCCCGGCGGCCCGGAGGACCACCCGCTGCTGCGCCGGCTGGCGCGCCGGGCGGTCGCGGCCTGAGAGCGGCCGGGTCCGGCCCGGCCCGGGTCCGGCCGCCCCTCCGCGGGCCGGACCCGGAGCTCAACCACTGCCGATCCGGTAGCCGACCCCGCGCACGGTGATGATCCACTTGTTGGCGCCGAGCTTGCCGCGCAGGCTGCTGACGTGGGTGTCGATGGTCCGGCTGGACTCCGTCCAGTCGCTCTCCCAGACCTTCGCCATCAGCTCCTTGCGGGAGACCACCGAGCCGGGGTTGGACGCCAGCACGTAGAGCAGCTCGAACTCCTTCGCGGTGACGTTCACCACCCGGCCGTCCACCCGCACCTCGCGGGTGCGGCCGTTGATGTGCAGCGGGCGCAGCGAGATGTCCCGCGCGGCGGCGTCCTCGGGGGCGGGCGTCCGGGTGCGGCGCATCACCGCCTCGATGCGGGCCACGATCTCCTGCGGGGGGCAGGTCTTCGTCACGCAGTCGTCCGCACCGGCCTGCAGGGCGCGCACCCGGTCCGGCTCCCGGCCGCTGGCCGCGAAGGCGATGACGGGCGTGCTCCCGGCCGCCCGCATCAGCCGGCAGGCTTCGACCCCATCGACGTCGGGGAGATCGAGGTCGAGCAGCACCAGGTCGACGTCGCCGATCATTTCCAGGGCCTCCCGGCCGGTGTCGGCGATCCTGGCCTCGTACCCCTTTCGCAAAAGGCGGTAGAGGACCGATTCGATCACGGCGGAATGCTCCCCGACCAACAGCACGCGTACCACGTCGTTCGTCCTCTCCATAAACGGTCGCATCACGGCGCGTCGGCCCCGGACCGTCCGGGCCCGGGCGAAAACGGCGCGGAGGGGTTCCGGCGCGCTCGGGAGGGATGGTCCGGGCGGCCGACGGGGCTGGGATCAGGTCATCGACCGGCGCGACATCGCGCGGTGGGCTCGGCGGCCCGTTCGCGGCGGCTCTGCATCGGACCTGCTCCCCTGAGGATTCCAACGGGTTCCGGCACCGGACCGGACGGGGCTGCTGTGACGGGAGATACCCGTGGGAATTCCGTCGTTCCGAGTGCGATTCGCCCATATCCTGACACCACGTGCCGCCGAGGGCAAGCAATGCCGGAGGCGGAAGGACCGGTTCCCACGGGAATCTGTCCAAATTGGTACCGGTTCGGACCGAACGGCCCCTGCGGATTTCACACGGCAGCAATGATTCCGGGCGCGGCCCGCTGGGGACCGCGCCCGGAATCATTCATCCAGCCGTCTCAATGGAAATGTTTGAAGTTGAATCCCGCCGTATTGCGCCTCCCCGGCGCCCGTCAGCCCCCGGCGCCGACCGGGGCGTAGCGGCTGACCGGACGGGGCAGGCCGAGCAGGCCGCGCAGCGTGTCCGCCTCGTAGCCGGTGCGGAACGCGCCGCGGCGCTGGAGTTCCGGCACCAGGCCGCGGGTGATCGCCGTGAGGTCGTGCGGCAGCGCGCCCGGCCGCAGCCGGAAGCCGTCCAGGCCGGTGGTGCGCCAGTCCAGCAGCAGGTCGGCGAGTTCGGCGGGGGTGCCGGCGAAGACCAGGGCGTCCGAGCCGAAGACGGCGCCGTCCACCTCGTCGAGGCGCTGCTTGCGCTCGGCGGCCCGGCCCGGCTCGTCGTCCAGGAAGACCACCAGGTCGGCGAAGGTCCTGATCGGCTCCCCCGCGGGCCGCGGGAAGCGCTGCCTGGCCCGCTCGAACCCGCCGAGCCTGGCCACGGCGTCCGCGCGGGACTGCGGGGTGACGAACACGACGTCCGCCCCGGCGGCGGCCAGCTCGTACGGGGTGCCGGCGTGGGCGAGCACGGTCACCACCGGCTGGCCCTGCGGCGGGCGGGGGGTGATGGAGGGGCCCCGGACGGAGAAGTGCTCGCCCTCGAAGTCGACGTGGTGCACCTTGGCGCCGTCCAGGTAGCGCCCGGTGGAGGTGTCGCGGATCACCGCGTCGTCCTCCCAGCTGTCCCAGAGCCGCCGGACGGCCTCGACCACCTCGTGGGCCTCGCCGAAGAGCCCGCGCAGCCGGGCGGCGATCAGCTCCGAGTCGAGGACGTCGGCGTCGGTGAGCTGCGGGGTGGTGCGGCGGCCGAAGTGGGCGGCGTCGGCGGCACGGGAGGTGATCTGCGGGCGCCAGCCGGCCCGGCCCAGGCTGGCGTGGTCGAGCGAGGCGATGCCGAGGGCGAGGTGGAAGGGCTCGGTGTGGGTGACGTTGGTGGTCGGCACCAGGCCGATGCGCGAGGTCAGCGGGGCGAGCGCGGCCGTCAGCAGGACGGCGTCCAGCCGGCCCCGGACGTGGTCGGTGCGCTCGTCGGGCCGGTGGAAGGCCGAGGTCTGCAGGCCCAGGGTGTCCTCGACGGTGACGAAGTCGAGCAGGCCGCGTTCGGCCTCCAGGACCAGGTCGGCCCAGTAGCGGGCGGTGAGGATCTCGGCGGGCCGGGCGTCCGGTTCGCGCCAGGCGGCGGGGTGCCAGCCGGTGCCGTCCAGGGCGACCGCGAGGTGCAGGCGGGTCACGGGGTCTCCTCGAAGTGGCGGCGGGCGGGCTTCAGCCCGAGGTGGTCGCGGAGGGTGGGGCCGGTGTAGTCGGCGCGGTGGACGCCCATCTCCTGGAGCAGCGGCACCACCCGGTCGACCAGTTCGTCCAGCCCGCCGGGCACCACGTTCGGGGAGAAGACGAAGCCGTCGGCGGCGTCGCTCTGCACGAACTCGTTCATCGCGTCGGCGACCTGGCGCGGCGTGCCGACGAAGGTGGGCCGGGCGGTGACCTCGGTGATCAGCTCCCGGATGCTCAGCCCGCGCTCCTCGGCGGTCTTTCGCCAGTGCCGGACGGTCTCCTCGCGGCCCCGGCTGCGGTACAGGTTGTGGCCCTTGGTGACGACGCTCTCCGGCACCGGGTCGATGTCCGGCAGCGGGCCGTCCGGGTCGTAGCCGGACAGGTCGCGGCCCCAGGCCGCCTCCATCAGCATCAGCGCGGTCTGCGGGCTCACCTGGGCGCGGGCGACCTCCTCGGCGCGCTCGGCGGCCTCCGCCGGGGTGTCGCCCAGCACGTAGCTCACCGACGGGATGATCTTCAGGTCGTCGGGGGAACGGCCGTACTTGGCCAGCCGGGCCTTGACGTCCCGGTAGGCGGCCTGCCCGCCCGCCAGGTCACCGTGCCGGCTGAAGATCACGTCGGCGTCGGCGGCCGCGAACTCGCGCCCCTCGGGCGAGTCCCCCGCCTGGAAGATCACCGGATGGCCCTGCGGGCCCGGCGGGGTGCTGAACCGGCCGGATATGTCGAAGTGCCGGCCGCGGTGGGCGAACCGGCCCGCCCCGGGCCGGATGAACTCGCCGGAGGCGGCATCCGGCCGGAAGTCGCCGGGGCGCCAACTGTCCCACAGCTCGCGGGCGGTGTGCAGGAACTCGGCGGCCCGGGTGTAGCGGTCCGCCTCGTCCAGGAAGCTGCCGCGCCGGAAGTTCTCGCCGGTGAACGCGTCGTGGCTGGTCACCACGTTCCAGGCGGCCCGGCCCCCGCTCAGGTGGTCCAGGGTGGCCAGCCGCCGGGCCACGTCGTACGGCTCGTTGAAGGTCGAGTTGACCGTCGCCGCCAGTCCGAGGTGCGTGGTGACGGCGGACAGCGCGCTGAGCACGGTCAGCGCCTCGGGGCGGCCCGCGACGTCGAGGTCCAGGACGCGGCCCTTGTGCTCGCGCAGCCGCAGGCCCTCGGAGAGGAAGAAGAAGTCGAACTTGCCGCGCTCGGCGGTCCGCGCGAGGTGGGCGAAGGAGTCGAAGTCGATCTGGCTCCCGGCGGCCGGGTCCGACCAGATGACGGTGTGCTGGACGCTGGGGAACTGCGCGGCGAGGTGGATCTGTTTCACTGGCACGGCGAACTGTCTCCTGGTGCGGTGTGCGGCGGTTCAGCGGGGTATTCGGTCCGGGTCGGCGGCGGTCCGCCGGGGACAGCCCAGCCCGGCCACGGCGCGGCGCGGCCCGCGGGCGCGGGACGGCAACCGTCCCGCGCCCCGGGCCGCCTGACGGACGGTCACCCGCGCCGGGCCGGGAAGCCGTGCGACCGGGCGGAGACCACCACGCCCAGCACCGGGACCAGCAGGATCAGCACCGTCCACGGGAAGGACTCGGCGCCGATCCCGTCCAGCAGCAGGCCGCCGATGACGCCGCCCGCCGCCATCGCCACGTTCCACAGGGTGACCAGCATCGCCTGCGCGGCGTCCGCCTGCTCGCCGCCCGCGTCGCCCACCGCGGTCTGCAGCAGGGTCGGCACGCCGCCCCAGCCCAGGCCCCAGAGCGCCGCCGCGACGTACACCAGCGCGTGGGTGCCGGACAGCAGCCCCAGCACCGCCGCCGCGACCGCGACCAGCAGCGCGCTGCCGATCGTCAGGGCCCGCAGCTGGTGGTGGATCCGGGCGCCGACGATCCAGATGCTCAGCATCGAGGTGACGCCGAAGACCAGCAGCACCAGGTCGGTGGAGCGGCCCATGCCCAGGTGGTCGAGGAAGGTCGCGACGTACGCGTACAGGATGGTGTGGGCCAGCACGAAGACCAGCGTCACGAACAGCACCGGCGTCACGCCGGGCACCGAGAGCGCGCCGAGGATCCGGGTGCGGCCCTCGGGCCGCTGGCCCGGGTAGTCGGGGACGGTCGCCGCGATCCACCCGATGACGACCACCGCCAGCACCGACATCGCCAGGAAGGCGACCCACCAGTCGAACACCTTGCCCACGAAGGTGCCCGCCGGCACGCCGAGCGACAGCGCGACCGGGATGCCGGTCATCACGATCGCGATCGCCTTGCCCTGCAACGGCACCGGCGCCATCCGGCGGGCGTACCCGGCCAGCAGCGCCCAGGCCAGACCGGCCGCCACGCCCGCGACGAACCGGCCCGCCATGGTCAGCACGTAGTCGGAGGAGAGGGCGGTGACGGTGTTGGCCACCACGAACGCCACCATCGCCGTCAGCAGCAGCCGCTTCCGGTGCCACGCCGCGGTGGCCACGGTCAGCGGGATCGCGGTGAGCGCGGTGGCGATCGCGTAGATCGTCACCGACTGCCCCATCGCCGACTCGCTGACGCCCAGGTCGGCGCTCATCGCGGGCAGCACGCCCGCCGGGAGGGTCTCGGTCAGGGAGGTGATGAAGACGGCGGTGGTCAGGGCCAACAGAGCCAGGATCGGGAGTTTGCGGCTCTCCGCCTGCTCGCCGTCGTCGGGTGCGGTCGGGGTGTCCACTGGCGACTGTGTGCTCATGGCGGCTATGTTTGAACCCTCACATATATGTGAGGGTCAACCGGATCTGATGTGAGGTGGGTCACATGCGCATCGGGGAGCTGTCCGAACGGACCAACACCTCCCGCCGCCTGCTCCGCTACTACGAGGAGCAGATGCTGATCGTCTCCACCCGGATGCCCAACGGGTACCGGGAGTACGACGAACGCTTCGTCGACCGCGTGATGCAGATCCGCGGCCTGCTCGACGCCGGACTGCCCATCAGGATCATCAAACAGATTCTGCCCTGCCTGGACAAGCCCCGAACCATCCACTTCCCCGACGCCACGCCCGAGATGCTCGACACCCTGCGCCGCGAGCGCGACCGGATGACCGAACGCATCAACTGCCTGATCCGCAACCGGGACTCGGTCTCCGAGTACCTCGCGGAAGTCAGCAAGGGCTGGCGCCCCGGCACCGCCCCCAGCAGCGCCCCCGCCCAGGAACGCGTCCCCGCCGGGGCCTGACGGACCGTCGGACGGACCGCCGGACGGGTCCACGGCCACGGGCCGGTCGGGCCCGCCGGGATCTCCGGGCCCTCCACCGGTCGACCGGGGACGGTTCCCACCGCGACGGGACGGGTCGGCCGAAACGGTCACCACGTGATCGGTCCTGTCCGCTCGGTGTCGCTTCAAGCCAGTTATTGACAACCATTCCTCCGGGCGGGCGGGAAACCGCTCCCCGGAGGGCGCCTTCCGCCGACTCCGGCCGGGGCCGGGCCAACCCCGCGGGGCATGGCCTACATGAGTCATGGCCGGTGGCGGACGAGGCCAGTCGGAGCCATCGCCCGCTCCATGCGTGATGATTCAACGAATCGGTGCGGCGGAGCCCCCGAAACGATCCGCCGCAGGCATCGACGAGGAGGCCACATGCAGTTCTCCCACAAGTTGACCGACCTGTTCAGCAAGCCCCGGGCAGCGGCCGGGTTGGCCGCGTCCGTCGTGGTGCTGGCGCTCGGCGCCACCGCACCCGCGTCCACCACCGGCCTGACGCGGGCCGACGGCGACACCGGCGTGACGGCCGTCGAGGACGTGACGACCACGGTGGTCCAGAACGACGACCTGGCCTGGGGCTAGATCGCGCGGTCCGGCGCGGGCGGAGGACGACCGCTCAGCCGGCCGTGGTGATCCTCAGCCGGGAACGGACGAACTCCAGCGTCTCCTCACGGGCCTCGACCGTGGGCGCCACGACCACGGCGTGGCCGATCCGTTGGGACGAGGAGCGCATCGGTGCCACCGAGTCGCCGACCCCCCGGTCCACGGAGATCCGGACCACGAAGGGGTGGGCCGCGATCTCGGCGAGACCGCTGATCCCGGTGATCCGGCCGGGCGGGCACCGGGGGTAGTGCACGGCCGCGTAGCGGGACGGCCCGGGCCGCAGCAGACCGTCCAGCGGCAGGTCGAGGGCCAGCCGGACAACCGCCTCGTAGAGGTCGAAGCCGTAGCTGAGGCAGATCGCCTCGGCGAGGTAGTCGCCCGGGGTCCGAACGGCCACCTCCATGAGGGCCGGGCCCTGCGGACCGAGCCGGAACTCCAGGTGCACCAGCCCCGTGCGCATCCCGATCGCCGCCAGCACCCCGCGGGTGAACCCGCTCACCGCGTCCGCCGTCCGCGGGTCGTCGAAGCGGTGGCCGCAGCGGTGGGTCAGTTCGACGAAGTAGGGCGGGGCGGTGGTCTCCTTCGCCGTGGTGTTCTCGAACAGCACGGCGCCGTCGCGGACCACCGCCTCCCAACTGAACTCGGGCCCCTCCACCGCCTGTTCGACCAGCAGCCGGTCGCCTCCGCGGCGCCCGAGCGCGTCCTCCAGCGCCTCGGCGGTGGAGAGCTGCTCGACGCCCAGGCTGCCGCCCAGGGTGAGCGGTTTGACCACCACCGGAAGGTGTTCGGCCGCCCACTCGCGGGCGTCGGCGAGCGTGGGCGCCAGCAGGAAACCGGGCTGGCCCACGCCCGCCGCCGCGCAGACCATCCGCTGCAGGCCCTTGTTCCGCGAGATGACCGCCGCCTGCAGGGAGGGCCCGGGCAGGCCGAACCGGTCCTGGAGCAGCGCCGCGGCGGTGACGTGCGTCTCGGCGAAGCCGACCACCCCGTCGGGAGCGCCCCGTCCCGCCGCCCGCAGGGCGCCGAGCAGCCACGACTCGTCCAGCGCGTGGTCGACGAGGTGGAACTCGGCGCGGGTGCCGGCCGGCAGGTTCGGGGCGCCGGCCCGGCTCTCCACCGCCCGGACCGAGCAGCCCATGCGCAACGCGGCGTCGAGGTAGGGGCGGCCCATCGACCCGACTCCCACCAACAGCAGTTCCTTCACGTCCACTCCTTGCGGCAGTTCCCGGACGACCGGCGGTCGGGTGCGGGGGCGCGATCGATTCTGCCGTGCGCGACCCCTCCGTCGGCCGGACCGCAAGAGGTCATGTCCGTTGCTGGAAGGGCGGATCGCTGGTTCGCCCAGGACCGGCGGATCAGGATGGGTCCATCCGACGGCGTGGTGGGAGGACGATGTTCGGCGAGGCAGTGACGTGGACGGTGGTCGTCAACGACGAGGCCCAGTACTCGGTCTGGCCGCAGTGGCGGGAGCTGCCCCCCGGCTGGTCCGGCGAGGGCACCGTCGGCGACCTGGAGCAGTGCGTGGCCAGGATCGAGCAGGTGTGGCAGGACCTGCGGCCCGCCGGGCTGCGGGACCGGCTCGCCGGACCGCCGCCCGCCGGGGAGGCCCGGTGAGCGCCCGCGCGGAGCGGGCCGAGCGGATCGCCCGGATCTGGGCCGAGGTCCTGGACCTCCCGGGGCTCGGCGTCGAGGACAACGTCTTCCTGCTGGGCGCGAGTTCGCTCGGAGCGACGCGGGCGGCGGCCCGGATCCGGGCCGAGTTCCGGGTGGAGCTGCCGCTGCGGAACCTGTTCGAGGCGCCGACCCCGGCGGCGCTGGCCGCGCTGCTGGCCGACGGGGAGGAGGACGCCGCCGGGGGGAAGGCCGCCGACCCGGGAGAGGCCGCCGACGGGCCGGGGTCCGGCCTGGCGCCGGAGCAGGAACGGCTGTGGTTCCTCGCCCGCCTGCACCCCGACAGCACCGCGTACAACGTCCCGTTCGCCTTCCGACTGCGCGAACCGCTGGACCCCGTGGCACTGGAACTCGCCCTCCACCGGCTGGTGGAACGGCACGAGGCCCTGCGCACCCTCTACCCGGAGCGGGACGGCGCCCCCGTCGCCCGGGTGCTGCCCGCCGCGCCGCCCGCCCTGCCCCGCAGCGACTTCGGCGGGCTGCCGCCGCAGGAGGCCGCCCGGCGGGCCGACCTGCTCGCCGCCGAGCAGGCCGGGACGCCGTTCGACCTGGCCGCCGGCCCGCTGCTCCGCGCCCACCTGGTCAGCTTCGCCGAGGACGACCACCAGCTGCTGCTGACGGCCCACCACATCATCACCGACGCCTGGTCGGACGACCTGCTGCTGCGCGAACTCAACACCGGCTACCGGGACGTCCTGGCCGGCGGCGCGGCCGAGCACCCGCCCGCCCCCCGCTACCGGGACTGGGCGGCCCGGCAGCAGCGGCTGGCGCACGGGGAGCGGGCCGCCGAGGCGGCCGCCTGGTGGCGGCGGGAGCTGGCCGGCGTCCCCCCGCTGCTGGAACTGCCCACCGACGCCCCCCGCCCGTCGGTCCAGCGCTTCCGCGGCGACCGGATCGGCACGGACCTGCCGGCCGGCCTGGTCGAGCGGCTCGGCGCGCTCGCCGCGCAGGAGGACGGCACGCTGTTCATGGCGCTGCTGGCCGGTTTCTCCGCGCTGCTCCACCGGCACTCCGGGCAGTCGGACCTGGTGGTCGGCACCCCGGTGGCCAACCGGACCGATCCGGCGGCCGAGGAGATGGCCGGCTTCTGTGTCAACACCCTCCCGCTGCGCTGCGACCTCTCCGGGACGCCGAGCTTCCGCGAGCTGCTCCGGCGCAGCCGCGAACGCGTCCTGGACGCCTTCGACCACCAGCAGCTGCCCTTCGGGCGGCTGGTGGAGGCCCTCGCCCCGCCGCGCAGCGCCGCGCACGGCCCGCTGGTGCAGGTGATGCTCGTCCTGCAGAACACCCCGGACCGCGCACCGGCCGGGCCCGGCGGCGGGCCCTGGACGGCGCAGCCCGCCCGGGCCGGCGCCGGCGGCTCGATCTTCGACCTGACGCTGTACCTCAGCCACGCCGCCGGGGGCCTGCACGGGGAGTGGGAGTTCGACACGGACCTGTTCGGCGCGGAGCGGATCGCCGGGCTGGGCCGGCAGCTGGAACTCCTGCTGTCCGGCGCGGTGGACGACCCGGACGCCCCGGTCGCCGCCCTGCCGCTGTGGACCGGGCCGGAGCGGGCCCGCTTCCTGCGGCCGGGCGGCCCGGCCGCCGAACCGGTCTGCCTGCACGAGATGGTCCGGGCCCAGGCCCGCCGGACCCCGGACGCGGTCGCGGTGGAGGCCGCGGGGGAACACCTGACCTACGCCGCGCTCGACCGCCGCTCCGACGCCGCGGCCCGGGCGCTGCGGGCCGGCGGGGTCGGCCCGGAGGACGTGGTCGCGGTCGCCTGCGAGCGCTCCGCGGAGCTGGTCGTCGCCCTGCTGGCCGTCCTCAAGGCGGGCGCCGCCTACCTGCCGCTGGACCCGGAGAACCCGCGCGACCGGCTGGAGTACCTGCTCGCCGACAGCGGCACCGCGCACCTGCTGACCCTGGAGCGCCACCTGGCGGCGCTCCCCGTCCCGCCCGGTGTCCGCCCCCTCCTCCTGGACCGGCTGCCCCCGGGGGCCGACGGGCCGCTGCCCGCCGTGGACCCCCGCCAGGCCGCGTACCTGATCTACACCTCGGGCTCCACCGGCCGTCCCAAGGGCGTGCTCAACCAGCACGCGGCGGCGGCCAACCGGATCCGCTGGGGGCAGCGCGCCTTCCCCCTCGGACCGGACTCGGTGGTGCTGCAGAAGACGCCCGTGCACTTCGACATCTCGGTCTGGGAGGTCTTCTGGCCGCTGGCCTCGGGCGCCACCGTGGTGCTGGCCCGGCCCGGCGGGCACCGCGACCCCCGCTACCTGGCCCGCCTGGTCGCCGAACGCGGGGTCACCGACCTGCACTTCGTGCCGTCCATGCTGCCCGCCTTCCTGGAGCGGCCGGAGACGGCCGGGTGCACCGCGCTGCGCCGGGTGTACTGCAGCGGCGAGGCGCTGCCCCCCGCCCTGCGGGACCGGCTGTTCGCCGAACTGCCCGGGGTCGAGCTGCACAACCTGTACGGGCCGACCGAGGCCGCCGTCGAGGTCTCGCACTGGCACTGCCGCCCGGGCGACCCGACCGTGCCGATCGGCACGCCGATCGACGGCGCGGCGCTGTACGTCCTGGACGAGCTGCTCAACCCGGTGCCGCCGGGCGTCCCGGGAGAGCTGTACATCGGCGGGGTCCCGGTGGCCCGCGGCTACCACGGCCGCCCCGGACTGACCGGCCGCAGCTTCCTGCCGGACCCGTACGGAGCCCCCGGCGCCCGGATGTACCGCACCGGCGACCGGGGCCGCTGGCGGCCCGACGGGGCGGTGGAGTACCTGGGCCGGACCGACCACCAGGTGAAGCTGCGCGGGCACCGGATCGAGCTCGGCGAGATCGAGGCGGTCCTGCGCGAGCACCCCGGGGTGGCCGACGCCGCGGCGGTGCTGCGCCCGGGCGCGGGCGGCGACCCCCGGCTGGTGGCCTACCTCGCCCCGGCGGCCGGCCCGGCGCGGGACGACGACGCCCTGGCCGCGTCGGTGCGGGCGCTGGCCGCCGCCCGGCTGCCGGACTACATGCGCCCGGCCGCCCTGGTCGTGCTGGAGCGCTTCCCGCTCACCCCGAGCGGCAAGACCGACCGCTCCGCGCTGCCCGACCCGGGCCCCGGCGCGGCCCCCGCGCCCGGCCGCACCGCCCCGCGCACCCCGGTGGAACGGGAGTTGGCCGCGATCTGGGCCGCCGAACTCGGGGTCACCGGGATCGGGGTGGACGACGGCTTCTTCGAGCTCGGCGGCCACTCGCTGCTCGCCGCGCGGGTGATGGCCAGGGTCGGCACGGCCTTCGGCGTCGACCTGCCGCTCAGCGCCGTCTTCGAGCTGCCGACCGTCGCCGGGCTGGCGCTGCGGATCACCGCCGCGCAGGCCGCCCAGGCGGAGGAGGAGACCGCCCGGCTGCTGGACCGGCTGGAACGGCTGTCGGACGAGGAGCTGGCCCTGCTGGCCGAGGACCCGGCCCTGCTGGACGGCGACGGACCGCCGGAGCCCGGGCGGTGAGCCGGGAGGCGTCCGGGCTGACCTGGTGGACGGCGCTCGGCAGCTTCGCCATCGGCGGGCTGCTCTGCGTCTTCAACATCCTGGTGATCTTCCGGACCGGGGTGGCGTTCGGCGGTTCGGCGCTGGTCGTGCTGCTCGGGGCGACCTGGCTGCGGGCCAGGTCCGAACTGAACTGGCACCGGCTGTTCGTGATCTTCTCGGTGGCCTCCAGCGGCTACCTGGCCGCGGCCGCCGTCGACTCCGGCGTGGCCGCCCGCCACCTGCACACCGGCCACGTCCCGCCCTGGCCCGCCCTGGTGCTGCTCTCCCTGCTGGCGGCCGCCTTCGGCCTGGTGCTGGGCGCCCCGCTGGGCCGCCTGTTCGGCCGCACCGATCCGGCCTACCCGACGCTCAGGCCGGCCATCGCGCTGATGGAGGCGGTCAGCCGCAGCGGGCGCACCAGCTCCCGGCCGCTGCTGGTCTCCGGCGCGGCCGGCGCCGCCGTCACCCTGGCCGCGCTCCCGCTCGGCGGGGACGCCACGGTGCACCTGCCCGGCCTGCCGCCCTACCTGGGCCTGGCCGTCTCGCCGATGCTCCTCGGGGTGGGCGTCCTGGCCGGCGCCCGGGCCACCGCCTGGCTGCTCGTCGGCTCCCTCTACTCCGTCGTCCTGTGGGGGGTCCGCGACGGCGGCCGCGGCTACGAGGTGCACCTGTCCGACCCCTGGGTGCTCGCCGTCGGCATCGGGATCATCGTCGGGCACTCGGTCGCGGTGCTGCTGAAACTGGCCCGGACGGTGGGCGGCGGGCTGCCCCGCACGGGGCCGGAGGCGGCGGAGGGCCTGGGCGGCCCCCTGCGGCGGCTGGGCCTGCTCGCCGCGCTGAGCACGGTGCTGCTGGTCGCGCGCTACGGCGTGCCGCACGGGCTGCTCCTCGGGGCGCTGACCAGCGTCATGGTGGTCGCGTTCGCGCTGTTCCTGGCCCAGGTCGGGGCGGAGACCGGGATCGCCCCGCTCTCCCCGGTGATCTTCCTGGGCATCATCCTGCTGCGGATCGCGGGCCTGTCCGCCGGGGACGCCACCGTGCTGGGCGCGGCGGTCGCCGGGGCCGGGATCTCGGCGCTCTACTACACCTACGCCCTGCGGATGGCCCGGACGGACCTCGCCGCGCCGCCGCGCCGCGGCACCCGGCTGGTGCTCGGCAGCCAGGCGGTGGGCGGCCTCATCGGGGTGACGCTCGGCCTGCTGCTGATCGCGGTGCTGCTGCGTTCCGGCGTGGTCGGCACGGACGCGTTCCCCGCGCCGCTGGCCCGCGCCTTCGAGTTCGTCGCGGACTCCGCGGACGGCGGCGGCGCGGGCGCCCGCGCCGCCGGACCGCCGCTGCTGCTCTCCCTGCCGGTCGGCTTCGCGCTGACCTTCGCGCCGGTGTCGCCGTCCTCGCTCGGCCTCGGCATGCTGCTCCCGCCCGCGACCGTCCTGGTGATGGCCCTGGGCGGGGCGGTGGCCCGGGCGGTCGGCCGGTGGGCGCCGGAGCGCACCGAACTGCTCACCACGGTCGCGTCCGGCCTGGTCATCGGCGAGGGCCTGGTGTCGACGGCGGCCGTCGCGGTCCGCGCCTTCGGCTGAGGCGCCCCGCCCTCTGCCACTCCCGTACGGCGAGTCGAAAGGTCTTCCCCCATGTCGGACCACGAGCGCCGGATCGGCGCACTCACCCCGGAGCGCCGGGCCCTGCTGGAGCGGGCGCTGAACGCCTCCGCGCGGCGCCGCGGGACCGCGGACCCGGCCGCCCCGCTCCCCCGCCGGGCCGGCGGCGGGCCCGGACCGCTGTCCGTCGGGCAGCGCCGGCTCTGGTTCATCCACCAGCTGCAGCCGGACAGCCCGGTCTACCACATCACGGCGGAGCTGACCCGCCCCGACCACGTCGGCGAGGAGCAACTGCGCGCCGCCCTGGCCGGGTTGGCCGAGCGGCACGAGGTGCTGCGCACCGACTTCCCGACGGTCGGCGCCGAACCGGCCGCACGGGTCCGCCCGGGGCTGCGGCCCGCCCTGTCCGTCGCCGACCTGCGCGGCACGGACCCGGCCGGGCAGGCGGCGGAGGCGGACCGGCTGCGCGCGGCCGCCCTGCGGCCGCCCTTCGACCTGGCGGCCGGACCGCTCTGGCGCGCCCTGCTGCTGTGGACCGACCGGGGGACCACCGTCCACCTGGTCTTCCACCACATCGTCTTCGACGGCTGGTCGACCGGCGTGCTGCGCGCGGACCTCACCGCCCTGATCGACTCCGAACTCACCGGACGCCCCGCCGACCTGGCCGAACTCCCGGTCCAGTTCGGCGACTTCGCCCACTGGGAGGGAGAGCGGCTGGCCGCCGGACGGCAGGACGCGCTGCTCGCCCACTGGCTGGGGCGGTTGCGGGACGCGCCCGCCGCCATCCGGCTCCCGTACGACCGGCCGCACCCGCCCGCGGCGGACTTCGCGGGCGCCCGGCGGGAGTTCGTGCTGCCCGGGACGGCCGACGCCGTGCGCGCCCTCGCCCGCCGGACCGGGGCCACCCCGTTCGCCGTGCTGCTCGCCGCCTTCGCCGCGCTGCTGCACCGCTGGGGCGGCGACCGGGACCTGGTCGTCGGCACCCCGGTGGCCAACCGGGAGCGGCCCGAACTCCACGGGCTGATCGGGTTCTTCGCCAACACGCTGCCGCTGCGGGTGCGGCTCGACCCGGACGCGGACTACCTCGAACTGCTGCGCGGGGTGACGGCCTCCACCACGGCGGCGCTGGCGCACCAGGACGTCCCGCTGGACCGGCTGGTGGAGCGGCTGTCCGTCGACCGGGACCTCGGCCGCAACCCGCTGTTCCAGGTCGCGTTCGCACTGGACCAGGACCAGGACCAGGAGCAGGACCAGGAGCCGGAGCAGAACCAGGAGCGGGAGCGGGACGGCGGGCCGGGGCCGGTCGGGGAGCGGCACCGGCCCGGCACCTCGAAGTTCGACCTGACCCTCGGCCTGGCCGAGCACGGCGCCGACTACCGCGGCTACCTGGAGTACAGCACCGCGCTGTTCGACCCGGTGACCGTCGACCGGCTGGTGCGGCGGTGGGAGCTGCTGCTGGACGCGGTGCTGGCCGATCCCGGCCGGGCCGTCGGCGACCTGCCGGTGCTCACCGAGGAGGAGCGGGAGCTGTTCGCGGCCGTCGGGACCACGGCCGTCGGGACCGCGGCCGTCGGGACCGCGGCCGTCGGGACCGCGGCCGCCGCCGGAGCTCCCGGACCGGCCCGGCCGATCCACCGGATGCTCCGGGACAGCGCCCGGCGCTTCCCGGACCGGACGGCGGTGGAGGACCCGTGGCGGGCCCTGTCCTACCGCGAGCTGGACGGGCGTTCCGACCGCCTCGCCGAGCGGCTGCGGGCCCGGGGGGTCGGCCGCGAGCAGCTCGTCCCGATCGTGCTGGACCGCGGGGTGGACTGCGCGGTGGCCCTGTTCGCGGTGCTCAAGGCCGGGGCCGCGGCGCTGCCCCTGGACCCGGAGCACCCGCAGGCCCGGCTGGAGCAGGTGCTGGCCGAGGCCGACGCGCCGCTGCTGGTCACCGAGCCCGCGCTGGCCGGACGCTTCGGGGCGCACCGGGACCTCCTGGTGCTGGAGCCCGGACCGGAGCCCGGACCGGAGCCCGACCCGGCACCGGACCTGGACGCGCGCCCGGCCCCGGACGCGGACCCGGACGCGGACCCGGACCGGCTCGCCTACGTCATCTTCACCTCGGGCTCCACCGGCCGCCCCAAGGGCGTCCTGGTCCCGCACGGGGGCCTGGACGGGATGATCCGCGACCTGGTCGCGCTCGGCGGCCTGGACGAGCGGACCAGGGTCCTGCAGTTCGCCTCGCCGGGCTTCGACGCCTCGGTGCTGGAGCTGCTGGTGGCCGTGGAGAGCGGCGGCACCGCCGTCTACGAGCCGCGCCGGGCCATGACGCCCGGCGCCGACCTGACGGAGCTGCTGCGGACCCGCCGGATCGACGCCGCGCTCCTCCTGCCGTCCGTGCTGGGCACCCTGGACCCCGACGAACTCCCGGGCCTGCGCTGCCTGTTCACCGGCGGCGAGGCGATCGACCGGCCGGCCGCCCGGCGGTGGAGCGCCGGGCGGCTGCTGGTGAACCTCTACGGCCCGACCGAGTGCTCGGTCGTGGCGACCGGCGCCCCCTGCACCGGGGAGCGCCCCCCGGTGCTGGGCCGGCCGCTGGGCGGCCGCACCGTCCACGTGCTGGACCCGCTGGGCCGCCCGGTGCCGCTCGGCTGCACCGGCGAACTGCACCTGGGCGGAACGGGGTTGGCCCGCGGCTACCTGGGCCGGCCGGGCGGCACCGCCACCGCCTTCGTCCCCGACCCGTACTCCGGCACCCCGGGCGGCCGGCTCTACCGCACCGGCGACCTGGTCCGGTGGACCCCGGACGGCGAGCTGGAGTTCCAGGGGCGGCGCGACCAGCAGGTCAAACTCCGGGGGTTCCGGATCGAGCTGGGCGAGGTGGCGGCCCACCTCGCGGCGCACCCGGCGGTCCGGTCCGCCGCCGCCGACGTCCGGGAGCTCGCCGGGACGCGGCAGTTGGCGGGCTACCTGGTGCCGGAGCCGCGGCTGCCCGTACCGGCCCCGGGCGAGCTGCGGGCCTTCCTGCGGGAGCGGGTGCCCGAGCACCTGGTCCCGGCGGCCTTCCGGCTGCTCGACCGGCTGCCGCTGACCGTCAACGGCAAACTCGACCGCGCGGCGCTGCCCGATCCGGTCACCGACCGGCCGCGGACGGACACCGCCGGGCCGGCCGACCCGGTGCAGCGGCAGGTCGCCGAGGCGTGGCACGAGGTGCTCGGCTGCGGGGCGCTGGGCCCCGACGACAACTTCTTCGAGGTGGGCGGCAACTCGCTCACCGCCACCAGGGTGGTGGCCGCGGTCAACGCCCGGGTCGGCTCCGCCCTGCGGGTGCGCGCCCTCTTCCTGGCCCCGACCGTGGCCGCCCTGGCCGCCGCGGCGGCCGATTCCGCTAGCGGTCATTACCGCTAGCGGAACAGGAGCGCCCCTGTTCCGCCGGGGGTTCCTGCCGAAGAATTCCAACCAAGCCGACTGCCGAATCCTTAAGGGGAGTTCGTGGGGCACAGCACGGAAGGCCGTTTCGACCGCGGAAAGATCCGGATCGGGGACGAGGAGTTCGAGTACCACCCGATCGCCGGAATCGACGGGAGCGACACCCTCCCCTACACCCTGCGCATCCTGCTGGAGAACCTGCTGCGGCACCGGGACGGTGGCGCGGTCACCGACCGGGACGTCCGGGAGCTGGCGTCCTGGACTCCCGCCGGGCCGCCGCGCGAGGTGCTGTTCCACCCGGCCCGGGTCCTGATGCAGGACTACAGCGGCGTCCCCTGCCTGGTCGACCTGGCCGCGATGCGCGACGCCGCCGCCGGGCTCGGCGGCGACCCCGCCCGGCTGGGTCCGCGGATCCCGGTCGACCTGGTGGTCGACCACTCGGTGATGGCCGACACCTTCGGCACCCCCGCGTCGTTCCTGCTCAACGCCGAACTGGACCACCGGCGCAACGAGGAGCGCTACCGCCTGCTGCGCTGGGCCGAAGGGGCCGTCGAGGGGCTGACGGTGATCCCGCCGAACACCGGCATCGTGCACCAGGTCAACCTGGAGCGGCTGGCGACCGTGGTGACCGAGCGCGGGGGCGTGCTCCTCCCGGACACCGTGGTCGGCACCGACTCGCACACCCCGATGGTGAACGGCCTCGGCGTCCTCGGCTGGGGCGTCGGCGGCATCGAGGCGCTCGCCGCGGCGCTCGGACGGCCGGTCTCGCTGCGGGTCCCCCGAGTGATCGGCTGCGAGCTGACCGGGCGCCCCGCGCCCGGGGTGACCGCCACCGACGTGGTGCTGTCGCTGACCGAGCGGCTGCGCCGGCACGGCGTGGTCGGGGCCTTCCTGGAGTTCCACGGCCCCGGCATGGCGGCCCTGCCGCTCGCCGACCGGGCCACCATCGCCAACATGGCCCCGGAGTTCGGCTCCACCTGCGCCTACTTCCCGGTCGACGGGGAGACCCTGCGCTACCTGCGCACCACCGGCCGCTCCGAGCGGCAGACCGGCCTGGTCGAGGCGTACGCCAAGGCCCAGGGGCTCTGGTACGACCCGGCGGACCGGCCGCGGCGCGACGAGGAACTGGCCTTCGACCTCGGCGCGGTGGTGCCCTCCCTGGCCGGCCCGCGCCGCCCGCAGGACCGGGTCGCGCTCGCCGCGGCGCCCGAGTCCTGCCGCGCCGCGGTCGCCGCCGCGCACGACGGCGGCCCGCGCTCCGTCGCGGTCGCCGACCCCGACGGCCCCGACTACCGGCTCTCCGACGGGGCCGTGGTGCTGGCCGCCATCACCTCGTGCACCAACACCTCCAACGCCCCGCTGATGATCGCCGCCGGCCTGCTGGCCGAGCGGGCGGTCGAACGCGGCCTGACCCGCAAGCCCTGGGTGAAGACCACGCTGGCCCCGGGATCGGCCGTGGTGACGGGCTACCTGGCCGCCGCCGGCCTCGACGCCCCCCTGGAGCGGCTCGGCTTCCACCGGGTGGCCTACGGGTGCACGACCTGCATCGGCAACGCCGGGCCGCTGCCCGGACCGGTCGCCGCCGCGATCCGGGAGGGCGGGCTGGCCACCGCCGCCGTGCTGTCGGGCAACCGCAACTTCGAGGGCCGGATCAGCCCCGACGTCCGGATGAACTACCTGGCCTCCCCTCCCCTGGTGGTGGCCTACGCGCTGGCCGGGACGATGGCGCTGGACCTCACCACCGAACCGCTCGGCCACGACCCGGACGGGCGCCCCGTCCACCTGGCCGACCTGTGGCCCTCCCCCGAGGAGGTCGCCGAGGTCGCGGCCCGCGCCATCGGCCCCGAGCTGCACCGGGACACCTACGCCGCGCTGCTCGGGGGCGACGAGCGGTGGCGGGCGCTGCCCGCGGCGCGGGGGCACCGCTTCCCGTGGTCGGCGGACTCCACGTACGTCAAGCCCCCGCCGTACCTGGCCGGCCTCGCCGCCGCGGCGCCCGCGCCGCAGGACGTCCGCGGCGCCCGGGTGCTGGTCAAGCTCGGCGACTCCGTCACCACGGACCACATCTCCCCGGCCGGGTCGATCCCCCCGGACTCCCCGGCCGGGGCCTACCTGGCCTCGCTCGGAGTGCCGGTCGCCGAGTTCAACTCCTACGGCGCCCGGCGCACCAACCACGAGGTGCTGCTGCGGGGGCTGTTCGCCAACCCGCGGCTGCGCAACCAGCTGCTGCCCGGGGTCGAGGGCGGGTACACCGTGGACCTGCTGTCCGGCCGGACCACCACCGTCTACGAGGCGGCGGCGGCCTACCGGACCGCCGGGGTGCCGCTGGTGGTCCTCGCCGGGGCCGAGTACGGCACGGGCTCCTCGCGGGACTGGGCGGCCAAGGGCCCGGCGCTGATGGGCGTCCGGGCGGTGCTGGCCCGTTCCTTCGAGCGCATCCACCGCTCCAACCTGGTGGGCATGGGAATCCTCCCGCTGCAATTCCCGGACGGCGAGAGCGCGGATTCCCTGGGGCTGACCGGGCACGAGGAGTTCGACATCGAAGGGATCGCCGAATTCGCCCGCGGAATGCCGGGGAAGGTCACCGTCCGGGCCGGTTCGGTGGAATTCGAGGCGGTGGTCCGGGTCGACACCGCGACCGAGGCGGAGTACGTCCGGCACGGCGGGATCATGCCCTGGGCACTGCGCGCCGCCCTGGAGCCGGCCCGGTGACCGCGACCCGGCTGCTCGCCGAAGGACCGGGGGCGGTGGCGGCCGTGGCCGCGGCCGTCGCGGACCTGCCGGCCCGTCGCGGGCGCCGGCCGCGCGGCGTCCTGGTGGTGGGCGGCGGCTTCGCCTCCCGCGACTGGGCGCCGGGCGTCCGGGCCGCGCTGCGCCCGGCGGGGCTCGCGGTCCTGGTCCACCGGGGCACGACCACCCCGCGGAGCGTGGCCGAACTCGCCGCCGGGCTGCGCGCGGAGCGGGCCGAGGTGGTCGTCGCCCTGGGCGGGGGCAGCGTGCTGGACGCGGCCAAGGCCGCGGCGGTGCTCGCCGCCCACGAGCGGCCGGACGCCGACCTGGTGGTGGCCCGCTGCCTCGGCCGCACCCCGGCCACGGGGCCGGGCATCCCGGTGATCGCCGTCCCGACCACCGCCGGGACCGGGGCGGAGGCCACCCCGTTCGCCACCGTCTGGGACCTCGCCCGCGGGCGCAAGCTCTCGCTGGCCGGGAGCGGCGTCCGGCCGCTGGCCGCGGTGCTCGACCCGGACCTGCTGGCCGGGCTGGACCGGAACGCACTGGCCGCCGGGGTCCTGGACACGCTCTGCCAGGCCGTCGAGGCGGCCTGGTCGATCCGCTCCGGCCCGGAGTCGACGGCCTGGGGCCTGCGGGCCCTCGGCCAGGCGGCCCCCGCCCTGGACCGGGCCGCCGCCGGGACGCCCGGCGCGGCGGAACGGCTGGCCCTCCAGCGGGCGGGCCACGCCTCGGGCCAGGCCATCGCGCTCGCCCAGACGTCCTCGTGCCACGCCGTCTCGTACGCGCTGACCCTGCGCCTGGGCCTGTCGCACGGCCACGCCTGCGGGGTGGCGCTCGGACCGCTGCTGCGCCACAACGCGGCCGTCACCGAGGCCGACTGCGCCGACCCGCGGGGCACCGCCCACGTCCGGCGGCTGATCGCCGACCTCGCCGCGCCGCTGGGCGGCAGCCCCGCCGAGGCCGCTGCCCGGGTGGAGGGCTTCCTCGCCGGAAGCGGCCTGGCCCGCCTGGACGAACTGCCCGTCTCCGCCGAGGAGGTGGCGGCGGACGCGCTGTCCTACCCGCGTTGCCACGACAACCCCCGACGACTGAGCCACGACTCGCTGAGCCGGCTGCTGGCCGACCGATCCGCAACGGAGGAGATGTGCGGATAGATCCGTTCAAGCTCGCCCACTGGATGAACGCCCGCAAGTACACCCCCGCGCAGACCGCCGAACTGGCCGGACTGCCCGCCGACACACTGCGCGGCCTGCTGGAGCGCCAGGAGACCGGCGGGGAGGCGGAGTTGGCCGCGGTCGCCGCGGCGCTCCGGCTGGACCCCGGCCAGCTCGCCGCCACCGGGGCCCGGGACCTGGCGGTCGTCCACCAGAGCGCGGAGGCGATGCACGCCACCCGGCGCCCGATCCAGCGGGACGGCATCCACTTCTACAACTACTACGGCCTGGCCGCGCCCGAGGGCCGGGTCGCGCCGGTGGTGCTCGACATCCTGTGCCCGCCCGAGCGGATCCCGGCGCTGAACAACGGGCACCTGGAGCCGGCCATCACGGTGAACCTCGGCCCGGGCGACATCAACGGCCGCTGGGGGGCCGAACTCGGCCCGGACACCTGGCAGGTGCTCCGGGCCAACACCGGGCCCGACCGGTGGATCACCGGCGACTCCTACGTCGAGCCGTCCTACTGCCCGCACAGCTACTCGCTGGCCGGGACGCGGCCGGCCCGGATCGTCTCCTACACCGGCGAGTCCCCGCTGGCCGGGCTGCTCGCCGAGGCCGACGACTGGCCGGCCGCAGCCTTCGAACGGGCCGTGCGGGAGGTCGACGGCCTGGCCCCCGGTCCGCTGCTGGACCTGCTGCTGACCCGCCGGCTCCACACCCGCGCGACGGCCGCCCGGGCCGCCGGGCTGACGGAGCGCCGGCTCGCCGAGGCGGTGGAGGAGCCGGACTCCCCGCAGGCCCCGGCGGTGCTGCGCATGCTCGGCCGCGCGCTCGGCTTCGACTACCGGGTGCTGCTGCCGCCCGAGCGGCGGCTCGACCCGGTCGGCAAGACCTGGGCGACGCTCGACCAGGCCCGGCGCGGCATCCGCCGGTTCGGCCCCTACACCGTCGCCTCGATGGCCTGCGCCCCGCACCTGCCCGACCTCACCGGCGCCTTCCTGCGGATCGACCACGAGGCCGACGCCCCCGGAGCGGAGCTCGCGGACCACGGGCAGAGCCACTACCTCGTGCTGGAGGGCGAGCTCAACCTCTCCTGGGACGAGCCGGGCGGCCCGCGGTCGGTGAAGTGCGCCACCGACGACTCGGTCTGGGTCGGGCCGTTCACCGCGCACCGCTGGAGCGGCCGCGGCAGCGTCCTGAAGTTCGGCTCCGGCACCCACCCCGGCTCCCAGGACTGGCTGGAACTCGGCAACACCCACGAACCGTCCGCCACCCTGCGCCGCAGCCGCCACGACCTGGCCGGCTGGGGGTACGAGGACTGAGAGGAAGCGAAGCGATGCGCGTCGTCTACACCGACCCGGCCTGGGCCCTGGACGCCTCCGGCCGGCCCGATCCGGCCGCCGCCGACCTGGAGCGCGAGGTGCTGGGCCCGGACATCGACGTCGAGATCGGCCCCTTCGAGGACGGCTACCTCGTCAGCGGACCGCGCCTGCTGGAGGCCGTCCGCGGCGCCGACGCCCTGGTGGTCTACCGCTGCCAGGTGGACGAGGCCCTGCTCGCCGCCGCCGGGCCGACCTGCCGGGTGGTCGCGCGCAGCGGCGTGGGCGTGGACAACCTCAACGGCCCGCTGCTGGCCCGCGAGGGCCTGATCGGGTTCAACGTCCCCGACTACTGCGGCGACGAGGTGAGCACGCACACCCTGGCGCTGCTGCTGGCCCTGGAGCGCGGCGTCTGCGTCCAGGACCGGCTGGTGCGCGCCGACCGGTGGGGCATCCACCGCGGCGGCGTGCCCCGGCGGACCTCCGCGGCCACGGTCGGCATCGTCGGCTTCGGCCGGATCGGCCGGGCCACCGCCCGCAAGCTCCAGGTCTGCTACGGCCGGGTGCTGGCGCACGACCCGTACGTGCCCCCGGACGTGATGGCCGCGCACGGCGTGCGCGCCGTCGCCGACCTCCCCGGGCTGCTGGCCGAGGCGGACGCGGTGGTGCTGCACACCGCGCTGACCGACGAGACCCGCGGCATGGTCGACCGGGCCCTGCTGGAGCACGCCCGCCCCGGCCAGCTGCTGGTGAACACGGCGCGCGGCGCGCTGGTGGACCCGGCGGCGGTGCTGGCCGCGCTGGAGTCCGGCCGCCTGGCCGGATTCGCCTCGGACGTCTTCTCGCCCGAGGACCCCAACCGTTCCCCCGACACGCGGAAGCTGCTGGAGCGCGACGACGTGGTCGTGAGTTCGCACCGCGCGTTCCTGTCCACCGAATCGGAACTCAGCCTGCGCCGCAGAGTCGCGGCCGGGGTGCGCGCGGTCCTGCTGGACGGGACCGCCCCCGCCGAGGGCCGGGTGGCCTGATCGATGACCGTACCCGCCCCCTCCGGGGGCCCGCACAACCGGAGGTTCGTGTGACCAGTCCGACTTCCCTGCCCGACGGCGGCACGGCCCCGTCCACCCCCGGGCAGCGGCTGCGACACCTGCTGGCGCAGACCGAGCCGGTCCAGCTGATGGGGGCCCACGACGGGCTCAGCGCGCGGATCGCCGCCGCCGAGGGGTTCCCGGCGCTCTGGGCGTCCGGGCTGTGCATGTCCACGGCCCGCGGCGTGCGGGACAGCGACGAGGCGACCTGGAGCGAGCTGCTGGACCTGGCGGCGACCATGATCGAGGCCGCCCCCGGGGTGCCCGTCCTGATCGACGGCGACACCGGCTACGGCAACTTCAACACCGCCCGGCGGTTCGCCGCGCGGGCCGAGCGGATCGGCGCGGCCGGCGTCTGCTTCGAGGACAAGGTCTTCCCCAAGATGAACTCCTTCTTCGGCGACGGCCACGCGCTGGCCCCGGTGCCGGAGTTCTGCGGGAAGATCCGGGCCTGCAAGGACGGCCAGCGCGACCCCGGCTTCCTCGTGGTGGCGCGGACCGAGACCCTGATCGCGGGCCGCCCGGTGGAGGAGGCGCTGGAACGGGCCGAGGCCTACGCCGAGGCCGGGGCCGACGCGCTGTTCATCCACTCGCGCAAGCCCACGCCGGTGGAGATCGCCGGGTTCCTGGAGCGCTACGACGGCCGGCTCCCGGTGGTGATCGCCCCCACCACCTTCCACACCCCCACCGTCGACGAGTTCGGCCGGCTCGGGGTCTCCGGGGTGATCTGGGCCAACCACAGCATGCGGGCGTCCTTCGCCGCGATGCGCGACGTCTGCCAGCAGATCCGGTCGAACCGCGGCATCTCCGCGGTCGAGGGCCAGGTCGCCTCGCTCAAGGAGGTCTTCGGCCTGCTGGAGTACGAGGCGCTGGAGGCCGACGAGGCCGCCTACACCGGTGCCCTCGGCGGTGCGGCGGTGGCCGGTTGATCGCCGCGGACGACCTGGTCACGGGGCTGGGCGGGCTGGGCGTCACCAGCGTCTCGGGCGTCCCGTGCTCGTACCTCACCCCGGTGATCAACCGGGTGATCAGCGACCCCGCGGTGGACTACCTGACGGTCACCCAGGAGGGCGAGGCGGCGGCGATCGCGGCGGGCGCCTGGCTCGGCGGCGGACTCGGCTGCGCGATCGGCCAGAACTCCGGCCTGGGGAACATGGTCAATCCGCTGACCTCGCTGCTGCACCCGGCCCGCATCCCCGCCCTGCTGCTGGTCACCTGGCGCGGCCGCCCCGGCCGCCCGGACGAACCGCAGCACGAGCTGATGGGCCGGATCACCGGGGGCCTGCTGGACCTCTGCGAGGTCGGCCACGCCGTGCTCGGGCCCGAGCCCGGGCTGCTGGCCGGCCGGCTCGCCGAGGCCGAGGCGGCCCTGCGCAAGTCCGAACTGCCGTACGCGCTGGTGATCCCGGACGGCACGGTCGCCGCCGAACCGCTCGACGAGCTGCCGCCCGCCGCGCACCGCGCCGAGCCGGTCCGGGAGCCGGCGGCGGGCCCGCCGCCCACCCGGGCCCGCGCCCTGGAACGGCTGCTGGCGGAGCTCCCCGCGACGGCGGCGGTGGTCTCCACGACCGGCATGACCAGCCGGGAGCTGTACACCCTCCAGGACCGCGAGCAGCACTTCTACCTGGTCGGCGCGATGGGGTCGGCGGCCACCGTCGGCCTCGGCGTGGCCCGCCACACCCAGCGGCCGGTGGTGGTCGTGGACGGGGACGGCGCCCTGCTGATGCGGCTGGGCAGCCTCGCCACCCTGGGCGCCCACGCGCCCGGCACCCTGGTGCACCTGGTCCTGGACAACGGGGTCCACGACTCCACCGGCGGCCAGCGCTCGCTGTCCGCGTCCACCGACCTGCCCGCGGTGGCCGCCGCCTGCGGCTACGCCGCGGTCCACGCCTGCTCCTCGCTGGACGGGCTGGCGCGGGCGCTGCGGCAGGCGCTCGCCGCGCCCGGGCCCGGGCCCGCCCTCATCCACCTGCGCACCGCGCCGGGCGCGCTGCCCGGCCTCGGCCGTCCGACCGTGACGCCGGCCGAAGTGGCCCGCAGGTTCCGGGAGTTCGTCACCTCGCCGGTGGGGGGCTGATCCCGATGCCGCAGACCGGCGGACCCGCGCACCCGATCGGCGTGATCCACGGCCGCTTCCAGATGCTGCACCTGGGGCACCTGGAGTACCTGCTGGCCGGGGCGGACCGGTGCCGGACCCTCGTGGTCGGGATCACCAACCCCGACCCGTGGACCACCGCGGACGAGCCCAGCGACCCCGAGCGCGGCCGGCCCGAGTCCAACCCGTGCACCTACTACGAGCGCCACCTGATGGTCGAGGCCGCCCTCACCGAGGCCGGGGTGGCCCCGGAGCGCCTGCGGATCGTGCCGTTCCCGCACAGCTTCCCCGAGCGCCTGGCGCACTACGCGCCGCGGGAGGCGGTCTACCTGCTCACCCTCTACGACGCCTGGGGCGACGCCAAGCTGCGGCGCTTCCACGACCTCGGCCTGCGGACCGAGGTGATGTGGCGCCGGACCGAGAAACCCGTCAGCGGCAGCCTGGTGCGCCGCACCCTGGCCGCCGGAGGCGACTGGGAGTCCCTGGTGCCGCCGGGGGTGGCCCGCGTGGTGAAGGAACGGAGGATCGATGAGCGCATCCGCGGCTGAACCGGACCCGGCCGGCCGGGTCCTGCTGGTGGTGCTGTGCGGCGGCGGCGACCGGCCGATCGCCGAGCTGGGCGGGCTGACCCCCTTCGAGGCGGCCGACACGCCGCAGCTGGACGCGCTGGCCCGGGCGGGCAGCAGCGGCCTGCTGGAGGTGATCTCGCCGGACGTGCCGCCGGAGTCCGACTCGGGGGCGATGGCGCTGCTCGGGTACGACCCGCTGGTCCACTACACCGGCCGCGGGCCGCTGGAGGGCCTCGGCATGGACTTCTGGCGCACCGACGGCTTCTCGGTCGCGTTCCGGGTGAACTTCGCCAGCTGGGACCCGGGAACCGGGCGGCTGGACCGGCGGACCTCCCGCGACCTCACGGAGGACGACCAGGAGCAGCTGGTCGCCGAGGTCCTCGCCGGGGTCGACCTCGGCGAGGACCTGGAACTGCGGCTCACCGGCTTCGGCCGCCACCGCGGCATCCTCTCCTTCACCAGCCGCACGCTCGCGCTGTCCGGGCGGGTGGGCAACACCGACCCGGGCTTCGAGGCGCGCGGGCCGTTCGGGGTGCCGGTCGACCGGCCCGCCGGGGTCCCGCTGGGCTGCGCGCCGCTGGACGGCACCCCGGGGGCGGCCGCCACCGCCGCCCTGGTGGACCGCTTCGTGGCGCTCAGCGCCGGGGTGATGGAGCGCAGCGAGGTCAACGCGCGGCGCCGGGCCGAGGGCCGCCGGCCGGCCAACCTGCTGCTGGTGCGGGACGGCGGGGACCGCCTGCCCAAGCTGGACCCGTTCACCGGCCGGACCGGACGCACCCTGTCGATGTACGGGCAGGTCCCGGCCGAACGCGGCCTGGCCCGGCTGATCGGGGCCCGGTTCACCCACTCCCGCCCGGCCCGGGGCCAGTCGGAGCCCGACTACTACCGGGAGCTGGTGCCGCAACTGCTCCGCGACCCGGCCGACCTGGTCTTCGTCCACCTCAAGGGCCCCGACGAGCCGGGCCACGACGGCCGGCCGGCCGACAAGGTCCGGGCGATCGCCGAGATCGACGCGCACTTCCTGCGGCCGCTGGTCTCCGCGCTCACCCCCGCCGACCTGCTGGTCGTCACCTGCGACCACTCCACGCCGTGCGAGCTGCGCATCCACAGCCCCGACCGGGTGCCCGCGGTGGCGTACGGCGCCGGGGTGGCCGCGGACGGGGTCACCGCCTTCGGCGAGCGCGCGGCGGCCTCCGGCGCGCTGCCCGCCGACCGGGCCGACCGGCTGCTGGCCGCCCTGCTGCCGGAGCGGGGGGTGCGCGGGTGAGGGTCACCGCCCTGCTGCTGCGCGGCATCCTCGACTCCCGGGGCGAGCCGACGGTGGAGGCCGAACTGGAGCTGTCCTCCGGGCACCGCGGCCGCGGCTCGGCGCCGCGGGCCATCGCCCCCGGGCGGCTGGAGCGCAGCCTCGGCGACCCGGACCGGATCGGCCGCTTCCCGTCCCCCGCGCTGGCCGCCCGGCTGACCGCGGCCCGCGACCTCGACCAGCCGGGCCTGGACGCCCTGCTGACCGCGGCCCACGACGAGGGCGCGGCGGGCGCGGCGACCACGCTGGCCGTCTCGCTGGCGTTCGCCCGGGCGGCGGCCGACGCCCGCGGCGAACCGCTGCACCGGGCGCTCGCCGCCCAGGCGGGCAGCCGGCCCGCGCTGCCCCGGCTGATGGTCAACGTCTTCTCCGGCGGCATCCACCGCCGGGAGGCCGCCGACGGGTTCCAGCAGGTGATGCTGCTGCCCGCCGGCGACTGCCTCACCGATGACGTCCGGGTGGCCGCCCTGGTGCACCGGCGGGCCGAGGAACTGGCCGTCGAGCGCTTCGGGACGGTGGCGCTCTCGGCGTCCAGCGGGCTGCTGGCGCCGGTCGGCACCGTCGGCCAACTGGAGCTGCTGGAGAAGGCGGTGGCCGACACGCCCGGCGGGGACCGGTGCACGGTCGGCGTCGACGTGGCGGCCGAGCACCTGCTGGCGGACGACGGCCGGTACCGCTTCGACGGCGGCCGGTACGAGCCCGGGGCGTTCGCCGAGCTGCTGGCCGAGCTCGTCGAACGGCACCGGATCACCTTCCTGGAGGACCCGTTCGACCCGGCCCACCAGCCGTGGTGGCGGCGGCTGCGGGGCCGGCTGCCCGCGTCCGCGGCGGTGGTCGGCGACGACCTGTTCGCCACCGACGCGGCCCGGATCGACCGCTCGCTCGCCGACGGCGTCCTGCTGAAGCCCAGTCAGGTCGGCACCGTCTCCGGCACCCTGGCCGCCGCCGCGGCGGCCAGGGACGCCGGGATGCTGCTGGCCGTCTCGCACCGCTCGGGCGAGACCGAGGACACCGCGATGTGCGACCTGGCCGTCGCGGTGGGCGCCGAACTGATCAAGATCGGCGGCCCGCGCCGGGGTGACCGGCTCGTCAAGTACAACCAACTGCTCCGGCTGGCGGAGGAACTTCCGTCCGGGGCGAGTCCGTCGGGCATCCGCGCCGACTGAGACCCACGAGAAGGAGAGAAGGACCATGACCACCACCAAGGCCCGCACCTTCCGCGAGCTGATGAACGCCCCCGAGATCCTCACCGTGCCGAGCGCGTACGACGCACTGGGGGCCAAGGTCATCGAGCAGGCCGGCTTCGCCGCCGTCCACATGACCGGCTCCGGCACCTCCGCCTCCATGCTCGGCCTGCCGGACCTGGGCTTCACCAGCGTCTCGGAGCAGGCCACCAACGCCAAGAACATCGTGCTCGCCGTCGACCGCCCGGTGATCATGGACGCCGACGCGGGCTACGGCAACGCCATGAACACCTGGCGGGCGATCCGCGAGTTCGAACGGGCGGGCATCGTCGGCTGCCACCTGGAGGACCAGGTCAACCCCAAGCGCTGCGGCCACCTGGAGGGCAAGACCCTGATCAGCACCGAGGAGATGTGCGGCAAGATCGAGGCCGCCGTCGAGGCCCGGGTCGACCCGGACTTCACCGTCATCGCCCGGACCGACGCCCGGGAGTCGTTCGGCCTGGACGAGGCGCTGCGCCGCTCCCGCGAGTACGTCGCGGCCGGGGCCGACTGCATCTTCCTGGAGGCGATGCTCACCGTCGACGAGATGAAGCGGGTCCGCGACGAACTGGACGTCCCGCTGCTCGCCAACATGGTCGAGGGCGGCAAGACCCCCTGGCTGACCACCAAGGAGCTGGAGGCGATCGGCTACAACCTCGCCATCTACCCGCTCTCCGGCTGGATGGCCGCCGCCTCCGTGCTGCAGAAGCTCTACGCCGAGCTGCGCGACACCGGCACCACCCAGGGCTTCTGGGGCAAGTACGGCCTCGGGATGACCTTCCCGGAGCTGTTCGAGGTCTTCGAGTACGGCCGCATCTCCGAGCTCGAGCAGCGCTTCGTCCGCGGCCAGGACTGACCGGAGGGAGACCGAGGATGTTCATCGACGGAGCACTGCAGTCCGCCGCCCGGACCGTGGAGGTCCTGGACCGCTGGACCGGCGAGGTCGTTGGCGCGGTTCCCCGGGACGGGGCCGCGGAGGTGGAGGCCGCGGTCGCCGCACTGACCGCCCGCCGTCGGCCGCAACCCCCCGCGGAGCGGGCCGCGGTGCTCCGTGCCGCGGCCGACGCCCTGGAGGCGCGCACCGAGGAGTTCTCCCGCCTGATCACCGCCGAGTCGGGGGTCTGCCGGCGGGAGACCGTCCGCGAGGTGGCCCGGGCGGCGGCCAACCTCCGGGTCGCGGCCGCCGAGGCCGAACGGATCAGGGGGGAGTCCATCCCGCTGCCGGACGGCACCCGGCTGGCCTTCACCGTGCCCGAGCCCGTCGGCCTGGTCGCGGGCATCACCCCGTTCAACCGGCCGCTCAACCAGGTCGTGGTCAAGGCCGCCCCGGCCGTCGCGGCGGGCTGCGCCCTGCTGCTGAAGCCCTCGGAGAAGACCCCGCTGACCGCGCTGGCCTTCGCCGAACTGCTGATCGGCGCCGGGCTGCCGAAGGACGCCCTGGCGGTGCTCACCGGCGAACCCGGCGAACTGGGCCCGCTCGTCGCGGGCCACCCGGCCGTCGACCTGGTCACCTTCACCGGCAGCGTGGCGACCGGCCGCCTGGTCGCCGCCGCCGCGGCGGGCAAGCGCCAGCTGCTCGAACTCGGCGGCAACGACCCGCTGTTCGTCCTCCCGGACGCCGACCTGGAACGGGCCGCCCGGCTCGCCGCGGACGGCGCCTGCGCCACCGCGGGCCAGTCCTGCCGGGGCGTCAAGCGGATCCTGGTCTGGGAGCGGGTCGCCGACGAGTTCACCCGGCTGCTCGCCGACGCGGTCGCCGCCAAGCGCTGCGGCGACCCCCGCTCGCCCGACACCGAGGTCGGACCGCTGGTCACCGAGGCCGCCGCCGCCGAGGTCGAGCGCCGGGTGGCCGACGCCGTCGCGGCGGGCGCCCGGCTGCTCGTCGGCGGTGACCGGGAGGGCGCCCTGATGCGTCCGACCGTCCTGGACCGGGTGCCCGCCGACGCCGGACTCGTCCGCGAGGAGACCTTCGGCCCGGTGGCGCCCGTCCTGCGGGTCGGCTCGGTGGCGGAGGCCGTCGAGATCGCCAACGGCACCCCCTACGGGCTGCAGGCCGGCGTGCTCACCCGGGACGGCACCGCCTTCTGGGAGCTGGCCGGGGCCCTGCGGGTCGGCGCGGTCAACCTCGACGAGGGACCGCACTTCGATTCCCCGCACATCCCCTTCGGCGGGGTCAAGGCCAGCGGCGTGGGCCGGGAGGGCATCCGCTACGCGATCGCCGAGATGACCGTCGCCAAGACCGTCACCCTCCCGCACGGTGTGAGGAGCCAGCTGTGAAGCACTGCGTCGTGGTGGGCTACCACGAGACCGACATGTCCGGGGAGGAACTCGACCTCGCCCTGGAGCAGGGCGGCGACGACCTGCCCGCCCCGATCCGCAGCATGCTGCGGACCAAGATCACCCTGGGCGGCACCCACCACTCCTACCTGGACGCGCTCAGCCGGGTCCGCACCGAGCGGACCGGGGTGCCCGGCAGCTACACCGTGGCCGAGCTGCCCAGCCTGGGCACCCTCTACCTGGTCAACTACCTGGAGGAGCACGGCCATCCCACCGACTTCGTGAACAGCTTCACCTACGAGCGGGAGCGGCTGGCCAAGCTGCTGGCCGACGGCCCCGCCTCGGTGGCGATCACCACGACGTTCTACATGATGCCCGCGCCGGTGATCGAGATCATCCGCTTCGTCCGCCAGCACAACGCCACCGTGCCGATCATCGTGGGCGGGCCGCTGATCGACAACCACTGCCGGGAGGGCCGCGGCGAGAAGCTCTCGCGCTTCTTCGACCGGGTCGGCGCCGACTTCTACGTCTGGGAGTCGCAGGGCGAGGAGGC
This sequence comes from Kitasatospora phosalacinea, assembly GCF_000716545.1. Lineage (GTDB taxonomy): Bacteria > Actinomycetota > Actinomycetes > Streptomycetales > Streptomycetaceae > Kitasatospora > Kitasatospora phosalacinea. The sequence goes on from NZ_JNWZ01000012.1 coordinate 57,125, forward strand.
CCTGGCGGGCCTGGTCGGCGCCCTGGTCGAGGGCGCCTCGCCCGCCGCGGTGCCGAACGTCTTCGCCCGGGCCGACGGCGAGTGGAAGCTCGGCCGGAAGCGGCCGGAGAACAACGACCTCAACCGCGCCTCGGTGCGCTGGCACCGCTTCGGGGCGGACGTGCTCGGCCGCACCGTCTCCACCCGCACCGCGCGCAGCTGCGCCTTCAACTGCGCCTTCTGCGACTACCCGGAGCGGGCCGGCGCCCTCACCCTGGCCGACCTGTCCACGGTCGAACGGGAGTTGGAGGAGCTGGCCGAGCGCGGGGTGAAGCGGGTGGCCTTCATCGACGACACCTTCAACGTGCCGATGCGCCGCTTCAAGGACCTGTGCCGGATGATGGTGCGCCGCGACTTCGGCATCGAGTGGTTCTCCTACTTCCGCTGCGGCCACGCCCGCGAACCCGGCGTCTACGACCTGATGTACGACTCCGGCTGCCGGGGCGTCCTGCTCGGCATCGAGTCCGGCGACGACCAGGTGCTGCTCAACATGGACAAGCGCGCCACCACCGAGCACTACCGCTACGGCATCGAGCAGCTCAAGGCCCGCGGCATCTTCACCCACGCCTCGTTCGTGGTGGGCTTCCCGGGCGAGAGCCCGCGGACCGTGCGCAACACGATCGACTTCATCAACAACGCGGGCCCCGACACCTTCGCGGTCAACCACTGGTACTACCTGCACTCCACGCCGATCCACGTCCGGGCGCCGCAGTTCGACCTGACCGGCAACGGGTTCACCTGGTCGCACCGCACCATGGACTCCCGGCAGGCCCTGGAGGCGGCCGACGAGATCTTCGACTCGGTGCACGCGGCCTCCTGGATGCCGGTCAACGGCCTGGACTTCTGGGGCGTGCCCTACCTGCTCGGCAAGGGCATGAGCCGCGAACAGGTCGTCGAGTTCCTGGCCCTGGCGAAGCCGCTCACGACGGCCAACGTCGCCCGCTCCGGCCCGGAAGCGGCCGCCCGGGCCGAAGCCCGGTTCCGCAGTTTCGTCGGCGGCCTCCACCTGGAGCCCGCCCGCTACGACGCAGGAGGACAACGATGACCGAGCCCCGGGCCGAGCAGCCGGAGTACTTCCCCGAGGCGTTCCCCCGGGACGCCTTCCCCCGCTACGTGTGGGCCGAGGGCGACCGGCCGGCCGAACTCCCGCACGAGGTGTGGCTCTCGGAGACCACCCACCGCGACGGCCAGCAGGGCGGCCTCCCGCTGAACGCCGAACGCAGCTGCCGGATCTACGACATCCTCTGCGAGGTCACCGGCGGCTCCGGGGCGATCCGGCACGCCGAGTTCTTCCCGTACCGGGACTCGGACCGCAAGGCCCTGCTGTACGCCCTGGACCGGCACCGCGACGGCGCCCCGGTGGAGCCCACCACCTGGATCCGGGCCCGCCGCGAGGACGTGGAGCTGATCCAGAAGCTCGGCGTCACCGAGACCGGCCTGCTCAGCTCCTCCTCGGACTACCACACCTTCCACAAGTTCGGCGACGGCGGCCGCGAGGGCGCGGCCGCGATGTACCTGGAGGCCGTGCGGGTCGCGCTGGACCACGGCATCCGCCCGCGGGTCCACCTGGAGGACACCACCCGCTCCGACCCGGCCTTCGTCCAGCGCCTGGTGGAGGACGTGCTGCGGCTCGCCGACCGCTACCCGGCCGAACTGGCCCCGCGGTTCCGGATCTGCGACACCCTCGGCATCGGCCTGCCCTTCACCGACGTGGCGGCCCCCCGCTCCGTCCCGCGCTGGATCCGGCTGCTGCGCGGACTCGGACTGGCCCCGCACCAGATCGAGCTGCACCCGCACAACGACACCTGGATGGTGGTCGCCAACTGCGTCGCGGCGATCCGCGAAGGCTGCGGCGTCATCAGCGGCTGCACCCTGGGCACGGGCGAGCGCACCGGCAACGCCCCTCTGGAGGCGGTGCTCGTCCACCTGCTCGGCATGGGCTACTGGCCCGACGGCGGGGTCGACCTCACCGCGGTCAACAAGCTGGTCGAACTGTACGACGAGATCGGGGTCGGCCCCTCGCCGAAGTACCCGATCTTCGGCCGGGACGCCTACGTCACCAGGGCCGGCATCCACGCCGACGGCCTCAACAAGTTCTGGTGGATGTACGCCCCCTTCAACGCGCCCCTGCTGACCGGCCGCGAGCTGGACGTGGCGCTGACCAAGGACTCCGGCCAGGCGGGCCTGCTGTTCGTCCTGAACAAGCGGCTCGGCCTGGCCCTGGAGAAGAACGACCCCCGGCTGGCCCCGGTCCAGGCGTGGCTGGACGGGCAGTGGGAGGCCGGCCGGGTCTCGGCCGTCGACTGGAGCGAACTCGAACCGCTGGTGGCCCTGGCCCTCTCGGCGGCCCCGAACGGAGCATGAGGTGGAACGGAACGGAACGACCGCGGCGCCCGGCGGCACCTGCCCGGTGGTGGCCGCCTTCGACCGGCAGGCGGCGGACCGCGGCGAGCGGCCCGCCCTGGTGCTCGACCACGGCACGGTGGGCTTCGCGGAGCTCTCGGCCCGGGCCGACGCGGTCGCGGCCGCGCTCACCGAACGGGCCGGGGGCCGGCCGGGCGCCGTGCCGCTGCTGGTCCGGGACCCGGCCTGGATGCTCGCGTCCGCGCTCGGGGTGCTCCGCGCCGGCGGCCACTACGTGCCGCTGAACCCGGCCCACCCGGCCGCCCGCAACCGGGAGTTGCTGGGGCGCGTCGGCGCGCGGACCGCCGTCACCGACCAGGACGGCCCGCCCGCCGACCCCGCCGGGGTGGCCTGGGTCGGCACCGGCGCCCTGCGGCCCGGCCGGGAGGGCTTCACCGCCCTCGCCGCGGACCCCGACGACTGGGCGTACGTGCTCTACACCTCGGGCTCCACCGGCCGCCCCAAGGGGATCATGCAGCGCCGCTCCGACATGTGGCAGAACGTCGAACGGCACCGGGAGCTCGGCGTCGGCCCCGAGGACCGGGTCACCCTGATCAACGCCGACGGCTTCGTGGCGGCGGTGTCCAACCCGTTCACGGCGCTGCTCAACGGCGCCGCGCTGGTGCCGCACTCCTTCCAGCACGACGGCGTGCACGACCTGGTGCCCCGGCTGGACCGCCTCGGCGTCACCGTCTACTACTCCTTCCCGTCCTTCCTGCGCCAGGCCGCGACGGTCGCCGCGGGCCGGGCCGAACGGGTCAGGCTCGGCTACCTCGGCGGCGAACCGGTGCACCGGGACGACGTCCTGACGCTGCGCCGGGTCTTCCCGGCGGCGACCGCGGCGATCGGGCTGAACTCCACCGAGACCGGCCTCACCCGGCTGACCCTGATCCCGCCCGACCGGCCGGTGCCCGACCCGGTGCCGGTCGGCGGCCCGGTGCCCGGGGTCGAGACGGTGGTGGTGGACGAGGACGGCGGGACCGTCCCGGCGGGCGTCCCCGGCGGGATCACCGTCCGCAGCCCGCACGTGCGGCCGGTGCTGCTCGGCGAGGACGGCCCGGTCGACCTGACCACGGCCGTCCCGGGCCGGCCCGGCGTCCGCGAGTTCCGGACCGGCGACCGGGGGCGGATGGACGCCACCGGGCAACTGGTCCACCTGGGGCGCGGCGACGCCATGGTGAAGGTCCGCGGCTACCGGGTGGAGGTCTCCGAGGTGGAGGCCGCCGCGGCCGCCGTGCCGGGCGTCTCCGAGGCGGCGGTCGTCCCGTACGCGGCGGACGGCGGCGAGACCGAACTCGCGCTGTACGCCGTCCCCAAGGACCGGGCGCTCGACGCCGCGGCGCTGCGCGGGGAGCTGGCGGCCCTGCTGCCGGCCGCCCTGGTGCCGACCGCGGTGGTGCTGCTGGCGGAGATGCCCAGGACGGGCAACGGCAAGGTCGACCGCGGCGCGCTGCCCGCCCCGGTCGCGCCCGCCGCCGCCCCCGCCGCCGCTCAGGTCGCGCCCGGTCCGGCCGCGCCGGTGGGCGACGCGGCCGGGGCGGATGACGTGGAAGGGCGGATCGCGGCGGTCTGGTGCGAGATCCTGGGCCTCGCGCGGGTGGCCGAGGGCGAGGACTTCTTCTCGCTCGGCGGTACCTCGATCTCGGCCCTGCGCGTGGTCTCGCGGATCCGCCAGGAGTTCGGCGTCCCGCTGCGCCTGGCGGCGATCTTCGAGACGCCGACGGTACGGGACCTGGCCGCCGCGGTCCGCACGGGCCCCGGCGCGGGAACCGGGCAGTGAGCCCAGAAACGGAAAGAGGAACAGCACGGTGAGCACCCCCGAGCAGCGCGAAGGAGTCCGGCTCGCCCGGGCCGAGGACCTCCCCGCGGTCTGCGAGATCGTCAACTTCTACATCCGCACCAGCACGGTGAACTTCCGCACCAGCCCGCAGCTCCCCGAGGAGTGGGAACAGGACTGGGCCGCGCACCGCGAGCGCTACCCCTGGTACGTCGCGCTGGTCGGCGGCGAGGTCGCCGGGATCGCCTACGCGGCCCCCTGGAAGGCCCGCAACGCCTACGACTGGACCACCGAGACCACGGTCTACGTGAGCGACCGGCACCGCGGCCGGGGCCTCGGCTCGGCGCTGTACGAGCGGTTGCTCAAGACCCTGGAGGCGCAGGGCTACCGGAGCGCGATGGCCGTCGTGTCGCTGCCCAACGAGGGCAGCGTCGCGCTGCACGAGGCGTTCGGCTTCGAGTCCGTCGGACGCATCCACGCGGCGGGCCACAAGCTCGGCGGCTGGCACGACATCGGCTTCTGGCAGCGCCGCTTCGTCCTGGACGAGGACGCGCCGGGCCCGATCACCCCCCTCGCCGACCTGTCGACGGAGGCCCCGTGACCTCGGCCGAACTGGCACTGGTGCACGAACTGATAGCCCTCAACGGGCACACCCGCCGGGGCGGGGTCGAGGAGCGGCGGCTCTCCTACGACCTGGCGCAGCAGGCGTTCGGCGACCTCGGGGCACCGCCCGGCGAGCCGGTCGACGCGGGGGGCTGCCCGGCCGAGTGGGTCCGTCCGGCGGACCCCGGCGGCCCGGTGCTGCTCTACCTGCACGGCGGCTCCTACGCGCTCGGCTCCATCGCCTCGCACCGGCACCTGTCCGCGGCGCTCGGCGCCGCGGCCGGGGCGGGCGTGCTCGCCCTGCACTACCGCCGGCCCCCGGAGTCGCCGTTCCCGGCGGCGGTCGAGGACGCCGCGAACGCCTACCGGTGGCTGCTGGCCCGGGGCTTCCCGAGCGGGCGGATCACCTTCGCGGGCGACTCGGCCGGGGCCGGCCTGGCGGTGGCGGCGCTGCTGCGGCTGCGGGCGGCGGGCGAGCCGCTGCCTGCGGCGGTGGCCTGCTTCTCCCCGTGGGCCGACCTCGGCTGCACCTTCCCCGCGCACCGCGAACGCGCGGGGCGCGACCCGCTGCTGGACAGCGCCGACCTGCGGCGGATGGCCGGCCTGTACCTGGACGGCACCGACCCGCGCGATCCGCTGGCCTCCCCGGCCTTCGCCGACCTCACCGGGCTGCCGCCGATGCTGATCCAGGTCGGCAGCGAGGAGGTGCTCTGGGACGACGCCCGCGCCCTGGAGCGGGCCGCGCTCGCCGCCGGGGTGGACGTCCGGTTCGAGGAGTGGGCGGGGATGTTCCACGTCTGGCACTGGTACCACCCGGTGCTGCCGGAGGGCCGCGCGGCGGTGGCGGCCGCCGGGGCGTTCCTGGCCCGGGCCGCCGGAGCGGAGGAGCGGACGTGAGCCGGTGGATCCAGCGGACCGGCGCCCCGGACGCGGTGGCCCGGGTGGTGTGCGCCGGCCGGGCGGGCGGCAGCGCCCGGGACTTCGACGGCTGGCGGGCGGTCCTCGGGCCGCTGGTCGAGACGGCGGCCGTCCAACTCCCCGGCCGCCTGGACCGGTTCACCGAGCCCCCGGTCGGCGACCTGCCGGAGATCGCCGGGCAGGTCGCCGCGGCGGTCACCGCCCTGGAGCCGCTGCCCTACGTCCTGTTCGGCGACTGCATGGGCGCGCTGGTCGCCTTCGAGACCGCCCGCGCGCTCCGCCGCTCCGGCGCCCCGGCCCCGGCGGCGCTGGTGGTCGCGTCCTACCCGGCCCCGCACCGCATCCGCACCGAACGCCCCTACCACGACGCCCCGGCGGCCGAGTTGAAGCGGCGGCTGTACGAGGTCGGCGGGGTCCCCCCGGTGGCGCTCGCCGACGACGAGCTCTTCGAGCTGCTGCTGCCCGTCCTGCGGGCCGACTTCGCGGCCTTCGAACGCTACCGCTACGTCGAGGAGGAACCGTTGGGGATACCGGTCCACGCGGTGGTCGGGGCGGACGACCTGTACGTCCCGCTCGCCGCCGTCCGGGAGTGGAGCGAACACGTCGGCCCCGACGGGGAGTTCACCGCCCGGACCTTCCCCGGCGGCCACTTCTTCCTCCGGGAGGGCGACGAGCCCGCCGCGTGGGTGCGCGGGCTGGCGCTGGCCGCGGCCGGGGGCCCGCGGTGAACCCCGGCCGGTGGCTGCGCCGCCTGCGCCGGGACGACCGACCCGCCCTGCGCCTGCTGTGCTTCCCGCACGCGGGCGCGGGCGCGGGGGTCTTCCAGCCGTGGGGGCGGCTCTGCCCGGACCGCACCGAGCTGTGGGCGGTGCGCTACCCGGGCCGCGAGGACCGGTTGGCCGAGCCCTTCGCCACCGACCTCGCCGAGCTCGCCGACCACGCGGCCGGCGCGGCGGCCACCCTCACGGACGTCCCGCTCGTGCTGTTCGGCCACAGCATGGGGGCGGTGCTGGCGTACGAGGTCGCGCTGCGGCTGGAGGCGGCCGGGGCCGGGCAGTTGCACGGGCTGGTGCTCTCGGCCGGGGACGGCCCCGGCGGCGGGCCGCCCGCCGGGCTGCACCTGCTGTCCGACGACGACCTGGTCGGCCGGACCGCCCGGATGGGCGTGCAGCCCTACGCCGAGGCGTACCGGGACCCCGAGCTGCGGGAGATCCTGCTGCCGGTGCTGCGGGACGACTGCCGGCTGCTGGAGTCGCACCCCAGGCCCGTGCCCCCGGCGCGGGTCCACGTGCCGGTGCTCGCCTGCGCGGGCCTGGACGACCCGGCCTGCCCGCCCGCGGCGATGGCGTCCTGGGAGGCCGTCGCGGCGGGCGGGTTCCGGCTGCGGGAGTTCCCCGGCAGCCACTTCCACCCCTTCGACCGCCCCGACCGGGTGCTCGCCGCGGTCCTCTCCACCTTCCCCGTCCCCCGCCGCGGCCCGGCCGCGCCCGCACCGGATCGAGCGACCCCATGAGCGGACCCACGCCCGAAGCACCGGCGGCCCGGGACGCGGCGCCCCCGGCCGAACCCGGACCGCCCGCCCGGCCGGTGCGGCAGCTGCTGGCCGCCGGCGCCGGCCACTTCGTCGAGGCGTACGACTGGTACCTGTACGGCTACTTGGCGGTCTACTTCGCCGCCCGGGTGTTCCCCTCCTCCAGCGGCGACTCGCTGGTGCCGCTGCTGGACAGCTTCGCGGTCTTCGCGCTGGCCTTCGCGGCCCGCCCGATCGGGGCGCTGGTGATGGGCCGGTACGCCGACCGGTCGGGCCGGCGGGCCACCCTCACCGTGACCATCTCCCTGATGGGACTGGGCAGTCTGCTGATGGGCCTGGCCCCGGACTACCGGTCGGCCGGGCTGCTCGCCCCGCTGCTGGTGGTGGTCGGCCGGCTGCTCCAGGGCTTCTCGCTGGGCGGCGAGTACGCCGCCGCCTCGGTCTTCCTGCTGGAGTCCGCCCGGCCGGACCGCCGCGCCCTGTTCACCAGCTTCCAGTACGTCGCCGCGACGGCCGGGCACATCGTCGCCGGGCTGCTGGTGGTGGCCGCCGCCCACGCCACCGACGACTCGATGGGGACGTGGGGCTGGCGGCTCCCGCTGATCGCCGGGGCGCTGCTCAGCGCGGTCGGGCTCTGGCTGCGCCGGGGCGCGCGGGAGACCCACCGGGCGGTGCCGGAGGCCCGGCGCCCGGCCCCCGGCGGGATGTTCGCCGGCGTCCGCCGCTACCCCGTCGCGTCCCTGCTGGTCTTCGGGCTCACCGTCGGCGGCACGGTCGGCTACTACGTGTGGACCTCCTTCCTCCCGGTCTACGCCCAGCTGACCGTGCACGCCGACAAGGCCGACGCGGTCCTGTCCGGGACGCTGTCCCTGGTCGTGTTCGGAGTGCTGCAGCCCTTCGCCGGAGCGCTCTCGGACCGGATCGGCCGGCGCCCCATGCTGGTGGCCTTCGGCGTGCTGTCGGTGTTCGGCACCGTCCCGCTGCTCGGGATGCTCTCGGGGAGCTTCTGGAACCTGGTGCTGGTCCAGAGCCTCGGCATGCTGGCGGTCACCCCGTACACCGCGGTCGCCGGGGCCGCCGTCGCGGAGCTCTTCCCCGCCGACTACCGGGCCCGGGGCACCGGCCTCCCGTACGCGGCCGCGGTGGCGCTGTTCGGCGGGACCGCGCCGTACGTCGGGACGTGGTTCAAGGCCGCCGGGAGGACGGACGCCTTCCCCTGGTACATCGCGGTGCTGGGCGGCGTCACCGCGGTGACCGCCCTGTTGGCACGAGATCTGGACCGTGCCCCGGAGCCCGCCGCGGACCCGGTCCGGACACTGAACTGATGCCCCATCTTCCGGTTGACGCAAGGTAGTTCGCCCTCCTACCCTCGGTGGATCCGGAGATGCCGCCGAATCTGACGGCCCGTGGTGCGCCAGTGTCGTCGCGCCCTCCGCCGCCAGGCACGAGGGGGGTATGCATGAAGACGGAGGAAGGCACCGCGTACGCGCTCTTCCGCGCGATTGCTTCCGGGGACGTGCGGTCGAGGCCCTCGGCCCTCAGCCGTCTCAAGCTGACGGACGGCGAGTTCGACCGCGCCGTCGACTGGCTGGTCGACGCCGGCCTGCTGGTGCCCCCGCGCGAACCCGGGCGGTTCCCCGCCGCGGTCTCCGCGGACGTCGCCGCCGCCCGGCTGGCCGCCGTGCAGCTCGACGGCGTCCTGGAGCGGGTCGACCAGCTGCGCGAGCTCCACCTCACCCTGGAGTCGCTGGTGTCCGCCCCGCGCCGGTGCGACGGTGACGCGCGGGTCAGGACCCTGGTCGGCGAGAGCACCATCGCGGAGGCGCTCGACCGGGTCTCGCTGACCGCGCACCAGGAGATCCTCTCCATGCACCCCGGCGTGCCGCTGCGTCCCCAGCAGTTGGAGGACAGCATGGAGCGCAACCGCCGGGCGATCGCCCGCGGGGTGCAGATGCGCGCCATCCACATCGAGGCGATGGAGCGGGTCGCGCACGGGGTGATCCACCTGCGCAGCCTCCAGGACGCGGGCCTGGAGGTCCGGTTGGCGGCGATCCTGCCGTTCCGGATGATCCTGGTCGACCGGTTCGTGGCGTTCCTCTCCACCACCTCGCGCGACAACGAGATCGCCGCGCTGGAGATCACCGACCGGGACCTGTGCGCGAGCCTGCACGCGCTCTTCGACTACTGCTGGATCACCGCCGTGAGTCCGACCAGCACGGTCGCCGCGCCGGACGAGGTCACCCTGTCCAAGCGAGAGCTGGTGATCCTGCGGATGTACGCCAGCGGGCTGAAGGACGCGGCGGTCGCCCGCTCGCTCGGGGTGTCCGCGCGGACCCTGCGCCGGGTCACCTCCGAGATGATGGAGAAGCTCGGCGCCGAGAGCCGCTTCCAGGCCGGGGTGAAGGCGATCGAGCTCGGCCTGCTGGGCGACTCCGTCGAAGCCCTGGAGTCCCACCACGACTGAACCGGGGCCGCCCCCGTCAGCCCCGGTCGGCCAGCAGGGTGCCCGGGCTGAGCAGCCAGGCGGGGTCCAGCGCCGTCTTCACGGCGCGCATGGCGGCGATCTCGGCGGCGGACCGGCCGAGGTGCAGGTAACGGGCCTTGGCGCGGCCGATCCCGTGCTCGGCGCTGATGCTGCCGCCCGCGTCGGCGACCCGGCGCAGGACCGCCAGGGAGACGGCGTCCTCGTCCTCCGGGGCCGTACCGAGCAGGTTGACGTGCACGTTGCCCTCGGCCAGGTGCCCGAACAGGTACGGGCGGGCGCGGCCGTCGAGCAGCCCCGGCAGGGCGGCGGCGAAGCCGGGCAGTTCGGCGAGCGGGAGGGTGACGTCGAGCTTCAGCGGCGTCCCGGCCGCGTTGAGCGCCTCGGTGTGCCGCTCCCGGTACGCGGCCAGGCGGTGCCGGTCCACGGCGTCCAGGGCGACGGCGGCGTCCCGCACGTCCGCGCCCTCCAGCGCCTCGGCGAGCTCGTCCGCCGGGTCGTGCCGGGCCGCGCACTCGACCAGCAGGTACACCGGGTGCGCGGCGCGGAAGGGGGCGGGCAGCCCGGTGTGCTCCAGCACCAGGGCCAGGCCCTCGGCGGTGAAGAACTCGGCCAGTTCCAGCGAGTCGATCCGGCGCAGCCGGGTCACCAGGGCGGTGGCCGCCGCGAGCGAGTCGACGGCCAGCAGTGCGGCCACCCGGTGCCCGGGTCGCGGCACCAGGCGCAGCCGGGCCGCGGTGAGCACGGCGAGGGTGCCCTCGCTGCCGACCAGCAGGCCGGTGAGGTCGTAGCCGGTGTTGTCCTTGGGCAGGCCGGCCAGCCGGTCCAGGACGGTGCCGTCGGCCAGCACCGCCTCCAGGCCCGCCACGTTGGCCCGGGTGGTCCCGTACCGCAGGACGCGTTCGCCGCCCGCGTTGGTGGCGATCATGCCGCCCAGGGTGGCCGAGTCCCGGGACGCCAGGTCGACGCCGAACTCCCAACCCCGGGGCCGGAGTCGACCCTGCAGGGCGGAGAGCGTCAGGCCGGCGCCGACGGTGATCCTCCGGGCGTCGGGGTCGATCGGGCCGGCGCCGTCGAGCCGCCGCAGCGACAGCACGACCTGGTCGCCCGCGGCGGTGGGCACCGAACCGCCGACCAGGCCGGTGTTGCCGCCCTGGGGGAGGACCGGGGCCTCGGCCTCCCGGCAGATCCGGAGCACCTCGACGACCTGGGCGGTGTCGGCGGGCCGGACCACCAGCCGGGCCCGGCCGGTGTAGCGGCCGGTGAAGTCGGTTTCGTAGGGGGCCCGCAGGCCGGCGTCCGCCAGGACGTGCGTCGGGCCGACCACCGCGGCCAAGTGCCTGGCGAGCCGCTCGGCGTCCATCGAGTGCTTCCTTCCGGGAGGGGACCCGCAGTGGCGGCGAGCGTATACCCGGCCGCCCGGCCGCGTCGTGCGACCGCGGGGGCACGGCGTTCGCATGCGCCGGGCAACGACCCACCCGGGCCGACGGGCAGGAGATCCGGACGGAACCGCCTAGTCGGCCGCGATGACGTCCACCCCGCGCCAGAAGGCGACCCGGTCGCGGACGTGCTCGGCTTCCGGCTTCGGCTCCGGGTAGTACCAGGCGGCGTCCGGGTTCTCGGCGCCCCCCACCGAGACCGTCCAGTAACGGGCGGTGCCCTTCCAGGAGCAGACCGTCGTGGTGTCGCTGGGAACGAAGAACTCCCGGTTCAGTGCCTCCGGCGGGAAGTAGTGGTTGCCCTCCACCACCACCGTGTGCTCGGACTCGGCCAGCACCGCACCGTTCCACACCGCGCGCACCATTCGTCCTACCGCCTTCCCCGCTCCGCCGGTACCGCTCCGTCCCTCCGTCAACTCCCGGCACGGCCGGGGTGTTCCGCCCGCGGACCACCGACCGGGCCCCGCGCCTGCCGCCGCCACCGACCGTACCGACGACGCGGACCGGCCGGGTGCCTCGGCCCCGGGGCCGTCACCGCTCGGCCGCTACCTCGGGAGGGCGCCGTCCAGGTAGGGGGACCGGTCCCGGGGTCCGCTTCGCGGCGTGGCCGACGACGGCCGTCTCGACGTGGGTGATGCCCAGACCCGTCAAGTCCCGGGAGAGGAAGCCGTAGAGCGCCTCCAGGTCCGGGAAGTACGCGGCGGCGTGCAGGTTCGACGGCCCGGAGGTGGCGAAGGCGCCGTGCACCGCCGGGTGGGCGGCCAGTGCCCGGCCGGTGGCGTCCAGGTGGTCCGGGGCCACCCGGAGCAGGAACTTGGCCTCGATCGGCAGCCCGAGCCGGCGGGGGTCGACCACGACCTGGGTGACCAGCCGCCCCTCGGCCGCCATCCGGGCCAGCCGTCGGCGCACCGTGCTCTCGGGGTGGCCGCACCGGGCGGCGAGGGCCGCCGCGGGCATCCGGGCGTCGGGGGCGAGGGCGTCCAGCAGGCACTGCTCCAGCGCGTCGGCCTCGATCCCGTACGGGCCCGGGGAGGGCGCGGCCGCCGGTGCCGGGTCGAGCGGGGTGAGCGCCGCCCGTTCGGCCGGGTCGAGCACCTGGTGGCGCCACTCCGAGGTGAGCCGGAACACGTGCAGGATCGTCGCGCTCTCCCAGGACTCCACCGCGCTGGTGGCGGGCAGTTGACGGAACACCAGCCGGTCCCGCGACCCCGGCTCGGTGCGGGCGACCGCGAAGACCTCGTCGCCCGCGGTGGTGACGTCGATGAACGGGATGTCCTCGCGGGCGGCGAGCGCGGCCACGATCTGGTCCAGCCGGCCGCGCAGCACCCGGATCCGCAGGAACAGCGCCCCGGCGGAGCCGCCCCGGCGCGGACGCGCCACCGGGGAGACCACCACCCGCAGGGTGCCGTCCGCGGTGAGCGCGTGCAGCCGGCGGCGGACGGCCGCGGCGCCCAGCCCGAGCACCCCGGCCGCCCGCTCCGCGGTCACCCGGCCGTCGCACTGCAGCGCCGCCACCAGCCGCTGGTCGGTGGCGCCCAGTACCGAATCCGTCGATCCACGTGCCATGGGGAAGAGTTTCGCCCATTCCGGAGTCCGGCGGGGCCCGTTCCCGGCGCCGGGGCCGAACGATGGAACCCGTCCCGCCGCACCGCCCCGCCCGGGCGCCCGACGGGCCGGACCGAGGCACCCGCCCCGGCCCGTCCGGCTCCGATCCGCCCAGGAGGCAACCGTGCCCGCTCTCGGACAACGGACAGCAGCGCGCTTCACCAGCGGCGACACCACGTGCGCCGCCTGGCACTACCCGGGGACCAACGGCGGCTGCGTGGTCATGGCCGGCGGCACCTCGGTGACCAAGGAACCGGCCACCGACCTGTTCGCCGCCAGGTTCCACGCGGCCGGCTCCTCGGTGCTCGCCTTCGACCACCGGCGCTTCGGCGCCAGCGGGGGGACGCCCCGCCAGGTCGTCCGCGTCGACGAGCAGCTCGCGGACTGGGACGCCGCCGTCGCCCATGCGGCCCGGCTGCCCGAGGTCGACCCGGACCGGATCGCGGTCTGGGGCTTCTCGCTCGCGGGCGGCCACGTCCTGCGCGTCGCGGCCGACCATCCGGGGCTGGGCGCGGCGATCGCCCAGACCCCGCTGGCCGACGCCCGGGCGGTCGCCCCGCACGCCCTGCGCTCGATGACCCCGCTCGCCGCCCTGCGCCTGCTCGGCCTGGCCGTCGCGGACCTGCTCGGCGGGCTCGCCGGGCGGCCGCCGCTGCTCGTCCCGACCGCCGGGCCGCGCGGCACGGTCGCCTCGCTGACCACGGCCGACGCGGCGGACGGCGACCGGGCCCTGGACCCCGACGGCCGCCACACCGACTGGGAGCGCACCGTCGCCGCCCGGATCGCCCTGCAGATCGGCGGCTACCGGCCCGGCCGGGCGGCCGACCGGATCCGCTGCCCCCTGCTGGTCGTCGTCTGCGACCAGGACAGCAGCGCCCTGCCCGGGCCGGCCCTCCGCGCGGCCCGGGCCGTGCCGCACGCCGAGGTCCTCCGCCTGCCCGGCAGCCACTACGCCCCGTTCCTGGCGGCGCACGAACCGGCCGTGCGGGCCCAGATCGCCTTCCTGGAAAGGGAGTTGACCCCAACCAAGGCGGCCTGAGGACACCCTGCGCACGGCGCGGGCCCAGGCAGCGGACCACCGCCCGGGCCCGCGCCGACCGGAACGGAACGGACCGCAATCGACCGTGGAACGGAAGGACAGGACATGATCATGGTGACCGGAGCGACCGGAACGATCGGGCGCGAGGTGACGCGCCTGCTCGCGGCCCGGGGCGTGGAGACGCTGGCCGTCACCCGCGACCCCGCCGCGGACCTCCCCCCGGGCGTGCGGCGGGCCGTCGGCGACCCGTCGCGGCCGACCACGCTGGCACCGGCGCTCGAACGCGCCGGCGGTGTCGAGGCACTGCTGCTGAGCCCGCGCGCGACCGGCCGCGCGAGTGCCGAACTCCTGGCGCTCGCCGCCCGGCACGGGGTGCGGCGGGTCGTGGTGCTGTCGGCCGTCACCGTCGAGTACGGCGGCGGGTACCGGCGGTTCGCCGAGGAGTTCGAGCGGGTGGAGCGGGCCGCCCGGGACGCCGGACCGGCCTGGACGTTCCTGCGGTGCGCCGACTTCGCCGCGAACGCGCTCGCCTGGGCCCCGCAGATCCGGGCCGCCGGGGCCGTCCGCGGCGTGCACCCCGAGGCGGCCACCTCCCCCGTCCACGAACGGGACGTCGCCGAGGCGGCGGTCCGCACCCTCCTCGACCCCGGCCACGAAGGTCGGGCCCACGCCCTCACCGGACCGCAGTCGCTCACCCAGCGGGAGCGGGCCCGTCTGATCGGCGCCGCCCTCGGCCGGGAGGTCCCCTTCGAGGAGGTGCCGCCCGAGGCCCTGCGCCGCGCGATGCTCGCCCAGGGCCTGCCCGAAGACGTGCCGGACCGGCTGATCGGCTACTCCGCCGCCTGCCTTCGGGACCCGGGCCCCACCACGGACACCGTCGCCCGCCTGCTCGGCCGCCCGGCCCTGACCTTCGCCGCCTGGGCCGCCGAGCACGCCGCCGACTTCGGCGGCCCCGAGCGCCCCGGGCACCCCGAACGCCCCGAGCACCCCGAACGCCCCGAGCGCTGAGGCGGGCCCACCGCGCGCCCGGCCCGCCGGAGCTGCCGCCCGGGTTCGAACGGCCGCGTGCCGGGCGGCCGCGTGCCGGGCGGCCGCGTGCCGGGCGGCCGCGTGCCGGGCGGCCGCGTGCCGGGCGGCCCGGGACCAGGATTCGGGGCCCGGACCTCCGACGTGCCGCGCCTCCGGGACCGGGACGGCCGACCACGGAGCTCACTGCGGCGGGGCCCCGGGCCTCACCGGGGCGCGGATCGCGCGGCGGTCGTCAGCGCCGCCGCGACCGTGGGCCGGATCGCCAGCACCTGGTCGGCACCGGTGACCTCCGCCAACCGCAGGAACTGCGCCGTCGGCGCGGCCAGCACCACCACGACGCCCTCGGGATTGCCGTGGGCCAGGACCAGCTCCCGCAGCCCGGAGGAATCGCAGAACCGCAACCGGGACAGGTCGATCACCACCCCCGCCACCCCGCTGCGCACCGCCGCCGACAGGGCCGCGCGCAACCGCGCCTGCTGGGCCACGTCCGTCTCGCCCTCCAACCGCACCACCCGGGCGCGGCCCGGCAGTTCGATCGCACTGATGTGCAGGTCCTCCTGCGCCGGCACCACGGGTGCGCTCCCTCCGAGCGGCTGCGACGGTGCACGAGATCGTCCCGCCCGACGGCCCGGAGGTCCACGCCCGCCGCCGAACCGTCACCGATCCGTCGTCTCCCCGTTCCTGAAACCCCGGAGCCGTCCGCCCCGCATGGTGAGCCCGCCCGGCCGGGGCACGGAACACGGAACCCGGAACCCGGCACCCGGCACCCGGCACCCGGGCCTCTGCGGCCGGCTCAGCCGGAACCGTCCTCCGCGTCCTCCTCGCTGCGGCTGCCCGCCCGCGCCGCGGCCAGGAACACCACCAGCGCCGCCACGGAACAGACGAGTCCGAAACCCAGCAGCACGTACCCCATGCCGACCCCCTCCTTCTGCCTACGAACCCCTTCGGCACGAAGGCAGGAGAACCTGACCCCGCGAGGCGGACTTTCACCCCCCGGGGACCGGCCGGAGACCGTGCGGAGCCCTCCGCACGCGACGGTCCGGCGGCCCGGCGGCCGCCGGGCGACCACCAGCCGGCCCGACAACGGAAGGAGCCGGCACCCGGTTTCCCAAGTGCCGGCTCCCACAGCCGACTTCACGGTCAGGACGGCAGGCTTCGAACCCGCGGTCCCCTGCCCCGGCGACCGGGCCTATCGGGGGGCCGGCGGGCGGTCGCCGTGGTGCGGGGCGGCGTCGATGGCGTCGCGCAGAGCGGGTAGGTCCGCGATGACGGCCTGTTCGGCGAAGCGGGCCAGGAGCCTGCGCAGGACCTTCTCGTCCCGGTCTCGCACCGCTTCGCCGATCGCCGCCGCCAGCGACGCCTGGGTGTGGGGCCGAAGGTGCGCCCCCGCCCCCAGAGCCTGCGGTTCTCCCACCGTTCGCCTCCCCGTTCGATCCTGCGCGGAGGCGCAGATTACCTCCCCGACTGGCATCGGAAAATCTATGCCCGCTGGAGTAGACATTGCTACACGCCGTGGTTAGTGTTTCTCCCGTAGACGAGGTCGAGCGGTACCCGCCAGACACGAACTGGCGGGCAGTAGGAGAGAAGTTCGCAGGTCGGCACGGTTGCAGGGTCTTGAAGCCACGGATGTTCAGCACGGGCGACAGGGCCGGCGGCCGGGCTGGGCGGCCCGCAGGCATCAGGGGCCGCCACCCAGCGGTACCGCAGTTGGCAAGTGCACTACCGGCAAGTGAAGTCGAGTCGAGTCGAGCAGTACTGGCAGTCGCAGTACCCGGCCAGTACGGAGGACGAACGGAGGGGACGGAGCGCCATCAGGATCGCCCGGCCCGTGAGGCAGTCACCCGGGCGGAATCCGAAGACCCCCAAGGTAAGGACGGTGGTTTCCGGTCACGCATACGCGATCCCCGCACGCCCCCTTCCACGGGGCCGCGCGGACACAAGGAACCCGGCCCGAGAGCCGGTGGATGGTGTAAAACCCTTCGGGGCCCCGGGAGCCACAACGGCCCCGGGGCCCCTCGGCGCGTTCCGGCACGACAAGAAGAGGTGCAGTGACCACGACAGCCGTCCGACCCCGCGTCCCCGACTCCCTCGACGACGACGACTACCCGGCCTACACCATGGGCCGCGCCGCCGAAATGACCGGCACCACCCCGGGCTTCCTGCGCTCCCTCGGCGACCAGGGCCTCATCACCCCCCTGCGCTCGGAGGGCGGGCACCGCCGCTTCTCCCGCTACCAACTGCGGATCGCGATGCGCGCCCGCGACCTCGTCGACCAGGGCACCCCCATCGACGCCGCCTGCCGCATCGTCATCCTCGAAGACCAACTCGACGAAGCCCTGCGCATCAACGAGCAGCTGCGTTCCTCCCGGCACGGCCGGCAACCCGCCGCCGACACCTGACCCGCCCGCCGGGGCGACGGGGCCGGCCCGCCGTGGGCGACAGCCGCACCCCGCCGCCCGCCCCGGGCCTCAGCCGGTGCCGCTGGCGCGGCTACGGCGCCGGGAGCCGCTGGATGCGCAGGCCGTGGCTGCGCAGCAGGTCGGCCAGCGCGCGGCGGGAGGAGACCCCGAGCTTGCGGTAGATCCGGGACAGGTGGGTCTCCACCGTGCGCGGGCTGAGGAACAGGCGGTCCGCGATCTCGCGGGAGCGCATCCCCGCCGCGGCCTGTTCGGCGACCTCCCGCTCGCGGCCGCTGAGCAGGGCGAGCGGGTGTCCGGGGCGGGAGCCGTCCGCCAGCTCGGCGCGCGCCCGGGCGATGCGCTCCCCCACCAGCAGGGCCGCGCGGGTGCGGGCGACCGCCTCGGCGGCGTCGAGCCGGTCGCGGGCCTCCGCCGGGCCGTGCGCCGCGTGGAAGGAGGGGGCGCCGAGCGCGAGCGTCCAGGCGTACTGCACGGGCATCCCGGCGGCCTGGAACGCCCCTGCGGCGGCGGCGAAGAGCCCGGCCGCCGCGTCGTGTTCGTCGGCGGCCTGGTGCAGCCCGGCGCGGGCGCTGCGGGCGTAGGCCAGTTGGACGGGCAGCCCGAGCCGTTCGGCCTCCGCCTCGGCGGCCCCGACCAGGCGCCGGGCCTCCGCGTGGTCCCCGCACTCCAGGGTGGCGGTGGCCAGCACGGAGAGCAGGAAGGGCCGGGAGAACGGGCGGACCCGCGGGAGCCGCCGGCCGCGCGCGGTGTCCAGCAGCAGTCGCCGGCAGCCCGCGGCGTCGCCGGCGAGCAGCCGGGCGTGGGCGAGCAGGCCGGTCGCCGAGGCGCTCCACCAGTCGTGGTCGGGCGGCACGGCGCCGGCCGCCTCGTCGACCAGGGCGAGGACCTCCTCGACGGACGCCTGGCCGCGGGCCCAGAGCAGCGTGGTCGCCCGGATCGCCTGGGCGAGGGCGACGGCGGGCGGCGCCCCGAGCGAGCGGGCGAGCCGTTCGGCGTCCCGGGCGTGCCGTTCGGAGGCGCCCAGCCGGCCGGTCCACTGGTCGGCGGTGGCGAGCCCGAGGAGGCAGTGCAGCAGGATGGGCTGCTGGGGGCCGCGGGGGCAGGCGCTCAGGCTGCGGCTCAGGTGGCGGGTCGCGTCGGTGAACCGCTCCAGGTAGAGCTCGGCGCTGCCGAGCAGCGCCAGGGTCTCCGGCGTGCGCCCGGCGAGCGGGTCCGGCAGGGCGTCCACCAGCCGGGCGCACCGGGCGACTTCGCCGATCGCCTCGGCCAGGTCGCCCGAGTGGGTGACGCAGAGCGCGTCGAGGACCCGGAGCACGGTGCGGTCCGCCTCGTTGGCATCCGTGTCGCCGGGGGTCCGGACGGCCTGTCCGAGCAGGTCGCGGGCCTGGTCGTGGGTGCCGCGCAGGACGTGCACCAGCCCGTGCTCGATGACCAGTTCGGTGGCTTCGGCGGGCAGCGGGGAGGGCAGCGGGCGGGGCAGCAGGCCGAGGGCGGCGTCGGCGATGGCGGCGGCCTCCGCGTAGCGGCCGAGCCGGCGTTCGGCGCCGACGCAGACGGCGTGGGCCTGGAGCAGCTGTCTCGAGGTGAGCGCCGCGGCCCGGTGTCCGAGCAGGTCGTGCGCGCGGGTGCGGGCCTCGTCCGGCCGGCCCGAGGCGATCAGTGCGCGGCAGCAGGCGAGTTCCAGCTCGTTGCGGGCGGTGCCGTCGGGCAGCGCCTCCAGGGCCAGGCGCAGCCAGCGCGCGGCGGTCTCCGGTTCGTGGAGGGCGAGTTCCGCGGCGCTGTCGGCCAGGGTGCGCGCGGCGAGCGCGGCGTCGCTGCCCAGCAGGTGCTCGGCGTGCCGGGCCCGGTCGCGGGCCCGGCCGGGGTGTCCGGCGAGGAGTTCCAGGGCCCGGCGGTGGGCGCGCAGCCGGAAGGAGAGACCGGCCCGCTCCTGCGCGACGTGGCCGACGACGGGGTGGCGGAAGGCCAGGCCGCCCTTCCAGTCGGCCTGGCGGACCAGGTCCGCCTCCTCGAGTTCGGCGAGCGCGTCGAGGGTGGCGTCCAGGCCGAGGCCGGAGAGCCGGGCGACGTCCTCGGGGCGGAACGGGCTGCCGACCACGGCGGCGGCCGAGGCGGCGCTCACCGTCTGCGGCGAGAGCGCGTCGAACTCGGCGGCCAGCGGTTTGGCCGCGCGCAGCAGCCCGGCGGTGTCGGTGCCCGCGCGGTCGGGCCAGTGCTCGGGCTGCCAACGGGCGGCGAGGAGCAGGTGCAGGTAGCGCGGGTTGCCCTCGGCGGCGGCGCACAGCCGGGCGGCGTACGTGTCGGACGCGACCGGGGTGCGCGGCGCGGGGACGGCGGGGGCGGCCCGGCGGGCCAGCAGCGCGGCCACCGCCTCCGGGCCGAGCGGGCGGGGTTCGACCCGGGTGACCCGGCCGGAGCGGGCGCCGTCCGCCAGCGCCCGGCGTAACTCGGGGGCGGTGCGGGCGGGACGGTGGGCGAGGGCGAGCAGGAACGGGGCGGGTCCGGCGGCGCGCACCAGCCGGGCGAGCAGCGCCGCCGAAGCCGGGTCGCACAGTTGGACGTCGTCCAGGACCAGGACGGTCCCGGCCCAGTCGGCTGTCTCGTCGAAGCGCGGCGGCGGTCCGCCGGCCGGCTTGCGCGCCGGCCAGGCGTCGCGGAAGACCTGGAACGGGACGCCGCCGTCGCGCAGGGCGTGGGCGCGGGCGACCGGGTGGCCGCGCCGCGCGGCGAGCGCGCCGAGCGCCTCGGCCAGCCGGGTCTTGCCGATGCCCGGATCCCCGGGGATCTCGACGACCGCGCCGCGGCCGCGCTCCCACGCGTCCAGGGCGCCGGCGAGCGAGGAGAGTTCGCGCTCCCGCCCGACGAGGCGCCCGGTGAGGCGCTCGTCGACAGCCGGTGCGGGCACTGCGGCCATGAGCGCCTTCCCTCCCTCGCGGGGCGCTGACGGGAGAACCATACCGACGGGCAGCACCCCTGTTCGACTTCCGTTTCTGAAGCTGCGTACCCGCTGCGGCGTCGATTTCAACGTACGGATATCGCCCGGCGATCCGTTCAGTCGGGGATGTCCCAGGTGAACCGGTGCACGTGGATGCCGAAGTACGGGAAGGACTCGACGGTGCGCACCCCCGGGACGGTGCGGATCCGGTCGTTGATGACCGTGGACAGCTCGTCCATGGTCCGGCAGACCACCTCCGCGAACAGGTCGTGCGAGCCGGCCGTGGAGACCAGGTAGATCACGCTGTCGATGTCCTCCAGGGCGGCGATGATCTCCGGGAGCCCGCCGTCGACCTTGATGGCCAGCAGCGCCATGACGGGCAGTCCGAGCTTCATCGGGTCGGTGACCGCGGCGAACTCCAGCAGGCCGCGCTCGATCAGGCGCTGCACCCGGGCGCGCACGGCCGGCGCGGACAGGCCCGCCTCCTTGCCCAGGTCGGTGTACGAGGCGCGGCCGTCCTGCTGGAGCAGCCGGATCAGGAGCTTGTCGAGTGCGTCCAGTTCGATGCGGGTCGTCATGTGGTCCTGTTCCTCTCCCAGGCGTCCGTTCGTCCGCGACCGTAGCAACTCGGGGACGGAGTGCGGCAGGTGCGGTGCGGGCCCGGTCCTTCCTCGGGCGTGGTGGCCGGTGCCGACCACCGGCCTCGGCTCCGGCCACGGGCCGGGCCGGCGACGCGCCCGCCTTCGTCCGCGCGGCCCACCGGCGGCGCGACACCACGGGTGAGCCGTGAATTCACAAGAGGGGGAAAGGAGTTGACGACCAGGCCGATGCCCGCCCCCGGGAGTTGCGCCGGTCGGGCGAGGTGAGATCCTGAGGAAAGGGTTCCCGCTCCGCGGGGACCGATCGCGGGTGAAGTCGTGCCAGTTCCACCGGGACGGCGGGACGGCGCGTCGCCGAGGATCGCACACCGGGGGCCGAGCCCGTCGGTACCGTGCGGCCTCTTCCATGCTGGAATTCCGCACCGCCCGAAGGGTTCGTCATGTCTGGCGAATACGCGTTGCCCCCGCCAGGACTGTCCGACGCGGGAGGGATCAATCTCGGACCCGTTCTCGATCCACCGTTCTCCGACGCTCCGGACTTCCGCGCCCACGTGCAGTCGGTGACCACCACGCCGGTCACCGTCCAGGACGCCGAGCCGATCATCGACGAGGCGGGGAGCCGGCGGGCGGTGGAGCTGGCACTGCGATCCGAAGACGTCTCCGGGGAACTCGCCGGGCGACGCCACGAGGTCATCGGCGTGGGCTCCGAAGCGGCCGACCGGGAGACCCAGTACCCGCTCGTGATCATCTTCGACTACACGGAGAACGTCGCCGTGGAGGCCGCGGTCGATCTCGGAACGGGCCGGGTCCGCGAGGTGCGCAGACGCCGCTACCAACCGCAGCTGTCGGCGTCCGAGGAGCGCCAGGCCATCGAACTGGTGCGGCAGGGAGGGCGGCTGTCCGAGTACGAGGACCAGCTGGGATCCGGAGCCGGCATCCTGGTGGAGGACGTCGATTTCCGCAGCCCGCGCCACGGGCACCGGTTGGTCGACCTGCGCTTCGGCCCGAGGACCAGGAGGCTCCCGATCGCCTTCGCCGTCGTGGACCTGACGGACCGCGACGTCGTCCGCGCGGGACCGGTCCCCGACGTCCACGGAGGTGTGTCATGACCGTCGCCGGCAACGTGCAATGGCCTCCCGAGGCGCCGGTGTGGAAGTTCAGCTGGCAGATGGTCGACGGCGACAGCGAGGCCATCGCCTTCTACGACCTCTACTTCAAGGACCGGCTGGTCCTGCACAAGGCCAGCCTGCCGATGATCCGCGTGCAGTACGACGGCCCGGCCGGCCCGTACAAGGACCAGCTCAGCACCGGGAACATGCGCGGATCGGTCACTGTCCACGAGGGGAGCCCCAGTCCGACCTTCCGGTTCCTGGTGGTCGAGAGCTACCACGAGATCGGCCATTACCGGCTGACCAACCGGTGGATCTTCCGCAACGACGGCATCATCCTGCCGCAGCTCTACAGCGCCGGCCTGCAGGCTCCGTACAACCACCGGCACCACGCCTACTGGCGGTTCGACTTCGACGTCGTCGGGGCGGCCAACAACCTGGCGCTGGAGCACCTCCCGGTGGGCACGGACTGGGGCTGGGGCCCCGGCTGGCTGCCCTACACGGTGGAGGCCCAAGCCGCCCACTCGCCGCGCAACACCTACGCGGTGCTGAACAAGTCGAACCCCTTCGGGCACCTCCAGGGGTACACGATCGCCCCGGGACCGTTCGACGGCGCCGCCGACGCCTTCGGCCGACTCGACGCGGCGGTCACCGCCTACCGGGGACCCGAGGATCTGCGAGGGCGGCTGGGAACGCCCAGCGACGACCAGATCGCCACGCAGGTCAACGGCGAGAACATCGACGGCAAGGACGTGGTGCTCTGGTGGTGCGCCCACCTGGACCACCACGCGAGCGAAGGCGGCGACGAGTGGCACGTCTGCGGGCCGATCCTGCAGCCGTTCGGCTATCCGTGACGCTTTGAGGGGAACCCGCGTTCCCCCACCACGGCTGGTGCGCGACCGTCCACGAGGTCGGCAACTGCCGGACGAGCGGCGGAGTCTCGGCGGTCGACCGGATCACTCCGCCGCGGTCAGGCACTCGGCGAGCAGGTCGACGACGTCGTGCCAGGCTCGCCGGGCGTGCCGCGGGTGGTGGCCGACGCCGGGGACCGTGGGGTGGTCGACCGGCGGGTGGTGGAAGGCGTGCAAGGCGCCGCCGTAGACCACGAGGCGCCAGTCGACGCCCGCGGCCTGCATCTCGGCGGTGAACGCGTCCCGTTGCGCGGGCGGCATGATCGGGTCTTCCGACCCGACCCCGGCCCACACCGGGCAGCGGATGCGCGCCGCCTCGCCCGGTCGGCCCGTGGTCAGCGCGTTGACCGTCCCGATCGCGCGCAGGTCGGCGCCGTCGCGCCCGAGTTCCAGCCCGACGGCGCCCCCGGTGCCGTAGCCGACGGCGGCGATCCGGTCGGGGTCGGTCCGCGGCTCGGCGCGCAGCACGTCGAGCGCCGCATGACCGATGCCCCGCATCCGGTCGGGGTCGGCGAGCAGCGGCATGCAACGGGCCAGCATCTCCTCGGGGTCGGCCAGGTAGCGCCCGCCGTGAAGGTCGAAGGCCAGCGCCACGTACCCCAGTTCGGCGAGCGCGTCGGCCCGGCGGCGCTCGACGTCGCTGAGCCCCATGCCCTCCGGCCCGAGCAGCACCGCGGGCCGGCGATCGGCTCCGGCCGGGAGCGCGAGGTGCCCGATCATCGTCAGACCGTCGGCCGGGTACTCGACCGTGCGCGTGGTGATCGTCGTCATGCGACTGGACAGTAGTGACCGGCGAGTCCGGTCGGGACGCCGTTCTGCCGCCGGCAGAACGGCGCGGTGTTCCTCCGGGATGCGGCGACGGCTCGCGGTCCGCCACCAACCCCCGTTCCCGCGGCGGCGGCTCCCCGCTCGGCCGCCTCGGGCAGGACCGCTACGGCGTGGTCGGCGGGTCGGTCGAGTGGTCCCCGTCGAAGCAGACGGGCAGGTCGGGCGTCGATGTGAAGTGGCCCGCTCCGCTGACCAGGAGCAGGGTGATGCCGTGCGATCCGCCGCTGCCCCATCCGATTTCGGTGATGCGGTGGCACAGTGCCCGGGCCTGGTCCGGGTCGGTGTCGGGGGTGACCCGGACGTCGAGGGCCTTCCATCCGCCGGGGGTCGGGCCACTCGCCATGAAGGAGAGGGAGCCTTCGGCGACGTGCGGCAGGCAGCGGATCTCCTCCGGGAGCGGTCCCTGCCAGTTGTCCTCGTAGCTCTCGGTGGGGCTCGGCGCGGCGCTGCACGCGGGCCCGGGGGAACCGGAGACGGAAGCGGAAGCGGGCCCGCCGGCCTGCGGCTCGGTGGCGGTGGTGCAGCCGGTGACGGCGAAGGCTGCCACGGCGAGGGCCGCGGCGAAACGTCCGGACAATCGTCCTCCCCTGATCGAAGTCACACCGTACCGGCGGCCGCGGGATCCTCGCCGCTCCGGGACCGGGCCCTCAGCCCACCCGCACCCGGCGCCCGGGCCGGCCGGGAGCCGGCCGGCCCACGGTCGCGTGCGGCCGCGCCCGCGCCCGGGCCCGTGCCCGGGCCTAAGTGGAACCACGTAATCGGCTACGTAACCGGCGGACAACCGGGTGGTTGACCGGTTACCGTCCGTTAGCCTCCCTCCATGCCCCTGACAGTCGTCCGAGTGTTCGGTCGCGCGGAGCACGGTCCGCGGACCGGCCCGGGCTGAGGCGCTGGATCTGCCGCCCGCGAGGCCCCCGCCACGATCGAAAGGCACCCGTGACCATGATCGTCCGGTTCTCCCTCCTCGGTCCGCTGTCCGTCCGGGTCGGGGACGACCTGCTCCCGCTCGGTCCGCTCAAACAGCGGCTCGTGCTGGCCGTGCTGCTGGGCGAGGCCAACCGGTTCGTCTCGGTGGACCGGCTGACCGAGGCCCTGTGGGCCGACGAACCGCCCCGCACCGCGCGCAAGAACATCCAGGTGTACGTCTCCGCCCTGCGCCGGACGCTGGAGCCGGCCGGCGACCGGATCCACCACGGGCTGGGGGGCTACCTGATCCGGGTGGCCGAGCCCGAGCTGGACGCGCTCAGGTTCCAGGCCCTCGCCCGGACGGCGCGCGCGACCGCCGCGAACGGCCGCTTCGAGGCGGCCGCCGCCCTGTTCGACAGCGCCCGGCGGCTGTGGACCGGCCCGCCGCTGCCCGAACTGCTCTGCTCCGAGCCGGTGCGGGCCCAGGCCGACCAGTTGGTCGGACGCTACCTCGCGGTCAGCGAGGACTGGGCCGAGGCCGCCCTGGAGTCGGGGCTGTCGGGCGAGGTCGCCGAGGTGACGGCGGAGCTCCTCGAACAGCACCCGCTGCGCGAGCGCCTGCGGGCGGCCCACATGACGGCGCTGCACCGCTGCGGGCGGCGGGCGGAGGCGCTGGCCGCGTACGAGGAGGTGCGCCAGCGCCTGTCCCGGGAGCTGGGCCTGTCGCCGAGCCCCGCGCTGACCGGCCTGTACGAGTCGATCCTGGCGGACGGCGCCCCCGCCGCGGGCGCCGCGCGGCCCGGCGGGGCCGGGCGGCGGGCGCCGCACGCGCTGCCCCCCGACCTCCCCGACTTCACCGGGCGCCGCGGGCAGGTCGCCGAGCTGGTGGCGGCGGCCTCGGACGGCGGGGGCGTGGTGCTGGTCACCGGCCCGGCCGGGGTGGGCAAGACGGCGCTGGCGGTGCACGCCGCGCACCGCCTGGCGGAGCACTTCCCCGACGGGCGCATCCACCTGAGCCTGCGCGAACCGGACGGCTCCCGGCGCTCGCCCGCGTCGCTGGCGGCCGAACTCGCCCGGTACACCGGCCACGGCGCGCGCGTGCCCGAGCACCCCGACCTGGCCGCCGCGTCCTGGCGCGCCTGGCTGGCCGACCGCCGGGTGCTGCTCGTGCTGGACGACGCGCCCGACGAGGCGAGCGTGCGCCCGCTGCTGCCCGGCACCGGCGCGAGCACCGCCGTGGTCACCGCCCGCACCCGGCTCGCCGGACTGGTCGGCACCCGCCGGGTGGACCTGCCGCCGTACTCGGTCGAGGAGGCGCTGGAGCTGCTCGACCGGATCACCGACCGGGTGGGCTGCGACCGGGCGGCGGCCGAACGCCTGGTCCGGGCCTGCGGCCTGCTGCCGCTCGCGGTCCGGGTGGCCGGCCTGAAGCTCACCGTCCTGCGCCACCTGCCGATGGCCGAGTACGCGGCCCGGCTGGCCGACCCGCGCACCGTGCTCGACGAACTCGCCGTCGGCGACCTCGACGTGCGCGCGCTGCTCGCCGACGAGTGGCGGCGCCTGGACGACGCCCACCGCTTCGTGCTGCTGCGCCTCGGCCGGCTGCCGGACTCCTCGCTGTTCACCGCGGAGGGCGCGGCGGTCGCGCTGGGCTGCGCCCCGGACGCGGCGCGCCGGCAGATCGAGCGGCTGATCGAGGCCGGGGTGGTTCTCTGTCCGGACAGCGAGGTGACCGCGCACGCGGCGGTGTACGCCCTGCCGCACCTCACCCGGCTGCTCGCCCGGGAGCAGGCGGCGTGGACGGTGTACGGCGAGCACGCGGGCTGGGGGACCGCGTGAGGCGGGCGGCGCGCCGGGACCGCGTGAGCCGGGCGGCGCGCCGGGGGCGCGCGAGCGGTGCGGGCGCGCCCCCGGGCCCCGTGGTCAGTTCGGTGCGGCGGGCGCGAGCTTCTGGGTGCCGACCGGGTCGGCCACCGGCTCGGGCCGCGTGTTGACGGCGGCGCGCAGCCGCGGGCTGGCGCCGAGGGCGGCCAGCGGCAGCAGCAGCGGGGCGACCAGCACGATCGAGGCGGTCCGGCCGCCGGCGCCGGAGATCAGGAAGCCGGTGACGGCGGGCCCGACCCAGGCGATGCTGCCGGCCAGCAGGGTGACGGCCGCCGAGATCCGCCCCTGCAGGTGGACCGGCGAGTCCAGGCTCACCTGCACGAAGACCAGCGAGCCGATCGGCGGCAGGAAGAAGACGATCACGCCCACCGCCCCGATGGTGAGCCCGATCACGCCGAGCGCCACCAGTGGTGTGGCCAGTAACCACACCGCCAGCACGGTCAGCAGCACGGTGGCCGGCCGGAACCGGCGCAGGATCCAGCCGGTGCAGACGCCGCCGACGATCCCGCCGCAGCCGGCGGCGGTCAGCACCCAGCCGGCCGAGACCGGGTGCCGGCCCACGTCCGACGCGCCGATGGCGGCGAGCAGTTCGACCGCGCGCCCCAGCAGGTTGATGTAGGCGACGACGCCCACCAGGAACAGCAGCGGCCGCCGCCGCACCACCCAGCCGAAGCCGCGGGTGAGCTCGCCGGCGGTGTGGCGCAGCGGCCCGGCGCCCGCCCGGGCGGGCGCCTCGACCGGGCGCGGCAGGTGCTCGTACACCACCTGGGACAGCAGGGCCAGGGAGAGCAGGTAGGAGACGGCGTCCACGAGGAAGGCGATCGGCGCGCCGAGCGTGAGCAGCAGGCCGCCGAGCGGCGGGCCGATCGCGATGGCGATGTTGACGCGGACGACGGTGCGGGTGAGGGCGTCCTGCCGCCGCTCGGGGGGCACGGACTGCCGCAGCACGCCCGCCTCGGCCGACGAGAACAGCGTCGACACCACGGCCGTCGCCGCCGCCGCGGTCACCGCGACGACCGTGGTCAGGTGCCCCGTCACCAGGGTGAGCACGAGCAGCAGGGCGATCACGGCCCGGCCGGCGTCGCAGAGCAGCATCAGCGACTTGCGGTCGACCGTGTCGGCGATCAGGCCGCTGGGCAGTTTGGCGACCAGCTGGGCGATCCCCACGGCCGTGGCCACCATGGCCGCGTCCACCGGCGACCTGGTGGAGGCCAGCACCGCCAGCGGCAGGGCGAGCGAGGTCATCTCGCTCGCCATGTCGGAGAGCGCCTGACTGGTCCAGATCAGCGTGAAGTTCTTGGTGATCACGGCGGTGCCCGGTCAGCGCGCGGTGCGGCGAACGGCGACGTAGAGGCCCTTGGTGTGGCTGTCCTCGTCCACCGAGTCGGCGAGGCTGCCGTCGCGGTTCAGGCCGTGCGCGGCGACCAGGTCCAGCCCGGCCGCGTCCAGGAACCGGGTGAACTCGTCGACGGAGTGGTGCCGCTGGAGGTGGTCGATGCTCTCCCGGGTCCACGTCTCGGGCGCCCCGGGGGCGTCGGGGGCGCCGGGGGCCTGGGCGGACCGCCGGAAGGCGGTCATGTTCAGCCGGAACCGCTCCGGGTCGCCCTCCTCGGGCAGGAAGCGGCCGCGCAGCGCGACGTGCAGGCCCTCCGACTCGAAGACGTGCGGCTCGTGCATCAACCGGTAGCCGCGCCGGGTGTTGGCGTCGAAGACCAGCACGCCGCCGGGGCTCATCACCCGCCCCAGGCTGACCAGCGCCTCGGCCAGGTGGGCGGTGTCGGCCAGGTAGTTGACGATGTCGCTCATGCACAGCACCACGTCGTAGGGGCCGCCGTGCTCGAACGGCAGCCGGATGTCGTGGACGTGGAAGTCGATGCCGGTGTCCGCGTGCGTGGTCCGGGCGATCTCGATCATGGCGGGGCTGATGTCCGTCCCGGTGGGCCGGAAGCCGCGCCGCGCGAACGCCGCGGTGCTGCGCCCGGTGCCGCAGCCCGCGTCCAGCAGCCGGTCGCCGGGCGGGTCGGCCCGCTTGATCAGCTGCTCCAGCAGGTCACCGAAGACGGTGTAGTCGTCCTGCCGGGTCAGCGCGTCGTAGAACGGCGCGGTGGCGTCGTAGGCGACGGCGGCGTGGTCGGTGGGGACGGTGCTCATGAGCGACTCCTGTTCGGGTCCTGTGCGGGTCCTGTGCGGGGCGGGCGCGGCGCCCGGTGGCGGTTCAGCGACTGGCTTCCTCGACCGCCTGCGCGGCCAGGGCGGCGCTCTTGGCCTGCCGCAGGGACTCGCCCGGCCGCCGGACCCGGGAGCGCGGTGCGTGGTCGCCCAGCACCCGCGCGAACGGCCCCGGGTCCGCGGTCGGCTCGGTCGGCTCGGTCGGCTCGGTCGACTCGGTCGACTCGGCGGCGACGCCCGCCGCCAGGGCGGCCCCGCCGACGACCGGCTGCTCGCCGCCGTCGGGCCGCAGCAGCGGTCGGTCGTGCAGCAGCGCGCCCGGCACCGGGGCGCTGGTGCCGTCGACGGCGACCAGGTCGACCCGGTCGAGCAGCGGGCCCGTCCAGCGGTGGCGCACCGCCGGCACGTCGGCTCCGGGAGCGGGACGGTGCTCCTCGGTGCGGCCGAGCTCCACCACCGCCCGGCGGCCGGTGCCGGTGAACGCGCGCTCGATCCACGGCCGCAGGGCGCTGCCGCCGAACGTCCGGCCCGGGTGCGCGTAGGCGGCGGACCGGTCGGGGCCGGCGCCGTGGCGGCGAGCAGCGCGCCCGGGCACAGCACGGAGGTGACCACGACGTCCGCGCGGACCGCGCGCGGCCTCCAGCACGGTGCGGTACCGGACTTCCCCGGCCTGGAGCCAGCGGCTCACGTCGAAGGCGCTCTCGGCGGCCCCGGGCCGGACGTCGAGGCCGGCGGCCGCGGCGGGCGCGAGGGCGGCGGCGCCGGAGCAGAAGGCGACCTCGTGCCCGCGCCGGTGCGGCTCCAGCGCCGCGGCGGTGGCCGGGTGGCTGTACCCGGGGCTGGTCAGCGGGCAGAGCCGCGCCCTCACCCGGCCGCCACCGCCTCGGCGCGGCGCTTGTGCGCGCGCAGCAGCTCCAGCAAGCCCACCGAGAGCGCGTCCTCGAACGCCTGCGAGGCCGCCCGGGTCGTCGACCGCTTGGCGAACTCGCCGCAGCTGACCCAGCGGTCCTGCGGGTAGGCGCGGTAGCCGGTGTCGATGTCCCCGACCTCGTACCCGGGCTTGCCGATCGTCTCCCAGCAGCTGTACAGCGTCCCGTCGGCGTTGATGACCGCGCCGGACGCGCCGTCCTGCTCGCCGCAGAAGCCGCACGAGCCGCCGCCGGGCCAGCCCACGGTGAAGCCGGCCTCCAGCGCGGCGGTGTAGGCGGCCAGGATGGTCTCCACCTCGCCGCCGGAGCGGTCCAGCACGCCGTCGAACATGCCCGCGTAGTTGAGCACGGGGGCGATGTCCAGGGTGCAGCGGGACGGGTCCACCCGTTCGGCCAGCGACCGGACCAGGCCCTCCAGGTGCGGCAGGCCCTCGGCGGTGGTGTTGAGCCGCAGGCCGAACCGCAGGCGGGTGGCGGCCTGGACGGCCGTGATGTTGTCCAGGATCGACTCGTAGGTGCCGCGCCCGGCGCGGGTGGCGCGCAGCGAGTCGTGCAGGTCCTTGGGGCCGTCCAGGGTGATCTGCACCGAGCGCAGCCCGGCCTCCTCCAGCCGCTCGGCCTTGCGGGGGGTCAGCAGCACCCCGTTGCTGACCATCGAGGCGGTGACCGGCCCCAACGCGGCCAGGCGGACCAGGAGTTCGCGGCAGGCCCACGGGTTGAGCAGCGGCTCGCCGCCGAACAGCAGCACGAACAGCCGCCGGACGGCCGCCTGTTCCATCCGGGGCCGGGTGAACTCCACGATGCGGTCGATGGTCGGGCCGTCGAGCACCTGCTTGTCGATCCGCGGCGGGTCGAACCGGCCCGGCTGCGCGGCGTCGGTGTTCTGGAAGCAGTACGGGCAGCCGAGGTTGCAGGCCGTCGAGGTGACCACGGTCAGGTTGTAGCGGTCCCTCGGCGAGCCCTGCGCGATGTCCGCCTGCTCCAGTTCCCGCGCGCCCTCCTCGGTCAGCCGACCGCCCCGGTAGTAGCGGTGGGGCAGGAGGACGGTCCCTCCGGGACCCAGGTGCCAGACGCCGGACTTGCCTTCGATGATTCTCACGGTAGGCCTGTGCTTCCTGTGACGAGTCGGACGGGGCTCCCGCCGGGAGCGGAGGCGGGTGGCCGGACCCGGGGCGCGGGCCCGCGGGACCGGCCACCCGGCCGCGCGGGACTAGTTGGCCGCTTCCTTGTCGTAGACGCCGCAGATCACCTCGGTGTCCGCGTACGTCTCGGCGCTGTGCGCGGTGACCTCGTCGTCGACGAAGTTGGCCGCCTCCTTGTCGTAGACGCCGCAGATGACCTTGGGGGCGTCGAACTTCTCGGACTTCTCGGACATGGCTCTCTCCAGGGAGGTAGAAGCGGGTGTTCCGGGTGTGCCTCGCCGGTGCCCCGGCGCTGCCGGCGGACGGACCGTCAGGCCCGGTCCCCGGCGGGGGTGCCGTCCGGCACGGCGGCCGGCTCGGGCACTACGGCGCCGTGGGCCAGGACCTCGTCGTCCTCCGGGACGCCGAACTCGGTCATGTAGTACAGCGGGCAGTCGACGTGGCTCCCGCCTTCGAACTTCTCGACCATCTGGTTCCTCCGCATCGGCTGCGCGGCGGACGCCGCACCGGCACGGCACCAACATCGGCGGCGCCGGTTCGGAAGCGGTCGGCAACCGCTTAACTACCGGCTAAGGCGCACGCCACGGCCGCTCGGAGCGGCCGCCCCCGGGCCCCCGGCCACCGCCCGGGCGCCCCCGGCCCGCCCGCCACCAGCGCACATACCGGTCCGCAACCGCGCGTCGACCGGATCGAAACCCGCCCCGGGGACGCTGCTGGCGACACGGCCGCGCGGGGGCGGCACACCGACGAACCGGGGGCGGCGCGTGGAACTGGCCGAACTCATCGGACTGCGACCGGTTCCGGGAGCGGGACTGCTGCTCACCCTGACCCGCCGCTGCCCGCTCAGCTGCGCGCACTGCTCGACCTCCTCGTCCATGGCCGGCGAGCAGCCGCGCGCCGCGGACCTGCGGCGCTTCGTCGGCTCGTTCACGCCCGCGGAGCGGCCCGAGGTGCTGATGCTCACCGGCGGGGAGCCGCTGCTGCGGCCCGGCCTGGCGGCGGAGCTCGCGGCGCTGGCCCGGGCCGCCGGGTGCCGCACCGCGCTGCTCAGCGGGATGTTCTTCGCCCGGGGCGGGCGGGTGCCGGCCCCGGTCGTCCGGGCGGTCTCGGCCCTCGACCACTTCTCGGCCAGCCTGGACGTCCACCACGAGCGGGAGGTCCCCCGCGCCGACGTGTTCCGCGCGGTGCACCGGGTGCTCGACGCGGGCGTCCCGGCCAGCTTCCACCTCACCGGCGGCGGCCCGGACGACCCGTACCTGGCCGAGGTCACCGCCGCCGTCCGGCGGGAGTTCGCCGACCGGGTGCCGATGCTGGTCACCGAGGTCCGCCCGCTCGGCCGGGCCGCCGCCTGGGCCGCCCGGGCCCGCCGGCCCGTGGACGCGGGGCGCGCGGTGCCCTGCGCGATGGCCGCCTGGCCGGTGGTGGCGTTCGACGGCGCGGTGCTGGCCTGCTGCAACCAGCGGGTCGTGGACCACCGCCCCGCGCCCGCGCACCTGCTGCTGGGCCACGCCGCCGAGGACGGCTGGCCGGCGGTGCGCCGCCGGCTGCTGGACTCCCCCGTGCTGCGGATGGTCCGGACCGTCGGCCCCGCCCACCTGGTCGCCCGGCACGCGGCGGAGCCGGTCTGCGGCGAACTGGACTACTGCGGCACCTGCCGCGGGCTGGCCGGGCGCCCCGGGGTGCTGGCCGGTGCGGAGCGGGAGGCGTCCGGCCCGGTGGGCGCCCTGCTGGACCGGGAGGCGGCCCGGGCGCAGGTCGCGGCGGGCCCGGTGGGGCTGGTCCGGCGCTACGGCTCCCCGGCGTTCGCGGAGCTGGTGGCGCTGGGCTCGCCGACCGGTCGCGGAGCGGCGTGAGCGGCCCGGGCCGGTCGGCCGCGCTGCGCGTCAAGCTCGACCTCGCCGCCCCGGTGCTGGACGCCGCCACCGCCGCGCTGTGGGAGCCGTCCGGCCGCGCCCGCCGGTACGTCGCCTACCTGTACGCCATGCACGCCCTGGTCCGGGCCTCGGTCCCGCTGATGGAGCGGGCCGCCCGGCGCTGCGCGGAGCTGGCGCCCGGCGACCCGGTGGCCGGGCCGCTCGGCCGGTACCTGGAGCGGCACATCGAGGAGGAGCGCGGCCACGACGAGTGGCTGCTGGCCGACCTGGCCGCGGCCGGCGCCGACCCGGCGGCGGCCCGCGACGGGCTCGGCGCGCCCGTCGTCGCCGGCCTGGCCGGCGCCCAGTACTACTGGATCGAGCACCACCACCCGGTCGCGCTGCTCGGCTACATCCGGGTCCTGGAGGGCCACGCCCCGGCGCCCGGGCTGGCCGACCGGCTCGCGGCGCGCACCGGCCTGCCCGCGGCGGCCTTCCGCACCGTCCGCGACCACGCCGACCTCGACTCCGGGCACCTGGCGGCGCTGGACGCCCTGCTCGACGACCTGCCCCTGACGCCCGGTCAGGAGACGGCCGTCGCGGTCAGCGCCCTGCACACGGCCGACGGCGTCACCCGCCTCTTTCTCCAGCTGGCAGCCATCCCAGGAGGTTCCGCATGACCGACCACCAGGACGCACTCGCCCGCCTGCAGGCGGCGGGCTTCGACCTGACCGCGTTCAGCGAGGAGCAGCGCGAGGTGCTGAGCGCCCTGACACCGCACGAACTCGGCGTGCTGGTGGAGATCAAGGGCCGGCTGGACGAGAGCGCCCCCGAAGTGCAGGCGCACGTCGACATCGCGGGCGGGGCGCTGTTCTGACATGGCCGAGTGCTCCGCGTGCCGGCACGCGCTGCCGCCCGACGCCCGCTTCTGCCCGTCCTGCGGCGCCGCGTGCGCCCCGCCCGGCCCCGGCTCGCCGGACGGGCGCAAGGTGGTCACCGTCCTGTTCTGCGACCTGGTCGGCTCCACCGCGCTGTCCGGGGCGCTCGACCCGGAGGTCCTGCGCACCGTCACGCTGCGCTACTTCGACCTGATGCGGCAGCAGATCGAGGCCCACGGCGGCACGGTCGAGAAGTTCATCGGCGACGCCGTGATGGCCGTCTTCGGCATCCCCGCGGTGCACGAGGACGACGCCCGCCGCGCCCTCGCGGCGGCCCTCGACATGGTCGACGCGCTGGACGGGCTGAACGCCGAACTGAGCGCCCTGCTGGGGGTGCGGCTCGACGTCAGGATCGGCATCAACACCGGCCAGGTGGTGGCGGGCGCCGACACCTCGGCCCGGCAGGCACTGGTCTCCGGCGAGACCGTCAACGTCGCCGCCCGGCTGGAGCAGAACGCCGCCGCCGGGCAGATCCTGATCGGCCCGGACACCCTGCTCGCCGCGGGCAGCACCGTGCGCGCCGAACCGGTCGGGCCGCTGCTGCTCAAGGGGAAGGCCGAACCGGTCACCGCGCACCGGCTGCTCGGGCTCGGCGAGGACGACCCCGAACTGCTGCGCCGCTTCGACGTCCGCTTCGTCGGCCGCCGCCGCCAGCTGGAAGCGCTCGACGCCGTGCTGGCCGACACCGCCGGGGGCCCCCGGGTCCGCCGGGTGCTGGTGCACGGCGAGGCCGGGCAGGGCAAGACCCGGCTGCTGCGCGAGTGGCTCCGGCGCACCCCGCGGCCGCACCTGCACGGCGCCGGCCGCTGCCGGCCGTACGGCGAGCAGGGCAGCCTGCGCCCGCTGGCCGACGCGGTGACCGAACTGCTGGCCGGGGCCGGTCCGGCGGGCACCGCGCCCGGGCTCGGCGAGGCCCTGCGGCTGCTCTCCGGCGGCCTGCTGCTGGACGGCACCCCGACCCCGTCGCTGGACGAGACCTGCGCGGCACTGGTGCGCGTCCTGCGGGCGCTGGCCGCCCGCCTCCCCGTCGTCCTGGTGGTCGACGACACCCAGTGGGCGGGGCCGCTGCTGCTGGACGTGCTCGGCCGGCTGGCGGGCGAGCTCGACGGGGCGGGCGTGCTGCTGGTCTGCCTGGCCAGGCCGGAACTGCTGGACGTCCGGGCCGAGCCGCTCGGCGAGCAGGCCCTGTCGATGCCGCTGACCGGGCTGTCGGACCAGGAGTCCGCCCTGCTGGCCGCGGAGCTGACCGACCTCGGCGCGCACGCCGAGCACCCGCCCACCGCGCTGCTGGAACGGGCCGGCGGCAACCCGCTGCACCTCGAACAGCTGCTGGCCGTCGCCGCCGGGTCGGGCCTGCCGGGCGGGCTCCCGCCCACCGTGCAGGCCGTGCTCGGGGCGCGCATCGACGCACTGGCGTCGCCGGACCGCGGCGTCCTGGACCTCGCCGCGGTGCTGGGCCGGGAGTTCACGGTCGGCGAACTGGCCGGGCTCGCCGCGTCCGGGCCCGCGGGCGCGCCGGACACGCCGGACGCCGTCCGGGCCACCCTGCTGCGACTCACCCGGCACCGGCTGGTGGAGCCGGTGCCCGGACCGCGCCCGGGCCCGGCCACGTTCCGGTTCGTCAGCGGGCTGGTCCAGGAGGTCACCTACCAGTCGCTGTCCAAGCGGGCCCGGGCCGAAGGGCACGCCCGGGCGGCGGAGCTGCCGTCCGTGCGGACGGCCGGCCCCGCCGCGGTCGGCGGCCACCTGGAGCACGCCCACCGCCACCGGGCCGCGCTGGGCCTGTCCGACGGCCTCACCGACACCCTGCGCCGACGCGCCGCCGACGCGCTCGGCCGGGCCGGCGCGCAGGCCCAGGCCCGCTCCGACCTGCCCTGGGCCGAGGACCTGCTGGGCCGCGCGGCGGCCCTGCACGGCGCCGACCCGGCGGAGGGCGCGGCCGTCGCCCGCCGGCTGGGCGAGACCCGCCTCGCCCTCGGCCGCACCGACGAGGGCCTCGACCTGCTCCACCGGGTGCTCGCGACCGCCGCCGACCCGGTGGAGCGGGCCCACGCGCGGCTGGCGCTGGCGACGGTCCGCCCCGGCGGCGAGACGCCGGCCGAGGCGGCCCGGGCGGCGCTGCCGGTCTTCGAGGCCGCCCGCGACGAGCTCGGCCAGGCCCGGGCCTGCCTGCGGCTCGGCCAGCGCCACCAGGCGCAGGGCCGGCACGGCGAGGCGGCCGCCCTGCTCACCCGGGCGCTGGCCCACGCGGTGCGGGCCGACGGCGAGCCGGAGCGGGCCGCCGCGCTGGGCGCGACGGGCATCTCGCTGTGGCGCGGGCCGCGGGCCGCCGCCGAGGCCGTCGACCACTGCCGGGCGCTGCTCGCCGAGCACGGCTCGCGGCGCCGCACCGTCCGGCTGACCCTGAGCTGCCCGCTGGCCCTGCTGCTCGCCCTCGACGACCGCTGGGACGAGGCCCGGGCGAGCCTGGCGGACGCCGAACGGTTGGCCGCCGAGCTCGGCTACGCGGAGGCCCGGGTCTTCCTGCCGGTCTTCGGCTCCACGGTGGAGGCGCTGGCCGGCCGCCGGGACCGGGCGCTGGCCCTGCTGGCGACCGCCACCGAACACGGCCGCCGCTACGGCGCCGGGACCCTGCTGGACGGCATCGCCCTGGAGTCGGCCCGGCTGCTCGTCGACTCCGGCGACCTCGAACGGGCCGCCCCGGTGGTGGAGCGGCTGGCGGCGGCCACCGCCCGGCCGCACGCCGAGGCGGTCGAGCTGGACGGCCTGCGCGGCCGGATCGCCGCCGCGCAGGGCCGTTCCGAGGAGGCGCTGCGCCTCGCCGACCAGGCGCTCGCCGCGGCCGCCACCACCGACTCCCCGGTCGTGCGGGGCCTGGCCGCCCTGGACCACGCGCACACCTGCCTGCTGCTCGGCCTCGGCGCCCGGGCCGCGGCGTCCGCGGCCGAGGCCGGGGCCCGGTTCCGCGCCAAGGGCCACCGGCCTGGGGTGCGGTGGGCCGCCGAACTCTCCCGCGCCGCCGGGCTCTCCCCCGCCGCCGGGGCCCGCCCCGACACCCTTCCCGTAGGCCCGCACCGGAACGAGTCCCCATGAGCACACCGACCGCCGCGAACGACCGCGCCCTCACCTGGAGCCTGCGGGACAGGCGTCCCGAGGACATCCCGGTGGCCGCGGACCCCTTCCCCGACCCCGACGCGGCCGTCTCGGCGGGGACGGGCCGGGGCGTCCGGGTCTGCGTCGTCGACTCGGGCGTCGAGCGCGACCATCCCGCCGTGGGCCGGATCGACGGCTCGTGGGTCGTGGTCAAGGACGACGACGGGGTCCGGGTGGAGGCCACCGACACCGGCGACACCTGCGGCCACGGCACCGCCTGCGCCGGCATCGTCCGCCGGGTCGCCCCGGAGTGCGAGCTCTCCAGCGTCCGGGTGCTCGGCGAGCGGTTCTCCGGCACCGGCGAGGTCCTGATGGGCGGGCTGCGCTGGGCCGTCCGGCAGGGCTTCGACGTGGTGAACCTGAGCCTGTCGACCACCCGGACCAGGTTCGCGCAGGAACTGCGCGAGCTCGCCGACGAGGCGTACTTCAACCGCACGGTGATCGTCGCCTCGGCGCACAACACCCCGGTGGAGAGCTTCCCGTGGCGGTTCGCCTCGGTGGTCTCGGTCGGCAGCCACCACGAGGACGACCCCGGGCTGCACCTGTACAACCCGCGGCCGCCGGTGGAGTTCTTCGCCCCGGGCCAGAACGTCGAGGTCGCCTGGCTGGGCGGCAAGACGATCCGCACCACCGGCAACAGCTTCGCCACGCCCTTCATCACCGGTCTGGCCGCCCGCATCCTGTCGGCGTACCCGCGCATGACCCCCTTCCAGCTGAAGAGCGCGCTCTACCTCTCCGCCGCCAACGTCCGTCTCCCCCACGTCGGCAGCGGTCCGCGGAGCGCCGCCGACGGCGTCCACCAGTAGAGGTGTCCCTGTGTCAGTCGAGAACCGATCCGTCACCGACCCCTCCGGCCCGCCGGACGACCCCTCCGCCCGGGAGCTGCTGCAGTCGGTCGTCGAGGTGGCCCGGGCCATCTTCGGAGCCCAGGCCAGCTCGGTGTTCCTCCTCGACGAGGAGGCCGGCGAGCTGGTCTTCCAGGCCGTCTCCGGCCGGGGCGAGGAGTTCCTGGTCGGCCGGCGCTTCCCGGCCGACCGGGGCATCGCCGGCTGGGTGGCGGCCTCCGCCGAACCCATGATCGTGGACGACCTGGCGGCCAACGCCTCCTTCGACCGCTCGCTGGCGCAGTCCACCGCGTACGTGCCCGACGCGATCATGGCCGCGCCGCTGATGGACGACGACCGGGTGCTGGGCGTGCTGGAGGTGCTGGACCCGGCCCCGCAGTCCCGCTCCAGCCTCTCCGACCTCGACCTGCTGTTCCTGTTCGCCCGGCAGGCCTCGATCGCCCTGCGCATCGTCACCCGGCAGCGCACCGGACCGGCTGCCGGTCCGGGCCTGGCCCCCGAGCGGCGCACCGAGGCGGCCGAGCTGGTGCGCCGCCTGGAACGGCTGCTGGTGGACGCCCCGCACGCCTGAACGGGGGACGCCGCGCCGCCGACACCGGGTGTCGGCGGCGCGGCGTCACCTCACCGGACCGGGGCTACAGCGTCTCGTAGTAGTGGCTGGCGAAGACGCTGAAGCACGGGTAGGCCGCTTCGGACGCGGCCTCGGCCTCGGCCTCGACCTCCAGCTGCTGCAGGGCGAGGATCTCGGTCATGGAACGGTTCCTTCCTGGTCGGAACGGGACGGGCCGGGTCGGGACGGGACGGGCGGCGCTCGGGACAGGCGCTCAGGACAGGTCGGTGTCGACCCACGAGCTGGCGTAGATGCTGAAGCAGGGGAAGGCCGACGCCTCCGCCTCCTCGTCGCTCGGGAGGACGTCGAGCTGCTGCAGGGCGAGGATCTCGGTCATGGAACGGTTCCTTCCTGGTCGGAACGGGACGGACGGGCGGACGGGCGGGGATCAGTACAAGGTCTCGGTGATCGTGCTGGCGTGGATGCTGAAGCAGGGGAAGGCCGCCTCCTCCGCCTCCTCGCCGGTCTCGACCTCCAGCTGCTGCAGGGCGAGCACCTCGGTCATGGACGACTCCCTTCGCTTGACCGTTCACGTGACCGTGGACGGGTGGGATCCAGGGTGAACCAGTCGTCACCCGGGCCGTGGAGGGCACGGTGCAGGGCCAGCAGGACGCCGGCGCCGCCACTGGCCACATCGGCGCTGAACCGGAGCGAACCCGTTCCGAGCCAGCGGACGCCGTCCCCGTGCGGGACGGCGTACTTGAGGAGCCCGGTCGCCATCCGCACCGCGTGCCCGCGGTCGGTGTCGTGCCGGGTGAAGTCGGCGTACTGCGCGAGCAGGTGGACCAGTCCGGCGAAGCCGTCGTGCAGGCCGGACTGCACCGCGCAGACCTTGCGGGCGTCGGCGACCACCCGGGGCAGGGCCTCGGCGCAGCGTTCGTCCGCCGCGTAGGACAGCAGGGCGGTGCCGATCCCGGCGGAGCCGGTGGCGAGGTAGGGCATCACCCGCCGGTTCACCGCGTTGTCGGCGAACGAGAGCGAGCCGTCGGGCAGTTCCACCGCGCGGTCCAGCTCCTGGTGGAGCAGCGCCCGTCCGGCGGCCCGGTAGCGCGGCTCCCCGGTCGCGGCGGACAGGTGGTGCAGGAAGAGGGCCAGGCCGGAGCGGCCGTGGAACAGGCCGCGGGCGTCGTGCGCGCCGAGCGTCGGCACCAGGTCGGCGGTGCGCAGCAGCGCCTCGCCGGCGGCGGCCGCCCGCTCCAGGTGGTCGGGGTCGCCGGTGTCCCGGTGCAGGGCGAGCCAGGCGAGGCCGATCCCGGCGCGCCCGCCGGCCAGGGTGCTGGTCGTCGCCGTCAGCGGGTGGCCGTCCGCGCCGCGCAGCAGGTCGGCCGCCTCGTCCGGGTGCCCGCCGCGGGCCAGCACCCGGGCGACCCCGGCGGAGCCGGCCAGCAGCCCGGGCGGCAGTTCGTCCGCCGCGGCCAGCGCGTCGCGGCGCAGCCGCTTGCCGACGTCGTCCGGGACGGGCAGGCCCGCCCGCTGGAGGGCGTGCACCACGCCGGCGGTGCCGTACGCCAGGCACACCGTGTTGGTGTGGAACGCGGCGGGCGAGGGCGGGAAGAGCGGGCCGGGCCGGTCGGGGTCGGCCAGGTCGAGCAGTCCGGTCGCGGTGCGGTCGGCGAGCCGCGCCAGGCAGCCCAGCGGGTCGGCGTCGACCTCCGCCGGGTCCGGCAGCGGCGCGCCGGCGCCCGGGCCGGGGCGGTGGAAGGCGGTGGCGCGCCGCCACAGGTCGGCGGGGACGGGCGCGGCCGCCGCCAGGTCGCGGCGCAGCAGGGCGAGGTTGGCGGCGGACAGCTGGGGCGCGTTGTGGAAGGGCGCGAGCAGGGTGAGCACGATCGCGGCCAGGCCGTAGCGGTCGGCGAGGAGCGGGTCGGCGGGGTCGGCCTGGCCCGGGGGCGGCACGAAGCCGGGGGTGCCCATCCGGGCGGGGCGGTCGGCCAGCGGGGTCGCCGACTCGAAGTCGACCAGCCGGGGCTCCCCTTCGGGGGTGACGATGACGTTGCCGGGGCTGACGTCGCCGAACCGCATCCCCAGCGCGTGCAGCCGGCCGAGGGCCGCGTCCAGTCCGGCGAGCAGGCGGCGGCAGTCGGCGTGGTACCGGTCGAAGTCGGCGGCGGGCCGGTCGGTCTGGAGGACCGGCGAGTTCTGGTTGATCCACTTCACCAGCGGCCGGCCCTCGACGTGCTCCATGACGAGGAAGTCGTGCTCCCACTCGGTGAAGTGGGCCAGCGGCTCGGGGCAGGCGCCCGGGGCGGACGCGTGCACGGCGGTGAGGTTGTCGTACTCCCGGCGCAGCCGTTCCCGGGCGCTCGTGCCGTCCCAGGTGTAGCCGTTGTGCGGGCGCGCCTCCTTGATCAGGACGAGCCGCCCGGTGCGGGTGTCGCGGGCCTGGTAGGCGCCGCCGGCGTTGCTCGGCTGCAGCACCTTGACGACCTCGTAGTCGCGGAGGCGGACGGCGCCCCGGTGCGGAGCCGGCTCCTCGGCCACGAAGGGGTCGCCGACGCCGTCGGGCAGGACGAAGTACGGCCGTCGGACGTCCGGCACCTCGCGCCCGCGGCCGTCCAGCACCAGCGGCTCGGCGGTGCCGTCGGGCAGCAGCCGGCTGCGGCGGGTGAACGCGCCGTAGCGGTAGTGGACGGTGCGGGAGTCGCGGTGGCGGCGGTCGCTGAGGACGTACCCGCCCTCCTCGTCGCGCAGGGCGTCGGCGAGCAGGTCGAGCAGCCGTCCGGCGGTCTCGGTGTCGGGCGGGTACGCGGCGCAGAACTTGCCCGCCTGGGAGCGGGAGGCGTGCTTGTGGTGCAGGGCGAGGAAGAAGAAGCGCGCCGACACGTGCTTGAACGGCACGCCCTCGGCGAAGCAGGTGCCGGCCACCGTGTCGAGCACCTCCTGCGCCCGCTCCAGCCGGGCCGACACGTGGATCTTCCAGCCCTGTTCGGCGCGGCGGAGCCCGGGGGCGCTCCACGCCGTCCAGATGTCCCGGTCGGTGCCGCGCCAGCCGGCCGGCACCCGGGCGGGGGCGAAGCGCCGCCCGGGGTCGGCCATCGTGCCGAGCGGAGCGTAGAACTGCTCGTCGGCGAGGGCTTCGGACAGTGCGTCGAACAAGGGGGGTCCTCCTCCAGGTCGTCCGGTGGCGGGCGGGCGCGGCGGGCCGCCCTTCCTCCGAACGCGGTGGGCCGGGGGCGCCCCCCGGCCGGGGAGGAACGGGGCCGTACCTGTTCGGGCCGTGCACAGGACGCTAGATGCGGCGGGTTCGGCAGCGGTCAACTCCCGGTATGGGAGCGCCTGTTCGCCCTGTGCGCCGGGCTGGCGCGCGGGGCGGGCGGCCACCGGGCGCCGCCTGGACGTGCCGGGGCGGCGCCGGGCGCCGGGGGTCAGTAGCCGCGGGTGCCCTTGGCGGACTTGGTGGGCGTCCGGTGCAGGAGTGCGGCGGCCAGGGCGGCGAGCACGACGGCGGAGCCGGTCAGGACGGCGACCGGGGTGGCGACGGCGGAGAGGCCGGCGCCGTCCAGGGTGACGGAGCGGAAGCCGCGGATCGCCCAGTAGCCGGGGGTGGCGGGGCTGACCGCGCGGGCCCAGGAGGGCAGCGAGTCGACGGGGACGAGCGCGCCGCCGAGACCGCCGAACAGCATGGTCAGCACGTTGGTCAGGGCGATCATCTGCTGGTCGGTCCGGCAGACCGCGAACATCAGCATGGTCAGGGCGACCAGCCAGCAGGCCAGCGCCAGGAAGACCGCCGCCGCGGCCGGCGGCGAGCCGTGCAGCCGGAAGCCGAACAGCGCCGATCCGAGGCCGAAGACCAGAGCGAACTGGACGGCCAGCAGCAGGAGCAGCGGTGCGGTCTTGCCGGCGACGATCTCCACCGTCCGCACCCCGGCGACCTGGAGCCGGGCCCAGGTGTGCCAGCCGTGTTCGCGGAACAGCATCAGGCCGCCGAAGGAGACGACGAAGAAGGAGAACATCACCGTCAGTCCGGGCACCGCCTGTTCGGATCCGTTGGCGGCGGCGTAGCCCTCCTGGACGAGGATCGAGCGGAACGCCGGCCGGAGGAAGGTGATGACCAGCAGCGGCATGACGACCAGGGCGACCAGCGGGGACGGGTCCTGGGCGAGGATGCGCACCTCGTGCCGGGCGAGGGCGGCGCCGCGGGTGAGCGATGCGGTGATCATGCCGCTACCTCCTGGGGCAGGTGTCCGGTGATCGACAGGAAGACCGTCTCCAGGTCGGGCCGGACCAGTTCGACGGAGCGGACCGCGGAGCCGTGCGCGCCGAGGAGTCCGAGCGCTTCGGCGGCGGTCTTGGCGGGGTCGCTGCTCGGCAGTCGGACGGTGGCGCCGCGGACCACCGCGTCGGGGCCGAAGTCGAGTCCGTCGGGCACGCGTTCGGTGAAGGTGAGGTCGACGGCCGCCCGGCCGTGGGTGTCGACGAGTTCGGCGAGGGTGCCGCGGCGCACGATGGTTCCCTCGTGCAGGATCGCGACGGTGGCGCGGAGGGTGTCGAGTTCGGCCAGGTAGTGGGTGGAGTAGCCGATGGCCGCCCCGTCGGCGGCGAGGTCGCGGACGGCCTGCAGCAGCCGGCTGCGGGTGGCGACGTCGACGCCGACCGTCGGTTCGTCCAGCAGCAGGAGCCGGGGTTCGTGCAGCATCGCGAGCGCGGTGTGCAGGCGGCGCTGCTCCCCTCCGGACAGCGCGCGGCCCTGGCGGTCGAAGAGCTTCTCCAGTTCCAGGGCGTCGGCGACCTTGTCGATCCGTTCGCGCAGGCGGGCGCCGCGCAGGCCGGCCAGCCGGCCGAACAGGGTCAGGTTGTCGCGGACCGTCACCGAGGGGTAGATCCCCAGGTCCTGGGGCGCGAGCCCGAGGTGGGCCCGGGCGCGGTGCGGGTGGCGGCCGACGTCGACGCCGCCGACCAGGACCCGGCCGGCGTCCGGCGGCAGCAGTCCGGCGACGATCGTCACCAGGGTGCTCTTGCCGGCGCCGTTGAGGCCGAGCAGGCCGGTCACCTCCCCCGGCTCGATCCGCAGGTCCACTCCGCGCAGGACCGGACGGTCCCCGTACGCCTTGTGGACCCCTTCGATGTGCAGTGTCATTCCCGGGTTCCTCCCCGACGGCCGGGCCGGGGGCGGCGGAGCGTCCGCCGCCCCCGGCCCGGGGTTCACGCCCCGGCCGGGGCCGTCTCGTTCTCGGTCTCCATGGCCAGGTCGAGCCGGAAGCGGGTGCGCAGCCAGGCTTCGTGGTCGTTGCCGTACCAGTACTTGCTGTGCTCCTCCATCGGGCGTTCGATGGTGGCGATCTTGACCAGCGGGTGCAGGGCCAGCGAGCCGTCGTGGGCCCAGCCCGAGCGCGGGGCGCGGGCCTGGCCGAGGTCGGTGAGCCGGTCGGCGCCGCGCAGCACCCACTCCGGGCCGCGTTCCTGGGCCAGTTCCCAGGGGAAGACGCTCATGGTCTGGGTCCGCCGGGTGAGGTGCCGGGCGACTTCGGAGAGGTCCTTGACCGGGTGCACGTAGAGGGTGCGGCCCAGCGGGTGGCCGACCACCTCGGCCGGGTCGTCGACGACGACGACCGCCCAGTCGGTGCCGCGGCGGACGTCCCAGCCGAGGTACTCGGCCTCGGTCAGGGAGAGTGCGCGGTGGGCGAAGGCGTCCTGGCTGTTGGTGCCGAGCGGGAAGACCTTCTGGAAGGTCTCGAAGTGCCGGCGCAGGCGGTGCACCAGGTCGTTGACGTCGCCCTTGACGAAGGCGCGCTGCACGTTGAGGCAGGCCTCCTGGTCGTAGTAGGCGACGTCCTCGACGAGCCGGTAGGCGGCCTCCTCGGCCTCGACCCGGTCGAGGTCGATGACGGCGGCGCTCCAGCGGGGGCCGTACTCGGCGATCGGGACGCCGCCGCGGACCTTGCGCTTGACGGTCTGCACGGCCTCCTCGCCGCCCCACACGCAGATGGCGTCGGCGGCGTCCACGGCTTCGTCGCCGATCGGGTCGCCGTGGTTCCAGTAGGCCATCGACAGGCACTGGGAGACGGGGTGCTGCGGGTCCGTCTCCAGGAAGGACTCGGCGAGGCCGAGCGGGGTGATCGGATCGCGCCGGGCCCACTTGGCGAGGTTCATGTTCTTGGTGATGATGCCGCGGATCAGGCTGTACTGGGAGGCCATCGGGATGTTGCCGACCAGGTAGTGCAGGACCAGGCCGCGCGGGAAGCCGCGGCGGAAGCACATCTGCTCGGGCATCCACTCGTCCAGGAAGCGCTCGCTGCCGAACTCGCTGGCGATCGCGTCGTAGGTGAAGTGGTGGCCGGCCAGGATGGCGCCCATCAGGTAGCAGTCGTAGTCGATCATGTTCGGGGCGAGCTGGGCGAACTTCGCGGCGTGCTCGGTGA
Source organism: Kitasatospora phosalacinea (assembly GCF_000716545.1). Classification (GTDB taxonomy): domain Bacteria; phylum Actinomycetota; class Actinomycetes; order Streptomycetales; family Streptomycetaceae; genus Kitasatospora; species Kitasatospora phosalacinea. The sequence goes on from NZ_JNWZ01000012.1 coordinate 101,580, forward strand.
CGAACCGGCGTCCCGCGGAGTTGGCGTCCATCCAGCGCCGGCCGGCCTCGGAGAGGAAGGTGCACAGCTCGCGCAGGGTGAGCTTGGCGAGCCGGTCGCCGGCCTCCTCGCGGCGGGCGTCGATGGCCGCCAGGTCGTCCCTGGTCAGCCGCGGCACCCGGACGGTGGTGCCGCTCTCGGTGGCGAAGGTGATCGCGTCGTCGCCGGCGGCGGCGTAGCGCTTGGTGCCCGCGACGATCAGCGGCAGGTCGAGGATCTCGCTCATGCGGACAGCTCCTCGGTCCGCGCCTGCGCGGCCTCCAGCTTGGCCTGGGCCTTGCGGGCCGCGATGGCCTCGTGCAGCGGGGGCATCCGGCCCTCCTCCTCGCTGCCCGTCAGTCGCAGGCAGGCGTCCAGGATCACCTTGGTGTAGGTGAACGCGATGGTGGGGTTCAGGTTGAACTGGTGGGTGCCGACGGGCACCGGGACGACCTCGGTCGTCCCCGCGGTGCGGCCGCGGGCGAACTCGGTGACCTCGTCGAACAGCACCCAGGGGTCCTCGGTGCCGGCGATCCAGGTCAGCGGGGAGCGGACCTTCTCGCCGTCGGCGACGGTGTCCTTCCACTCGACGGCGCCGAAGGCCCGGCAGTCGTCGATGAACGCGGCGCCGTTGACGTCCTCGCCGAGCACCAGGACGTGGTCGGAGGCCTGCTCGGTGAAGTAGTCGGTGTCCAGCACCTCGCGCAGGGTGTGCCGCATGTTGACGACGCCGGCCGCCATCACGACCGGGGTCTCGACGTCCAGGCGGATGCAGGCGCGCAGCACCGAGGGCGCGGCGAGGCTGAAGCCGACGATCACGTCGACGTCGGCGGCCGCGAGGACGGCGGCGACGTCCTCGGCGCACGAGGTGAGGGTGAAGTCGTACATGTCGCCCGCGCTGTGGCCGACGTGGTTGCGCGGGTCGAAGCGGATCACCCGGAACCCGTTGGCGGTCAGCACGTAGGCGGGCATGAAGAGGCTGTCGGCACTGACGCCGAACGGCGGCACGAGCAGCACGGTGCCCCGCGGCTCGCCCTCGGGGAGGTCGAACTGGGCGGCCAGGCCGGCCAGTTCGTGGCGGCCGCGCAGCGCGGTGAGGTCGGTCATCGGTTCGTCCTCCGGTCCAGCTTGAGGGCGCAGCCGCGCCCTTCCACTCGGTTGATGCGCCGTTCCAGGTGCAGCACGTCGCCGGTGCGGCCGCAGCCGCACTCCACGCCCCGGTCGACGCGGCCGAAGTCGTCGGACAGCACGAAGCCGGGGTAGCTGGTGGGCGTGGCGTCGACGAAGCCCAGCACGCCGGTCTCGCCGGGCTCGGCGGGTTCGAGGGTGCGCGGGTCCTTGGCGTCGGCGTACAGCCAGGGCGGCACGTGCAGGCGGTGGTGCGCGCACTCGAACATGACGGTGTTGAGCTCCACCATGTTGAAGGTGTCGCGCACCCGGGCGGCGTCGGCGAGGCCGAAGGCGTCGAGCATCAGCCCGACGAACTCGGCGCGCGGGATGCTCCGGCCGCTCGCCCGCTTCCAGCCGCCGATGGTGGCGACCAGCGAGTCGGGGTGCAGCCGCAGCCCGGCCTCGCGGGCGGCCTCGGCGGCGTCCATCAGCAGCGGCGGCGGCCCGACCAGCATCACCGGCGAGCCGGTGTGGGCGGTCAGGTCGCGCAGCAGCGCGTCGAGCAGGAACGTGTCGTCCTCGACGTAGCAGTCGCCGTCGGTGAACAGCGAGATGCCGGACATCACGTAGGCGATCCACAGGTGTCCGGCCTCCAGCGGGCCGAGGTTGAACAGCCGCAGCTCGGACCGCTGCTGGCCGAGCACCTCGTACGCGCCGATGCCGCAGGTGGCGAAGAACCGGTTGAGGGTGCGGTCGTCGCGCGGGACCACCGAGACGGTGCCCTGGGTGCCGCTGGAGGTGGTGTGCAGCACCGCGTCGTCCGCGGGGCGGCTGGCCACGACGTGCGCGCCGCGCTTGAACAGCGCGGCGGGCAGCAGCGGGACGGCGGCGAGGTCCTCGACGGTCTTCAGCCGGTCGACGCCGAAGCCGCGCAGTTCGCAGAACCGGGCGTAGCGCTCGTTGCGTTCGATGTGCCAGGCGACGGCGGCCCGGATGTGTTCGAGCCGGAAGGCGTCGGCCTCGGCCGGCGGCAGCAGGCTGACGTCGGCGGAGGACAGCAGCCGGTCGAGTTCGTCGAGGCCGGGTGCGGTGCCGGTCGGCAGGTGGTCGGTCATGCGTTTCCCCGTGATCCGGTTGGGCGGCGGGTGGACGTGGGCACTGGTCGGTGCTTCCTTTCGCTGGGTGCGTGCGGGGGCCCGTCGGGTGGGACGGAAGCGTCAGTCGAGTACGTGCACGAGGGGGCGCAGGCGGGGGGCGGCGACGTAGAGCGCCACCGCGCCGAGCACCGCGAGCGCGCCGAGCAGTCCGAAGTAGCGGACCTCGTGGGCGGGGTCGTAGAACTTGACCACCTGGGCGCCGATGCCGTTGCCGACGGCGCCGCTGAGGAACCACAGGCTCATGGTCTGGGACATGAACGCGGCCGGGGCGAGCTTCGTGGACGCGGACAGGCCGATCGGCGAGAGCAGCACCTCGCCCAGCGCCATGATCAGGTAGACGCCGATGATCCAGAGGGCGTTGACCTTGCCGTGCGGGCCGGAGACGCCGCTGGCGAGCATGACCACCAGGAAGGAGACGCCGACCAGCAGCAGCGCGCCGGACATCTTGCGGTACGGGCTGGGCTGGCGCGGGCCGAGCCGGGCCCACACCGCGGCCGCGACCGGGGCGAGCAGCACGATGGCGAGCACGTCGACCGATCCGAACCAGGACGGCGGGAACGACCAGCCGAGGATGTCCAGGTCGACCCGGTCGGCCGCGTACACGGCGAGGACGGAGAACTGCTGGTTCGACAGCAGCGCGAAGATCACCGCGGCGAAGAAGATCGGGATGTAGCCGAACATCCGGCGGCGCTCCTGCGGCGCGGTGCGGGGGCTGCGGACGATCATCAGGAAGTAGAGCACCGGCAGCACGCAGCTCACCCAGGTGACCAGGTCGACGACCCGGTCGACGGTCAGCCAGTCGGTGGCGGCGAGCACGCCGACGAACACCGCGATGCCCGCGACGACGCCGCCGACCCGCGTCCAGACCCGGCCGCGCTCCCCGGCGCCCAGCGGGTTCGGCGGCCGCTGGCCGGCCGAGCCGAACGCGCGGCCGGACAGCACGTACACCAGCAGGCCGATCGCCATGCCGAGGGCGGTGCTGGCGAACGCCAGGTGGAAGTCGGCGTTGTCCTGGATCCAGCCGACCACCAGCGGCCCGGCGAAGCCGCCGAGGCTCAGCCCGACGTAGAACAGCGAGAAGCCGGCGTCGCGCCGCTCGTCGGACGGCTCGTACAGCTCGCCGACCAGGGTGGAGACGTTGGTCTTCAGCAGGCCGGTGCCGAGCACGACGAGCATCAGGCCCGCGTAGGTGACGGACAGGCCCGCGGCGAGGGCCAGCACGATGTGGCCGCACATGATGACGACGCCGCCGTACAGCACCGTCCGGCGGGTGCCGGCCAGCCGGTCGGCGATCCAGCCGCCGAGCACGCCGAGCATGTACACCATCGCGGCGTACGCGGACACCTGGGCGGCGGCCGAGGCCTTCGGCACGCCGTAACCGCCCTTGGCCGGCGGGTAGTACAGGTAGTAGACGAGGATGGCGCGCATCCCGTAGTACGAGAAGCGCTCCCAGGTCTCGGTGAAGGCGAGGGCGCTCAGAGCGCGCGGGTGGCCGAGGAAGCCGGTGCGCAGGGGCGCCACGCGTCTTCCGGGGACGTCCGTGAGGGCGGTGTCGGTCATGGTCAGGCCGCTTCCGAGGGTCGGGGGGACGGGACGGGGGCCCCGGCGATGGTGATCCGCCGGGTGGTCTTGAGGCTGCCGGGGCCGGGCGGCAGCGCCCGGTGCATGACCGCGGCGTTGTCCCACAGCAGCAGGTCGCCGGGGCGCCACCGGTGCCGGTAGACGTTGCCGGGGGCGGTGGCGGCGGCGTACAGCCGTTGCAGGAGGGCGTCGTCGGGCTCGCCGACGACGGCGGTCATCCACTGCTGGTTGAGGTAGAGCGCGGGCCGGCCGGTGCGCGGGTGGGTGCGCACCACGGGGTGGGTGAGGTCGCGCAGTTCGGCGAGCTTGGCGGCCTGCTCCTCGGGCGGGACGCCCGCGTCGCGCATCTCGCGCACCGCGATCTCCCGGCACGGGTAGCGGCCCAGGGCTCCTCCGGCGCGTTCGCGGTCGGCCGGGTCGAGCAGGTCGAGGGCGCGGCGCATGTCGGCGAAGAGGGTCTCGCCGCCGTCGGCGGGGGCGCGTTCGCAGAGCAGGAAGGTCAGCGCGGTGGGCACCTCGGTGAGCGGCCCGTCGGCGTGCCAGTACTCGCCGCCGGCGGCCACGCCCTCGCCGGCCACGTTGGACTGCAGGCGGATCTCCGGCCAGCCCGGGTCCCGGTGGGCGGCGGGGAAGACCGCCTCGCGGGTGCCGAAGGCCCCGGCGAAGTCCCGGTAGCGGGCGTTGTCGAGGTGCAGGCCGCGCAGGACGAGGACGCCGTGGTCGTCCAGGGCGCGCCGGACCAGGTCGGCGGTGGCGGGGTCGCGGTCGGCGTCGGGCGTCAGCTCCAGGGCTGCGGCGAGGCCGAACCCGGTCAGCTCGGTCGTCGCGGGCGGGGCGGTCATGCGCGGGTCCTCTCCAGTGCGTCCTGGAAGACCCAGGTGTCGTAGTCGATGTGCACCAGGCCGTCGACGGCGCACTCGGCGTGCAGGTCGAGCAGGGCGGTCCGGAGCCGGTCGTGGGCGGGGTCGCCGGGCGCGGGCGCGTAGGAGTTGGACAGCACCCGGCCGAGCAGGCCGGCCGCGTCGAGGGCCTGCCGGTTGGGCAGCACCCGGCCCGGGACGGGGCGGCCGAAGAACGCGGCGGCGAGCTCGGTGACGGACGGGGTGCCGTCGGCGGCCGCGCCGTAGCCGGGCAGTTCGGCGCGCAGCAGCGCGTCGATGCCGCTCTGCAGGGGCGAGCGGCCCGGCACCTGCTCGTTCCAGGCCAGCAGCACCCGTCCCCCCGGCCGCAGGATCCGGCCGAACTCGGCGCGGGCGGCGGGCAGGTCGAACCAGTGCAGGGCCTGGCCGACGGTGATCAGGTCGGCGCAGGCGTCGGGCAGGCCGGTGGCCTCGGCGGTGCCGGCGGTGCAGCGGAAGCCGGGCCGGCCGGCGAACCTGGCCCGGGCGGCGGCCCGCATCGCGGCGTCGGGCTCGACGGCCAGCACCCGGTTGCCGTTGCGCAGCGCGACCTCGGCCAGCAGTCCGGTGCCGGCGGCGATGTCGGCGATCACGGCGTCGGCCGGCGGCCGGCCGCCGGGCAGCGCGTCCAGGACGGCGTCGGGGTAGCCGGGGCGGCCGCGCAGGTAGCGGTCGACGCGGTCGGAGTAGTGGGTGTGCGGGCTGCTCATCGGGGGTCTCCGGGGGTGTCTGCGTCGCCGCGTCCGTCGCTGCATTCGTCGAGGAGCGCCGCCATCAGGCGACGGTGGTCGTCGGCCCAGCCGCGCACGGTGTCGGGGGTGAACCGGTCGCGGTGGTACCAGTAGTTGGCGGTGAGCACGCCGTCGGACACGTCGGCGACCAGGTGCAGGCCCGGGATGCGGCGCAGCGAGCCGAAGTCGGCGGCGGCCAGGTCCGGGTGGACGACCTCGCCGAGGATCTCCGGCACCTCGACCCGGATGCCGCCGCTGTCGCGTTCGGTGCGGCGGTAGTTGAGGAAGTTGACGGTGGTGTCGGTGAAGTAGGTGTCCTCCGGGAAGCCGGCGAACGCGGGAGCGGTGCCGATCAGGTCGGTCGGCGGGTAGTCGGCGCGGGTGGTCATCGCCTCGACCAGCCGCCGGCACTGCTCGACCAGTTGCCGCCCGGTGCGGCCGGCGGTGCGCACCGGCAGCGGGAACGGTGTGGTGAACGGACCGATGGTGGAGGCGAACGCGGCCTGCGAGCGGGCGCTGCGGATGACCGCGACGACGGGTTCGACGGTGTCGGCGACCTGCCCGACCAGCCGCGCGTAGGACGCCAGGACCAGCGCGAACGGGGAGGTGTCGAGGGCGTCGGCGACGGCCGTCACCCGGTCGAACGGCGCGAGCGGTGCGGAGTGGCGGCGGGCCGGCAGGGCGGTGGTGGTGCCGAAGCCGGGGTGGCCGGGCAGTACGGTGGTGCGCTCCACGCCGGCGAAGAGCCCGCCGAACCAGGCCCGGTCGTTCTCCACCGGGCCCGCCAGGTAGCGGGCCTGCTGCTCGGCGTACTCCCGGTACGGGGCGGCCGGCGCGGGCAGGTCGCCGCCGCTGTAGGCGGTCTTGAGCTCGGTGAGGAAGTACGACAGCGCGGAGCCGTCGAACTCCAGGTGCTGGGCGCCGACCAGGACCAGGAAGCGGTCGTCGGTGAGGGCGATCGCCCGCACCGTCCAGGACGGTGCGAGGTACGGGTCGGGCATCCGGTCGCGGCAGCGGTCCACCTCGGCGGCGACCGCGGCCGCCCGTTCCCCGGCCGCCAGCGCCCGGAGGTCGCCGAACAGCTCGTCGTCGCCGGGCAGCACCCGGGCGGGCGGCAGCAGTTCGACGCGGCCCCCGGGGTACCGGTAGCGGAGCAGCTCGTGGCGGCCGACGACGGTCTCCAGGGCGCGGCGGAACGCCGCCCGGTCCAGCGGCGCGTGGAAGATCACCGGGACGGCGCGCTGCCCGTAGCGGACGTCGCGGACCAGCCGGAGCCAGCGGCGCTGCTGGACGGTGGGCGCGGGCGCGGGGGCGTCCGCGACGGGCTGCGCGGGCGCGGCGGGCTGCGCGGCGTCGGCGGCGTCGGCGGCCGGGGCGTCGGGTGCGACCGTGCGGGCCCAGTCCTCGTCGAGGACGGTGTCCAGGTGGGCGGTGAGCTGCTCCACGGTGGGGTGGACGAACAGCAGCTTCGCCTCCAGCGTGCAGCGCAGCCGCCGCTGCAGCTCGTTGCGCACCTGGACGGCGCTCAGCGAGTCCACGCCGAGGCCGGCGAACGGGCTCGCGGTGTCGAGGGCGTCGGCCGCGACGCCGGTCACCAGGCCGAGGACCTCGGTGACCTCGGCGGTGAGCAGGTCGCGGCGGCGCGCCGGGTCGGCGGCGGCCAGCTCGGCCGGGTCGAGGCTGCGGCGGGCGGGGCGGGCCGGTTCGGCGGGCAGCAGTTCGGCGAACCGCGGGTCGTCGGCCAGGTTGTGCCGGGGCAGGAACACCGGCCAGTCGTTGGGCAGGGCGCAGACCTGGGTGCTGCCGTCGCCGAGGGCGTGCTCCAGCAGCTCGGCCCCGTCCTCGGCGGAGAACCGCCCCATGCCGCGGCGCAGCACCTGGGCGAGCAGCTCGGGGCGGTTGGCGAGTTCGCCGACGCCGGTCCAGGCGCCCCAGTTGACCGTCAGCGAGGGCAGGCCGGCGGCCCGGCGGTGCCAGGCGAGGGCGTCCAGGAAGGCGTTGGCCGCGGCGTAGTTGGCCTGGCCGAAGTTGCCGAGCACCGAGGTGGCGGAGGAGTAGGTGGCGAACCAGTCCAGGGCCAGGCCGCGGTCCTGCACGGCGCGGTGCAGCAGCCAGGCGCCGCGCACCTTCGGCGCGAGCACCGCTTCGAAGCGGTCCCAGTCCTGGTCGGCGAGGAGCGCGTCGTCCAGGGCGCCCGCGCAGTGCAGCACGCCGGCGAGCGCGGGGGCGCAGGCGTCGAGCAGGGCGTCGACCTGGGCCGGGTCGGTGACGTCGGCGGCGTGCACGGTGACGTGGACGCCGCGCCCGCGCAGCTCGTCGAGGACGGCCAGGGTCTCGGGTGACGGCGGCCGGCGGCCGGCCAGGACCAGGTGGCGGGCGCCGCGCTCGGCGAGGCGGCGGGCGGCCCACAGGCCGAGTCCGGTGAGGCCGCCGACGATCAGGTAGCCGGCGTCCGGGCGGGGCGCGGGCGCCGGGGCGGTGCCGGAGCGGGGGGCCGGGACCAGGCGGGGCGCGTACCAGCCGCCGTCGCGCAGGGCCAGCTGCCGTTCCGGGCCGGCGGCGGCGAGCACGGCGGCCAGCCGGGCGGCCTCGTCGGGGGCCGGTTCGGCCGCCAGGTCGACCAGGGTGCAGGCGAGTTCGGGGTGTTCGACGGCCACCACCCGGCCCAGGCCCCACGGCGGGGCCTGCGCGGGGGTGACCGGGTCGCCGGGGCGGACGGCCTGGGCGGCCCGGGTGACCAGGCACAGCGGCGCGCCGTGCCGGGCCGCGGCCCGGGCCAGGTCGAGGGCGTCGCGCAGGCCGGGACGGACGGCGTCCAGCGGGTCGTCGCCCTCGGTGGCGGCGGTGTGCAGCAGGCCGTGGCCCGGGAGCGCGGCGAGCAGCGCGGGCGCTTCGGCGGCGGTGGCCGCCCGGCACGGCAGGCCGGCGGCGGCCAGGCGGGCGGCCAGGTCGTCGGGCGCCACCACGATCCAGCCGGCCGCCGCGCGGGGCGGGCCCGCGGGCGTGACGGGGCGCCACACCTGCTCGTGCCGCAGCTGCGACCAGTGGCGCAGCGCGGTGCGCCGGCGGGCGGGGGCCGTACCGGGCGCGGCGGGCCGCTGCGGGGCGTCGATCCAGTGGCGTTCGCGCTGGAACGGGTAGCCGGGCAGGTGGCGGGGGCGGCCGGGCCGGTGGCCGGCGGCGGTCAGGTCGACGTCCACGCCGGCCTCCCAGAGGCCGCCGAGGGCGGCCGCGGCGGTGGCGGCGGCGTCCCGGTGCCGGTCGAGGGTCGGGAGCCAGCGGGCCGGGAGGTCCGGCAGCAGGTCCTGGCCGATCGTCAGCAGGGTCGGCGAGGCGCCGAGTTCGACGAACGCGGCGGCCCCGGGGCGGGCCGCGGCCCGCAGGGCTTCGGCGAACCGGACGGTGGCCCGCATCTGGTCGCCCCAGTACGCGGGGGTGCCGATCCGGGTGTCGTCGGGGCCGCCGGTGAGGCCGGAGAAGAACGGCAGGGTCGGCGGGTGCAGGTCGACGCCGGCGGCGGCCGCGGTCATCGGGGCGGACAGCGGCGCCATCATCCGGGAGTGGCCGGCCCGGAGCGTGCGCAGCGCCCTGACGGGCAGTCCGAGCGCGGCGGCGTCGGCGCAGAACCTCGCCACCTCGGCGCGGGGGCCGGAGACCACGGTGTTCGTCGGCGAGTTGAGGACGGCGACGTCGAGGTCGGCGCCGGTGCGGGCGAGTGCCTCGCGGACGGTCGGTTCGTCGGCGTGCACCGCGGCCATGCCGCCGTCCTCGGGCCGGTCGAGCATCAGCCGGGCGCGGGTGACCACCAGGCGGAAGCCGTCCTGCGGGTCGAGGACGCCGGCGGTGGCGGCGGCGGCGTACTCGCCGAGGCTGTGGCCGAGCACGGCGTCGAACCGGACGCCGGCCGCGGCCCAGAACGCGGCCAGCGCGACCTGCACGGAGTAGACCAGCACGTGGGCCTCCAGCACCCCGGTGACGGGGGCGCCGGGGGCCGTGCCGGGCCCGTAGAGCACCTCGCCGAGACCGCGGCCGAGCAGCGGGACGGCCTGCCCGTCGAAGGCGTCGAGGGCGTCCCGGAACGCCGCGGAGTGGAGGTAGAGGCCGCGGCCCATTCCGAGGTGTTCCGGTCCGTGGCCGGTGAACAGCGCCACCACCCGGCGGCTGCCGGGCGCGGCCGCCGGGGCGGGGCCGGCGGCCAGGGCGTCGAGTCGGGCGATCGCCTCCGCCCGGTCGGTGGCGACCAGGGCGCGGCGCACGTCGAGGGCCGTCCGTCCGGTGCGCAGGGTGTGCGCGAGGTCGGCCGGGTCGGCGTCCGGGTCGGCGGCGAGGGCGTCGCGGTGCCGGGCGGCCAGCGCGGCCAGCGCGGCGGGGGTGCGGGCGCTGAGCGGCAGCACCAGCGGTGCGGCGTCGGTCCCGTCGGCCGCGCCGCCGGCCGCCTCGCCGGGCGGCGTGGCGCGCGGGGGCTGCGGGGCGGGGGGCTCCTCCAGGACCAGGTGCGCGTTGGAGCCGCCCAGGCCGAAGGCGCTGACGCCGGCCCGACGCGGCGTCCCGGGCGCCGCGGGGAACGGGACGGGCTCGGTGTTGACGTAGAACGGGCCCTTCTCCAGGTCCAGTTCGGGATTCGGCCGGGTGAAGTGCAGGGTCGGCGGGATGACCCGGTGCCGCAGCGCGAGGACGGTCTTGATCAGCCCGGCCATACCGGCGGCCCACCCGAGGTGGCCGAGGTTGGTCTTGACGGAGCCGAGGGCGCACCGGCCGGGGTCGCCGGTGCCGAACACCCGCCGCAACGCCGCCACCTCGATCGGGTCGCCGACGGGTGTGGCGGTGCCGTGCGCCTCGACGAAGCGGATGTCGGCGGCCGCCACCCCGGCGGCGTGCAGGGCGTCGGCCACGGCGCGGGCCTGCCCGTCGACGCCCGGAGCGGTCATGCCGACCTTCGCCGCGCCGTCGTTGTTGATCGCGCTGCCCAGCAGGACGGCGTGGATGTCGTCGCCGTCGGCGAGCGCGTCCTCCAGTCGCTTGAGGGCGACCATGCCGACGCCGCTGCCGAAGACGGTGCCCGCGGCGTCCGCGTCGAAGGCGCGGCAGTGCCCGTCCGGCGAGAACGGCATGCCGGGCTGGCGCAGGTGGCCGGAGAGCTGCGGCACCGGGACGCACGCGGCGCCGGCGAGGGCGAGGTCGGCCTCGCCGTCCAGCAGGGCGCGGCGGGCGGCGTGCACGGCGAACAGCGAGGTCGCGCAGGCGGCGTTGAGGGTGACGGCGGGGCCGCGCAGGTCGAGGGTGTAGGCGGTGCGGCCGGTCAGGAAGTCCTTGTCGTTGGCGACCAGCAGGGCCACGTCGGCGGCGGAGTCGAGGAAGTTCCGGTCGGGGCGCCAGTCCTGGGACGGGTGCACGTTGTTGATCAGGTAGGTGCTGGGGCCTCCCCCGCCGAAGACGCCGACCCGGCCGGGGAAGCGGCGCGGGTCGACCGCCGCGTCCTCCAGGGCCTGCCAGGCGCACTCCAGGAACAGGCGCTGCTGCGGGTCGAGTTGGGCCGCTTCGCGGGGGGAGAGGCCGAACAGGCCGGCGTCGAACTGCTCGATGTCCGGCAGGACGGAGGCGGCGGGCACGAAGTCCGGGTCGTCGTCCGGGTCCGGGGCGAACCGGGTCACCGACTCGACGCCGTCCAGCAGGTTGCGCCACAGCTGCGCCGGGTCGGCGGCGCCGGGGAAGCGGCAGGCCATGCCGACCACGGCGATCCGGCCGGTGGCCGCCGGGGCGGTGCGCGGGGCGCGCGGCGCCGGGGCGGCGTCCGCCGGGCCGCAGGCGCCGGCCGCGGCGTCGAGGGCGGCGGCCAGGGCGCGCACCGTCGGGTTCTCGAAGAGCTGCACGACCCGGATCCGGACGCCCGCTTCGGCGTGCAGCCGGGCCACCACCGCACCGGCCCGCAGCGAGGTGCCGCCCAGCTCGAAGAACCCGTCGTCGACGCCGACCGGCGCGACCTCCAGCACCTCCTCCCAGACCGCCGCGAGGGTGCGCTCGGTGGCGGTGAGCGGCGCGGCCAGCGGCACGGCCAGGGCCGGCCGCGACGCGGGGACGGGCGGCAGCGCCTTGCGGTCCACCTTGCCGCTGCTGGTGGTGGGCAGGCGCGGCATCCGCATCCACAGCGCCGGCACCACGGCCGCCGGCAGGGCGGCCGCCAGGTGGTCGCGCCAGGCCCGGCCGTCGTCCCGCACGGGGGCGGACCCGCCGCCGGAGCGCGGCTGCACGTAGGCGGCGAGGACGGTGCCGGTCGCGCTCGCCTGCGGGAGGACGGCGCAGGCCGCCACGTCGGGGTGCCGGGCCAGCACGGCCTCGATCTCGGCGGGCTCGACCAGCACGCCCTGGATCTTGAGCTGGTCGTCGCTGCGCCCGGTGAACCGGTAGCTGCCGTCCGGGAGCCGCACGGCGAGGTCGCCGGTCCGGTAGCGGCGGCCCTCGGGGGTGTCGCGGAAGCGGTCCGCGGTCAGCTCCGGCTGGCCGAGGTAGCCGCGGGCCAGGCACACCCCGGAGATCCACAGTTCGCCGGGCTCGCCGTCCGGCACCGGCCGCATCCGGTCGTCCAGCAGGTGGATGCCGGCGCCCGCGATGGGCCGGCCGATCGGGACCAGCACCGGCCAGTCGTCCGGATCGCCGGACAGGTCGTGCACGGTCACCACGTGGGCCTCGGTGGGGCCGTAGATGTTCTGCAGCACGCAGTCGGGCATGGTGCGCCACCATGCCGTCACCCCGGGCGTGATGACGAGCTGTTCGCCGCCGGTCATCACCTCGCGCAGCGACGGGGCGGCGGCGCCGGTGCGCACGGCGGTGTCGGCGATCGCGTGGAGGGCGACCAGCGGCAGGAACAGGCTCGTCACGCGCTCCCGCGCGATCAGGTCGAGCAGGGTCCCGGGATCGCGCCGCTGCTCCTCGTCGGGGACGACGACGGTGCCGCCGGCCGCGAGGGTGGCGAAGATGTCGAGGAAGGACACGTCGAAGGTGAGCGGCGTGTACTGCAGGGTGCGCATCGGCGCACCGCCGTGGTGGGCGGCGCTGGAGGCGAGTTGGTGGTCGATCAGGTTCGACAGCGCCCGGTGCGGCATCGCGACGCCCTTGGGGCGGCCGGTCGAACCGGAGGTGAACAGCGTGTACGCGAGGTCCTCCGGGCCGGGCTGCGCATCGACGAACCCGGCGTCGGCGGGCCCGGCGTCGGCGACGAGCCGGTCGAGGTCGAGGGTGCGCAGGCCCTCGCGGGCCAGGGCCGCCCCGGTGCCGCCGGCGACCACGGCCAGGCCGACCCGGCCGGTCTCCAGGAGGTGGGCCGCGCGCTCGGGCGCGCCGCCGGGGTCGACCGGCAGGTAGGCCGCCCCGGCCCGCAGGATCCCGAGGAGCGCCGCGACCATCCGGGCGGATCGCGGCAGGCACACCGCGACCAGGTCGTCCGGTCCCCGGCCGTGGGCGCGCACCGCGGCCGCCACCGCGGCGGCGGCGCGGTCCAGGTCGCGGTAGGTCATCCGCTCGTCGCGGAAGACCACGGCCTCCCGGTCCGGCGTCAGCCGGGCCTGGGCGGCCACCCGGGCGGTGACCGGGGCGTAGACGGGGGACGGCACGGGGACTCCTCGGGGTCGTGGGGCGGGGCGGCCGGCCGGTCAGCGGGTGACCGTGCCCTCCTGGAGGCGGGCGACCATGCGGTGGGTCACCTGGAGCGGGGTCTCCGCCCGGTCGCCGGTGCGGGCGCCGGAGCGCAGGTCGGCGGCGGCCGCCCGCGCGTCCCACTCCGCGTCGCCGCGGAACGGGACGGTCTCGTCGGCGTTCCACCGCGGCCAGCTGCGGTAGGAGTTGACGCCGGGGACGGGGTTGCCGCGGACCAGCAGCGGGTCCATGTAGAGGCCCTCGTTGGAGATCGAGGTGGACGCGGCCATGTAGCCGATGTCCAGCCCGCAGCGGCGGTCGGCGGAGGTGTTCGGCTCCGAGTAGTGCAGCAGGTTGGGGTGGTGGATGGAGACGTCGCCGGGCTCCAGCTCGATCTCCACCACGCCGGCCTTCGCCGCCCACTCGGCGACCAGGTCGTCCTTCGCCTCGGAGAACAGCATGTTCGGCACGTCGGTGCGGGAGACCGGCGGGTGGATCGGCAGGACGTGGCTGCCGGGGATCATCCGCAGGCACCCGTTGCCGCGGTTGGAGTGGTCGACCGCCAGCCACACGGTCAGCGCCTCCATCGGCGTCAGCTTCCAGTAGGCGCCGTCCTGGTGCCAGAGCACCGGCCGGCCGTCGTAGGGGGGCTTGCACACGTAGTGGGCGGTGAAGCAGGCCACGTCCGGGCCGAGGAAGCGCTCGGCGATGTCGACCAGGCGGCTGTCGGAGACCATCCGCACCCAGAACGCGTCGTTGCGCATCAGCGGGTGGTGGTACTCCTCGGGCCGCAGGTCCGGGTACTTGCGGCCGAGCCAGGCGACGTGGGCGTGGCACTCCTCGATCAGGGCCGGGTCGACGACCCCGCGCAGGATCGCGAAGCCGTTGGTCTCGTACTCCTTCAGGAGGGTGTCGGAGGCGCTGAACGTGTCGGTCACGGGGACTCCTGTCCATCGGGGCGGGCCGTCGCCGCGGCGACGGCGGCACGGGCCAGCGCGGTGGCACGCCGGTCCGGGAACTCGTAGACGTGCTTCATGCGGTTGGGCAGGTAGGCGAAGGCCAACTGCTGCTCCGGGTCGGCGAACGCCAGTGCGCCGGTGGAGCCGATGTGGCCGAACGCCCGGCTTCCGCCGGTCCACAGCCGTCCGCCGGGGAGCATGTAGCCCAGCCCGAAGGAGGTCTCGAACCGGAAGACCTGGTCGGTCCCGGCCGCGTACGGGGTGCGGGCCCGGTCGGTCCACTCCGGCTCCAGCAGCCGGACCCCGTCCGGGGCGCCCGCCAGCGAGGCGAACAGCCGGGCGACCGCGGCGGCCGTCGCGTAGCCGGCCGCCGGCCGCTCCACGGTGTGGTAGCGGACGTCGTTCATGTCCTCGAAGGTCATCGCGCTGCTCCCGAAGGTCGCGCGGTGGAACAGCGAGGACGGGTCCTTGACCGCGGCGCAGTACTCGGCGATGGACGGGTCGAAGCGGTCCTCGCCGTCCTCGGGGGGCACCACCCCGGCCACCCGCGGCACCTGGTCCGGCGTCAGGCCCAGGTGCAGGTCGAGGCCGAGCGGCCGGGCGAGCACGTCCCGGACCAGCGGGCCCTCGCTGCTGCCGGTGGCCCGCCGCAGCAGCTCGGTCAGCAGGAACCCGAGCGTGATCGCGTGGTAGCCGTGCCGGGTGCCGGGCTCCCAGACCGGGCGCAGCCCGGCCAGCATCTCCAGCACCGGGGTGCGCGCGACCTGGTCGGCGAAGGTCACCGGGCGCGGGAAGAACGGGATGCCCGCGCGGTGCGAGAGGGCGGTGGCCACGGTGATGCCGCCCTTGCCCCCGGCGGCGAACTCCGGCCAGTGGTCGGCCACCGGACGGTCGATGTCGATCAGGCCGTCCTGGGCGCACCGCAGGACCACGGTGGCCAGCACCGTCTTGGTCACCGACGTCAGCGCGACGAGGGTGTCGGCCCGCCACGGCGCGCCGGTCACCGGGTCGGCCACTCCCCCGTACAGGTCGACCACCGGGAGGCCGCGGTGGTACACGCACAGCGCCGCGCCGGTCTCGGCGCCCGACCGGAACAGGCCCTCGAAGACCTCGCGCACCGGCTCGAACGCCGGGTGCACGGTGCCGGTCGGCGGTGCGGTGGCGGTGTCGGTCATCGCTCCTCCTCGGCGGTGCAGCGCACCGGCAGTCGTTCCAGCCCGCGCATGATCAGGCCGGGCCGCACGGTCAACTCCTCGGCCGGGACGGCCAGTCGGAGCGAGGGCAGGCGGCGCAGCAGGGTCTCGAAGGCGATCCGGCCCTCCATCCGGGCCAGCGGCGCGCCGACGCAGTAGTGGGCGCCGTGGCCGAACGCCAGGTGGCCGGTGGCGTCCCGGCGCAGGTCCAGGGCGTGCGGGTCGGGCCAGCGGGCCGGGTCGTGGCCGGCCGCGCCGAGCACCACGTACACCGTGTCGCCGCGGGCGATCCGCACCCCGCCGATCTCCACGTCCTCCTTGGCGAAGCGCGGCGTGGCGATCTCCAGGGAGCCGGCGTACCGGAGGAACTCCTCGACGGCGCCCGGGATCAGCTCCGGCTCGGCGCGCAGCGTGCGGGCGTGCGCGGGCCGGGCGAGCAGTTCCGCCATGCCGTTGCCGACCAGGTTGACGGTGGTCTCGTGACCGGCCACCAGCAGCAGGAAGCCCATCGAGACCACGTCCTCCTCGGTCAGCTCGCCCGCGGTGAACGACCGGGCCAGACCGGAGTAGAGGGTGCCGTCGGGCTCCGCGACCTTGCGGCGGAGCAGGTCCGCCAGGTAGCCGCGCATCGCGTCGCCCGCGGCCAGCACCGCCTGCGGGGCGGCCTGCTCGGAGGCCACCAGCACCGCCGACCAGGCCTTGAACTCGGTGCGGTCCTCGAACGGCACGCCCAGCAGCGCGCAGATCACCATCAGCGCCATCGGGAACGCGAAGTCGTCGAGCAGGTCCCCGCCGCCGCGTTCGAGGAGCCCGTCCACCAGGTCGTCGGCGACGGCCTGCACCAGCGGCCGCATCGCGCGGACCCGGCCGGAGGTGAACTCGCGCTGCACGGTGGCCCGCAGCCGGGTGTGCTCGGGCGCGTCCAGGGTGAGCAGGTGCCGGAAGAGCGGGCGCGAGCTGTCGCCGTCCCGCTGCGGCTGCCGGCGGTGCCACTCCGGGCCGCCGTACGCCGAGTCCTTCGACATCCGCGGGTCCGCGAGCAGGGCGCGGGCCTGCTCGTAACCGGTGACGAACCAGCCGGGCGCCCCGTCCGGGACGTCGAGCCGGCGCAGGCCGCCGCCCGCCCGGATCTCGTCGTACAGGGCGTGCGGGAAGCGCTTGAACTCCCGGTCGTGCACCGGGATGCTGTCGGCGGCCTGCGCCGGCCGGGGGCCGGGCGGCGGCTGGGTGCGCGGCGCCCGGGTACGGGGTTCGGTCATCGGGTCGGCTCCGTTCGGGCGTCCGTCGGCGGCACCAGCCGGACGCCGGCGCGCGGGATGTGGAAGGCGGGCAGGCCGTCGGCGAGGCACAGCAGATCCGCCTCGATCACGGGTCCGGCCCCGCCGGTGACCTCGCGGACGTGGACCCGGTACTCCAGCAGCCGGGTCGCCGGGGTCACCTGGCCGCGGCAGCGCAGGTCGTACGGCAGGCCCGGTACGGGTTCGAACCGCCAGCCGTCCCGGTCGACGGTGTGGCCGAGCGCGGCCAGGTGGAAGGCGAGCGCCTGCAGCCCGGCCTCGAACATCAGCGTTCCGGGCATGCACGGGTCGTTGCGGAAGTGGCCGGGGAAGAACCAGTCGTCCGGCCGCACCTCGGTGCGGGCGCTCAGGAAGCCCCTCCCCCACGGGCCGCCCACCGGGTCGAACGCCGTCACCTCGTGCAGCAGCGCCAGGTGTCCCGACGGCGGGCGCGGGGTGGCCCGGTGGCCGGCGGTGGCCTCCCAGCCCGGCCCGAAGCAGTCCAGCGGACGGCCCTCGGCGAACGCCCGCAGCTCCGCCCGGCCGAACCGGGTCCGCGTCCCGGCCACCACCGGCGGCTCGGCCCGGCCCGGCGGCGGCTCCTCGGCGAGCGTCCGGACGACGCCGCCGGACGACGCCAGTTCGGCGTCCGTGAAGTGGCCGGCCTGCCCGTCGGTCAGGGTCAGGCAGAGCCGCTCGCCGTTGTAACAGGCATACTGGAAGAAGAACAGCCGCACCCCGTCGTGGGCCGCGTACCGGTCGATGGAGATCTCGTACCGCAGCCGGTCGCCCGGCCGGGGCAGCGGGCCGTGGAACTCCAGCCGGCAGCCGAGCAGCCGGTACACCCGGTCGTCCGGGTTGTCGAGGTCCACCCCGAGCCAGCTGATCAGCAGCAGGTCGGCCTGCCCCGCCTCGACGAACGGGCCCGCCGCCATCCGGCCGGCCGCGTCCAGGTACCAGGCGTCCGGCGCCACGTCCGTCTCGGTCCGGATCGTTCCCCGGCCCATGCCGCCCGGCTCGCCCGTGAGCGCCGTGACCCGGTCGGCCAGCAGCAGCGGCGGCATCGGCATCCGGGTCTGCCGCGGCCGGGAGTCGAGCGCCGCGAACCGCGGCCCGAACACCTCCGAGACCCGCCCGGACGCCAACCGCTCCAGCTCCGCCCGGCCCCACAGCACCGCGCCGTCCGCCGCGGCGACGGCCCCGGAGCCGGCGGGCGTGCCGGGAGTCGCGGGGACGGCGGGCGCGGCCGGGGCGGGGACGGTCGGCGGGGCGGGCGGGAACGGGGC
>NZ_JNWZ01000013.1 GCF_000716545.1 Kitasatospora phosalacinea
CTAGATGATTGATGCGAAGGGTTAGTGGTCGTAGGCGGTCAGCGAGCGCATGACGGGTTGGCCGGTGTGGTCGTTGTGCCAGATCGCGGTGGTCAGGGCGAGGATGCGTTGCAGGACCCGGACTGTCACCCCGGTCGGGGTGCGGCCCTGGTGGCGTTCGAGGTCGAGTTGGGCCTTGAAGGTCTGGTTGACGGACTCGATCACCTGTCGCAGTGGCTTGAGCAGGCCGGATCCGGCTCGTGGGGGCTCGCCCTTGCGGGCCGGCCGCAGCAGGTGGAGTCCCTGCTCGGCCAGTTCGTGTTCGAATGCGGCACCGTAGTAGTGCCGGTCGGCGATGAGGGTCTGGCCCGGGCGGGCGCGGACGAGGCCGGGTTCGGCGTGGAGCATGCCGAGCAGGGTCTGGCGTTCGTCGGCCTTGGCTCCGGTGAGGGCGAAGGCGACGGGCAGGCCGTGCAGGGTGCACACCAGGTGCAGGCGAAGGCCCCAGAAGTATCGGGAGTGGCTGGCGCAGTAGCCGTACTCGGCCCATCCGGCCAGGTCGGAGCGCTTTGCGGTCTCCCGGGAGCGGCCGCACTCCACCGGGGTGGAGTCCACGACCCACACGCTGTCGCTCCACAGCGAGGTGTCCGTCGCGAGCAAACGGTTGACGCGGGCGACCAGGTCGGCGGCTTTGCGCAACCGCCTGTTGTAGCCGGACTGCCCGGGCAGGTACGGGAACAGGTGGCGCAGGTGGGTGGTGGCGTGGCGGATCCAGCGGCGCTCGGAGGTGAAGCCGAGCAGGGCCTGCACCACCGCGAGGGTGACCAGTTCGGCGTCCGTGAGCCGGGGCTTGAGGCCGACCGCGGGCCGCCAGGGCGCCAGATGCGGCGATTCCTTCAGCAGGTCGTCGGTCTTCACGTAGAGTGCGGTCGCGAGGGAGTCCAGGTCAGGCGTCACAACCGACCTTTGGACTCCCTCGCTTCATCTCATGCGTGCCAGCGAGTCCTTCGCATCAATCATCTAGGCCCGGGCGGACGAGGCGCGAAAACGGGGCCCCGCCGTTCCCCGCGCCCGATCGGCGCTCTCCGACCCGCTCATCCGATGATCTTCCGCTCCTTCTCCGGGTCGATCCCCAGCGGCACGTCGAGCTGCTGGTAGGCGACCTCCGCGCGCCCCCCGGCCTGGAGCCAGGACCAGGTGTCGGTGACGGTGTCGAGCAGCGGCCGGACGCGCAGCCCCGCGGCGAGCGCGGTGGCGGGGTCGGCCTGCCAGGTGCCGTGCCAGCCCTCGGTGGCGGGGGCCCAGAGGGGGAGTTCCACCCAGGGGGAGACCTCGGCGGCGAGCAGGTCGGCGTCCGGCGTCCAGACGAGTTCGGCGGCGGAGCCGGTCGCGGTGCGGCAGGCGTCGAGGAACTCCCCCATCGTCGTCGAGCGGATCGGCGCGGTGGTGAGGTAGCGTCCGGCCGCCCGCCGACGGGCGAGGTCGAGGCCGAACGCGGCGAAGTCGCGGGCGTCGATCAGGCTGAGCGGGCTGTCGGGGGTACCGGGGGCGAGGACGCGGCCGCCGCGGGCGATCCGGTCGAGCCACCAGGGCAGGCGGCCGATGGGTTCGTGGGGGCCGATCAGCAGGCCGCAGTTGAGGATCGCGGCGGGCCCGTCGAAGTTGTCGGCGAGGGCGCGTTCGCAGCCGGCTTTGAGGGCGTTGGCGAAGGGCTGGTCGGGCGGGAGGTCGCCGGGGCAGTCGAGGGTGGGGGAGTCGGCGTCGACGGGGCGGGCCGGCCAGTCGGCGAAGGCGTGGACGGAGGAGACGAAGCCGTAGTGCCCGGCACGGCCGCTGAGCAGCCGGGCGGCGGTCGCGACGTCGTGGGGCTGCTGCCCCGAGGTGTCGACGACGGCGTCCCACTGCCGTCCTTCGACGAGGCGCCGCAGGTCGTCGGGGTTCGCGCGGTCGCCGTGGACGGCTTCGACGCCGGGCGGGTCGGCGCGGCTGACGCCGCGGTTGAAGGTGGTGACGCGGTGGCCGCGGGCGAGCGCCTCGGTGGCGTAGGCGAGGCCGAGGAACTTGGAGCCGCCGAGCAGAAGGATGTCCATGCCTTGCAGGGTCTCCGGGGCGGCGGCCGCCCACACGCCGCGTTCGCCGGGAGCGGAGCGGTTACGCCGGGAGCAGACGACCGGTCAGACCGCCGGTCGGAGTGCCGATCGAGGGGGGAGCACATAGCATCCCGGTGTACCGGTATGTCTGGATAGTCCCTTTTGACGGGGGAGAAGGGTGGGCGAGATGGGGAACCCGGTCGGCGCGGACCCGGAGGCGGTGCGGCGGACGGCGGCGCAGGCGTGGATCTGGGGGTACCCGCTGCTGGAGAACTACCGGACGGTCTACCCGCAGGCGATCGACGACGCGGACCCCCGGTACGTCGGGGGCTTCGGCGTGTTCCGGCACTACCCGCAGCCCTTCACCCCGGCCAACACGGACGTGGTGACGCCCAACAACGACACCCCGTACTCGTGGGCCTGGCTGGACCTGCGGGCCGAGCCGTGGGTGCTGGAGAAGCCGGCGACCGGGGGGCGGTACCACGTGCTCCCGGTGCACGACCTGGACACCGCGTACGTCGGCTTCGTCGGCTCGCGGACCACCGGGGACGGCGCCGGCCGGTACCTGATCGCCGGCCCCGGGCACCGGGCCAACCCGCCGGAGGGCTTCGACGGGGTGCTGCGGGCCGACACCAACCTGGTCGGCATCCTCGGGCGGACGTTCTCGGCGGGGGAGCGGGACGTGCCGGAGGTCGAACGGGTGCAGGCCGGGTACCTGCTCAAGCCGCTGAGCGAGCACCTGGGCACGCCCCGGCCGGTCGCCGCGGAGCCGGTGTGGCCGGTGTGGCGGGGCGAGGAGGTCCTCGGCACCCTGGAGTTCTTCTCGCTGCTCGACTTCCTGCTGGGCTTCTTCCCGGCCCTGCCCACCGAGGCCGACCTGCGCGGCCGACTGACCGAACTGGGCATCGGCAGCGGCGACTTCGAACCGGCGGCGCTTCCCGCCGAGGTGCGCGAGGCGCTGCTCGCGGGCATCGCGGACGGCCGCGAGGAACTGGTCGCGGCGGCGGACGGCGCGGTCACCGGCAGCGCCCTGTTCGGCACCCGGGAGCAGCTGGGCACCCGCTACCTGGACCGGGCCTGCGGCGCCCTCAAGGGCCTGTACGGGCTGCCCGCCGAGGAGGCCTGGTACGGCGGCTGGGAGTCGGCGGCGGGCGGCCGGGAACCGGCCGTGCTGCGCTTCGCCCCCGGGCGGCTCCCGCCGGCCCGGTTCTTCTGGTCGGCGACCGCGTACCGCCTCCCGGAACGGCTGCTGGTCGCCAACGGGATCGACCGGTACTCGATCGGCGACCGCACGCCCGGCCTGGTGTACGGCGAGGACGGCTCGCTGACCCTGTACGTCCAGCACGAACCACCCACCGCCCCCGAGGAGTTCGCGAACTGGCTGCCCGTCCCCGAGGGCCCGTACTTCGTCGCGGTGCGCGCCTACGGCCCCGAGCCCGAGCTGCTGGACGGCGGTTGGCAGCTGCCCACGCCCACTCCCCGATGAAGTCACCGATCAGACAAGGACGTTCACATGGCTGACGCCACGCCCGAAATGCTGGCCGCCGAGGCGTTCGTGTACGGCTCCCCGCTGGTGGCCGGCCTGACCGCGGTGGACGCCTTCCACCGCCGGGGCACGGGCCCCATCGGCCCGACCGAGTGGAACACCTTCGGCCACGCCGCCGAACTCGCCGGACCGACCTCCGACTTCGTGTCGGTGAACAACGACACGCTGTACTCGGTGGCCCCGCTTGACCTGTCCGCCGGGCCGCTGCTGCTGCACGTCCCGGACACCGGCGGCGCCTACGACGTGCTGCAGTTCATCGACGCCTGGACGAACAACTTCGCCTACGTGGGCCGCCGTTCCTCCGGCACCGCCGAACAGACCTGGCTGATCGCCCCGCCCGGCTGGCGGGGCACCGCCCCGGACGGCGTGCCGGTGATCGTCTCGCCGACGACGGTGGCGGTGATCGCCGGGCGCAACCACTGCGCCGGGCCGGACGACCTGGAGCGGGTCCGGGGCATCCAGCGGCAGTTGACGCTCACCCCGCTGGAGGGCGGCGGCGGTACCCCCGCCGGGCTGCCGGAGCCGACCGCGGACGTCCCGGAGGAACTGCTGTTCCTGGAGAGGCTGCGGCTGTGGATGGCGGCCTTCCCGCCCGCCGCAGACGACACCGCCTTCCAGCAGCGCTTCGCCCCGATCGGCCTGCTCGACCGGGGCCGCTCGCCGTACCTGGACGGCCCGGCCGAGTGGGCGGCGACGCTGGCCAAGGGCCTGGCGGCGGGCCGGGAGCGGGTGGAGGCGGCGACCCTCGGCACCGAGCAGCCCGCCGGCGAGTGGACCGCCAACCTGCACCTGTTCGACTACAACCTGGACTTCCTCGGCCCCGGCACCCGGGACGAGCCGCAGTGGCGGATCGCCGACCGCCGCGCCGCCTACCTGACCCGCGCGGTCGCGGCCCGGATCGGCCTGTGGGGCAACCACGCCTACGAGGCCGTGTACGCCACCACCTACAACGACGCCGACGGCGTCCCGCTGAGCGGCGCGCACGCGTACACCCTGCGGTTCGAGAGGACCCCGCCGGTGGGCGCGTTCTGGTCGGTGACGATGTACGGCACCCCGGACTACCTGCTGGTCGCCAACGAGATCGACCGGTACTCGATCGGCGACCGCACGCCCGGCCTGGTGTACGGCGAGGACGGCTCGCTGACCCTGTACATCCAGCACCGGAGGCCCACCGACCCGGTCGAGCTCGCCAACTGGCTGCCCGCCCCCGAGGGCGGGTTCCGGCCGGTGACGCGGATGTACCAGCCGCAGGACGCGGTGCTCGACGGCAGCTACCGGCTGCCGGCCGTCCGGCTGCGCTGACCCGGGAGGGGAACGGACGTGGGAGACGCGATCGGGCAGATGCTGGCCTCGGCGGTCGGCATCGCGATCAGCCCGCTGCCGCTGATCGCGGTGATCCTGATGCTGGCCACCCCGCGCGGGCGGTCCAACGGCATCGCGTTCACGGTCGGCTGGGTGGTGGCGCTGGGCGCGGTCACCACCGTGGTGGTGCTGGCCGGTTCGGGCATCGACAGCGGCGCCGGGACGCCCGACTGGTCGTACTGGGTGAAGCTCGCGCTGGGCGTGCTGTTCCTGCTGCTGGCGGCCAAGCAGTGGCAGGGCCGCCCCCGGGAGGGGAGGGTCGCCGAACCGCCGGGCTGGATGCGGGCGATCGACCGGTTCACCCCGGCGAAGTCGGCCGGCCTGGCGGCGGTGCTGGCCGCCGCCAACCCGAAGAACCTGGTGCTGGCGGTCGGCGGCGCGGTCTCCATCGCCACCAGCGGGGCGAGCGGCGGCGGCAAGGCGGTCGCCGGGGCGCTGCTGGTGCTGATCGGCTCGCTCTGCACGCTGCTGCCGCTGGGCGTCTACCTGCTCGGCGGGGCGCGGGCGAGCGAGGTGCTGGGCGGCTGGAAGGCGTGGATGTCCGCGCACAACTCGGCGATCATGATGGTGCTGCTGCTGGTCCTGGGCGTGAAGTACGTCGGTGACGCCGTGTCGGGCCTGGCCTGATGCGCCGACCGTCGCCGCGCGGCCCGGGACGGCCGAAGCCGAGCGACGTCACCTCCGGCCTGGTCACCGGCCTGTTCTCGATCCCGGAGGGCATGGCGTACGCGTCGATCGCCGGGTTCAACCCGGTCGCGGGCCTGTTCTCCGGCGTCGTCCCGGCGATCGTCGGCTCGCTGACCGCCCGCACCGTGCTGATGGTCACCACCCTGACCAGCGCCATCGCGCTGACCTCGCAGAGCGTGCTGAGCGACGCCGGGCTCGACCCCGGGGACGCCGGGAACGTGGCGCTGCTGGGCGTGCTGTCCGGCGCGGTGATGCTGCTGATGGGCGTGCTGCGCCTCGGCGTGGTGCTCAGCTTCGTCTCCAACGCGGTCATGGTCGGCTTCTCCACCGGCATCGCGCTGCAGATCGTGGTCGGCGTGCTGAAGGACGCCACCGGCTACCAGCCGCAGGGCCACAACAAGCTGGTGCAGCTGGGCGACTGGCTGGTGCACGCCGGTTCCTGGGAGCTCGCCGCGACGCTGACGGCGGTGGCGACCGTCGCGGTGTGGGCGCTCGCGCACGCGGTGGAGCGGCTGCGCACGGTGGCGCTGCTGGTGGCGATGGTGGTGGTCAGCGCGGGCGTGGCGGTGGCCGGCACCGGCGTCGAACTGGTCGGCGGCATCGCCGACGTCCCCGCCGCGCTGCCGCACTTCACCGCGCCCGACTGGTCGGCGACCCGGCACCTGCTCGGCGGGGCACTGTCGATCGCGCTGGTGGCGCTCGCCCAGGCGGCCGGGATCAGCCCCTCGGTGCCCAACCCGGACGGGTCGAAGTCCGACGTCAACGGTGACTTCACCGCGCAGGGCCTGGCCAACGTCACCGGCGCGCTGTTCCAGTCGCTGCCGGTCGGCGGCTCGCTGTCGCGCACCGGCGTCGCGGTCTCCGCCGGGGCCCGCACCCGCTGGTCGGGCGTGTTCTCCGGCGTCTGGCTGGCACTGATCGTGCTCGCCCTGGCCCCGCTGGCCGAGCACATCCCGATGCCGGTGATCGGCGGGCTGATCATCGTGGTCGGCGGCGAACTGATCGTCGGCAAGGTCCCCGACGTCAAGCTGGTGCTGCGCACCTCCCGGCTGTCCGCCGCCGCGATGGTGATCACCTTCCTGGGCACCACCCAGCTGCCGCTGCAGCGGGCGATCATCCTCGGCGCGGTGCTCTCGCTGCTGCTCTACTGCGTGCAGGCCTCCCGGCAGGCCGGGCTCGCCGCGCTCACCCGCACCGCGGACGGGCACTGGGAGTTCGCCGACGCCCCGGCCGAACTGCCCGCCGGCCGGGTCACCGTGCTCGCCTACGGCGGCGTCAGCCTGTTCGCCGAACTCCCGCTGATCGACGCCGACTGGCCCCGGGCCCCCGACGGGCCCGCCGTGCTGGTGCTGGTGGTGCGCACCGTCCCCGACGTCCCCTCGTCCAGCATGGTCAAGCTGCTGCGGCGCAAGAACGACGAACTGGCCGCCCGTGGCGGGCGGTTGATCGTCGCCGGGGCCCAGCCCTCCTTCGCCCGGCTCGCCGAACACACCGGCCTGGCCGGGGCGCTCGGCCCGGACGGGGTGGTCCCCGCCGATCCCGTCCTGGGCGCCTCGCTGGAGGAGGCCGTGGCCCGCGGCGAACGCTGGCTGGCGGGCGAGCGCACCGGGGCGGACTAGCTCGCCGCGGACGGGCCGGTGGAGGGGGCCGGGGCCGACGCGGACGGGCTCGGCGACGGATCGGCCGACGGCGAGGGCGAGGACGGCGCGGACGGCGGCGCGGACGGCGACGCGGGCGGGGAGGCCGGCGGCGAGGCCGGGGCGGACGGCGAAGGGCTCGCCGGGGCCGGGTCGGAGGCGCTCGCCGAGGGCGAGGGCGTCGGCGTCGGCGTCGACGAGGGGTCGGGCGCCGGGTCGGTCGGGGTGGGCAGGTGACGCTGGTCGGTGCCGCCCTCCAGGGTCACCACGGCGCTGGACGGCGGCAGCGCCAGGCGGGCCGTCCAGCGGGAGCGCGGGGCGCGGGTCTCGTCCACCGTGACCGTCACGGTGATCCGCTGGCCGGGTTCCAGGGTGCCGGCGTCCCGGCTCAGCCGCAGCCAGTCGACGTCCAGCACGGCGTGCCAGGACAGCGGCCCGTCCCCGGAGTTGGTCAGCGTCAGCACGGTGCGGCTGCCGTACGCGCCGGCCTGCACGGTCAGCCGGCTCGCGGTGGCGGAGGCCGGCGGCGGGCCGGGCTCGGGGGTCAGCGCGGGGCTGGACAGCGGCGCGGCCCCGCGCGAGGGCACCGGCACGGCGGGGCCCTGAACCGTCGGCAGGGACGTTTCTGCGGTCACCGCGCCCGCCAGTTCCATCACCGCCACCTGGGCGACCGGCGGCAGCACCGCCACCGGCACCGGCGTCCGCTCCGGCACCGGGACGCGCTGCCCGGGCCCGGCCGTCGGGTCCACCCGCACCGAGGACACCGCCGAGGTGTGGTCCTCCCCGCCGCCCCGGTGCGCGCTCCACAGCGCCACCACCGGCGCGGCCAGCACCGCCGCCAGCACGCCCGTGGTCACCACCCGCTGCCGCACCGCCGAGCCGCGCGGCGCCGAGGGCATCCGGTGCCGGGGGAAGCCGCGCTGGTCGAACCTGGGCTGGGCCGGGCCCCGCGCGGCCCGTCGGCCCGCCGCCGCGCCCGCCAGAAACGCCGTCCCGCCGGACGGCGGCGCGGCCACCGGGCGCAGCGGCCCCGGCGCGGCCAGCAGCGGCAGGCGGGGCAGCCCCGCTAGGCCGTGGCCGAGCTGGCCGGCGACCCGCTCCGCGGTGCCCCGGCAGGTCGGGCACTCCACCAGGTGCGCCACCAGCTCCCGGCGCAGCGCCGGGCCCAGCACCCAGCCCCGCCAGGACTCCGCGCCGACGCCGCCGAGCTGGGCCAGCTCCGGGCAGGAGCCGACGCCGAGCACCAGCAGCGCCGTCCTGGTCCGGCCGACCTCGGCGCCCGCCGCGTCCAGCAGCGCCGCCGCGGCCTCGGTGCTCAGGCCGAGCACCGCCGCGACCTCCGCGCCGTCCAGCCGGTGCCGCACCGCCAGCTCCAGCGCCTCGCGCTGCTCCGGATCGGTGCCGGCCGCCTCCGGCCAGGCCAGCGAGGCGAGTTCGCGGCGCCGCTCGCGGACGGTGCCGGGCCCGGGCGGGCCGCCCGCCGGGGCGCCGCCGGGGTCGTCGGCGGGGTCGTCGGCGGTGCCCTCCAGCCGGGCCAGGCAGCGGTGCCGGGCCAGCGCGTACAGCCAGGCGCGCAGCAGCGCCGGGTCGTCGACCCGGTCGCCGTGGCGCTGGGCGAGGTCGCGGACCTCCAGGACGGCCGCGGTGGCGGCTTCGTGCGCGCAGAGCACGGACAGGCAGTAGGTGAACAGCCCGTCGACGCACGCGCCGTACGCCCGGAGCACCGGGGAGGGGTCGACGGGGTGGGGCTGGGCGGTGGTCACGGAACCGACGGTAGGCAGCCGAAACCCGCCGCCCGGCGGGTTTGGGCCGCTTGTCCTCCTTTCGGGTAACAGGTCCGATCCCTTGTTCGCCCGGTTGACGCCGTTCGGGTGACGTCCGGGCGATGTCGGTGCGAGGCGCTACCGTGGCCCGCATGGCTGCCCGTACCAAGACCACCGCCAAGGCGCGCCCCTCCTACCGCTGCACCGAGTGCGGCGCCCAACTGCTCAAGTGGGTCGGCCGCTGCTCCGAGTGCAACGCCTGGGGCACGGTGGAGGAGTACGGCGCGGTGCCGATCCGGACGACGGCGGCCGGGCCGGTCTCCTCGCCCGCCAAGCCGATCGGGCAGGTCGACGGGCAGGTCGCCACCGCCCGCTCCACCGGCGTCCCGGAGCTGGACCGGGTGCTCGGCGGCGGCCTGGTGCCGGGCGCCGTGGTGCTGCTGGCGGGCGAGCCCGGCGTCGGCAAGTCCACCCTGCTGCTGGACGTGGCGGCGAAGGCCGCCAGTGACCGGCACCGCACGCTGTACGTCACCGGCGAGGAGTCGGCCGGCCAGGTCCGGCTGCGCGCCGACCGGATCAACGCCCTCTCCGAGCACCTCTACCTGGCCGCCGAACAGGACCTGGGCGCGGTGCTCGGCCACATCGACGCGGTGAACCCCTCGCTGCTGATCCTGGACTCGGTGCAGACCATCGCCTCCGCCGAGCTGGACGGCGCCCCCGGCGGCCCCGCCCAGGTCCGCGAGGTGGCGGGCGCGCTGATCCGGGTCTCCAAGGAGCGCGGCATGGCCACCCTGCTGGTCGGCCACGTCACCAAGGACGGCCAGATCGCCGGCCCCCGCCTGCTGGAGCACCTGGTGGACGTGGTGCTGTCCTTCGAGGGAGACCGGCACGCCCGGCTGCGGCTGATCCGCGGCGTCAAGAACCGCTACGGCGCGACCGACGAGGTCGGCTGCTTCGAACTGCACGACGAGGGCATCGTCGGCCTGGCCGACCCGTCCGGCCTGTTCCTGACCCGCCGCGACAAGCCCGTCCCCGGCACCTGCCTGACCGTCACGCTGGAGGGCAAGCGCCCGCTGGTGGCCGAGGTGCAGGCGCTGATGGTCGACTCGCAGATCCCCTCGCCGCGGCGCACCACCTCCGGCCTGGAGTCGCCGCGGATCGCGATGATCCTGGCGGTGGTCGAGCGGCACGGCGGCGTGAAGCTCGGCAAGCAGGACATCTACACCGCGACGGTCGGCGGCGTGAAGCTCACCGAGCCCTCGGCGGACCTGGCGATCGCCCTGGCGGTGGCCTCCTCCTCGACCGACACGCCGCTGCCGAACAACCTGGTGGCGATCGGCGAGGTCGGCCTGGCGGGCGAGGTGCGGCGGGTGACGGGCGTGCAGCGCCGGCTCGCCGAGGCGCACCGGCTCGGGTTCACGCACGCCCTCGTCCCGCCGGACCCGGGCAAGGTCCCGGCGGGCATGAAGGTGGTGGAGGTCTCCGACATCGGCGAGGCGCTGCGCGCGATCCCCGGCCGCCGCCCCCGCTCGAAGCCCCGTCAGGACACCGCGCCGCCGGCCCGCACGCCCGACGATCCGGGCGCCCGGGCGCTGGCCCGGGCCCGCTCGCAGGCCCCCGTTCCGGCCTTCCCGGAGGAGCTGATGGCGGGCTGGGAGCCGGTCGACTCGGACGAACTGGCTTGACCCACGCCCCGTCGAGGCCGTACGCAGTTAGACTTCACCTGCTCATCGGCATCATTCGCAGCAACAACAGACAGACCGTCGGCCGCCGTGGCACACGGTCCGGGTCGGCCCAAGGAGTCACGTGGCAGCCATCGACCGGGCGGACAAGTCCTCCCGCGAGGAGGCCCTGCTGCGGGCTTCCCTCAGTGCGATCGCGCCGGGCACGGCGCTTCGGGACGGCCTGGAGCGGGTGCTCCGGGCCAACACCGGCGGACTGATCGTCCTCGGCTTCGACAAGAGCGTGGACGCGCTGTGCACCGGCGGCTTCGTGCTGGACGTCGAGTTCACCGCCACCCGGCTGCGCGAACTGTGCAAGCTGGACGGCGCGGTGATCCTCGACAAGGACCTCACCAAGATCCTGCGCGCGGGCGTCCACCTGATGCCGGACGCGAACATCCCCACCGACGAGACCGGCACCCGCCACCGCACCGCCGAGCGAGTCAACCGGCAGACCGGCTACCCGGTGGTCGCGGTCTCGCACTCGATGCGGCTGATCGCCATCTACGTCAACGGCGCCCGCCGGGTGCTGGAGGACTCCACCACGGTGCTCTCCCGGGCCAACCAGGCGCTGGCCACCCTGGAGCGCTACAAGCTCCGCCTGGACGAGGTGGCCGGCACCCTGTCCGCCCTGGAGATCGAGGACCTGGTCACCGTCCGGGACGTCTCGGCGGTGGTGCAGCGCCTGGAGATGGTCCGGCTGATCGCCGGCGAGATCGCCGGGTACGTGCTGGAGCTGGGCACCGACGGCCGGCTGCTGTCGCTGCAGCTGGACGAGCTGATCGCCGGCGTCGAGCCGGAGCGCGAGCTCGTCGTGCGCGACTACTTCCCGGACCGCGCCGCCAAGAAGGGCCGCACCGTCACCGAGGTGCTCGCCGACCTGGAGGCGCTCACCCACGCCGAACTGCTCGACCTGCAGACCGTCGCCAAGGCGCTCGGCTACACCGGCACCCCCGAGTCGCTGGACTCCGCGGTCTCCCCGCGCGGCTACCGGCTGCTCGCCAAGGTGCCGCGGCTGCCCAACACCGTCATCGAGCGGCTGGTCGACCACTTCGGCGGCCTGCAGAAGCTGCTCGCCGCCTCCATCGACGACCTGCAGACCGTGGAGGGCGTCGGCGAGACCCGGGCCCGCTCGGTGCGCGAGGGGCTGTCCAGGCTCGCCGAGTCCTCCATCCTGGAGCGGTACGTCTAGCTCCTGTCCGCCTCCGGCGGCCGCACGGCGTACAGCAGGGCGAACAGGGCCACCTCGACGGCGTCCGGGCCGGTGGAGTCGCCCTCCGCGAACACCTCGTCCAGCGCCTCGTCCAGCCGGGCGCGCAGCCGCCGCAGCCGCTCCGGGCTGAGCCGGAAGGTGGCGTGCGCGAACTTGCCGGGCTGCGGGTTGCCCTGCGCCGCCGGGGTGAGGTCGACCCGCCCGGCCAGGAAGTGACGCCGGAAGTCCGAGCGCACCAGGTCCATCGCCGCCAGGATCGCCCCCAGCGCGGCCGGCGGCTCGTCGCCCTCCGCGTACACCTCCGGCGACAGCCGCAGTGACTGCTGGGCGGAGCGGTAGCGGCTCTCCACGATCCCGGACACCAGCCGGGTCTCCGCCACGTACACCAGCCCGGCCTGCTCCAGCTGCTTGACGTGCCGGTACAGCTTGGTCGGCGCCTCGGCCAGCTCGGCCGCGACCTCCTTGACCGACATCGGCTCCGGGTCGCGCTTCATGAGCGCCCCGAGGACCGCCAGTCGCAGCGGGTCGGCCAGGGCCTTGAGCGTCGCGACGTCCGTGACCTCGCGCTCTTTCATCGGATCCACCACGTTCACATTCAGCCACACCATCAACGCTTGTGCAATCGTTCTCCTCCATGCAACTATTCACGCTAACATGAATGGTTGCTGAATCATGAACATGGGCGGGGACATGAACGGAATACGAGAGACGACCGCGGCGGTCGGACCGGGCGCCGTCGCGGTGCCGCTGCGCCGCAACCGCCGCTTCCAGATCCTCTGGGCCGGCTCCGCGTCCGCGATGCTCGGCACCTGTCTCGCCGACACCGCCTACCCGCTGCTCCTGCTCGCCATGACCGGCTCCCCGACGGTGGCCGGGGCGTTCGGCGCCGTCCAGTTCGGCGCGTCCGTGCTGTTCGGCCTGCACGGCGGAACGGTCGCCGACCGGCACGACCGGCGGCGGATCCTGATCCTCGCCGACACCGTCCGGCTGCTCACCGCGCTCAGCGTCGCGCTCGCCCTGGTGGCCGGCCTGCTGACCGTCCCGCACGCGCTGCTGGCCGCCGCCGTGATCGGCGCCACCATGGCCTACGGCGGCCCCTCCCGGATGCTCGCGCTGCGCGCCGTCGTCCCGCCCGAGCAACTCCGCCAGGCCCTCTCCCAGGACGAACTGCGGGTCAACGGCGCCGCGCTGGCCGGGCCGCCGCTGGCCGGTTTCCTGCTCGGCCTGGGCAGCGCGATCCCCTTCTTCACCACCGTCCTCGCCTCCGGCCTCGCCCTCGGCGCGAGCGTCGCCGTCCGGTTCGACTCCCGCCCCGAGGCGGACGCGCCGGCCGGCGGGAGGGAGAAGGGGGCCGCGCTGGCGGGCCTGCGCTACCTGCTCGCCCACCGGACGATGCGCGGCGCCGTGCTGATCGCCGCCGGGCTCAACCTCACCGGGTCGGCGGTCCTGCTCGCCGTCATGGTCATGCTCCGCGACCACGGCACCTCCGCGGCGGGCACCGGCCTGGTCCTCACCGGTGAGGCCGTCGGCGGTCTGCTCGGCGCACTGCTCGTGCCCCACCTGCACCGCCTGTTCGGCCCCGGCCGCCTGGTGCTGGCCGTCGGCTGGGCCGCCGCGGCCGCCTTCGCCGCCTGCGCGGCGGCCTCCGGCCCGGTCACGGTCTTCGCCGCGCTCGCCTTCGGCTGCCTGGGCGTCCCGGCGCTGCGGGTCCTGCTCGACGTCCTGGTCTTCCAGCGCGTCCCCGAGGAGGTGCGCGGCCGGGCGGTGGCCGGCGTCATGGTCCTCCTGATGGCCGGCCTCCCCCTCGGGACCACGACCGCCGGCCTCCTCCTCGACCGCCTCCCCGCCCCCACCGTCCTCGTCCTGCTCGCCGCGGCGCTGGCCGCGGCGCTCCTCCCGCTCACCGTCGGCCGCACCCTGCGCGGCACCGGGTGGACGGACGGGGCCTAGCCCTCCAGGCGGACGGACGTCCGGGCGGAGAGCGGACCGCCGGCCGGGCCGGTGAGGTCGGCCTGGACGAGGTAGTTGCCGGGCTGGGCGGGCGCGGGGTCGGGGGTGGCGCACTGGGGCTTGGAGCGGGTGCGGTCCCAGGTGAAGGTCTCGGTGACGCCGCTGTTGCCGGCGATCTGGGCCCAGGCGTCGGTGCGTTCGGTGATGCAGTCCGCGGAGGACCAGATCCGCTCGTTGCCGCTGGAGGTCACGGTCAGGAAGGAGTGCTCGTGCGAGAGGTTGATCCGGCAGCCCGCCCCGGAGGAGTTGCGGATGGTCAGGGCCAGCTTCGGCTTGTCCTTCGCCGCGTACGAGTTCTGCGCCGAGGCGAGTTCGAGGGTGAGTTGCGCGGTGGTGCAGACCGGCAGGGCCATCACCTCGGTGGTGTTCACGGCCGGCGAGGCCCCGCCGCCGGGGTGGGAGTTGCCGGTGCCCGTGCCGCCGTTGCCGCCGTTGGAGCCGCCCGAGGAGCTGCCGCCCGAGGAGCCGCCGCCGGTGACGCTGATCTCGCCGCCCGCCCCGCCGCCGTTCGAACCGCCGCCGCCGGTGCCGCCGTTGGAGCCGCCCGGGGAACTGCCGCCGGAGCCGCCGCCGGGGCGGGTGGTGATCGCGGGGCCGGTCGGGGACGCGCCGGGGGTGATGGACTGGGCGGGCGCGGGCAGCGGGCTGCTGCCGGAGGCATTCTTGTGCTTGCCGCCGTCGTCTCCGCCGAACACCAGCAGTCCGATCACGAGGAGGACGACGGCGAGGGCGATGAGGACCACGACGCGGCGCCGCCAGTAGATCGAGGCGGGCAGCGGTCCGACGGGCTGGCGCAGAGAAGGCACGCGCAAACTCTACGAGACCTCGTGCACTTGTTGACGCATCAACACCTCACCGGGACCACTTCTTTCACATGATCCGCCATTTGGTCCGGAAGGGGGACTCGACACGACGGTGCGCCGTCCTATAGTCGCCCTCATGGCCTCCCCGCACGACCACGCCCCCACCGGCGCGCAGCTCGACCCGGCGCAGATGATCGCCGAGGCGCGACGCGCCTTCTTCACCATGTTCGGCTTCCTCTGCGTGGTGTGGGCGGTGCAACTGGTCAACTGGCTGATGGACGGGCGGTTGGCCCTGCTGCACGGCATCCGCGCCCACGACGCGGACACCCTCGGGTACCTGCTGACCGCGCCCTTCCTGCACCTGAACTGGCAGCACCTGGAGGGCAATTCGGGCCCGCTGTTCGTGTTCGGCTTCCTCGCCGCGTACCGGGGGGTGCGCAAGTTCCTCGGGCTGACGGCGCTGCTGGTGGTGACCAGCGGCATGGCGGTGTGGCTGTTCCAGCGGACGGGCACGGTGACCGTCGGCGCGAGCGGCCTGGTCTTCGGGTACCTCGGCTACGTGGTGCTGCGCGGCCTGTTCGACCGGAACCTGATCGACTCGTTGATCGGCCTGGTGATGGGCGCGTCCTTCGCCTACCTCCTGACCACGGCCGTCCCGGGCACCCCGGGGGTGTCCTGGCTGGGCCACCTCGGCGGCCTGGTCGGCGGCCTGGCGGGGGCCTGGATCTTCCGCGACCGGCACCCGGCGCGGTCCGCCGCGCTGACCGCCGGGGGCGACGCCCTGCCGGTGCCCTCCCCGGGCAAGGAGGCCGGCCGGCTCGCGGCGGGCCCGGCCGGCCCGCGCGCCGACCTCCTCAAGGAGCTCGACGACCTGGGGCTTTAACCCCGCGGGGCGGGTCGTGGCAGGATCGGGGTGCCATGGTTGCCACTGCTTCGACTCTTGCCCCGGGCGCCGTCCAGGCGCTGCACTCGACCGTCATCGGCTGGTACGAGGCCCACGCCCGCGACCTGCCCTGGCGGGCCCCGGACGCCTCGCCGTGGGCCGTGATGGTCAGCGAGTTCATGCTCCAGCAGACGCCGGTGAAGCGGGTGCTGCCCGCCTACGCGGCCTGGCTGGAGCGCTGGCCCACGCCCGCCGACCTGGCCGCGGACGCGCCCGGCGAGGCGGTGCGGATGTGGGGCCGGCTCGGCTACCCGCGCCGCGCGCTGCGGCTGCACGGCGCGGCCGTCGCGATCACCGAGCGGCACGGCGGGGAGGTGCCGAGCGACCACGCGGCGCTGCTGGCGCTGCCCGGGGTGGGCGAGTACACGGCGGCCGCGGTCGCCTCGTTCGCGTTCCGGCAGCGGCACGCGGTGCTGGACACCAACGTGCGGCGGGTCTTCGCCCGGGCGGTCACCGGCGTCGAGTACCCGGCGAACGCCACCACCGCCGCCGAGCGGCGCACCGCCGTCGAGCTGCTGCCCGCCACCGACGAGCGGGCGGCGACCTGGGCGGTGGCGGTGATGGAGCTGGGCGCCCTGGTGTGCACCGCGCGCGGCCCGGAGTGCGCCGCCTGCCCGCTGCTGGCGGACTGCGCCTGGCAGCGGGCCGGCCGCCCGCCGCACCAGGGCCCGGCGCGCCGCGGGCAGACGTACGAGGGCACCGACCGGCAGGTGCGCGGCAAGCTGCTGGCGGTGCTGCGGGACGCCCACGGACTGGTCGCGCAGGGGCAGCTGGACGTGGTGTGGCCGGACGCGGTGCAGCGGGCCCGGGCGCTGGACGGGCTGGTCGCCGACGGGCTGGTGGAGCCGGTCGGGCCGGGCACCTACCGGCTGCCGCAGTAGCGGCGCGCGGACGCGGAACGGCCCGCCGCCCCGGTCGGGGGCGGCGGGCCGTCCTTCGTGCCCGGGCGGGCCTCAGACCGCGCCCTCCAGGGCGGCCTCGGCCTTGGCCTCGGCGGCGTCCGCGCCACCGCGGAGCTTGACCTCGCGGATGAACAGCGAGGCGGCCACGGCGACCAGGCTGATCACCGCGCCCCACAGGAAGACGGTGTGCATGCCGTTGGAGATGCCGTGCTGGTAGGCGCTCAGCACGTCGGCCGGCAGGCCCTGCATGGTGGCCGGGTTCATCGCGGACATGCCCTCGCCGCCCTGCTGGGCCATCTTGGCCAGGGTCTCCGGGGGGAGCGCCTTGATGGTGTCGTTGACCTGGTTGATGTACAGGGTGCCGAACAGCGCGACGCCGAAGGAGCCGCCGATGGTGCGGAACAGGGTGGCGGAGGACGAGGCGACGCCCATGTCCTTCATCTCCACGCTGTTCTGCGCGACCAGCATGGTGACCTGCATCAGGAAGCCCATGCCGGCGCCGAGCACCACCATGTAGCAGGAGGAGGCGAACTTGGAGGTGTCCACGGCGAGGGTGGACAGCAGCAGCGAGCCGCCGGCCATCACCGCGGTGCCGATGATCGGGTAGATCCGGTACTTGCCGGTCTTGGTGATGGCCTGGCCGACCACCAGCGAGATCACCAGCATGCCGAACATCATCGGCATCAGCAGCAGGCCGGAGTTGGTCGCCGAGGCGCCCTGCACGATCTGCTGGTAGGTGGGCAGGAAGGTCACCGCGCCGAACATCGCGAAACCGACGATGAAGCCGATGATCGAGACCATGGTGAAGTTCCGGTTGCGGAACAGCTGGAGCGGGATGACCGGCTCGGCGACCCGCTGCTCGACGTAGCAGAAGCCGATCAGCGAGGCCACGCCGAGCGCGCCCAGGCCGAGGATCTGCTTGGAGCTCCAGGCGTACTCGTGGCCGCCCCAGGTGGTGATCAGGACCATCGAGACGATGCCGACGGTGAGCAGCGCCGCACCGAAGTAGTCGATCTTCGCGGTGGAGCGGACCTTGGGCAGCTTCAGCACGACGACGATGAAGACCAGCGCGATCGCGCCCAGCGGCAGGTTGACGTAGAACGTCCAGCGCCAGTTCAGGTGGTCGGTGATGAAGCCGCCGATCAGCGGGCCGCCGACGGTGGCCAGCGCCATGACGGCGGCGAACATGCCCTGGTACTTGCCGCGGTCGCGCGGGGCGACCAGCGCACCCATGATCGACATCACGCCGACCATCAGACCGCCGGCGCCCAGGCCCTGGACGGCGCGGAAGACGATCAGCTGGGTCATGCTCTGCGACATGCCGGACAGGGCCGAGCCGAGCAGGAAGATCACGATCGAGACCAGGAACGAGCCCTTGCGGCCGTACAGGTCGCCGACCTTGCCCCAGATCGGCGTGGAGGCGGCGGTGGCCAGGGTGTAGGCCGTCACCACCCAGGACATGTGCTCGGCGCCGTTGAGCTCACCGACGATGCGGGGCATCGCGGTGCCGACGATCAGGTTGTCCAGCATGGCGAGCAGCATGGTGATGACCAGGCCGATCATCACCAGGCGGATCTCGCGGTGCGGGCGCTGCTCGAACTCGTCGGGCTTCCCGAGTTCGACGGACGGTTCCTCGGGAACCGCCTCGGACTGCTGGGTTGTCATGGTGCGTCTCTCCCGGGGCGCAGGTGCCGCGGGGTGCCGCGGCGGTACTTACTTGACGACCGGCTAGTTAATCGCCGTCCGGCACGGTAAGTTGTTCCCTAGCCGGTCGTCAAGCCAGTTTCGGAACAGGCCCCCTGGGCAGGGACAATGCCAACAGAAACGGACCTTGACACCCGTCCGAACCCGTTCCCCGAGGCAGGCCGCCAGCGATGACCACCACCCAGAGCCCCCGCAGCGACACCCGAGCGCGGATCATCGACGTGGCCCTGGAGCTGTTCGCCGAGCACGGCTACGAGAAGACCTCGCTGCGGGAGATCGCCGACCGCCTCGGCGTGACCAAGGCCGCCCTCTACTACCACTTCAAGACGAAGGACGACATCGTCCGCGGCATCGTCGAGAAGATGGCCGCCCCGCTCGACGACGCCATCGCCTACGGCGAGGGCAAGCCCTGGTCGCCCGGGCTGCGCGACGAACTGCTGCGCCGGTTCGCGGCCGGGATGGGCGAGCGGGCCCCGCTGCTGCGCTTCTTCCACGAGAACCAGCCCGCGCTGCGGGAGTCCGCGGCCGGGCTGGCGTTCAAGGACCGGATGATCCGGATGATCAGCCTGCTGCACGGCCCGGAGCCGACCTTCCGTGACAAGCTGCGCGCCACCGTGGCGCTGACCTCCATGCACTCGGCGATGTTCCTGCTCAAGGCCGACCTGTGCGAGCCCGGCCAGCCGGTCACCCCGGTCGACGAGGCGATGGAGGCGGCCCTGGAGGTCGCCCTGGAGGTCGCGGCACGCATCGAGCCGCCCGCGCGGTAGGCGCGGACGGCTCGGCGGTGCGGGGAGCGGCGGATCAGAAGTTGTTCGCGCCGTGCTGCTTCAGGTAGCCGACCGGGTCGATCACCTTCGCGTACTGGTTGGCGGTGCGGATCTCGAAGTGCAGGTGCGGGCCGTGCGAGTTGCCGGTGTTGCCGGACTTGCCGACCCGGTCGCCCGCGCCCACGTGCTGCCCGGCCTTCACGCCCAGCTGCGACAGGTGCGCGTACTGCGCGAAGCGGCCGTCGGAGAGCTTCAGGACGATCTGGTTGCCGTAGGCGCCCGCGTAGCCGGAGGACACCACGGTCGCGTCGCCGACCGCCAGCACCGGGGTGCCGACCGAGACCGCGAAGTCGGTGCCGGTGTGGTAGCCGGCTGCGTACGCGGCGTTGGTCTTGTGGTACGGGTTGCTGATCGTCGCGCCCGGGGCGGGGGAGGACCAGGACGGCTTCGCCGGCTCGGGCGCGGGCTCGGGCTTCGGCTCCGGCGCGGCGGCCGGGGCGGCCTGCGGCTGCTCGGCGGGGGCGGCGGGCTGCGCGGCCGGGGCGGCCGGCTGCTCGGCGGGCTGCTCGGCCGGGGCGGTCGGCTGCTCGGCGGGAGCGGGCTGCGCGGCCGGCTGCTCGGTGGCGGCCTGCTGCTGCTCGGTGCCCTGCTGCTGCCCGGCGGTGTCCCCGGTCTGCGCGGCGGCCCCCAGGTCGATGCGGTGCTCGTCGCGGGAGGCCGCGTCGTCCTGCCGGGCCTGCGCGCCCTGGTCGGCGTCCTTCTGCAGGGTGGCGAGGATGGCGGCCTTGGTGTTCTCGGCCTGCTCGTCGTGCTGGTCGCCCTGGGCCGGCAGGTGGAAGTCCTTCGGCTGCGCGGCGCCGCTCTCGGCGGTGGCCGTGACGACGGCGCGGTCGGCCGGGTGCGAGCCCTGCGCGACGGCCTGCCCGGTCGGGATCAGCAGCGCACCGGCGGCGACCACCGCGGCACCGGAGGCGATCGCCTTGGCGGGGGCCAGCCGGGCCGTGGTGAGCGGGCCGCCGGAGAGGACGGAGCGGACGTGGCGGGTGGTGGTCGCCTGGAGAAGCCGGCGGCCGGTGGCGGGGAGAGAACGCATCGGGAGTCGGTACCTCACGGACGGGGCCAGCGCGGGGCCGAGCCGGTGGGGCTCGCCGAACTGGTGCAACGACTCCGGTGTAAACGACCCGGATGCGCAGGCCCAAGAGTGTGACGTACGACGGTCGGTAGTGGACAAGTCGGGCAAAATGGCCCTCCGGTCCAGCGGGCGGGCCGGGTTTTCGCACCCCAAACCTCCTATCCCGGGTCGTATGTCGGAAATGCTCTGTGAGGAGCGCCACCGGAAAGCGCCCGGTTTGGGCCCGAACCGCTCCGGGTAAAACCCGCTCCCGAACCAGCTGCACCATCCGATCCACCTACCGTCGGAGATGATCAGCTGATGAACGACACCCCTGTTCTGGACCGCCGCTTCCAGACCCGCCGCCGGGCCGACCGCCTGCTCTCCGGCGGCCGCCCGCAGACCGTCCGGGAGGCGCTCGCCGCCCTGGCCGCCCTGGCCGACGGCCCCCACCCGCTGGACGAACCGGTCGACACGTACGGCGACGGCATCGTCCGCACCCTGGAGCGCCGCACCGCCGAACTGCTCGGCAAGCCCGACGCCGCCTTCTTCCCGACCGGGACGATGGCCCAGCAGGCCGCCCTGAAGACCTGGGCCGACACCCACGGCCCGGTGGTCGCCATGCACCCGCTGGCCCACCCCGAGGTGCACGAGCGCCGCGCCCACCAGGTGCTGTCCGGCCTGCGCAGCGTCCCGCAGACCGGCGCCCGGCGGCACCCCACCGCCGCCGAGCTGGCCGCCCTGGACGAGCCGTACGACGTGCTGATGCTGGAGCTGCCGCTGCGCGACGCCGGCTTCCTGCTGCCCGACTGGGCGGAGCTGGAGGCGCTGTACGAGCTGGCCGAGCGGCAGGGCCGCCCGGTCCACCTGGACGGCGCCCGGCTCTGGGAGTCCGCCCCGCACCTGGGCCGCTCCCTGCCGGAGATCTGCGCCCGGGCCGGCTCGGTGTACGTCTCCTGCTACAAGTCGCTGGGCGGCCACAGCGGCGCCCTGGTGGCCGGCGAGGCGGAGTACGTGCGCCGGCTCAAGGTCTGGCGGCACCGCTACGGCGGCAGCCTCTGGCAGCAGTGGCCGGCCGCGCTCTCCGCCCTGGCAGGCCTGGACCGCGAGCTGCCCCGGCTGCCCGGGTACGTGGCGCACGCCAAGCTGGTCGCCGCCGCGCTCGCCGAGGTCCCCGGCGCCCGGGTCCACCCCGAGCCGCCGCACACCCACCAGTTCCAGTTCTGGCTGCCGTACGCCGCCGACCGGCTGAACGAGGCCGGCTACCGGCAGGCCGAGGAGCAGGGCCTCGCGCTGTTCGGCGGCTGGCGCGAGCCGGGCCCGCAGCCCGGGCTGTCGATGACCGAGGTGACGGTGCTCGCCGACGCCGCCGAGTGGAGCGCCAAGGAGGTCACCGGAGCGGTGGAGTCCTTCCTCGCCCTGCTCTGACACCCGCCCGGGCGACGCGCAGGGCCCCGGCGGTTCGCAAACCGCCGGGGCC
This sequence comes from Kitasatospora phosalacinea, assembly GCF_000716545.1. Taxonomy (GTDB): domain Bacteria; phylum Actinomycetota; class Actinomycetes; order Streptomycetales; family Streptomycetaceae; genus Kitasatospora; species Kitasatospora phosalacinea. Next base: position 21,719 of record NZ_JNWZ01000013.1, read on the forward strand.
CCGTGCACTACCTACCGATCAGGCGTCACTTCCGGACGGGAGAGACCTTGATCATGGCTTCCAGGTTGTCGTGGGACTGCCACAGCACCTCGATCTGGGTGCGGGTGTCCGGGACCTGGACCCCGCTGTACTGGTTCTCCGGGAACCAGTACTTGGTGGTGTGGTCGTTGAAGACCGTCACGCCGCGCGAGCTCGGGATCTTGGTGAGCGCGTCGGCCTTGTGCAGGCTCAGGCCGTCGGTCCGCTCGAAGCCGAAGGTCGCGTCGTACGACTGGAAGCGCGGACGCATCAGCGTGCCGTCGTTCCACTTCAGCGCGGCCGGGTGGGCGTCGACCGGCAGGATCAGGCCCTGGCCCGGGTGGGTGGCCACGTTGTTGTCCGACTGCGAGGAGTCCCACAGCCAGATCAGGATGCCGTTCTGGTTGGCGTAGTGCTCCACCCAGTCCGGACGCGCGGCCGAGCCGAAGTTGTACGGGCCGGTCTTCAGCGTGGTGTCGTACGAGACGTACTGGCGGTTCTCGACCAGGTAGTGCTGGTCGTAGTCCTTGGAGAACTTGCCGGAGATCCGGGAGAAGCCCGCGGCGGTCCAGCCGTTGTCGCCGTTCTCGGCGCCGTCGGTGAACAGGGCCGCGCCGTCCGCGGTCACCGCGATGTTGTCCAGGGCCAGGCCCTTGTAGTGGACGCCGCCGTCGGTGGTGTTGTGGAAGCGGACCTTGACGGCCTTGCCGGCGTACGCGTTCAGCGGGAAGGACAGGTCGCCCCACGCGCCGTTCGAGGTGCCGTTGACGGCGTTGTCCGGCAGCGCGACGCCGTTGAAGGTGCCGGCCAGCGCGGTCCAGTTCTTGCCGCCGTCGGTGGAGACCTCGGCGTACGCGTAGTCGTAGTCCGTCTCCAGCTCGAACCAGGCCTTGGCGGTCAGCACGGCCGAGGTCTTGCCGGTCAGGTCGACGTCACGGGTCAGGCTGACGTTCAGGTCGTCGGCGCTGCCGCTCCACCACTCGTTGCCACCCTCGAACGGGGTGTTGATCTCGGTGGTGACGGTCTTCGCCGGCAGGTTGACGATCAGGCCCTGCTTGCGCTTGGTGTTGTACTCGACCGGGCCGAGCAGCGACAGCGAGGTCTGGCCCGCCTTGGCGGTGTCGTAGTTCAGCCAGCCCAGCTTGAGCTTCGACCAGACGTCGAGGTCGTTCGGCATGTCGCCGATCTCGTTCTTGCCCTCGCCCAGCCAGGAGCCGGAGGACATCAGCGACCAGAAGCCGACCGAGTTGTCGATGCCCTGGCCGGTGGTGTCGTACAGGTCCGGCAGACCGAGGTCGTGGCCGTACTCGTGGGCGAACACGCCCAGGCCGCCGTTCTCCGGCTGCATGGTGTAGTCGCCGACCCACAGGCCGGTGGCGCCGATCTGGGTGCCGCCGAGCTTGTTGTTGTCCGGGCCGGTCTTGCCCGCCTGGTTGGCGTACGCGTACGAGCGGTGCGCCCACAGCGCGTCGGTGCCCTGCACGCCGCCGCCGGCCGACTGGTCCTCACCGGCGTGGACGATCTGGAAGTGGTCCAGGTAGCCGTCCGGCTCGTTGAAGTTGCCGTCGCCGTCGTAGTCGTAGCGGTCCCACTGGTCGTACTGCGCCAGGTCGGCCTTGATCTGGGCGTCGGTGCGGCCCTTGGCCTTCTGGTCGGCGACCCAGGCGTCGATGCCGTCGCGGATCAGGTCCTGCGCGTTGGCGCAGACGTGCTGGCCGCAGTAGTCCGAGCCGTAGCGGGCCTCGTTCCACGGCACCCGCACCCAGTCGGTGACCAGGCCGTCGACCGAGTACCGGCCGGAGGACTGGCGCTCGTAGTACGTCTTCAGCGAGGGCTTGTCCTTCGCGAAGTAGACGTCCTGGTAGTGCGCCTGGTTGTAGTCCGCCTGCCAGGCCGTCGAGTTGTCCTTGGCCCGGTCCGGCGCCGCGATCTGGTTGTGCCCGGGGCCGGGCGTGCCGCCGTACTTGACCTTGCCGTCGGCGGTCTTGGTGGTGGTGTCGACCTGGTCGCCGAAGTCGACCAGGATCGTGAAGATCTTGTCGGTGCGCTCGCGGGACAGCTCGACGTACTTGTCGCGGCCCAGCTTGATCGAGGAGCCGCTGCCGTGCTTCTCGACCTTGGCGGTGCCGTTGACCAGCTGCTCGACCGCGGCGGTCTGCTCGGCCTGCTGCTTCTCGGCCAGCGGGCTCTGCAGTTCGCGCGGGACGCTGTCGTTCTGGATGACGTCGGCCGGGTCGGTGATCGTCGCGCTCGCCGGGGCGGCGGAGGCCGTGCCCGGGAGCATTCCGGCGCCCAGCGCGGCGGTCACCGCGACGGCGGCGGACGCCGCGACAGCCCTCTTGGTTATTTTCAACGTGGTGACGTCCTCCCCTTACCGGTGGGGCTGGTGGCCGGACCGGTGAACCAATGCAAGACAGGTGGACGACATTTGACCCAAGGTCCAGTAAAAAAGAAAGACCTTGACCCTGGCATGGCCACGCCGCTATGCTCCGGCAACTCTTATCGTCTGACGATCCGTCAATCTACCTGCACGGCCTTCCGGGCAAGGGCCGGTCGTGCCCGCACCACGCCGCCGCCCACCCGTTCGGCGGGCATCCGGCCCCGGATTCACAGCACACGGAAACCTAAACAGTTTTTCAACTGAAAAGCCGGACACGGAAAAGCCCCCGCCCCCGACCTTGCCAGGTCGGGGGCGGAGGCTTGCGAAACGCTTTGCGGGGCTATTACTTGGTCAGATCCGGGCCCGCCGCCGAGACCGCCGCCGGAGTGTCCGCCACCGGGGACTTCTCCTCGCCGCGGAAGGTGAACTTGGCTTCCTTGCCCTCGCCCTCCACGCCGACGACCACGATGTGGCCGGAGCGCAGCTCACCGAACAGGATCTTCTCGGACAGGTGGTCCTCGATCTCCCGCTGGATCGTGCGGCGCAGCGGACGCGCGCCCAGGATCGGGTCGTACCCGCGCTTGGCCAGCAGGCTCTTGGCCTCCGGGCTGAGCTCGATGCCCATGTCCCGGTCCTTCATCCGCTGGTCGACCCGGGCGATCATCAGGTCGACGATCTCGATGATGTTCGCCTCGGACAGCTGGTGGAAGACCACGATGTCGTCGACGCGGTTGAGGAACTCGGGGCGGAAGTGCTGCTTGAGCTCCTCGCCGACCTTCGCCTTCATCCGCTCGTAGCCGGCCTGGACGTCACCCGTGGCCGCGAAGCCCAGGTTGAAGCCCTTGGAGATGTCCCGGGTGCCGAGGTTGGTGGTCATGATGATGACCGTGTTCTTGAAGTCCACGACCCGGCCCTGGGAGTCGGTCAGGCGACCGTCCTCCAGGATCTGCAGCAGCGAGTTGAAGATGTCCGGGTGGGCCTTCTCGACCTCATCGAAGAGGACGACCGAGAACGGCTTGCGACGCACCTTCTCGGTGAGCTGGCCGCCCTCCTCGTAGCCCACGTACCCGGGCGGGGAGCCGAACAGCCGCGAGACGGTGTGCTTCTCCGAGAACTCGGACATGTCGAGCGCGATCAGCGCGTCCTCGTCCCCGAACAGGAACTCCGCCAGGGTCTTGGACAGCTCGGTCTTACCGACGCCCGAGGGGCCGGCGAAGATGAACGAACCGCCGGGGCGCTTCGGGTCCTTCAGACCGGCGCGGGTGCGGCGGATCGCCTGGGAGAGCGCCTTGATGGCGTCCTCCTGGCCGATGACCCGCTTGTGCAGCTCGTCCTCCATGCGCAGCAGGCGCGAGGACTCCTCCTCGGTCAGCTTGAAGACCGGGATGCCGGTGGCGGTGGCCAGGACCTCGGCGATGAGCTCCTCGTCCACCTCGGCCACGACGTCCATGTCGCCGGCCTTCCACTCCTTCTCCCGCTTGGCCTTCGCCTGGAGCAGCTGCTTCTCGTTGTCGCGCAGCGACGCGGCCTTCTCGAAGTCCTGCGCGTCGATCGCGGACTCCTTCTCCCGGCGGACCTCGGCGATCTTCTCGTCGAACTCGCGCAGGTCCGGCGGCGCGGTCATCCGGCGGATGCGCATCCGGGAACCGGCCTCGTCGATCAGGTCGATCGCCTTGTCCGGCAGGAAGCGGTCCGAGATGTACCGGTCGGCCAGGGTGGCGGCGGCGACCAGGGCGGCGTCGGTGATCGAGACGCGGTGGTGCGCCTCGTACCGGTCGCGCAGGCCCTTGAGGATCTCGATGGTGTGCGGGAGCGAGGGCTCGGCGACCTGGATCGGCTGGAAGCGGCGCTCCAGCGCGGCGTCCTTCTCCAGGTGCTTGCGGTACTCGTCCAGCGTGGTGGCGCCGATGGTCTGCAGCTCACCGCGGGCCAGCATCGGCTTCAGGATGGAGGCGGCGTCGATCGCGCCCTCGGCGGCGCCCGCGCCGACCAGGGTGTGCAGCTCGTCGATGAACAGGATGATGTCGCCGCGGGTGCGGATCTCCTTGAGCACCTTCTTCAGGCGCTCCTCGAAGTCACCGCGGTAGCGCGAGCCGGCCACCAGGGCGCCGAGGTCCAGCGTGTAGAGCTGCTTGTCCTTCAGCGTCTCCGGGACCTCGCCCTTGACGATCGCCTGGGCCAGGCCCTCGACGACGGCGGTCTTGCCGACGCCGGGCTCGCCGATCAGCACCGGGTTGTTCTTGGTGCGGCGGGACAGCACCTGCATGACCCGCTCGATCTCCTTCTCGCGCCCGATCACCGGGTCGAGCTTGGCCTCGCGGGCGGCCTGCGTCAGGTTGCGCCCGAACTGGTCGAGCACCAGGGAGGTGGACGGGGTGCCCTCGGCCGGGCCGCCGGCGGTGGCGGACTCCTTGCCGCTGCCGGTCTGGTAGCCCGACAGCAGCTGGATGACCTGCTGGCGCACCCGGTTCAGGTCGGCGCCGAGCTTCACCAGGACCTGGGCGGCGACGCCCTCGCCCTCGCGGATCAGGCCGAGCAGGATGTGCTCGGTGCCGATGTAGTTGTGGCCGAGCTGGAGGGCCTCGCGGAGCGACAGCTCCAGGACCTTCTTCGCCCGGGGGGTGAAGGGGATGTGGCCGGACGGGGCCTGCTGGCCCTGACCGATGATCTCCTCGACCTGCTGGCGGACCGCCTCGAGCGAGATGCCGAGGCTCTCCAGCGCCTTTGCGGCGACACCCTCGCCCTCGTGGATCAGGCCCAGGAGGATGTGCTCGGTGCCGATGTAGTTGTGGTTGAGCATCCGGGCTTCTTCCTGTGCCAGGACGACAACCCGCCGCGCGCGGTCGGTGAACCTCTCGAACATCGTTAATCGCTCCTCAGAGCGGTCGGTCAGTTCGGGGGCCGTCCCCGCCCTGTCCTTCCGCATGCTAGTCCCGCTCAGCAGCGCGGCTACGGAACTCCCACGGAGCGGGAGCAACATGCTGCGCGACCAGCCGACACCTGTCCCAACCTGATGCTGGGAGACGGTGTTCCCAGCGACGGGCCCGATGCACCGGTTCCCGCTACGCCAACGGCGAACACGGTTCGGTCGAACCGGCGCACCGGACCCGCGACGTGCTGCGTCCGGGCTCCTGGGACCCCGTCCACCAGCATTCATACCCGGTAATCCGGCGGGTTTCGCGCGGTTTCCGCAGGGTGCGTGTTCGCCTGGCGAGAAGTCTGCCGACCGAGGGCCCGGGGTGACGGATCAACGGGTCGGCCGCGGGTGGCGTACCGCCGTACCGGTGGCGGTCGCGTGACCGCCCGGCCCCTCCAGCGTTGCACAGGTCGTGACCCGTCCGCCGCCGGCCGCCCCGGCCGCACCGCCCGCCGCCGCGCTCTGGCGCGGATCGGACCGGGTGACCGCCCCGCTGGGGCCCGCCAGGGCCGCCCTGGGGCGCCTGGAGCGGCTGGGCCGCACCACCGGGCCGGTGCTGCGGCGGGCCGGCCGGGCGGCCTTCCTGCTCGCCCCCGGGGCCGCCGAACCGGTGCCCGAACTGCTCCGCTGGCTCGGCTGGGGCCCGGAGCTGCGACTGCCCATCGAGGCCCGCGCGGCGCACCCGGGAGCCCCCCGGGTGCCCGAACCGCGGACCGCGCACTGGCTGCGGGCCGGCACCCGCCCGCCCGCCCTCGACCTGCGCTCGCCCGACCTGCTCTGCCTGCTCGACGCCCTGGCGGACGCCTGCACGCGGGAACGGCTGGGCCTGCCGCCCGCCCGCTGAGGGCCGCCGGGGCTCAGGAGGCGTTGGCCTTCTCGTACGCCTCGCGCACGTTGCTCGGGACGCGGCCGCGGTCGTTGACCGGGAGGCCGTTCTCCTTCGCCCAGGTGCGGATCTTGGCGGTGTCCGCCTGCCCGGCCGCGGCGGCCCGACCGGTGCTCCGGCCACCGCCGCCGCCACCGCGGCGGGGGGCGGTCAGCCGACCGCTCTGCTTGCGGCCCTTCTCGACGTACGGGGCGAGCAGGCCGCGGAGCTTCTCCGCGTTGTCGCTCTTCAGGTCGATCTCGTAGGCCACGCCGTCCAGGGCGAACGTCACCGTCTCGTCCGCGGATCCGCCGTCGAGATCGTCTTCCAGAATGACCTGAACCCTCTGTGCCACGGGCTTCCCTTTCCGCGATAACGATCCATTGCCTAGAGAAAGGAAAGCGCCTTTTCCCGGAAAACACAAACCCCTGTGTCGCAGGTCGCGCTCCCGGGCATGACTCACAGGTGCAGCAGCATCCGGGAGTTGCCCAGCGTGTTCGGCTTCACCCGCTCCAGGTCGAGGAACTCGGCGACGCCTTCGTCGTACGAGCGCAGGAGTTCTTCATAGACTTCCGTGGCCACGGCGGCCGGGTCTGCCGTACGATCGTCGTTTTCGCCGATCTCCACGAAGCCGTGTTTCGAGAAGAACGGAACCTCGAACGTCAGGCAGAAAATCCGACGGACGCCGAGCCAGCGTGCGGTCTCCAGCAGCTTGTCCAGCAGCTGGTGCCCGATACCGAGCCCCTTGCAGACCGGGTCCACCGCCAGGGTGCGCACCTCGGCGAGGTCCTCCCACATCACGTGGAGCGCGCCGCAGGCCACCACCCGGCCGTCCTCGTCGCGTTCGGCGACCCAGAACTCCTGGACGGATTCGAACAGTGTGACGGTCGGCTTGTCGAGCAGAATGCCGTTCCGGGAGTACGTGTCGATGAGCCGGCGGATGGCGCGCACGTCAGTGGTCCGCGCGCGGCGGATGGTGACCTCCATGCCGGGGAACGTTATCGTGCCGCGGGCGGGGCGGTCTCCTCGGCGTCGACGCCCGCCACCCGCAGCGCGTCGCGCAGCCACTCGCGCTGTTCCGGCGACATCATCCCGAAGAAGTGCACCAGGGCGGCCGCCGGATTGTCGCTCGTCGCCCAGGCGTCGTTCATCAGCGCCGCGGTGTACGCCTCCCGGGACGAGACCGGCTCATATCGGTATGCGCGCCCGGCGCGCTCCCGGCGCACCCAGCCCTTTCGATAGAGCTTGTCCAGCACGGTCATCACGGTGGTGTACGCGATTTCGCGTTCCGACCGCAGATCCTGCAGAACCTCCCGGACGGTGACGGGGCGGTTCCACTGCCACACCCGGGTCATGATGTCGTTCTCAAGTTCTCCGAGTTGCCGCACCATAGTGCCGCCAAGGATAGGACCGATGCGGACAAAGGGCGGCAAACGGCAAACGGACGGCGCGCCGCTCCCCGGAGGGGGAACGGCGCGCCCGGCGGGAAACCGCTATTCGGCGGGGGAACGCGACGCCATGGCCTCGGCCGCGGCGTCCTCCTTCGCCTTCTGGGCGCCGCCCTGGCTGCGGATGATGGCCCGCACCAGGAAGGCGAAACCGATCGCCATCACCAGCGGCGGGACGATCGCGCTGACGTACTCCACGGTTACTCCTCGGTGGTGTCGGACCCGGCCGCGGCTGCGGCCCTTTCGCTCTTCGGGGACTTCTCCGCCCGCTCGGCCTTCTCGGGCTTCACGAGCGGGAAGAGCACCGTCTCGCGGATGTTCTTGCCGGTGAGCAGCATGATCAGCCGGTCCACGCCCAGGCCGAGACCGCCGGTGGGCGGCATCGCGTACTCCAGGGCGCGCAGGAAGTCCTCGTCCAGCTGCATCGCCTCGACGTCGCCGCCGGCCGCCAGCAGGGACTGCGCGGTCAGCCGGGCGCGCTGCTCGACCGGGTCGATCAGCTCGGAGTAGGCGGTGCCGATCTCGGTGCCGAAGATCACCAGGTCCCACTTCTCCGCGACGCCCTCGATCGAGCGGTGCTGCCGGGTCAGCGGGGAGACCGAGGTCGGGTAGTCCTTGATGAAGGTCGGCTTGATCGCGTGGTGCTCCAGCAGGCGCTCGATCAGCTCCAGCACGATCTGGCCGTGGTCCCACTTCGGGTCCAGGTACTCGTCCAGGCCGTGCTTGGCGGCCAGCTCGCGCAGCTCCTCGACGGAGGTGGCCGGGGTGACCTCGGTGCCCAGGTGCGCGGAGATGCCCGGGTAGACCGAGACCTCCTGCCAGGGCTCGGCCAGGTCGATCTCGTGCTCGGTGCCGTCCGGGCCGACGCCCCTGACCACCGTGGTGCCCAGCGCGTCCCGGGCGGCGTTGACGATGATCGCCCGGATCAGCTCGGCCTGGGTGTCGTAGTCGCCGTACGCCTCGTACGACTCCAGGGCGGTGAACTCCGGGTTGTGGGTGGCGTCCGCGCCCTCGTTGCGGAAGTTCCGGTTGATCTCGAAGACCTTCTCGGCGCCGCCGACCACCAGGCGCTTGAGGTACAGCTCGGTCGCGATCCGCAGGTACAGCTCGATGTCGTACGCGTTGATGTGCGTCTTGAACGGGCGGGCGTTGGCGCCGCCGTGGATCGGCTGCAGCATCGGGGTCTCGACCTCGAGGTAGCCGCGGTCCTCGTAGGTGCGGCGGATCGAGCGGATCACCTTGGTGCGCAGCTGGAGCATCTCGCGCGCCTCGGAGTTGACGATCAGGTCGACGTACCGCTGGCGGACCCGGGCCTCCGGGTCGCTCAGGCCCTTGTGCTTGTCGGGCAGCGGGCGCAGGCACTTCGCGGTGAGCTCCCAGCGGTCGACCATCACGCTGAGCTCGCCGCGCTTGGAGGTGATCACCTCGCCCTCGACGCCGACCTGGTCGCCGAGGTCGATGTCGCCCTTCCAAGCGGCCAGCCGCTCGGCGCCCAGCTTGTCCAGGGACAGCATCACCTGGAGGTCGCCGGAGCCGTCGCGCAGCGTGGCGAAGCAGAGCTTGCCGCCGGTGCGGGCCAGGACCACCCGGCCGGTGACGCCGACCCGCTCGCCGGTGGCGGTGTCCGGGGCCAGGTCGGGGTGCTTCTCGCGCAGCTCGGCGATGGTGGTGGTGCGGGGGAAACCGACCGGGTACGGGTCGATGCCGGCCGCCCGGAGCCGGTCCAGCTTCTCGCGCCGGACGCGCATCTGCTCGGGAAGGTCGTCGGTCGCGGGGAGAGTGCTCTGATCGCTCACCCCACCAGGGTAGCCAGGCTGACGGCCTGCTCCGCCACGGGATATCCGGCGGCGCGCGCCGACCGCGCGGAACGCGCGGGCCCCCTCCGCCCCGGAGGGGGCCCGCGCGGGCGGTGCGGGGGTCAGCCGTCGGTGCCGGTGGCGAGTTCCGGGCGGTTCTCGTCGTCCGGGGGGTCCTGGTGGGGGGCCGGGCGGGAGCGGCGGCCGAAGAGTTCGGCGGGGGTCGGCATCCGGCGGGGCCGGGGGCGCTCGACGGGGTGCTGGGGCTGCTGGTCGCTCATCGGGAACCGTCCTCCAACTGGGATGGCGGGCTGGGGTTCGGACGCCGGGCTCGGCACCGCCGCGAGGTGGCGCTGCCCGGAGCCGAGGGAGAGCCGCTCGCGGACCTCGGCCTCGGCGATCGCGTGGCAGCGGCCGGCGAGCCGGGAACGGCGGGCCTGTTCGTGCGGTCCGCACGGCTGGCGGGACAGCGAGCGCAGCGCCGACAGGTCCTCGGCGGTGGGCAGGTAGCCGTCGGTGACGGCCTCTTCCAGGCGGTCCAGGTAGCCTCCGGCGCTGCCGGGCAGGGCGGAGCGGTAGCGGGCCAGGTCGATCAGCAGGAAGGCGCGCAGCCGGCCGCCCTCCTGGACCGCCTCGTCGATGGCCTCGGTCAGCCGAAGCGCGTCCTGGACGTCCTCGGCCCACAGCTCGCCGGCCGCGGCGGGCAGTGGGAGCCGGTCGGAGGCGGCCGGGTAGAGGGCTTGGGCGAGGACACGGCGCAGCACCCGGACTTCGTCGGCGCTGAAGGCCATGCCGCCGCGCGATCCGTGTGGCGTTGGCATGGGTCGACAGTACGTGGCGTACGTCCGACTTATGGCGATTGATGACGTGTTTGTCCCGATTGGCCTATGAGATGGTGCATCCGGCCCCGAGCCGCGGTGGGGAACGCGACGGGCCCCGCCCCCCGTGGCGGAGGGCGGGGCCCGAGGGGCCGGCGCGGGCGTCAGGCGGCGGTGGCCGGGCGGTTGCGCTCGAAGATCAGGCGCAGGCCGATCAGGGTCAGCCAGGGCTCGTGCACGTCGATCGAGTCGGCCTCGCCCAGCACCAGCGGGGCCAGCCCGCCGGTGGCGATCACCTGGACGTCGTTCGGGTCCTTGGCGAGCTCCTTGGCCATCCGGTTGACCAGGCCGTCGACCTGCCCGGCGAAGCCGTACAGGATGCCCGACTGCATGCCCTCCACGGTGTTCTTGCCGATCACGTTGCGCGGGCGGGCCAGTTCGATCTTGCGGAGCATCGCGGTGCGGCCGCCCAGGGCGTCGACCGAGATCTCGATGCCCGGGGCGATCGCGCCGCCCACGTAGTCGCCGCGCGCGTTGATCGCGTCGAAGGTGGTGGCGGTGCCGAAGTCGACCACGACGCACGGGCCGCCGTACAGGTGGTTGGCGGCCAGCGCGTTGACGATCCGGTCCGCGCCGACCTCCTTCGGGTTGTCCATCAGCACGTGCACGCCGGTCTTCACGCCCGGCTCGACGATCACCGCCGGCACGTCCCCGTAGTAGCGGCGGGTCACTTCGCGCAGCTCGTGCAGCACCGCCGGCACCGAGGAGCAGATCGCCAGGCCGGCCACCCGGTCGTCCGCCGAGACGATCGGGTGGGCGCCCATCAACCCCTGGAGCAGGACCGCGAGTTCGTCCGCGGTGCGGCGCGGGTCGGTGGAGATCCGCCAGTGCTCGACGATCTCCTCGCCGTCGAACAGGCCGAGCGTGGTCTGGGTGTTGCCGACGTCGATGGTGAGGAGCATGGGGGGCTTTCTGCTTCGAAGGGTCAGGAACTGCGGAGGTCCAGGCCGATGTCGAGGATCGGCGAGGAGTGCGTCAGGGCGCCGACGGCCAGGTAGTCGACACCAGTCTCGGCGACCTCGCGCGCGGTGGCCAGGGTCAGGCCGCCGGAAGCCTCCAGCTTCGCCCGGCCCGCGACCAGCGCGACCGCCTCGCGCAGCTGCTCGGTGGAGAAGTTGTCCAGCAGGATCAGGTCGGCGCCGGCCTCCAGGACGGGGGCGATCTGATCGACCGTGTCGACCTCGACCTCGATCGGCAGCTCGGGGAAGGCCTCCCGGACGGCGGTGAACGCCTCGACGACGCCGCCCGCCGCGACCACGTGGTTGTCCTTGACCAGCGCCGCGTCGGAGAGCGCCATCCGGTGGTTGGCGCCGCCGCCGGCCCGCACCGCGAACTTCTCCAGGGCGCGCAGGCCGGGGGTGGTCTTGCGGGTGTCGCGGACCACCGCGCCGGTGCCCTCCAGGGCGTCGGCCCAGGTGCGGGTGGCGGTCGCGATGCCGGACAGGTGGCAGAGCAGGTTCAGCGCGGAGCGCTCGGCGGTGAGCAGGTCGCGGGTGCGGCTGCGGACCGAGAGCAGCACCTGGCCGGGGGCGACCAGGTCGCCGTCCTCGACGTGCCGCTCGACCTCGAACTCCTCCTCGCACACCAGCGAGACCACGGCCTCCGCCACCCGCAGGCCGGCCACCACGCCCGCCTGGCGGGCGGTGAAGTCGGCGGTCGCGACGGCCTCGGCCGGGACGGTCGCCACCGAGGTGACGTCCTCGCCGCCGGCCAGGTCCTCGGACAGGGCCATCATCGCCACGTCCTCCACCTCGACCGGGTCCAGCCCGGCGTCCTCCAGCAGCGCGGCCAGCGCCGGGTCGAGACCGGTCTCGTACTCCTCGCCCTCGCCGCACGCGCAGCCGTCGCCGCAGCCGCCGGACTCGGTGGACAGGAGGGGGAGTTCGGAGTGGGACATGGTGGCTGGCTCCAGGGGTTCGGCGGGGTGTGCGGGACGGGGCGGGGTGTACGGGGCGGGCGGCGTCAGCCGGCGAGCGGGTGGACGACGTGGCGCTGCCAGTGGGCGTCGTCGCGGTCGGGGAAGTCCTCGCGCCAGTGGCAGCCGCGGGTCTCCTCGCGGAGGGCGGCGGCGGTGGTGAGCGCGGTGGCGACCTGGTGCAGGTTGGTGGCCTCCCAGGTCTCCACCGACGGGTCGGCCGGGGGCTCCGGGTCGGCCAGCGCGGCCAGGCCCTTGGCGGTGGCCGCCAGCGACTCCGCGGAGCGGAGCACGCCCGCGCCGGTGGACATCAGGTGCTGGATCTCGCCCCGGGCCCCGGCGGGCAGCAGCGGGATGGGCGTCGCGGCCTGCGCGGCACCGATGTTGACGGTGCGGGCCGGGAGCCGGCCGGCGGCGTTCAGCGCGGCCAGGTCGGCGGCGATCCGCTCGGCGAACACCAGGCCCTCCAGCAGGGAGTTGGACGCCAGCCGGTTGGCGCCGTGCACGCCGGTGCAGGCGACCTCGCCGCAGGCGTACAGGCCGGGGACGGTGGTGCGGCCGTGCAGGTCGGTGCGCACGCCGCCGGAGGCGTGGTGGGCGGCCGGGGCGATCGGGATCGGCTCGGTGACCGGGTCGATGCCGTTGGCCCGGCAGGCGGCCAGGATGGTGGGGAAGCGGTGCTCCCACATCTCGGCGCCGAAGTGCCGCCCGTCCAGGTACATGTGCCGGGTGCCCTTGGCGTGCATCCGGCGGATGATCCCCTTGGCGACGATGTCGCGCGGGGCGAGTTCGGCCAGTTCGTGCTGGCCGACCATGAAGCGCACCCCGTCCGCGTCGACCAGGTGCGCGCCCTCGCCGCGGACCGCCTCGGAGACCAGCGGCTGCTGGCCCTTCGCGTCCGGGCCGAGCCAGAGCACGGTCGGGTGGAACTGGACGAACTCCAGGTCGGTGACCTCGGCGCCGGCCCGCAGGGCGAGCGCGACGCCGTCGCCGGTGGAGACCGCCGGGTTGCTGGTGGCCTCGAAGACCTGGCCCATGCCACCGGTGGCCAGCACCACGGCGCGGGCCAGGATCGCGCCGACGCCGTCGCGCTGGCCCTCGCCCATCACGTGCAGGGTGACGCCGGAGGCGTGGCCGTCGGCGTCGGTGAGCAGGTCCAGGACGAGGGCGTGCTCGATCAGCTCCAGGCCCGGGTCGGCCTCTATCGCGGCGACCAGGGCGCGTTCGATCTCGGCGCCGGTGGCGTCGCCGCCGGCGTGCGCGATCCGGCGGCGGTGGTGGCCGCCCTCGCGGGTCAGGACGATCTCGCCGTCCTCGTCGAGGTCGAACTCGGCGCCGGCCTCGATCAGCCGGCGCACCGCGTCCGGACCCTCGGTGACCAGGGTGCGCACCGCCTCCTCGTCGCACAGCCCGGCCCCCGCGACCAGGGTGTCCTGCAGGTGCTGCTCGGGGGTGTCGCCCTCGCCCAGGGCGGCGGCGATGCCGCCCTGGGCCCAGCGGGTGGAACCGTCGTCCAGGACCGCCTTGGTGACCACCATGGCCCGCAGGCCGGCCTTGCGGGCGTTGAGCGCGACGGTGAGTCCGGCCACGCCGGAGCCGACCACGACCACGTCGGTGCTCGTGGTCCAGCCGGGGGCGGGGGCGGTCAGGCGGTGCGACATGGGTTCAGCTTCTCCTTCAGCGCGCGGCGGCGTCGGCCGCGCCGTTCGAACCACCGTACGCGGCGTCGCCGCGCGCCAGTCCGCTGCCCTCGGGAGCGTCCGCGGGGTCCCCGCCGAGGCCGGTGATCCGGTTGCGCTCGTCGACGAACACCACCTTCGGCAGGTACGACTTGGCCTCCGCGGTGTCCATCTGCCCGTAGGCGATCAGGATCACCAGGTCGCCGGGGTGGACCAGCCGGGCGGCCGCCCCGTTGATGCCTATGACGCCGGTGCCGCGCGGGCCGGCGATGGTGTAGGTCTCCAGCCGGGCGCCGTTGTTGATGTCGACGATGTGGACCAGCTCGCCGGGGAGCAGGTCCGCGGCGTCGAGCAGGTCCTCGTCGACCGTCACCGAACCGACGTAGTGCAGGTCGGCCTGGGTGACGGTGGCACGGTGGATCTTGGACTTGAGCATGGTGCGGAGCATGGGTCACGCCTCCTGTGAGTGCATGCCTGGTGGTGCGTACCGGATGGACGGGTGGCCGGCGCGCGGAGCGGCGGCCGCCCGGGGCGTCCCTAGCGGGCTAGCGGACGATGACGCTCACGTTGTCGATCAGCCGGGTCGAGCCGACCCGGGCCGCGACGGCGAGCACCGCCTCGCCCTGGAAGTCGTCCGGCGCCTCGGTGAAGGACAGCGGATCGACCAGGGCGAGGTAGTCGAGGGAGATGCCGTCCGCGCCCTCCAGCACGGCGGCGGCCGCCTCGCGGACGGCCTTGGGGCCCTGCGCGCCGGCGTCCCGGCCGGCGAACAGGGCGCGGGAGAGCGCGAGCGCCCGGGTCCGCTCGGCCTCGGAGAGGAAGCGGTTGCGGGAGGACAGCGCCAGGCCGTCCTCCTCGCGGACGGTCGGGACGCCGACGACCTCCACGTCGAAGTCCAGGTCGGCGACCATCCGGCGGACGATCGCCAACTGCTGGGCGTCCTTCTCGCCGAACACCGCGAAGTCCGGGTCGGTGATGTGCAGCAGCTTGGCGACGACGGTCAGCATCCCGTCGAAGTGGCCCGGGCGGGACGCGCCCTCGAAGCCCTCGCCCATCGGGCCCGCGGCCAGCCGCACCAGCGGCTCGCCGTTCGGGTACACCTCCTCCACGGACGGGGCGAACACCACGTCGGCGCCCGTCTCCCCGGCGAGCGCGAGGTCCGCGTCCAGGGTGCGCGGGTAGCGGTCCAGGTCCTCGCCGGCGCCGAACTGCAGCGGGTTCACGAAGACCGTCACCGCGACCCGGCCGTCCTTGCCGACCTGGCGGCGGGCCTCGCGCACCAGCGCCGCGTGGCCCTCGTGCAGCGCGCCCATGGTCATCACCACGGCGTTGTCCACCGGCTGCTCGTCCGGCCAGAACGCGGCCTCGAACTCCTCCACGGTGCGGGTCAGCACCGCCGTGCGGACCTTCGGGGCCTTCGCCGGGCGCTTGTCGCGTGCCATCAGTGCTTCTCCTCGTTCAGTACGTCCAGCAGCGCCGCCGCCGGCTCCGGCTTCAACGTGCCGTTGGCCACCGCGCGCTGCGCGGTCGCCCTCGCCATCGCCCGGTACGCCTGGCCGATGTCCGGGGTCACCGTAGCGAGTCGGCCCAGGTGCGTGCGCACCGTCCCGACGTCACCGCGGGCCACCGGGCCGGTCAGCGCGAGGTCGCCCGAGCGCAGCGCGTTGTCCAGGGCCGCGCCGAGCAGCGGGCCGAGCATCTGGCCGGGCTCCTGGACGCCCGCCGTGCGCAGCAGCTCCATCGCCTGCGCGACCAGCGTGACCAGGTGGTTCGCGCCGTGCGCGAGCGCCGTGTGGTAGAGCGGCCGCACTTCTTCCGGGATCCAGGACGGTTCGCCGCCCATCTCGACGACCAGGGCCTCGGCGACCGGGCGCAGCTCCTCCGGGGCGGTCACGCCGAACGGGCAGCCGGCCAGGCGGGCCACGTCCACCGAGGTGCCGGTGAAGGTCATCGCCGGGTGCAGCGCGAGCGGCAGCGCGCCGACGCGGGTCGCGGGCTCCAGGACGGCCACGCCGTGCGCGCCGGAGGTGTGCACGAGCAACTGGCCCGGGCGGACGGCGCCGGTGGCGGCCAGCCCCTGCACCAGACCGGGGAGGGCGTCGTCCGGGACGGTCAGCAGCACCAGGTCCGCGGCGGCCATCACCTGCGGGGGCGTCACCATCCGCACCCCCGGCAGCAGGGCCTCGGCGCGGCGCCGGGACGCGGCGGAGACGCCGGACGCGGCGACGACGCGGTGGCCCGCGAACTGCAGGGCGGCGCCGAGGGCGGGGCCGACGCGACCGGCGCCGACGACGCCCACGGCGAGCCGGGCGGGGCGGTTACCGGGGTCGGAGGGGTCTCCGAAGTCGGGCAGCACTCTTCCGTTCCAGTCCTCTAGGGGTACCAGACGTACCGGTCAATGGTACGGGGGTTTGCCGCCCGCCCACCCATCCGTGCGCCGGCGGCCCGCGTCGGCGGGGACGGGGGCGGGGCTCAGGGGGTCTCGCCGGCGCGGACGAGCCCGTTCTCGTAGGCGAGGACGACGGCCTGGACGCGGTCGCGGAGGGAGAGCTTGGCGAGGATCCGGCCGACGTGGGTCTTGACGGTGGCCTCGGAGAGGACCAGGCGGGCGGCGATCTCGCCGTTGGAGAGCCCCTGGGCGACGAGCAGGAAGACCTCGCGCTCGCGGTCGGTGAGGGGGGCCAGGACGGGGGAGCCGGGGGTGCTCGCGGGGGTGGGGAGGACTTCGGCGAAGCGGTCGATCATGCGGCGGGTGGTGGTGGGGGCGACCACCGCGTCCCCGCCGTGCACGGAGCGGATCGCGGCGACCAGCTCGGTGGGCGGAACGTCCTTGAGCAGGAAGCCGGACGCGCCGGCCTTGAGCGCGGCGAAGGCGTACTCGTCCAGGTCGAAGGTGGTGAGGATGAGCACCCGGGGGGCGTGCTCGACGGGAGCGCCGTGGTCGTCGAGGCAGATCCGGCGGGTGGCCTGGACGCCGTCGAGCCGGGGCATCCGGACGTCCATCAGGATGACGTCGACCTCCGCGGTGCGCAGCACGTCGACGGCCTGCTGGCCGTCGCCGGCCTCGGCGGCGATCTCGATGTCGCCCTGGGACTGCAGGACCATTCGGAACCCGGTGCGCAGCAGTTCCTGGTCGTCGACCAGCATCACGCGGATCGGCATCGGTCGGCTCTCCTTCATCTGGATGCTTTGAGTGGCAGCACGGCGCGGATCCGGAAGCCGCCGCCGGGCCGGGGCCCGACGTCCAGGCTGCCGCTGACCATACCGACGCGTTCGCGCATGCCGATCAGGCCGTGGCCGAGCCCGTCGGTGCCGCCGGCGAGCTGTTCGCGGGTGGAGCCGCGGCCGTCGTCCTCGACCAGGACTTCGAGCTCGACGTCGCGGAAGTCGACGGCGACCTTGGCCCGGGCGTCGGGGCCGCCGTGCTTGCGGACGTTGGTGAGCGCTTCCTGGACGATCCGGTAGACGGTCAGTTCCAGGCCGCGGGGGAGTTCGCGGGCCTCGCCGGTGGCGGAGAAGTCGACCGGCAGGCCGGCCGTGCGGACCTGGTCCAGCAGGTCGGGGAGCTCCTCGACGCCCGGCTGCGGCACGTACTCGCCGGTGGTGTCGGAGGTGCGCAGCACGCCGAGCAGGCGGCGCATCTCGGCGAGCGCCTGGCGGCCGGTGGAGGCGATGGTGTTCAGCGCCTCCTTGGTCTGCTGCGGGGAGGAGTCCAGCACGTAGGCGGCGCCGTCGGCCTGGACGATCATCACCGAGACGTTGTGCGCGACCACGTCGTGCAGTTCGCGGGCGATCCTGGCGCGCTCGGCGGCGACCGCGACCTGCGCCTGGGCGTCGCGTTCGCGCTCCAGCCGGGCGGCCCGGTCCTCCAGCTCGACCAGGTAGGCGCGGCGGACCCGGGTGAGCCGGCCCCAGGCCCAGCAGAGCACGAACGGGGTGGTCATCAGGACGGCCGTGAACACCGTCAGGTAGCCGCTCTGGTGCTGCTCCGAGGGCGCCAGCCGCCACAGCGTCAGCGGCCCGGCCGCCAGGCTCGCCGCCAGCGCCAGCCGGGACGTCCAGACCCGGCCGAACGCGGCGCCGGTGTAGCCCAGCACCAGGTACGCGATGCTGGAGACGTTGGGTTCGACGCCGAGCGCGACCTGGCCGAGGCCGAGCGCGACGGCCGCCCCGGTGGTGGCGTCCGGCCAGCGGCGGCGCACCACCATCAGGGCGGGCAGCAGGAAGGCGACCGCGACGCCGGTGTAGTGCTTCCAGGAGGGCAGCGGGTCGTCCGGCATGCCGCTGGTCTCGACGGCCGCGAGCACGCCGAGCATCAGCACCAGCAGCGCCCAGGCGGAGTCGACGACCATGGGGTGTCGGCGGAGCCAGGCGTTGAGTCGATGCACGTCTCCAGCCTAGGGAGTCCGGACGGCCGTTCTGCTCCGCCGCTAGGGCGATCCGGTGCCGCTCCCGCTACTCCCCAGGGTGGAGACCGCGTCGTCCCGGTAACGTCGTCCGCCATGACCTGGATGCGGTGGCGGCCCGCGATCGAACACGCCCTGTACCGGCCGGACGGCGGCTTCTACCGCGGGCCCGAGGGCCCCGCCGGGCACTTCCGCACCTCCGTGCACGCCTCCGCGCTGTTCGCCGGCGCGGTGGCCCGCCTGCTGGCCGGGGTCGACGCGGCGCTCGGCCGGCCGGAGCGGCTGGACTTCGTCGACGTCGGCGCCGGGCGCGGCGAACTCACCCTGGCGGTGCGCGCCCTGCTGCCCGCCCACCTGCGCGCCCGGGTGGACTTCCGGGCGGTGGAGCTGGCCGACCGCCCGGCCGCCCTGCCCGCGGAGGTCGGCTGGTCGGCCGCGCTCCCCACCGGCGTGCGGGGCCTGCTGTTCGCCAACGAGTGGCTGGACAACGTCCCGCTGGAGGTGGCCGAGCGCGGCGCGGACGGGCGGCTGCGGTACGTCGAGGTCGCGCCGGACGGGACGGAGCGGCCGGGCGGGCCGCTGGACGCCGCGGACGGGGAGTGGGCCCGGCGCTGGTGGCCGGACGGGGAGCGGGTCGAGCTGGGCGGGCCCCGGGACGCCGCCTGGGCCGCGGCGGTCGGCGGCCTGGAGCGGGGCCTCGCGGTGGCCGTCGACTACGCCCACCTGCGCGCCGCCCGGCCGCCGTTCGGCACCCTGACCGGGTTCCGGAACGGCCGCGAGTGCGCCCCCGTCCCCGACGGCTCGTGCGACCTGACCGCGCACGTCGCCCTCGACGCGGCGGCCGTGCCCGGGCACCCGGCGCTGCTCGCCACCCAGCGCGAGGCGCTGCGCGCGCTCGGCGTCAGCGGCGCCCGCCCGCCGCTGGCGCTGGCCTCCACCGACCCGGCGGCCTACCTGCGGGCGCTGTCCGGCGCCGGGGAGGCCGCCGAGCTGACCGATCCGGCCGGGCTCGGCGCGTTCCACTGGCTGGTCCAGGCCGTCCGCATGCCGGTACCGGACGACCTCGCGGGCCTGCCGGGATGGCAGACTCTCCCCTCGTAGAAGGAGGCGACGGCCATGACGGAGACCACGGTCGGCATCGGCCCGGGCGCGCAGACGCTGCCCGGCGACGGCGGCAGCACCGACATGGTGCTCAACATCGGCCCCCAGCACCCGTCCACGCACGGCGTGCTGCGCCTGAAGCTGGTCCTGGACGGCGAGCGGATCACCAGCGCCGAGCCCGTCATCGGCTACATGCACCGCGGCGCGGAGAAGCTCTTCGAGGCCCGCGACTACCGGCAGATCATCATGCTGGCCAACCGGCACGACTGGCTGTCCGCGTTCGCCAACGAGCTGGGCGTGGTGCTGGCCGTCGAGCGGATGCTCGGCATGGAGGTGCCCGAGCGGGCGGTGTGGCTGCGGACGCTGCTGGCCGAGCTCAACCGCGTCCTCAACCACCTGATGTTCCTCGGCTCCTACCCCCTGGAGCTGGGCGGCATCACCCCGATCTTCCACTCCTTCAACGGCCGCGAGGAGCTCCAGCACGTCCTGGAGGAGGCCTCCGGCGGCCGGATGCACTACATGTTCAACCGGGTCGGCGGCCTCAAGGAGGACCTCCCGGCCGGCTGGCTCGGCCGGGTCCGCCGGGCGGTCGGCGTGGTGCGCGGGCAGCTGTCGGTCTTCGAGGACCTGGTCCTCGGCAACGAGATCTTCCGCGGCCGCACCGCGGGCGTCGGCGTGCTCTCCCGCGAGCACGTCCACGCGTACGGGGTCAGCGGGCCGATCGCCCGGGCCAGCGGCGTCGACTTCGACCTGCGCCGGGACGAGCCCTACCTCGCGTACGGGGAGCTGCGGGACGTCCTGAAGGTGTCCGTCCGCGAGGAGGGCGACTGCCTGGCCCGGTTCGAGTGCCTGCTGGAGCAGACCGCCAACGCCCTCGACCTCGCCGACGCGTGCCTCGACCGGCTGGCGGAGCTGCCCGCCGGGCCGGTCAACCTGCGGCTGCCCAAGGTGCTCAAGGCCCCGGAGGGCGAGACCTACGCCTGGACCGAGAACCCGCTCGGGCTGAACGGCTACTACCTGGTGTCGCGCGGCGAGAAGACGCCGTGGCGGCTCAAGCTCCGCTCGGCGTCCTTCAACAACGTCCAGGCCCTGACCGAACTGCTGCCGGGGACGCTGGTGGCGGACATGGTGGCGATCCTGGGGTCGATGTTCTTCGTGGTCGGCGACATCGACAAGTAGGACCGGCCCCCGCCCGCCCCCTACTGGTCCGCCGGGTGCGGGGCCAGGCGGGTGTCGTGGGCCTTGCAGAGGGCGACGAGCTGGTCGTACGCGGCGGGGCCCATGAGCTCGGTGAGTTCGGGGCGGTAGGAGACGTAGACCGGGTCGGGGGCGTTGTGGGCCTCGGGGGAGCCGGTGCACCACCAGTGGAGGTCGTGGCCGCCGGGGCCCCAGCCGCGGCGGTCGTACTCGCCGATGGAGACCTGGAGGTAGCGGGTGTCGTCGGGGCGGTCGATCCAGTCGTAGGTGCGGCGGACCGGCAGCTGCCAGCAGACGTCGGGCTTGGTCTCCAGCGGCTCCAGGCCCTCGCGCAGGGCGAGCACGTGCAGGGCGCAGCCGGCGCCGCCGGGGAAGCCGGGGCTGTTGAGGAACAGGCAGGCGCCGTTGACGCGGCGGGTCTGCCGGTCGCCGTCCTCGTCGAACATGGTGATGCCGCCGTCGCGGCGGATCCGGCCCTTGGCGTCGGTGCCCTCGGCGTGGTGCTCCCAGATGTCGGGGGTGAGCCGGGCGGCGTGCCCGGCGACGCGCTGCTCGTCGTCCTCGTCGGAGTAGTGGGCGCCGAGGGTGCAGCAGCCGTCGGAGGCGCCGCGGCCGGGCTGGATGCCGTGGCAGCCCTTGCCGAAGATGCAGCCCCAGCGGGAGGTGAGCCAGGTGAGGTCGCAGCGGAACACCTGGTCCTCGTCGGCGGGGTCGGTGAACTCGACCCAGGCGCGCGGGAAGTCGAGGGCGACCTCGCGGACGGTGGGCATCGCCAGGTCGACGACCGGACCCTTGGGGCCGGTGCCCTTGGTGCCGGTGCCCTTGGCGGGCTTCTTGGTCTTCTTGTTCTTGGTGCTGTCAGCAGGTGCCACCCGGTAAGGGTAGGGCCTGGACGGGGCGGTCCGGGGTGCGGCGGCGCGGCTTTGCCGGTGGTTCGTGCCGTTCGGTGCCGGTTGCGCCCGTTTCGAGTGGGTGGCGATGGTGAAACGGCTGTGAAAAGGGCCGCAGGCCGGTCGGCGCCGGCCGACAGTGGTCCTAGGATGGCTCAGCCGGTAGAGCGGGCGCAGGGCGCCCTTGCACGGGGGAGTGCACAGTGGGCGACGAGGTCGTCATCCGGTCGTGGGAACTCCACGGCGAGGGGCGCGAGTTCGAGAGGATCTCGGACGAGTTCGGCAAGGCGGCGAAGCAGCTGGAGAGCGGGCTGGCGGGGCTGGGCGCCCCGTGGGGCTCGGACGAGCCCGGCACGCCGTTCGGCACCGCGTACGGCGAGGCCCGGGAGGGCGCGCTGGGCGGGCTGCAGGGGCTGTCCGAGCGGCTGGGCCGGATCGGGCAGGGGCTGCACACCATGGCGGACAACCTGGACCGCACCGATCAGGACGTCAGCGCGGACTTCAACGCGCCTTCGCTGAACCACCCGACCGCAACCGGCCGGGCCTGAACCGGAGTCAGACCAGGCGGCGGGCGGCTGCGCGCGCCGAGCCGTACCACCCGAAGGGGGAGCACGTGTCCAGGAACCTGCCGGAGGAACTCGCCCCCGCGCTGGCGCGCACCGGCCACGCGTGGCCGCAGGCGGAC
This sequence comes from Kitasatospora phosalacinea, assembly GCF_000716545.1. GTDB lineage: Bacteria > Actinomycetota > Actinomycetes > Streptomycetales > Streptomycetaceae > Kitasatospora > Kitasatospora phosalacinea. The sequence continues at coordinate 43,894 of NZ_JNWZ01000013.1, forward strand.
GAGGACGGACTGCGCCGGGCGGCGGCCCTGTGGCGGGAGTTCGGCTCGGAGGCGGACGCCCTGGTCGCCCGGGGCACCGCCTCGGCGCAGCGGGTCTCGGGCGAGAACAAGGGCCGGGCGGTGGACGCGTTCGCCGAGCACTGGCGGCAGTTCAGCGGCGGCGGGCGCGGCCAGCTGGACGACGCCTCGGCGGCCGCCGCGCTGGTGGCCGCCGCGCTGGACAAGGCGGCCGGGGTCGCCGACCAGGTGAAGTCCGAGATCGTCGCGGTGCTCACCGAGCTGACCGAGAAGATCCGGGCGGCGGACGCCGCCGAGGCCGCGGCCAAGGCGGACATCGCCCAGGCCGGCAAGCAGATGACCACCGGGCTGGGCGGGCTGGTGACCGGCGCGGTCGGCGCGGTCGTCGGCGCGGCGAAGGAAGTCACCGCCGAGGCCGAGGAGTTGGCCGCGGTCGAGCACGCCAGGACGAAGATCGGCCAGCTGCTGGAGCGGCTCGGCCGGGACATGGGCGAGGCCGCGAAGTCGCTGGCCGGGGAGCCGCCGCTGGTGGCGCTGGAGCGGATCTCCCAGTCCGACGGGCGGGGCCTGCACGGCGAGGGCCGGGAGTCCTCGGTGGCGGGCCGCTCCGGGCAGGTCACCGGGGCGCTGGCGGTGGCCGGGGTGGCCCGCTCGGTGGAGGTGGCCGACGTGGCCGGCGTGCACGCCGAGCTGAAGGCCGACGGCACGGTGCGCACCGACCGGCACGGCAACCCGGTGCTGGTCGGCGAGGACGGCCAGCGGATCAAGGGCGTCGAGGGCCTGACGGTCCAGCAGGGCGAGGACGGCACCCAGCAGCTGGTGACCAAGGACGGCGTCCCGGTCAGCGGCGTGGCGATGGGCTCCGACGGCAAGCCGCTGCTCGGCTCCGACGGCAAGCCGCTGCTGGTCGGCCTGACCGGCGCGCTGGTCGGCACCGGCATCACGCTCGCGCTCGGCCACAGCGGCAAGCTCCAGCTCGGCGACGACGGCCACCCGGTGATGCTGACCGCCGACGGCACCCAGGTCTCCGGCCTGGTCGCCGACGCCCAGGGCCACCTGCTGGCGGACACCGACGGCCACCCGGTCACGGTCGACGCCTCGGGCCGGGCGGCCGCCCCGGGCGGGCAGATCGTCCAGTTCGGCGCGGACGGCCGTCCGCTCGACCTGCTCGGCTCCGACGGCAAGCCGGTCCCCGTCCCGGACGGGCAGCAGGGCGGCGGCCACGGGCACGGCGGCGGCCAGAACGGCGCGAACCTGCCGGGCGGCCCCTCGAACGCGTCCGGGCACGGCGGCGGGCAGAACGGCTCGATCCTGCTGGGCGACGGCGGCCTGCTGGGCGACGGCGGACCGGTGGACCGCACGGTCCAGAAGGCCACCGCCCCGCTGGACGCGGTGGCGCAGAGCGCGCCGGCCGGCGGCTCGCAGCACGGCCCGGCCGACAGCGGCGGGTACCGGGGCGGCGGTGGCGGCGGCTACCAGGGCGGCTCCGGCGGCTCGCACGCCCCCTCGTACGGCGGCGGCTCGGCCGCGGCCTCGTACGGCACCCCGTCCTACGGCGGCTCCTACAGCGGCCCGTCCGGCGGCTCCTACCAGGACTCCGGGAACGACTACGTCGCGCCGGTGCGCGGGCCGCTGTCGGTGCACGTCGACTCGGTGGCGGCGCCGCCCGCGCCGACCGTCCCGCCGGTGGTGAGCGGCGGCGACGTCTGGTCGTCCGGCGGCGGCGGCGGTGGCGGCGGCGTCCGGCACGCCGCGGACCCGGGCTCGTCCTTCGGCGGCTCGTCGTCCTCCGGCGGCTCCTCCTTCCAGCTCGGCCCGGTCGGCGGCGGCTCCGCCGGACCGGTCGGCGGCAGCATCCCGACGGGCGCGCCCGTGGCGGGCGCCCCGGTGTTCGGCACCGCCCCGGTGGGCGGGCCGGTCGGGGCGGCCCCCGGCGCGGCGGCGGGCGTCCCCGGCGCCCCCGGTGCGGCCGGCGCGCCCGTCCCGGTGACCGGCCCGGTGCCGGGCGCGACGGGCGCGGGCGCCACCGCTCCCGGTGCGGCCGGCGGCTCGGCCGCGGTGATCGGCGTCGGCCAGCACCCGGTCGGCGGCCGGCCGGTGGCGACCGGCCCGGTGCCGCCCGCGGGCGGCGGCGGGATCGGCCAGCAGACGCCCGGCGGCCCGGTGCGCGGCTACGAGCCGCCGGTGGACGTCCGGCGCCAGTCCGGCACCGACGAGCAGGTCCTGCCGGTGAACCCCGGCCAGGCGTCCGCGGCCTGGCTGGTGATCGCCAGCGGGCGGCGCGGCGGCGTGGCCGGCCCGCTGCCGGCCGGCGAGCGCGAGCGCGTCCTCGCCGACGGCCGCCCGTACGGCCTGCCCGGCGGGCTCGGCCCGGTCGACCCGGCGCACCAGGCCGAGGCGGTGCGCCGCACCCCGGTGCCCGAGCCGGACCCGATGGTCGGCGAGTGGATCGAGGTGCTCAACGGCGGCGGCCCCGCCGAGAGCGGGCGCGCCAACAACTGCGTGGACGTGTCGCTGTCCGCCGTGGACACCCTCGGCGGGGTGCCGACCTGCGCCGCGCCCCGGCTGCCCGACGGCCCGGCCGGCGAGCGCGGCGGCCGGGACCGCGCCGAACTCGAACTCGGCACCCGCTTCCTCGACCTCGGCGACGGCGCCGACGCCCACGGCAGGCTCGGCCAAGCCCTGCTCGCCCACGGCACCGGCACCCGCGCGGTGCTGCTCACCGTCGACGCGTTCGGCCGCTCGCACACCTGGAACGCCGTCAACCACAAGGGCGTGCTCAGCTACCTGGACCACCAGACCGGCTACGCCGCGCCCACCCCGCTCTACCCGGCCGACCACGGCCTGTGGGCGATCGCGGTGGACGCCGCCGACCGGCCGATCGACCTGACCGCGCCGCTGCCCGCCACCGTCGCCGTCCCGGCGCGCGCCGCCGGGGACGGGCCGGCGGCCGACCCGGTGCCCGAGCCGGCCCCGGTCGGCGCGGGCGGCGCGGGCGGCCCGGCCGCCGAGGGCGCCGCAGGCGCCGGGGCCGCCGGTGAGGCGGGGCGGGCCGGGGCCGCCGGGGAGGGCGCCGCCGTGCCGCCGCGCTCCCGGCTCACCATCCACCGCGCCACCACCGGGAGCACCAGCCGATGATCACCCGCGAGCAGGCCCTCGCCACCGCCCACCGCTGGGTCAACGGCGACCTCCCGCAGGAGGGGGCGCGGCCTGTCAGGTGCCACGAGTTCGACCTCGGCTGGGTGCTCTGGCCGGAGCCCGCGCCCCTCCTCACCGACCCGCTCACCGGCGCCCGCCGCGCCCCCGAGGAGATCGGCGCGGCCTGCGCCGTCGTCGACCGGGCCACCGGCGAACTCGTCGTCTACCCGTCCGTCCCGGTGCCGGTGGTCGAGCAGCTGCACCGCGACCGCCTCGGCGCCGGCAGCCACGACCCGGACCGGCCGCCGGTCACCGGCCCCGGCACCCGGGCCACCCTCAGCTACCGGGACGACCAGGACCGGCCGCGGTCCCTCACCGTCCACTCCGCGCACGGGCTGCCGCACCCGGCCCTGCGCGCCCGGGAGCAGCTCGCCGAGCAGGGCGTCCCGGCCGAGAACCTGATCGCGCTCCGCACCGACCTGCGCCTGTCGATGCTCCCCGGCAGCTACTCCGAGCTGGCCGTCGCCGAGCGGCTCCCCGGCGTCCGGCTGGAGTTCGAGCAGCCGTACGGGCCGCGCCACGACCACCGGGCGGCCGCCGTGCGGGCCCTGGTGGCCCGCACCCGCAGCGGCTACAACCGGGTGCCGTTCCCGACCTCGGTGCCGCCCGCCCAGCCCGAGGACGAGACCGGCCTCGGCAAGCGGCTGGCCGCGCTGTTCGGCGAGGACGGCGTGCGCCGCTTCGAGCAGGCCGAGACGCTCGCCGCCGACCTGCCCGAGACCGCCGCCCGCCCGCTGCGGCACAGCGGCCTGCCGCGCGAGGTCCCCGGCTTCTTCACCCTGTACCTGCCCGAGGCCGACGGCATCGCCGAGCAGGCCGGTCCGCCGCTGCCCGACCTCACCGAGCGCCTCGCCGCCCTCGGCCGCGGCCGCCGGGCCACCGCCGCCGCCCGGGCCGCGCTGCTCGGCCAGCGCGTGATCGGCACCGACGGCTGGGCGCTGCTGACCGTCGACGCCGCCCAGGGCAGGGTCCGCGCCGTCGACCCCGACACCTGCGAGGCCCGCTACTGCAATGCCGACCTCACCGCCTTCACCCGCTGCCTGGCCCTGCTCGCCGAACGCCGGCCCGCCCTGCGCGGCCTCCCGCCCGAGCAGGCCGGGCCCGCCGTCGCCGAGTTCCAGTGGGCGCTGGCCGGGCTCGACCGCACCGCGCTGCGCGACCCGGAGAACTGGTGGGCCGTCATCGTCGAGCAGCTCTGGGACGGCATGCTGTGACCCCGCCCGCACCCCTGGCGGTCACCGGGCTGGGCTAGGTTGGACGGTCATGCGACTCGGTGTGCTCGACGTAGGCTCCAACACCGTCCACTTCCTCGTGGTGGACGCCCACCCCGGCGCGGCCCCGCTGCCCGCCTACTCCCACAAGGCCGAACTGCGCCTCGCCGAGCTGCTGGAGGAGGACGGGTCGATCAGCGGGGCGGGCGTCGAGCGCCTGGTCTCCATGGTCGCCACCTCGCTCCGGGTCGCCGAGGACAAGGGCGTCGTCGACCTGCTGCCGTTCGCCACCTCCGCCGTCCGGGAGGCCGCCAACGGCGAGGAGGTGCTGCGCCGGGTCGAGGACGAGACCGGCGTCGCGCTCACCGTCCTGTCCGGCCAGGACGAGGCCCGGCTGACCTTCCTGGCGGTGCGCCGCTGGTTCGGCTGGTCCTCCGGGCGGCTGCTCAACCTCGACATCGGCGGCGGCTCGCTGGAGATCGCCTGCGGCATCGACGAGCAGCCCGCCGTCGCCGCCTCCCTCCCGCTCGGCGCCGGCCGCCTCACCTCCCGCCTGCCCGGCGAGGTCGCCGACCCGGGCGACCTGCGCGAACTGCGGCGGCACATCCGCGCCGAGATCGCCGGGGCGGTCGGCGAGATCGCCCGGCTCGGGCCGCCGGACCACGCCGTCGCCACCTCCAAGACCTTCAAGCAGCTCGCCCGGATGACCGGCGCCGCCCCCGAGGGCGCGGGCGTCCGCGTCCCCCGCAAGCTCACCCGCTCCGGGCTCTCCGCGTGGCTGCCCCGCCTCGCCGCGATGACGCCCGCCGAACGCGCCCGGATCCCCGGCGTCTCGCTCGGCCGCGCCCGCCAGCTGCTGGCCGGCGCGCTGGTCGCCGACGCGGCGATGGACCTCTTCGGCCTGGAGGAGCTGGACATCTGCCCGTGGGCCCTGCGCGAGGGGATCATCCTGCGGCGGCTGGACGCGATGGACGGGCACGAGGGCCGCGTCGCCATCGGGGCGTAGGCGACGGGCGCCCCGGCTCCGTGCCGGCATGGTTTCGCGACGAGTGTCCTAGTCTGGTTCGCGTGGCGGATTCGGCGGACGAGCGACGGTCGAGGCGCGGCCCCCTGCCGCTGAAGGCGGCGCGGGCCGCCAGGGCGGCGCGGCGGAAGCTGGACCGGCCGGTGCTGCCGCCGCCGCACCCGGCGCTGCACGTGCCGGACACGAAGGTCGCGCTGTCGACCGCCTCGGTGTACCCGTCGACCACGGAGACGGCGTTCGAGCTGGCCGCGCGGCTGGGCTACGACGGCGTCGAGGTGATGGTCTGGAACGACCCGGTGAGCCAGGACGTGGAGGCGCTGCGGCGGCTCTCGGACCGGCACGGGGTGCCGGTCCTCGCGGTGCACGCGCCGTGCCTGCTGATCACCCAGCGGGTGTGGTCGACGGACCCGTGGACGAAGCTGGTGCGGGCCCGGAAGGCGGCCGAGCGGCTGGGGGCGGACACCGTGGTGGTGCACCCGCCGTTCCGCTGGCAGCGGCAGTACGCCAAGGAGTTCGTGGCGGGGGTGAACCGGATGGCGGGGGAGACGGACGTCCGGTTCGCGGTGGAGAACATGTACCCGTGGCGCTACCGGGACCGCGAGGTGCTGGCGTACGCGCCGGGGTGGGACGTCACGGACGAGGCGTACCGGCACTTCACCGTGGACCTGTCGCACGCGGCGACGTCCAGGACGGACGCGTTCGAGCTGGTGGACCGGATGGGCGACCGGCTGGCGCACGTGCACCTGGCGGACGGGTCCGGGTCGGGGAAGGACGAGCACCTGATCCCGGGGCGCGGCAAGCAGCCGTGCGCCCAGCTGCTGGAGCGCCTGGCCCGCACCGGGTTCGACGGGCACGTGGTGCTGGAGGTGAACACCCGCAAGTCGGGCGGCCCGCAGGAGCGGGAGGCGGACCTGGCGGAGGCACTGGCGTTCACCAGGCTGCACCTGGCGACCGCCCGGCCGGGGAACTGACGGGCCGTCGGCCCGCAAATCCGGTGCACGGAAGGCCCGTTGACCATAGGGTCGGGGCATGATCGATGAGAACCCGGTCCGGCCGGTGCGCGCCGACGAGGCGGAGACCTGCGCGGACCCGAGCAGCGTGATGTCGCTGCTGGGCGAGAACACGGAGCACACCACCTACCGCTCCACCTTCGCCGAGGGCGCGGTCGGCGCCCCCGCGCACTTCCACACCCGGGCCACCGAGCTGTTCTTCGTCCTGGACGGCGCCCTGCGGGTGCTGGTCGACGACCGCGTGGTGCTGCTGGAGCGGGGCGACTTCCTGGCGGTGCCGCCGCGCACCCCGCACGCCTTCGCCGCCGCGAAGGGCCGCACCGCGGACGTGCTGTTCACCTTCACCCCGGGCCTGGGCCGCTTCGGCTACCTGCGCCTGCTGGGCCGGGTGACGCGCGGCGAGGCCGACCCGGCGGAGATCCGCGAGTCGGCGGAGCGCTACGACAACCACTACGTGGACAGCCCGGTGTGGCAGGCGGAGCTCGGGTGATCGGCCCCGCCACCCACGTCCGGCACGCCCGCCCCTCCCGGGACCTGGCGGCCGCCGAGCGGTTCTGGACCGAGGGCCTGGGCCTGTCGGTGCTGTGGCGCACCGTCGAGCGCGTCCCCGGCGAGCACGACCTGGTGATGGTCGGCTTCCCGGGCGGCGGCTGGCACTTCGAGCTGACGCTCGACCCGGAGCGCCCGCTGGAGCCGACGCCGACGCCCGACGACCTGTTCGTGCTGTACCTCGGCCAGCCGGTGGACGAGGCGCTGGTGGAGCGGCTGGTGGAGGCCGGCGGCACCAGGGTCGCCGCGCACAACCCGTACTGGGACGAGCACGGCGTCACCGTGCGCGACCCGGACGGCTACCACCTGGTGCTCAGCTCGCGCAGCTGGGCGTGACGCAGAACGCGACGGAACCGGAGGACCCCCCGATGTACGACGTCAGGGCGCACGCCAACTCCTTCGGCCCGGTGGCCGCGCAGTACCAGGCCGCCCGGCCGTCCTACCCGGACGAGCTGTTCGACGAGCTGGAGCGGCTGTCCGGCCGCCCGCTGACCGGCGCCGACGTGCTGGACGTGGGCGCGGGCACCGGCATCGCGACCAGGCTGCTGGCCGGGCGCGGCGCCCGGGTGGTCGCGGTCGAGCCGAGCGAGGGGATGGCCGCGGTGCTGCGCGAGGTCAGCCCGCTGATCCCGGTGGTGAAGGCGACCGGCGACGAACTCCCGTTCCACGACGCCTCGGCGGACTTCGTGACGTACGCCCAGGCGTTCCACTGGACCGAGCCGGAGCGCTCGATCCCGGAGGCGCTGCGGGTGCTGCGCCCGGGCGGGGCGCTCGCGGTGTGGTGGAACGTCAAGGACCACGGGGTGCCCTGGCTGGCCGCCCAGCAGGAGCGGCTGTCGGCGGCCCTGCCGACGACGTACCACTACGGCGGCGCGGTGAGCGCCAGGCCCGAGAAGCTGACGGAGTCGGGCCTGGAGGTGCGCTCCGCGCGACTGCGCTGGGAGCGGCGCCTCCCGGTGGACCGTCTGATCGACGACCTGACCTCCCGCTCGTACTTCGCGGTGCTGGAGCCGGAGCAGCGGGCCCCGGTCCTGGCCGCGGAGCGGGCGGCGCTGCTCGCCGAGTTCCCGGACGGGCAGGTCACCGAGCCCTACCTGCTGGACGTCTTCGTGCTGCCGAAGCCGTAGCCCGGCGGCGGGCCGCCGCGCCCGCACTGACCGCATCGCGGACACCGGGTCCGGGAGCGGCCGGTGCGGGCGTAGGCTCGACAGCCCCCCGAGAGTCTCCTGAAGGAGCGGCAACGATGCCCCAGCTGAGGTCCAACACGGTCACCCAGGGTCGCAACATGGCGGGCGCGCGCGCCCTTCTGCGCGCCGCGGGCGTAGCCCGCGAGGACTTCGGCAAGCCGATCATCGCGGTCGCCAACTCCTTCACCGAGTTCGTCCCGGGCCACACCCACCTGCAGCCGGTCGGCCGGATCGTCTCCGAGGCGATCAAGCAGGCGGGCGGCATCCCGCGCGAGTTCAACACCATCGCGGTCGACGACGGCATCGCGATGGGCCACGACGGCATGCTGTACTCGCTGCCCTCGCGCGACCTGATCGCCGACTCGGTCGAGTACATGGTCAACGCGCACTGCGCCGACGCGCTGATCTGCATCTCCAACTGCGACAAGATCACCCCCGGCATGCTGATGGCCGCGCTGCGCCTCAACATCCCGACGGTCTTCGTCTCCGGCGGCCCGATGGAGGCCGGCAAGGCCACCCTGGTCGACGGCACCGTCCGCAAGCTGGACCTGGTCGACGCGATCTCCCAGGCGGTGAACGAGAACGTCTCCGACGCGGACATCTCGATCATCGAGGAGAACGCCTGTCCGACCTGCGGTTCCTGCTCCGGCATGTTCACCGCCAACTCGATGAACTGCCTCACCGAGGCGATCGGCCTCTCGCTGCCCGGCAACGGCTCGCTGCTGGCCACCCACACCGGCCGCCGCGCCCTGTACGAGCAGGCCGGCCGCACCGTCGTCGAGATCACCAACCGCTACTACGGCGGCGACGACGAGTCCGTGCTGCCGCGCAACATCGCCACCCGCGCCGCGTTCGAGAACGCCATGGCGCTGGACATCGCGATGGGCGGCTCCACCAACACGATCCTGCACCTGCTGGCCGCCGCCCAGGAGGCCGAGGTCGACTTCGACATGCGGGTGATCGACAGCATCTCCCGCAAGGTGCCCTGCCTGTCCAAGGTCGCCCCGAACGGCGCCTACTACATGGAGGACGTGCACCGGGCCGGCGGCATCCCCGCCATCCTGGGCGAGCTCTACCGCGGCGGCCTGCTGCACGAGGACGTGCACACCGTGCACTCCGACTCGCTCGCCGAGTGGATGAAGAACTGGGACGTGCGCGGCGGCTCCCCGGCCGAGGAGGCCGTCGACCTCTGGTACGCCGCCCCCGGCTGCGTCCGCTCCGCCGAGGCGTTCAGCCAGTCCGAGCGCTGGGACAGCCTGGACACCGACGACGCCAACGGCTGCATCCGCAGCGTCGAGCACGCCTACTCGGTCGAGGGCGGACTCGCCGTGCTGTACGGCAACATCGCCGAGGACGGCTGCGTGGTGAAGACCGCCGGCGTGGACGAGTCGATCTGGCGCTTCCAGGGCAAGGCCGTGGTCTGCGAGTCCCAGGACGAGGCGGTCGAGAAGATCCTCACCAAGCAGGTCACCGAGGGCGACGTGGTGGTCATCCGCTACGAGGGCCCCAAGGGCGGCCCCGGCATGCAGGAGATGCTCTACCCGACGTCGTTCCTGAAGGGCCGCGGCCTGGGCAAGGCCTGCGCGCTGATCACCGACGGCCGGTTCTCCGGCGGCACCTCCGGCCTCTCCATCGGCCACGTCTCCCCGGAGGCGGCTTCCGGCGGCGCCATCGCCCTGGTCGAGGACGGCGACTCGATCACCATCGACATCCCCGCCCGCACCATCAACCTCGACGTCTCCTTCGAGGAACTGCACGAGCGCCGGCTCAAGCTGGAGTCCGAGGGCGGCTACCGCCCGAAGAACCGCGACCGCCAGGTCTCGGCCGCGCTCCGGGCGTACGCCGCCATGGCCACCTCCGCCGACAAGGGCGCCGTCCGGGACGTCTCCAAGCTCGGCTGAGGCGCGTTGCTCCGGGGGGACGCCCCGTCCGCGGTGATAATCGGCACGTGAGCACGACGAGTACGACGAGCCCGGGCACCACCGCGGCCGGGGGCCCCGCCCCCCGGCCGATCCGCTGGTTCGGCACCACCTGGGTCGAACGCGGCACCGGCTACTGGCTGCGCCGCGCCGCGGTCTCGCTCGGCGCCCTCGCGGCCACCGCCGCCGGGGCGCTCCTGCTGCGCCTGGGCGTCTCCGGCGTCCGGCTCTCCGAGGCCGCCCCGCTCTCGCTGCTGCTGATGCTCGCCATCGGCGTCTGCTCCGCCCTGGCCGGCCTGCGGAACTGGAAGATCCTCACCGAGGGCAAGGACTCGCTGACCGGCTGGATGGCCGAGGAGAAGCAGCTGGCCGGCGTCTGGCTGGTCGGCTCCGTCGGGGCCCTGGCGGTCTACTTCGCCCGCAGCCTGGTCGAGGCCCCCGGCGAGGGCCTCAAGCGCGCCGTCCACGACCAGGAGCGCGCCGCCTGGCACCGCCGCAGCGCCGCCAGGGCCGAGCGCGACGCGCGCAAGGCGGCCCGGCGGCGCTCCTGATCGCCCGTCAGGTGCGGCTGACCGTGCCGCACTCCTGCCGGTCGTGCTCCATCGGCCCGGTCCGGTCGTACGGGTCGCTGGCCGGGCCGCTCGGCTCCGCGCCGGTCGCGGCCGTCCGCATGAACTCGAACTCGGGCTCCAGGTAGCCGGAGCCCATCTCGCACCGGTTGTTGCCGAAGTCGGCGCTGCCCTCGCCCAGCACCGGCTTGCCGGCCTGCACGTCGTAGTGGGCCGGGTCGTAGAACCGGAAGTCCTGCACCCGGCGGACGATCTCCCGCTCGACCTCCCGGCCGTGGTCCGCCCGCACCCGGGAGGCCGGCTTCGCGGTGCCGCCGGGGGCGGTCTTCCCGGCGTCCGGGCCGGGGCGCAGCGCGTACACGTAGGTGACGTCGGTGTGCACCGTCATGCCCTTGTCGCCGTCGCCCTCGAAGCTGACCCGGCCCTGCACCTTCACCTCGCCGGTGACCGGCACCGCCCAGGCCGGGTCGAACCGGCTCAGCCAGCCGGTCGGGTCGTCCTCGGCGGTCGGGTGCGCCAGCGCCTTGGAGAGCAGCTCGGCGTCCTGGGAGTCCATCAGGTCCAGGACGGGCTGCGTGCTCGCGCCCGACACCACCTGCGGGTCCAGGTTGCTGGCGACCAGGTACGCCTTGACCGCGGCCAGGTTCGCGGCCACCTGCTTGGCGCTGAACACGCCCGTCGCGGGCGTGCTGTCGGGCATCCCGATGCCGTCCGCGCCGTTCGGCCACGCCTCGGCGGGCGAACCCGCCCAGGGGTGCTCCGGGGTCGCCGCGTCCGGGGCGACGGTGGGCGGGGCACTGCTCGGAGCGGCGGTCTCCGCGCCCACCGGGGGCAGCGCGGAGGACTTCGGCGCCTTGGAACGGCCCACGCCGGCGGCGCCCAGGCCGACCAGCACGGCCGTGATCACCAGCACCAGCAGCAGCGCGTCGCGCACCGGGCGCGAGCGCCTGGGCCGTCCCGGCCCGGGCGGCTGCTCGAAGGGGTTGTCGGGTCTTCCGGGGTCGCCGTTGTCCGGCCCCGGCTCAGTTGTCGTCGGCACGGCCGGAAGTATGCCGACCCCCGCCGACACGCCCGACAGCGGGGGGCGCCGTGACGCGCCGTCAGCCCCTGCGGGCCGCCTTCACCGCGCCCACCACGCCCGCCACCGCCAGCAGCGCGCCGGCCGGCAGCAGCGAGGTGAACAGCGCCCCGAACAGGCCGTAGTCGCCCAGCAGCCACAGCGCCAGGGTGTTCAGCACCAGCAGCGCCCCGGAGGCCGGCAGCGCGGACTGCCACGGGTGCGCGTCCGCCCAGCGGCGCAGCCGCCGGTCGCCGCCGCCGCGCAGCCGCCCGCCGACCGTGCCGACCAGGAAGAAGAAGAACAGCCCCAGGCTCACCGGCCCGGCCAGGATGTCCAGTGACCAGTGCAGCGTGAGCACGTCCACCGCGAGCACGGCCCCGCCGACCACCGTGCCCACCGCCGCCGCCGTCCGCCACGGCCCGAGCGTCGCGGCGGCGACGGCGACCTGTCGGTTCTCACGTCCTGACAACTCTCCGTGTCCCATGTCTCCACGGTGCTCCCGACCGGGCCCGGAAGCCAGAGCCCGGACCCCTGAGATTCCCCCTACGGGGGCGCCGCCCGGGCCGGCCGCCCGCAGGGTGGACACCTCCGCCGGGGCGGGCGGCCGCCGGTGCAAGATGGCGGGCAGGAACCGCAGCGCACGGAGGCACGCACCATGAGCGACAGCACCACCGCCGGCCAGAAGATCGCCTTCCTGGGGACGGGCAAGATCGGCGAGGCCCTGCTCTCCGGCCTGCTGCGGGCCGGCACCTCGCCCGCCGACGTGCTGGTCACCGCCCGCCGCCCCGAGCGCGCCACCGAACTCGCCGACCGTTACGGCGTCACCACCGTCACCAACGCCGAGGCCGCCAAGCTCGCCGACACCCTGATCCTCGCGGTCAAGCCGCAGGACATGGGCACCCTGCTGGACGAACTGGCCGAGCACGTCGCCGCCGACAAGCTGGTCGTCTCGGCCGCCGCGGGCATCCCCACCGCCTGGTTCGAGGAGCGCCTCGCCCCCGGCACCCCCGTGGTCCGGGTGATGCCCAACACGCCCGTCCTGGTCGACGAGGGCATGAGCGTGATCTCCGGCGGCTCGCACGCCACCGAGGCCCACCTGGCCCGCGCCGAGGCGATCTTCCGCTCGGTCGGCAAGGCGCTGCGCGTCCCGGAGAGCCAGCAGGACGCCGCCACCGCGCTGTCCGGCTCCGGCCCCGCCTACTTCTACTTCCTGGTCGAGGCGATGATCGACGCCGGCATCCTGCTCGGCCTGCCCCGGCAGGTCGCGCACGAGCTGATCGTGCAGTCCGCGATCGGCGCCTCGGTGATGCTCCGCGACTCCGGCGAGCACCCCGTCAAGCTCCGCGAGGCCGTCACCTCCCCGGCCGGCACCACCATCGCGGCCATCCGCGAGCTGGAGAACCACGGCGTGCGGGCCGCCCTGCTCGGCGCCCTGGAGGCCGCCCGGGACCGCTCCCGGGAACTGGCCGGCGGCGGCAAGTAGGCTCGGGCGGCATGAGCGATCCCGTGACCGACCGCGTGGGCTACGACCTGCTGATCCTGGACAACGACGGCGTGCTGGTGGACAGCGAGCCGATCTCCAACCGGGTGCTCGCCGAGTACCTGACCGAGCTCGGCTACCCGACCAGCACCGAGGACTCCTACCGGGACTTCATGGGCACCGCCGCGCACACCGTGCACGACGTGATCGCCGAGCGGTACGGGGCGGAGCTCCCGGACGGTTTCGACGACCTGTTCCACGCCCGGGTGTTCGCCGCCTTCGAGCGCGAACTGCGGCCGGTGGCCGGGGCCGAGAAGCTGCTCGGCCACCTCCAGGAGCACGGCGTCCGCTACTGCGTGGCCTCCTCCGCCCACCACTCCTGGATCCGCACCGCGCACCGCCTCACCGGCCTGTCCGGCCACTTCACCGACGAACTGCTGTTCTCCGCCCAGGACGTCGGCGTCGGCAAGCCCGCCCCCGACCTGTTCCTGCACGCGGCCCGCGCCATGGGCGCCGACCCGGCCCGCTGCCTGGTCCTGGAGGACAGCCCCAACGGCGTGCTGGCCGCCCGCGCCGCCGGCATGGACGTGTACGGGTACGCGGCACTCACCGACCCGGTCAAGCTCACCGCGGCGGGCGCCACCGGGCTGCTCACCGCGCTGGACGAGGCGACCGCCCTGCTGCGGAACTGACCCGGCCCCGCCGAACTGGCCCCTCCGCACCCCTCCCGTCGGCGCCGCCGACCGCCTACGCTCTGCCCAACAGTTGCGTACCGGCCGGTAGCGTCGGTGGTGAGCGAGGTCCCGATGCAGGTCACGGCCCCGGCCGAACCCACCCCCCGGCTCCGGCAGGCCCGGGCCGCGCTGGCCGTCTCCTTCTTCCTCCAGGGCACCACCTTCGCCCTGCTGGTCACCTGCATCACCGATCTGCAAAAACGTTACGGCCTCAGCGACGGACTGCTTCCGGTCTTCCTCGCCGCCGTCCCGATCCTGGCCGGCGTCGGCTCCATCGCCTCCGAGACGCTCGTCGGGCGCACCACCGCCCGCGGCGTCCTGCGCGTCGTCCAACCCGCCCTCTGCCTCACCCTCGCCCTCACCGGCCTCGGCTCGCAGCTGTGGCAACTCGCCATCGCCCTCGGCCTGTTCGGCCTGCTGGTCGGTGCCCTCGACGCCTCCATGAACATGCTCGGCGTCGGCCTCCAGCACCGCTACGGCCGCAGCATCATGATCGGCTTCCACGCCGCGTTCAGCCTCGGCGGCATCGTCGGCGCCGCGCTCGCCGCGATCGGCGCCCACTGGGACACCGGGCTGCCCCTGCTGTTCGGCGGCGCCGCGGCCGTCCTCGTCCCCGCCGCGCTCGTCGCCGGACGCCGGTTCGCCGGCCCCGCCGAACTCGGCGACGCCGTCCGCGAAGCGGCCGCCCTCGCCGCCCGCCGCATCCCCTGGAAGCCGCTCCTCCCGCTGTGCGCCGTGATGGCCTTCGCCTACATCGCCGACGCCTCCGTCTCCAACTACAGCGTCAAGTACCTCACCGACGGCCTGCACAGCCCCGAGGACCTCGCCAAGTTCTCCTACCTCGGCTACATGGTCGCCATGCTGCTCGGCCGCGCCGTCGGCGACCGCGCCGTCCAGCGCTTCACCGTCCTGCCCGTCGTCCGCACCGGCACCGCCGTCGCCGCCGCCGGCTTCCTGATCGCCGTCCTCGCCCCCGGCCCCTGGGGCGGCATCCTCGGCTTCACGGTCCTCGGCTTCGGCATCTGCGCGATCATCCCCCAGGTCTTCGCCGCCGGCGGCCGCCTCTTCCCGCACGCCAGTGACGCCGCCGTCGCCCGCCTCAACCTCTTCAACTACGTCGGCTTCCTGATCGGCTCCCCCCTGGTCGGAGCCCTCGCCGAACTCTCCGACTACCGCTGGGCCTTCTGCGCCCCCATGCTCCTCGTCCTGGCCGTCCTCCCCCTCGCCCCCCACTTCGCCCCGGCCCCGCCGACCAGGCCGACCTGGCGAAGAGCCCGGCCTGAGCACCGGCCCGCCGACACGCCCGGGTCGTCCGCGCACAGCCGGGCCGGCGCGGCCGGCACCCCGGTGTCCGCCCCCACGACCGATGCGGCCGGACCCGCCTGACCGCGACGCCGCCGACCGCGCCCGGTGCGCGCGCTCCACGGCCCGAACCCGCCCGGGCGGGGGCGCGGGGCGCTTCCCGAGGGCGCCGGACGGGGCTCCGGGGCCGTGCCCGATACGGTGTGGGGCATGGCGGAAACCACCTGCGGCCTGCACCTGTTCTGGGACGAGGCAGAGACCGGCTACGACTTCGGGCCCGGCCACCCGATGGACCCGACGCGCCTGGCGCTGACGATGCGGCTGGTGGAGTCGCTCGGGCTGACCGAGCAGCCCTCGGTGACGGTGCGCTCGGCGCCGCCCGCCGGCGACTCCACCCTGCGGCTGGTGCACACGGCCGAGTACGTGGCGGCGGTGAAGCGGGCCGCCGCCGACCCCTCGGCCGTCGACGCCGCGCACGGGCTCGGGACGGACGACAACTGGGCGTTCCCCGGCCTGCACACCGCGTCCGCGCTGATCGCCGGGCAGTCGGTGGCCGCCGCCGAGGCGGTCTGGCGCGGCGAGACCCCGCACGCCGTCAACTTCGCGGGCGGACTGCACCACGCGATGCCCGGCCAGGCGTCCGGGTTCTGCGTCTACAACGACCCGGCCCTCGCCATCGCCCGGCTGCTCGAACTCGGCGCCGAACGCGTCGCCTACGTCGACGTGGACGTCCACCACGGCGACGGCGTCCAGCAGGCGTTCTGGAACGACCCGCGCGTCCTGACGGTCTCGCTGCACGAGAGCCCCACCACGCTGTTCCCGCAGACGGGTTGGGCCACCGAGACCGGCGGCCCGGACGCCGAGGGCACCGCCGCCAACCTCCCGCTGCCCGCCGGGACGGGCGACGCCGGGTGGCTGCGCGCCTTCCACGCCCTGGTGCCGGAGCTGCTGGCCGCGTTCCGCCCGCAGGTGATCGTCAGCCAGCACGGCGCCGACACCCACGTCGAGGACCCGCTCGCCCACTTCGCCGTCACCGTCGACGCCCAGCGGGTGGTCGCCGAGGAGATCCACCGCCTCGCCCACGAGCACGCCGGCGGCCGCTGGATCGCCACCGGCGGCGGCGGGTACGCGGTGGTCGACGTGGTGCCCCGCACCTGGACGCACCTGGTCGCCACCGCCGCCGGCCACCCCGTCGACCCGGCCGCCGAGACCCCCGAGGAGTGGCGCGCCGAGGTCTACCGGCTCACCCGCCGCCCCGCCCCGCTGCGGATGACCGACGGCGCCACCCCGCGCTGGTCCGACTTCCACGACGGCGGCTACGACCCCGCCGACCGCCTCGACCAGGCCGTCCTGGCCACCCGCCGGGCCGTCCTCCCGCACCACGGACTGATCCCGTGACCGCCCGCGAGGAACTGCGCGCCTACCTGGTCAAGCACCGGCTGGCCGGCCCCGAAGTCCCCACCCCCCGGCAGAACAGCCTCCGGCACTACCGGCTGTTCGCCCAGGGCGACCCCAAGGCGCTGATGGGCCTCGACCCGGAACCCCGCCGCGACGAGGCCGCCGTGCTGCGGCTGATGGCCGAACGGGCCGGCGTCGACCCCGACCCGCGCCGCACCGAGGGCCCGGACTCCATCGACCCCGACCTCACCCTCGACGCCCTGGACCGCCTCGCCGCCCTGCTGCGCCGCACCGCCGACCGGCGCGGCAGCGTGCTGGCCGGCACCGGCCACCCCACCAAGCTGGCCGGCTTCCACCGCGCGCTGGCCGAGGCGCTCGAAGCGGCCGGCTGCACCGTGCACACCCCCGCCCGGGGCACGCGCTTCCGCGAGCCCACCCCCGAGGGCGAGCGCCCCCGCTACCTCGACGTGCTCGACGGCGTCCTGGTGACGCGCGCCCTGGACGGCCCCGACGGCCCCGGCCGCCCCGGCCCCGGCGACCTCGCGCACACCCACTCCCCGCTGCCCGTCCGGCTCGCCCTGACCGCCCTCGCCGACGCCGGGCACCGCCCGCCCGACCTGGTGCTGGGCGACCACGGCTGGCTCTGCGGCGCCGGCCGCCTCGGCATCCCGGCCGGGGGCGTCGCCGACTGCAACGACGTCGCCCCGTTCGCCGCCGAGGCGGACGGCCTGGTGGAGGCGGTCGTCCCGCTGGAGGACGGCTCCGCGCCGAGCTGCTACGTCCCGCTGAGCGACTACGTACTGCAACGGGCGGATCTCGCACCGTACAACAGGTGACGGCCACCCTCTTCCCACCCGTACCATGCATAACTACTCTGGGGATACACGTGTGCCGGTGGAGTCACCGGAGGGGAAGCCGGTGCCTTGCACACGGGTAAGGGTCGGGTGATGGGTCATGAGTTCCGGCGAACGTCCCCTGCAGGATGTCGTCTTCCTGACCGTGGCCGAGGTCGCCTCGGTGATGCGGGTGTCGAAGATGACGGTCTACCGCCTCGTGCACAGCGGCGAGCTTCCGGCCATCCGGGTCGGACGCTCCTTCCGGGTGCCCGAGCAGAAGGTGCACGAGTACCTCCAGGAGTCCTACGTGCGCCTGGAAAGCGCGTAGGCCGGAGCCCCGCAGGGGCACCGATTACGGCAAACGCGACGTGGACGGTAGGCTAGGCCCTCCGTCAGTCGTATGGACTCCCGTCTCTCACGGGCGCGGGTCCGAGTGAGCGAGGAATGTTCCGTGGGCTCTGTCATCAAGAAGCGTCGCAAGCGTATGGCCAAGAAGAAGCACCGCAAGCTTCTGAAGAGGACCCGCGTCCAGCGTCGCAACAAGAAGTAACACCGTTCGGCGCCATCCTCGCTCACGCGGGGGTCCACCCCGCACACGCGTTCAGCGACGCAGGTAGAACTGGCGCCGAGGATGTAGTCACTGCCCGTCCCAGGGAGAAATCCCCGGGGCGGGCAGTGGCGTTTCAGCCCCCGCGACCTCCGCGCGGTACGGTGCACACCAGGGTGGGCATCCAGGGAGGTCGGGGCAACGTGGGCAAGGTCGTGCTCGTCACCGGCGTGGCGCGCCCGCTCGGCGCGCGGTTCGCCGAACGGATCGCCGAACACCCCGACGTGGACCGGGTGGTGGGCGTCGACGCCGTCCCGCCGCCGGCCGGACTCCCGCTTGGCGTCCGCTACGCCCAGGTCGACCCGCGCCGCCCGGCGATCGCCCGGGTGATCGCCGAGCACGGCGTCGACACCGTGGTGCACCTCAACGTCACCGCGCTCGGCCACGGCGGCCGGGCCGCGGTGAAGGAGAGCAACGTCATCGGCAGCATGCAGCTGCTCGGCGCCTGCCAACAGGCCCCCGGACTGCGCCGCCTGGTCGTCAAGTCCACCACCGCCGTGTACGGCTCCGCGCCCCGCGACCCGGCCGTCATCGGCGAGCGCACCCAGCCCAAGGCGCTGCCCCCCGGCGGCTTCGCCCGGGACGCCGCCGAAGTCGAGGGCTACGTCCGCGGCTTCGCCCGCCGCCGCCCCGACGTCGCCGTCACGGTGCTGCGCTTCGCCAACATCCTCGGCCCGGACGGCGACACCCCGCTCGCCGCGTACTTCCGGCTCCCCGTGCTGCCCACCGCCTTCGGCCACGACCCCAGGCTGCAGTTCGTCCACGAGGAGGACGCCCTGGAGGTGCTGCGGCTGGCCGCGCTCGGCGCGCCCCCCGGCACCTACAACGTCGCCGGGGACGGCGTCCTGCTGCTCTCCCAGTGCGCCCGCCGGCTCGGCCGCCCCACCGTCCCGCTGCTGCGGCCCGCGCTCGGCCTGGTCGCCCAGCTGGCCCGGCGGCTGGCCGCCCCCGCGGACCGGGCGTTCTCCCAGGAGCAGTTGCAACTCCTCACCCACGGGCGGGTGGTGGACACCGCCCAGCTGCGCGAGGGCTTCGGCCACACCCCGCGCTGGACCACCTCCGAGACCTTCGCCGACTTCGTCGCGCACTGCGCGCCCGGCCCGCTGCCGCCCGAGCGGCTCACCGCCGTCACCGACCGGCTCACCGGCCTGCTCGACGGCCACCACCCCACCCGGAACCAGGAAACGAGGCCGCGATGACAGCCGCCCGGGAGTCCGCCGACCCGGCGGCCAAGGTCATCCCGATCGAGTCCGCCCCCAGCTGGAGCGGACCGGAACCCCGCCCCGCCCTCGCCGACCGGATCGCCGACGGCGTCGGCGCCGCCCTCGCCGGGCAGCTCGGCGCCACCGCCACCCGGGTGTTCGGCAAGGGCTGGGAGGAACGCGCCACCAACGGCCTCGGCTTCCTGCGCCGCCGGCTCACCGGCGACTACGAGGTGGACGACTTCGGCTTCGACAAGGAGCTCACCGAGGAGGTCTTCCTCGCGCTGCTCCGGCCGCTCGCCGAGAAGTACTTCCGGATCGAGGTCCGCGGCACCGAGCACATCCCCGCCGAGGGCGGCGTGCTGATCGTCGCCAACCACTCCGGCACCATCCCGCTGGACGCGCTGATGACCCAGGTCGCCGTCCACGACCACGCCGACCGGCACCTGCGGATGCTCGCCGCCGACCTGGTCTTCGTCCTGCCCGTGGTCAACGAGCTGGCCCGCAAGGCCGGACACACCCTGGCCTGCAACGAGGACGCCCAGACCCTGCTGGAGCGCGGCGAGGTGGTCGGCGTCTGGCCCGAGGGCTTCAAGGGCATCGGCAAGCCCTTCTCCGACCGCTACAAGCTCCAGCGCTTCGGCCGCGGCGGCTTCGTCGCCTCCGCGCTGCGGGCCGGCGTGCCGATCGTGCCCTGCTCGATCGTCGGCGCCGAGGAGACCTACCCGATGATCGGCAACTTCAAGACGCTGGCCCGGCTGCTCGGCCTGCCCTACGTGCCGATCACGCCGACCTTCCCCTGGCTCGGGCCGCTCGGCGCGATCCCGCTGCCCACCAAGTGGACCATCCAGTTCGGCGAACCCATCCCGACCGACAGCTACCCGAAGGACGCGGCGGAGGACCCGATGCTGGTCTTCAACCTCACCGACCAAGTCCGGGAGACCATCCAGCACACGCTGTACAAGCTGCTGGTGCAGCGGCGCTCCGTCTTCGGCTGAGCGGCCCGCCGGGACCGGGGGCGGGGAACCGCGCGGGCCCGGTCGGCCGCGCGGTCCCCCGCCCCCGGACGGGGCGCCCCCCTCAGTTGAGCGTCAGCCCCGGCAGCAGGCCCGGGACGAGCGGCGGGATGGTGATGCCCTGCCCGGCGCCCGCCGGGGGCGCCGCCGGGGAGCCGGACGGGGCGGGGGAGGCACCGGGGGCCGGGGCCGCCGGGGCGCCCGTCGCGGTGGGGGAGGCGCCGGTGCCGGTCAGGCCGCCCAGCAGGTCGCCGAGCCCGCCCGCGGTGGGCGCGCTGGGCGCCGACGTGGCCCGGCCGGACGGGGCGGTGGCCGGGTCGTGGCCGCCGCTCGCGCCGCCGGAGGCGCCGGTGCCCGGGAGCAGCGGCTGCCGGCCGGTGCCCGGTGCGGTGCCGCCGCTCGCCCCGCCGGAGGGCGACCCGCCGGTGCTGCCGCCGCTGCCGCCCTGGCCGGGGGTCTGCCCGAGCCGGAGCGGCGCGACGTCCTCGCTTATGTCGTCGAAGAGCCGGTCGACCTTGGACGCCTCGGTGCTCAGCCCGGACGGCAGCTTGGACTGCAGGGCCGTCCAGCGCTGGTCCTCCCCGGCGAAGCCGGCGAGCTGGCGCATCGGGGTGAGCGAGCCGTTGGTGCGGTAGACGGCGCGCAGCAGGTCGCGGCCGCGCAGCGCCTCGGTGTGCATGTCGTCGAGGGCGCGGCGGACCTGGTCGACGGTGGCGGGGCTGAGCGCGGTCGGGCTGTCGGCGCGGCCGAGCAGCGTCTGCGCCTCGTCGAGCCGGGTGGAAGCCTGCTGGAGCAGCAGCGCACCGCGCTCGGTGTCGCTGTCGGCCCAGTCGAGGCGCAGCCCTTCCAGGCCGCGCTTCATGCCGTACAGGGTGTCGCCGGGGAGGGCGTTGGTGGAGGCGGCGGCGGCTCCGGCGAGCCCGCCGACGGCGACGCCGGCGACCAGGCCGCCGATGGCGAGGCGGCGGCCCCAGCGGGTGCCGCGCAGGCGCCGGCCGCGCTGGGCGGGGAGGACCGCGGTGGGGGCGCCGCCGGCCCACTCCTGTTCGAACGCGGCCATCAGCTGGGCTCGTTGGACCGTCCGCGTCTCGGCGGCGAGCTCGGGGGCGGGGATCGCACCGAGCGCTTCGGCCATGGCGAGGAGCTCGGTCATGGCGGCGGAGCCGGCCCGGTGCGAGCCGCTGCTCCGGTGGTCACTCTGGTGGGCCTCCAGCGCCTCGGCGAAGGACTTCGCCCGCCGGTGCTCCAGCACGTTTGCCGTCACGGGCCACACCTCCCTTCGTCGTTTTCGACACCGTGGCCCGCCGGTTGGTTGTCCCGGCAGGCCGAAACCACACCATCGGGTGACAGCTTGGGTTCCCACTTGACTGCGGGCCCGGTGGCGGATTGCACGCTGGCCAACGAGCGGTGTCGGGAGTCGGTTACGCACGACCCCCCTGGCGTATTAAGCAGAGCAGATGACCGCCCACTCACCCGGACGGGCTTGCACCGGGCCCGGGTTGACGGTCCGTCGGTCAACGGGGGCGCCGGCGGCGGTCTGCGGGCCGTCGCGTCCACGGTCGGCGGATCACCTGGCGTCCGGCGGCAGCAGGCGGGCCAGCGTGCGCACCGCCCGGTACTGCAGCGTCTTGATGGCGCCCTCGTTCTTGCCCATGATCCGGGCCGTCTCGGCGACCGACAGGCCCTGCAGGAAGCGCAGCGTGACGCACTCCTGCTGCTGCGGGTTGAGCCGGTGCACCGCGTCCAGCAGGGCGGCGTTGGAGAGCGACTCCAGCACCGACTCCTCGGGGCTGCGCTCGCACTCGTTGGAGTCGAGCATCTCGCCGGTGGTGACCTCCAGCCGGAACCGGCTGGACTTGAAGTGGTCGGCCACCAGGTTGCGGGCGATGGTCACCAGCCAGGCGCCGAAGTCGCGGCCCTGCCAGGTGAAGGTTCCGATCCGGCGCAGCGCGCGCAGGAAGGTCTCGCTGGTCAGGTCCTCGGCGGTGGCCCGGCTGCCGACCCGGTAGTAGATGTACCGGTACACGGTGTCGGCGTAGTGGTCGTAGAGCCGCCCGAAGGCCTCGCTCTCGCCGTTCTGGGCCCGTTCGACCAGCTCCACCACCGGGTTGTGCTCGGTGTCGTAGCCGGGGCCGGCGGGGGCGCTGCGGGCGCGGCCGCGGGTGCCGGGGGCGGGCACGGTGCGGCCGCGCGCCCCCCCGGCCGGGGCGCTGCCGGCGGCGGGGCCGGTGGTGGTCGAGCGCAGCAGCGGCGCGACGAACGCGGCGGGCGCGGGCGCGGCGAACCCGGGCGCGGCGAACGCTGGACCGGCCACCGCGGGCTGCGGCACGGTCAGTTCGAACTCGCGGATCGCGGCCCACAGCCGTTCCAGGCGCACACCGCGGCGCAGAGTGGCGGTCGACGGGCGGGAGGTGGCTGGCGCGTCGTTCCGGACGGGTGGGTACACGGGACTCCCAGAGGCAGAACTGTGGACGGATCACCTCCGCCTGTGCGGAGAGCACGCCGCACTGACCACCCGTCACGGGGACGTCCGGGTGGGGTGCATCCAGGAGAGAATAACGCTTTGTGCAATGACAGCTACACCGCGTGGTCGAAGTGGTCGGTTGAGGTCCACTTCTTGCGCATATTCACCTGTCGGTGACCGGAGTTGGCACCGTCCGCCCGGCTCAATGTGACCACTTGTGCGCATCGGGTGACCGAACACCGGTGCGCGGGCCGGGTTTCCCCGCCATCCGCGGTCCCAACCCATGACTTTGGCCGACTGGCGAACGATCAGTTCCGGTCAGGCCCGGACGTTCTCGAACCATCCGGCGCTCCGGGCGGGTTCACCCCCGCTGACGTGCAGGACCACCCGCCGGCGGGCGTGTCGGCGGCGCCGGGTTGACGTCGGCCCGGCGCGGCGCCGCGCCGGACCCGCGGCGCACCCGGGGGCGTCAGGCGCGCTGCCGCCGGTGCACCGCGACCGCCGCCGCGGCCGCCCCGGCCAGCACGCCGAGTCCGGCCGCCGCCGGGACGCCGATCCGGGCCGCCTTCCGCCCGGTGCGGAAGTCCCGCACCCGCCAGCCCATCGCCCGCGCGTGCCGGCGCAGCGCCCCGTCCGGGTTGATCACGTACGGGTGGCCGACCAGGCTCAGCATCGGGATGTCGTTGGCGGAGTCGCTGAACGCCGCGCAGCGCGCCAGGTCCAACTGCTCGCGCCGGGCCAGCGCCTGCACCGCGGCCGCCTTCGCCGGGCCGTGCAGCATCCCGCCGACCAGTCGGCCGGTGTACTCGCCGTCCCGGGTCTCGGCGACGGTGCCGAGCGCGCCGGTCATGCCCAGCCGGCGGGCGATCAGCCGGGCCACCTCCAGCGGGGCGGCCGTCACCAGCCACACCCGCTGCCCGGCGTCCAGGTGCATCTGCACCAGGGCCCGCGTCCCCGGCCAGACCTTCTCGGCCAGCACGGGTTCGAAGATCTCCTCGCAGATCCGCTCCAGGTCCGCGGTGCGCTTGCCGGCCACCAGGCCCAGCGCGCTGTCCCGGGCGTCGGCGATGTGGTCCGGGTTCTCCGCGCCGCGCAGCCGGAAGGCGGCCTGCTGCCAGGCGAACCGGGCGAGGTCGCGGCGGGAGAAGAAGCGCCGCCGGTACAGGCCGACCCCGAGGTAGAAGATCGCAGCCCCGCGCAGGATGGTGTTGTCGCAGTCGAAGAAGGCGGCGGCCCGGACGTCCCCGGGCTCCGGCGTGTGGTCCCCCTCCGGCGCGAGCCGGGCCTCGGCGGCGTCGGCCGCGGCCTCGCCCGCCAGGGCGGTCCGGTCGTCGGTGGGACGCTTTGACTGGGTGAGCCTTCGCAGCGCGGCCATGCGACGAGCATAGTCAGCGCGGCCGTCCGACCCCGTGTCCGAGGGGTGCCCGCGCAGTGAACGGGCGGCGGCACAATGAACCGGTGAGCCTGCTGCGACGCGCGAAGAAGAACCCCGCCGAGACCACCGTCACCCTGATCGGCAAACCCGGCTGCCACCTGTGCGAGGACGCCCGGGAGGTGATCCTCAGGGTCACCGCCGAACTCGGCGCCTCCTTCGAGGAGAAGGACGTCCTCCAGGACCCGGCCCTGTACGCGGAGTACGCCGAGCAGATCCCGGTGACCCTGGTCGACGGCCGCCAGCACGACTTCTGGCGGATCGACGAGACCCGCCTGCGCAAGGCGCTCGGCGCCTGAGCTCCTGGACGCGCGACCTCTCGGGAACCGTTGCTTCGTGAACGTTCGATGAAGATCGCCCTAGGAGTTCCTCACTTCTCGGCTTACGATCGAACGGTTTTCCGTGTCCGCCGGGGGCTGTCCAAGAGGAGGGCGCGATGAGCGGCTACGCCGTCGTCGACGTCGAGGCCACCGGTCGTAGCCCCTGGCGGCACCGGGTGGTCGAGGTGGCCGTGGTGCAGCTGGATGCCGGGCTGCGGATCGAGCGCGAGTTCGCGACGCTGGTGGACCCGGGCGGGCCGGTCGGGCCGACGCACGTGCACGGGATAGCGCAGGAGGACGTGCTCGGGGCGCCGAGGTTCCGGCAGATCGCGCCGTGGCTGCTGGAGCTGCTGGCCGGCCGGGTGCTGGTGGGCCACCACGTGACCTGCGACCGGGCTTTCCTGGAGCGGGAGTTCGCGCGGATCGGGGTGGCGCTGCCCCCGGTGCCGCTGCTGTGCACGATGCGGATGGCCCGCCGGCTGCTGCCGGAGGCGGGCGGTTTCGGGCTGTCCGCGTGCGTGGACGCGGCCGGCCTGGGCTGGTTCCCGGCGCACACCGCGCTGGGGGACGCGCTGGCGACGGTGGAGCTGCTGCGGCACTGCCGGCGGACGGGTTGCTCCGAGGTGCGGCTGCCGGAGCGCCCCGCGGTGCCGTGGCCCCGGTTGGCCCCGGCCCGGTCGGAGCGCTCCCGGAGCGGGGTGCCGCTGCTGCGCCGGCTGGCACCGCTGGGGCCCTGGCCGGCGGGGGTGGAGGGCCCGCGGGCGCTGATCGGTTCGGCGGGTTACGAGTGATGCGTGTCACTGTTCGGGGACAAATCGGGCACCATCTTTGTGCACACGTTCACAAACGCATAGCCTGGCGGTCCAAGCCCAGCTTCACCCGCAGGAGCAACGTGGCAATCGGCCGACCCTCACCCAGCAGTTCGCAGACGCCCGACCCGGGTGCCGCGCGCAGGCCCTCGCGCGCGCGGGGCATCCCGGAGGCGACCGTCGCCCGCCTCCCGCTCTACCTGCGGGCGCTGACCGCGCTCTCCGAGCGCTCCGTCCCCACCGTCTCCTCCGAGGAGCTGGCCGCCGCGGCCGGGGTGAACTCCGCGAAGCTCCGCAAGGACTTCTCCTACCTGGGCTCCTACGGCACCCGCGGCGTCGGGTACGACGTGGAGTACCTCGTCTACCAGATCTCCCGCGAGCTGGGCCTCACCCAGGACTGGCCGGTCGTCATCGTCGGCATCGGCAACCTGGGCCACGCCCTCGCCAACTACGGCGGTTTCGCCTCCCGGGGCTTCCGGGTAGCCGCGCTGCTGGACGCCGACCCCAACGTGGTCGGCAGCACCGCCGCGGGCCTGCCCGTGCGGCACATGGACGAGCTGGAGGAGATCGTCGCCTCCCAGCACGTCTCCATCGGCGTGATCACCACCCCGCCCGGTGCCGCCCAGCAGGTCTGCGACCGGCTGGTGGAGGCCGGCGTGACCAGCATCCTGAACTTCGCCCCGACCGTGCTGACCGTGCCGGACGGGGTGGACGTGCGCAAGGTCGACCTGTCGATAGAGCTGCAGATCCTCGCCTTCCACGAGCAGCGCAAGGCCGGCGACGAGCCGGCCGCGGGCGACTCGGTGCTCGACCGCGCCCCCGGGCCGGTCCGCGCCGCCGCCGCCAAGCTGCGCCGGGCCGCCGGCGGCAAGGCCGAGCAGGCGAAGACCGCGCCAGCCGCCAAGGGCGGTCCGGACGACGACCTGTCCGCGGTGATGCCGGCGTGAGCACGAACATCCGTCACGACGAGGTGGGGGCATGAGTCTTCTGGTAGTCGGTCTGAGCCACCGGACCGCACCGGTCGGCGTGCTGGAGCGCGCCGCGCTCACCGGCGACAGCCCGACCCGGGTGCTGCACGACGCGGCCGCCTCGGCGACCGTCGGCGAGGCCGCGCTGGTCAACACCTGCAACCGGATCGAGCTGTACGCCGACGTGGACAAGTTCCACGCGGGCGTCGCCGAGCTGTCCCAGCTGCTCGCCGGGCACAGCGGCGTCGACCTGGACGAGCTCACCCCCCACCTGTACGTGCACTACGAGGACCGCGCCGTCCACCACCTGTTCTCGGTGGCCTGCGGCCTGGACTCGATGGTCGTCGGCGAGGGCCAGATCCTCGGCCAGCTGCGCGACGCGCTGGCCAAGGCCCAGGAGGAGCACACCGCGGGCCGCGGCCTGAACGAGCTGTTCCAGCAGGCCCTGCGGGTCGGCAAGCGCGCCCACAGCGAGACCGGCATCGACAAGGCCGGCCAGTCGCTGGTCACCTTCGGCCTGGAGCAGGTCGCCGCCGGCGCCGGCCCGATCGCGGGCAAGCGCGCCCTGGTGGTCGGCGCGGGCTCGATGAGCTCGCTGGCCGCCGCCACCCTGGTCCGCTCCGGCGTCACCGACCTGCTGATCGCCAACCGCACCCCGGCCCGCGCCGAGCGGCTGGTGGAGATCCTCGGCGGCGCCGCCCGCACCCTGGACTTCGCGGAGGTCCCGCGGACGCTCGCCGGCGTCGACCTGGTGATCTCCTGCACCGGCGCGGCCGGCACCGTGATCGACGCCCCCGAGGTCGCCGCCGCGCTCGCCGCCCGCACTTCCCCCCGGCCGCTGGCCTTCCTCGACCTGGCCATGCCCCGGGACGTCGACCACGCCGTGCACGCCCTGGACGGCGCCCTGCTGGTCGACCTGGAGAGCCTCTCGCACGCGCACGCCGCCACCCCCGGCGCCGGCGACGTGGACGCGGTGGCCACCATCGTCGCGGACGAGGTCACCGCCTTCGGCCAGGCCCAGCGCGCCGCCCGGATCGCCCCGACCGTGGTCGCCCTGCGCGCCATGGCCTCCGAGGTGGTCAGCAGCGAACTCGCCCGCCTCACCTCCCGGCTGCCGGACCTGGACGAGCGCTCCAGCGCGGAGATCTCGCAGACCGTGCGCCGGGTGGTCGACAAACTGCTGCACGCCCCCACCGTCAAGGTCAAGCAGCTCGCCGCCGAACCCGGCGGGGCCTCCTACGCGGAAGCCCTGCGCGAACTGTTCGACTTGGACCCGGCGGCAGTGCACGCTGTCTCCGGCACCCCGATCGGCGCCCAGGCGGGGTCCTCGATCCCGCCGGGCGGCATCCCCGCCGCCCAGGCCGCCGTCGCCCAGGCCCCCACCGACCGGGCCGCAGCAGTCCCGCCCGCCGGAGCAACCAGATGAACACCCCGTCAGCCCCCCAGCACGACCAGGACGATCCCCTCATGAATGGTCAAGAGACAGTGACGCCGCTGCGCCTCGGCACCCGCCGCAGCGCCCTCGCCACGGCCCAGTCGGGCATGGTCGCGGAGGAGGTGGCCAAGGTCACCGGCCGCCGGGTGGAACTGGTCGAGATCACCACCTACGGGGACGTCTCCCGCGAGTCGCTGGCCCAGATCGGCGGCACCGGGGTGTTCGTCTCGGCCCTGCGCGACGCCCTGCTGGAGGGCCGGATCGACCTGGCCGTCCACTCGCTCAAGGACCTGCCCACCGCCGAACCCGCCGGGCTGCTGCTGGCCGCCGTCCCCGAGCGCGAGGACGCCCGGGACGCGCTGGTCGCCCGCGACGGCCTGACCCTGGCCGAGCTGGTCGCCGGGACGGAGGGCCGCGCCGTCCGGGTCGGCACCGGCTCCCCCCGCCGGATGGCCCAGCTGAACGCCTGGGCCCGCGCCCGCGGCGCCGACCTGGAGACCGTGCCGATCCGCGGCAACGTGGACACCCGGATCAACTACGTCACCTCGGGCGAACTCGACGCCGTGGTGCTGGCCACCGCCGGACTCAACCGGCTCGGCCGCTCCGCCGAGATCACCGAGCACCTCGACACCGAGCTGATGCTGCCCGCCCCCGGGCAGGGCGCGCTCGCCGTCGAGTGCGTCGACCCGACCCTGGCCGCTGTCCTGGCCCGGCTCGACCACCGCCCCACCCGGGCCGCCGTGGTCGCCGAGCGCGCCCTGCTCGCCACCCTGGAGGCCGGCTGCTCCGCCCCGGTCGCCGCGCTGGCGACCTGGGCCGGCACCGAACTGCGCCTGAACGGCGTGGTCGGCACCACCGACGGCGTCGAACTGCTCAAGATGTCCGCCACCGGCCCGCTCGTCCCCGACGAGAACGCCGAGGAGCAGGCCGCGGCCCTGGGCCGCGCCCTGGCCACCAGGCTGCTCGACACCGGAGCGGCCGACCTGATGGGGGAGCGCGCCCGATGACCGCCGCCGGATTCCACCCGCCCGCAGGGCGCTGCACCTTCCTCGGCGCCGGCCCCGGCGACCCGGGACTGCTCACCCTGCGCGCCGTCGACGTGCTCGGCACCGCCGACGTACTGGTCGCCGACCCGCTGACCGCCGCCGCGGTCCGCACCCACTGTCCCAGCGGTGTCCAGGTCCTCGACCCGGCCGACGCCGGCAGGGAGCTCGCCGACCTGGCCGCCGACGCGGTCAAGGCCGGCCGGCACCTGGTCCGCACCGTCGACGGAGACCCGGGCCTGGACGGCTGCGCCGCCCAGGAGATGCTGCGCTGCGCCCAGGCCGGCGTGCCGTTCGAGGTCGTGCCCGGCGTCGCCCAGTCGGTGGGCGTGCCCGCCTACGCGGGCGTGCCGCTGCGCGGCGGCCAGGGCGCCGACGTCCGCTTCGTGGACGCCGAGGCGCTGCTGGCCGGCCAGGTCGTCGACCTGGGCGCGCCGGAGACCACCCTGGTGGTGCGCACCACCCTGGGCCAGCTGCCCGCCACCGCCAACTCCCTGGTGGCGCACGGCCGCAAGCCCGACGCGGCGCTCTCCGCGACGCTGTCGGGCACCACCACCCGGCAGCGCACCTTCACCTCCACGCTGGCCGCCATCGCCGCCGACCTGAAGGCCGCCCGGGTGCTGCCCTCGCCGGTCTCCGCCCCGGTCGACCCGGCGACCTCGGTGATAGCCGTGGTGGGCGAGCAGGTCGCCCACCGCGCCTCGCACTCGTGGTTCGAGACCAAGCCGCTGTTCGGCTGGAACGTCCTCGTGCCGCGCACCAAGGAGCAGGCCCACGGCCTGTCCGAGCAGCTGCGCTCGTACGGCGCGGTGCCGCAGGAGGTGCCGACCATCGCGGTCGAGCCGCCGCGCACCCCGCAGCAGATGGAGCGGGCCATCAAGGGCCTGGTCACCGGCCGCTACGAGTGGATCGCCTTCACCTCGGTCAACGCCGTCAAGGCCGTCCGGGAGAAGTTCGAGGAGTACGGCCTGGACGCCCGGGCGTTCGCCGGCATCAAGGTCGCGGCGGTCGGCGAGACCACCGCGCAGGCGCTGGTCGACTTCGGCGTCAAGCCCGACCTGGTGCCCTCCGGCGAGCAGTCCGCGGCCGGCCTGCTGGAGGACTGGCCGCCGTACGACCCGGTGTTCGACCCGATCGACCGGGTGCTGCTGCCGCGCGCCGACATCGCCACCGAGACCCTGGTGGCCGGCCTGGTCGAACTCGGCTGGGAGGTCGACGACGTGACCGCGTACCGGACGGTGCGGGCCTCGCCGCCGCCGGCCGAGACCCGGGAGGCGATCAAGGGCGGCGGCTTCGACGCGGTGCTGTTCACCTCGTCCTCGACCGTCCGCAACCTGGTCGGCATCGCCGGCAAGCCGCACAACGTGACCGTCATCGCCTGCATCGGCCCGGCCACCGCCAAGACGGCGGAGGAGCACGGCCTGCGGGTCGACGTGATGGCCCCGGCCCCGTCCGCGTCGGCGCTCGCCCAGGCGCTCGCCGACTTCGGGGCCACCCGCCGGGACGCCGCCACCGCGGCGGGCGAGCCGGTCTACCGGCCGAGCGAACGCCGCCCCGGTTCGCGCCGCAAGGCGCGCTGACCCGCACGCCGGGGGAGGCCGACGGGCCTCCCCCGGCGCGTTCCTCCGCGACTCAGGGAGCCTTCGAAGTGTCCGCCGAATTCCCGTCCGTCCGCCCGCGCCGACTGCGTTCGACCCCGGCGATGCGCCGCCTGGTCGCCGAGACCCGGCTGCACCCGGCCGAGCTGATCCTGCCCGCGTTCGTCCGCGAGGGCATCACCGAGCCCCGGCCGATCGGCTCCATGCCGGGCGTCGTCCAGCACACCCGGGACACCCTGCGCCGGGCCGCTGTCGAGGCCGCCGAGGCCGGGATCGGCGGCATCATGCTGTTCGGCGTCCCCGAGGTGCAGGACGCCACCGGCACCGCGGGCACCGACCCCGAGGGCATCCTGCAGCACGCCATCCGCGACGTGGTCTCCGAGGTCGGCGACCGGCTGGTCGTGATGTCCGACCTCTGCCTGGACGAGTTCACCGACCACGGCCACTGCGGCGTGCTCGCCGCCGACGGCTCGGTCGACAACGACGCCACCCTGGAGCGCTACGCCGAGATGGCCGTCGTCCAGGCCGACGCCGGCGTCCACCTGGTCGGCCCGTCCGGCATGATGGACGGCCAGGTCGCCGCCGTCCGCGAGGCGCTGGACGCCGCCGGCCACCAGGACACCGGGATCCTCGCCTACACCGCCAAGTACGCCTCCGCGTTCTTCGGCCCCTTCCGGGAGGCCGTCGGCTCCTCCCTCAAGGGCGACCGCAAGACCTACCAGCAGGACCCGGCCAACGCCCGCGAGTCGCTGCGCGAGCTGGCCCAGGACGTCGCCGAGGGCGCCGACCTGGTGATGGTCAAGCCCGCGATGTCCTACCTGGACATCGTCCGCCAGGTCGCCGACGCCTCGCCCGTCCCCGTCGCCGCCTACCAGGTCTCCGGCGAGTACGCGATGGTCGAGGCCGCCGCCGCCAACGGCTGGATCGACCGCGAGCGCACCATCCTGGAGACGCTCACCTCGATCCGCCGGGCCGGCGCCGAGCAGATCCTCACCTACTGGGCGGTCGAGGTCGCGGGCCTGCTGCGCTGACGCGCCGCCGGGCGCGCCGGGTTCAGGCGGACTTCGGGAAGTCCTTCCGCTTGATCTTGGCGCGCCGCCCGTCCGGGTGGTGGAAGACGAGGCCCTCGGCGAGCGCCCCCGGCGCGAACCGGCTCTCCAGCTCCGCCAGGTACTCCCGCAGGCCGTGGTAGCTGCGCGGCACCCCCTCGTACACCGGCGCCTCGCGGTCGAACGGCACGCACAGGTGCTGCTCCAGCCCCAGCGGGTTGCCCTGGATCCGCGGGCCCAGCGCCTCGCAGGGGTGCTCGCCGTCCGGCCAGCCGCTCACGTCGGTGCCGTGCGCGGCGGCCAGGATCCACCTGTCCCCGGCGGCGTCCTCCGCGGTGTCCGCGTACCAGCCGTCGACGATGCCGAGCCCCTTCTGCGCGGCGCTCGGGTTGCGGCGCTTCTCCACCCGGACCAGCCGCCCCGAGCGGACCGTCAGCCGGACGTTCGTGCCGTCCAGCTTCTCGGTCGCCGCGCCCTCCCCGGCGAACACCCAGGCGCACTCGGCGCGCGGCCGGTCCACCACCCGGAACCCGCCGTCCCGCTCGAACAGTGTCGGAATCTTCTCCACGGCCGTCCTCCCCCTCCGTACCCGTGCCGATCGGCCCCCCGGGCCCGGTCGGCCAGTTTTCCGCGCGGAGCCGGTCGGCACAACGGAGTATCGGCGCGGGCAGCGCGAAGGGCGCGGACGCCGCGAACGGCCTCCGCGCCCCGGCGGGCCGACGCTGTGTCAGTCGATCGCGACGATGCCGCCCTCGCCGCCGCCGACGGCGGTGTCGGTGGCCCAGCCGTAGCCGCCGCCCGCGGTGAAGATGTGGGAGGTCTCGGCGAAGCCCGCCCAGTGGCCGGCGACGAAGGGCTCGTCGGCGGTGGCCACGCCCTCGGCGCCGCCGCCGACGGCGACGTGCGCGTACGCGGGCGCGCCGATGCCGGCCAGGGCGAGCGCGGCGACGGAGGTGATGACGGCCTTGCCCAGCTTGCTCTTCATGGGAAGTTCCTCTCTGCGTCAGGTGGTGCGGTCTCTACGTCAGCACAGGGGTGCGGCTGGAGCGGCGCTGCACGCGCCCACCGGTGCTCCGATCACCCGATCGCGCCGCAGACGAACGGGTTTCCGGGAGCGGCCGGAGACGTGGAACCGCCGGGCCCGCGGGGATCGCTCCCCCCGGACCCGGCGGCCGGACGCGACCGGAAGGTCAGCCGATCAGGTGGGAGACGCCACCGTCGCCGCTGCCCACGGTGTTCTGGCCCACGACGCAGGTCTGCGACGGCTCGTTGTTCAGGACGTTGGCCTCGACCGGCACCGCGACGCCGATGACGGCGACGGCGATGTTGTGGACCTCGGGGAGGCAGAGGTTCGGGTTGTCCAGGGTGTGGAAGTTCGGGCTGTGGTTGCCCGAGGTGCCGGTGGCGTTGGTGCCGCCGTTGCCCTGCACCGAGGTGGCGGCGCCGTCCGCGTCGCCGATGGCCATCGCCGGGGAGGCGATCGAGGCGAGACCGGCGGCGGCGAGGCCGGCGGCGGCGAGAGCCTTCTTGATCATTGGGTTTTCCTTTTCGGATCTGATGGAGTGGAGCAGCGGACCGGTGCGTGGCTCGCGCCGGGTCCTGCCGCCGGGCCGGGGGAGCGGACCCGGCGGGTCGTACCGCGCGGAGCGTGGGGCTCCGCGCCGGGGGCAGTGACGGGGCGTCAGCCGACCAGGTGGGAGACGCCGCCGTCGCCGCTGCCGAGGGTGCCCTGGCCGACCACGCAGGTCTGCTTGGGCTGGTTGTTGAGCGCGTCGACCTCGACCGGGACGGCCACGCCGAGCACCGCGACGCCGATGTTGTGGATCTCCGGGAGGCAGAGGTTCGGGTTGTCGGCGAAGTGGAAGTTCGGGCTGTGGTTGCCCCAGGTGCCGGTGGCGTTGGTGCCGCCGTTGCCCTGGATCGAGCCGGCCGAACCGTCCGCGTTGCCGATGGCGACGGCGGGGGTGGACACCGCGGCCAACGCGGCGGCGGCCAGGCCGGCGGTAGCGAAAGTCTTCTTGAGCATGAGTGGAGATACCTCTCTGAAATGCCGTTCGAGGGGTGCTGCCCCGTCGTCGTCGGGATCAAAGAATGGCGACTCGGAAAGTTACGGGCTCGGCGGGAAATTCGTCGGCGATCACCGTTTCGCCCGCGCGCCGGTCGGATTTTCGACCGTGCGGAGATCGGATTATTCAGCCGTTCCGGTTAACCCCCGCTATCCGAGGGGCCGCTGGATCGTTCGCCAGGGTGCCCACCAAGCACTCGAACCAATTTCCCGAACGAACGGCGAACACGATGAAGCTCTCCAAGCGGGCGACCGGTGCCCTGCTGCTGGCGGTCGGCGCCGGCGTGGCGGCGACGCAGGGCGTGGCCCAGGCGGCCCCGAAGACCCCGGCCGAGGTGGCGGCGATCGAGAACGGCCTGGCCACCCAGGAGGTGCCGTTCAGCATCCCGCTCAGCGCGGTGACCGCGCCGCTGCCGCTGCTGCCGGAGGGCGGCGAGGTCCACGGCGGGATCCCGACCTCGCCGCTGATGCCGCCCACCGAGACCGGCCAGAGCCCCACCCGGCCGATCCCGGAGCACGTGCTGCCCGCGATCAACGGCGGCAAGGCCGGCCCCTCGCTGGGCGCGGTGCTGCCGCTGCCCGAGGTCGACCGCGGCGCCGAGCTCGGCACCCTCGGCCTGGACGCCCCGGCCGCCCCGCTCAACCTGGGCGGCCCCGCGGTGGGCCTGGGCGAGCCGGTCACCTTCGTGGAGGGCCAGGGCGGCCGGCTCACCGACGCCGCGCTGACCCTGGACAAGGTCGACCCGCACCTGGTGACCGCGCCGGTGCAGGCCGTCCCGGGGGCGAGCGCCTCGCTCGGCGGCGAGCAGGACCAGATCTCGATCACCGACTCGGTGCGGAACCTGGCCGCCACCACCACCGCCACCACCGGCGAGATGCTGAACCAGGCCGACCCGGTGGGCACCCTCGCCAGCGGGCTGGACCAGACCCGGGGCTGACGCCCCGCCGGGAAGCGGAACGGCCCGGGTTCCTCGCGGGGGGAGGAGCCCGGGCCGCTTCGCGCGCGCTCAGCCCGGCAGCACGCCGAGCAGCGGGCCGGCCAGCGGCAGGTCCTCCGGGCCGCCGCCGCCGGACAGCGGCGCGGTGAGCGGGGCGGTGCCGACCGGGGCGACGCCGTTGTCGGGGACGACCGCGACGCCGTTGTTCAGCACGTCCGCGCCGGAGCCGGCCCACGGGTCGAGCCGCAGCTCCTTCACCGGGGCGATCGCGTAGCCCAGCGCGCTGGTGGTGCTGCCGACGGCCTGCTGGGCGTCGGTGTTCTGCAGGTGGGTGGTGGGCGCGGGGAGCCCGCCGAGCGGTTCGGTCTCGGCGTGCGCGGCCTGGGCGGTGACGCCGCCGAGCAGCATCGCGGCGCCGAGCGCGGCCACGGCGCCGGTGGTCTTCCGGGTCATCGGCCAATCCTTACGGGGTGAGCGGAGCGGTGCTCCGGGGGAGGAACGCGAGCGGCCCCCCGGCCGCGGGGCCGGGGGGCGGTCTGCACGGGGTGCCGATCGGCCGGGGCCGTTCAGCAGTCTTCGTCGACCGGCGGCTCGTGGTGCTCGTGGTTCTCGTGGTGCTCGTGGTGCTCGGCCGGCAGGTCCACGTTGGCGCAGGAGTTGCCGAACGCGGGGTTCAGCAGGCCGATGACGTTGATCGAGTTGCCGCAGACGTTCACCGGAACGTGCACCGGCACCTGCACGGCGTTGCCGGAGAGCACGCCGGGGGAGTTGGCGGCGACGCCCTCGGCGCCGGCCGAGGCGTTGGCCAGACCGGCCGAGCCGAGCACCAGGCCGGCGGCGGCGGCCGACAGGACGGCGGCCTTCTTCACGTTCTGCATGGGGGTTGATCTCCTAGATCACACAGGGAGTTGGTGCGCCGCACCGCACGACGGGCGTGCGGTGCGGCGCGGGCGCTGCGTCAGGCAGTTCAGCCGACGTTGGCGCAGGAGTTGCCGAACGCCGGGTTCAGCAGGCCGATGACGTTGACGGTGTTGCCGCAGACGTTGACCGGGACGTGCACCGGGACCTGGATCAGGTTGCCGGAGAGCACGCCGGGGGAGCCGGCGGCGACGCCCTCGGCGCCCGCGGAGGCGTTGGCCAGACCGGCCGAGCCGAGGACCAGGCCGGCGGCGGCGACGGACAGGACCGCGGCCTTCTTGAAGTTGCGCATAGCTTTCTTCCTCACGTTCTGCCCGACTGTGGATGGTCGGGTGCCGGGCGATTGGCATCATCGCCCGGGGTTTTCCGGATGCGCCGTGAATGTCACTCACGCGGCCCAACACCCTCGTGTCGCCCGTGGCTTGGGTGACACGTGCCGCGTCGGGGTGCGCCCGCGACTGCTCGCTCACGGCGGGGAGCGGTCGCTTCGCGGCGCGTCCAGGGCGGCCCGGGGCTGCCTGTGGAGCGGTGTTCGTGAGGAAGAACGAGCCGGCGCGGCCGGGGAAACGGGCGGATCCGCCGATCACCCGAATGCGGCGCATTACGCCGAGTGGGTGATTGTTCGGGGGCGTGCGCAACCGCGCCGGGACGGCTTCGTTGGCCTGGTGCACGTCCCGTGTGCTTCCTACCGGCAGCCCCCGGCGCGGCAATTGGAAGATCTGATTTATCGAGGAGACTCAGCATGAGCATCAAGAAGGCCGCCGCCGTCGGCGCCGCCGTCGTGGGCATCGTCGCCGCCGGTGCGGGTTCCGCCATGGCGAGCAGTGGCGCCGAGGGTGTCGCCGCCGGTTCCCCCGGTGTCGCCTCCGGCAACCAGATCCAGGTGCCGATCCACATCCCGGTCAACCTGTGCGGCAACTCGATCGACGTCATCGGCGCCCTGAACCCGGCGTTCGGCAACTCCTGCGCCAACGTCGGCTGACGCGCGGTCCCCTGGTCGGCCGAGCCGCCGTCCGCCCCTGCCCGGCAGGGAGCGGGCGGCGGCTCGGCCGTTTTCCGGGGGCGTCCGCCGACGGAGCGTCATGCTGCCGCGAGTCTTGTTGTGTTACCTGTCAGTACCTAGCATGTGAGCCTGCCTCATGTTCGCCGGGCCGGCCGCCCGGCCCCGTGCTCCGCGCCGCCCGGCAGCCGCCGGGCGATCCCCCACCCCCGCAAGGAGTCATGAGTGTCCAGGCAACCGCGCTCCGCCGTCCGGCGCCGTCCACCCGCCCTGCTCGCCACCGCCGCCCTGCTCGCCGCCCTCGGCCTCGGCACCGGTCTCGGTACCGGTCTCGGCACCACCGAGGCGCGGGCCGCCTCCGGCAGCCCCGGCAAGCCCGCCGCGATCGTCGCCCTCGGCGACAGCGCGATCTCCGGCGAGGGCGCCGGCACCGACACCGGCGACGACTACGTCCCCGGCACCGACACGCCCACCAACTACTGCCACCGCTCCACCAAGTCCGAGATCTTCGTGACCCGGCTCCCCGGCGTCACCCCGATCGACCTGGCCTGCTCCGGCGCGCAGACCGGCGACCTGGTCAGCGACCCCGGGCTGGCGAAGATCACCGGCCCTGGCAGCGGCGACTTCGGCGAACCCAAGCAGGACGTCCAACTCGCCGCCACCGCACGCCAGTACGACGTCAAGATGGTGGTCGTCACGATCGGCGCCAACGACGACTTCGAGTTCGCGAACATCATGATGGACTGCCTCGCCCAGTACTTCCCGATCCCGCAGTCCAAGGGCTGCCGGGACACCATCGGCAGCGCCGAGATCACCCGCCGCGCCGCCGGGGTCAAGCCCAAGGTCGCCGCCGCGCTCACCAGCGTCCGCAACACCATGCGGGCGGCCGGCTACTCGGACGACTCCTACCAGCTGGTCTACCAGTCGTACTTCAACCCGATCACCCCCGACATCCGGCGCAACGACTACGCCGGCAAGGTCGCCGACGGCTGCCCCGCCTTCCCCGAGGACCTCGCCTGGGGCCACAACTGGGTCGTCCCCACCCTCAGCGACGCCCTGCGCGAGGCCGCCGCCGGCGTCCCCGGCGTGCGCTACCTCGACCAGCGCCGGGTCGCCTTCGGCCACGAGGTCTGCGCCGAGTGGACCACCTCCCCGTACGAGTACACCAACGGCGACGTGATCGACCTGTCCGAGACCACCCGCAACGGCTGCGACACCCCGATCGCCATCCCCGGCCTGTGCATGAACAACGTCCGCCAGTCGTACCACCTGCGGGTCGCCGGGTACGCCGCCGAGGCCGCCTGCCTGCGGCAGTTCTACCAGCAGGCCGCGCTCGACCAGGCGTTCTGCTCGCTCAACCAGCAGGACGGCACCTCGATCACCGCGCTCACCCCCGGGCAACCGTTCCCGGACACCCCCGAGGACGGCGCCTGGTACCAGCTCACCAACCAGGCCGACGGCAAGGCGCTCGACCTGGCCGGCGGCGGCAGCTACGGCGACGCCACCAACGGCCGC
Organism: Kitasatospora phosalacinea; assembly: GCF_000716545.1. Taxonomy (GTDB): domain Bacteria; phylum Actinomycetota; class Actinomycetes; order Streptomycetales; family Streptomycetaceae; genus Kitasatospora; species Kitasatospora phosalacinea. The sequence continues at coordinate 81,768 of NZ_JNWZ01000013.1, forward strand.
GCCGCCCTCACCTATCCCGCCACCGGCGGCCTCAACCAGTCCTTCGTCCTGGAGGCCAAGGCCGGCGGCACCTACGAACTCGACTCCAGCGGCAACCGCGACATGTGCCTGGACGCCGCCGGCGGCGCCACCGCCCCCGGCACCAGGATCCAGCAGTGGCGCTGCAACGGCGGCGGCAACCAGCACTGGCTGCTGAAGCCCGTCGGCGACGGCACCTACGAGCTCGCCGACTCCCAGGACCCGACCAAGCTCGCCACCGCCGGCCCGCAGACCGACGGCCAGGGCAACCCCCTCGTCCAGCTCGCCACCGGCAACGGCTCCGCCGCCCAGCACTGGCGGCTCACCAAGCTCGGCATCGTCTACCTGCACGGCTGAGACCGGACCGTCAGGAGATCCCCAGCCGGACGGCCGCACCCGCGGGCACGGGGTACGGCCGCTCCGGCGGCAGCAGCCCCCGGTCCCGCGTGGCGTGCAACTCACGGGCCAGCGGCGTCAGGTCCTCGATCCGCACCAGCCACTCGCCGCGGGCCCCGCGCTCTCCGGCCGGAACGCCTGGTGGGCCGTCACGGCCCCGTCGCCGCAAGGGCTCGGACCTGTCGCTTCGCTGTCTGCTCCATCCGGCCATGCCAACCCGTCGGGTGCACGGGCGGTAGCGCATTCAGGGGCTCGGGGAACGGCGAGGTCCAGGCTGCTGACGGTGCACTGCCGGTGCGTGCCGCCGCTTCCGGTTCTGTCCACAGGCTCGCGGCGGCACCGACCTTCGACGGGCTCCGGCCGTCAGCAGCACGCCCCGCCGTCCCCCCGGGCCCCCTGACCACCCCCGGTCGGTGGGAGCATGGGGCCGGAGGTGCGCGGTGGCCGGTGCGGCGTTGGTGCTCGGGTTGGACGTCGGGGGGACGAGCACGCGTGCCCTGGTCGCGGGGCTGGACGGGCGGGTGGTCGGGCAGGCGCGGGGGGCCGGGGGGAACCCGGTCGCGCACGGGGCGGAGGCCGCCGCGAAGGAGATCGGGGACACCGTGCGGGCCGCGCTGGCCGGGGTGGACCCGGGGCGGGTGGCGGCGGGTGTGCTGGGGCTCGCGGGCGGGCTGGTGGCGCGCCCGGACTTCGGGCCGCTCTGGGACGGCCTCGGGCTGGGCGCGCACCCGGTGCTGGTCAGCGACGTGCTGCTGGCGCACGCCGCCGGCACCGCCGAGCCGGACGGGAACGTGGTGCTCAGCGGCACGGGCGGGATGGCCGCCGAGATCCGCGGCCACGAACTGCGCCGCACCGCCGACGGGCACGGCTGGCTGCTGGGCGACCGCGGCTCGGGCGTCTGGCTCGGCCGCGAGGCCGTCTCCGCCGCGCTCACCGCCATCGACCGGGACGAGCCGCTCACCGGCCTGGACGCGGCGGTCGCCGAGGCGCTGACCGGCCCGGACGGCCTCGGCGCGGACCCGCGTTCGGCGCTGATCGCCGCCGTCCACGCGCAGGCCCCCGCCCGGCTGGCCCGACTCGCCCCCGTGGTCCTCGACCGGGCCGGGCTCGGCGATCCCGGGGCGCTCGCCCTGGTCGCCCGGGCCGCCGACCACCTGCTCGACACGCTCTCCCTGCTGCGCGCCCGCGACTGCGTCCTGCCGATCGTGCTGGCGGGCGGCCTGCTCAGCACCCCGACCCCGCTCGCCGCCCGCCTGGGCCCGCTGCTGGCCGCCCGCTGGCCCGGCGCCCCGCTCCGCCCGGCCGGCGACGGCGCGGGCGCGGCGGCCTGGCTGGCGGCCCGGTCGCTGGGCCGCGGCACGGCGGAGCTGCACCGGGCGCTGACCGCCTGACGCCCCGGCGCCGGCGGTCCTCCTACTGGCAGGTCATCGCCCACGGGGCGACCCCGCCGTGCGGGGCCCTGCGCGGCGGGGGGCCGTCGGCGGCGGCGTCGCCGGCCGGGCGGGCGGCGGCACCGGGGAGGGCGATCTCGGCCCAGACCCACTTGCCGCCGCGCTTGCGCACCACGCCGTGGGCGAGGGCGAGCCCGGCGATCAGGAGCAGGCCGCGGCCGGACTCCTCGTCCTCGGCGGGGCGCCCGGGGACGGGGAGGGCGGGGGAGGAGTCGTAGACCTCGATGACGGCGCGGTGGTGCACCGGGTCGGCGTGCACGCCGACGGTGACGGCGTCCCCGGTGGCGTGGCGGACGGCGTTGCCGAGGAGTTCGGAGGTGACCAGGTCGAGGGCGAAGCGGGTGTCCTCGTCCAGCGGGGTGTTCCAGGAGGTGAGGAGGTCGCGGACCCGGCGGCGTCCGGCGGCGACGGTGGCGGGCTCGCGGGGCAGTGAGAACCATCGACGGTGGACGGACATGGCGGGCTCCTCACGCGGTTCCGCCCGGGGGCGGAGAATCGGCAGCCGATATGAGGGTATGTCAGATCCCAACATCTCTAGACAAGCTGAAATCTCTAGAGATGTCAATGCGTCAGGGGCCGTCCCTGCGTAGGATGTCTAGAGAAGAGGGGAAGGATGTCCGCCGCCATGACCAGTGATCCACGCGCCACGCAGCCCAAGTACCAGCGGATCGCCGACGACCTCAAGCGCGAGATCGACGCCGGGCGCTACCGCCCCGGCGACCGGCTCCCCGGCGAGAACGACCTGATGGCGACGTACGGCGTGGCCAGGATGACGGCCCGGCAGGCTCTCGGGGTGCTGAAGGACGAGGGGACGGCGGAGGCCCGCCGGGGAGTGGGCGTGTTCGTCCGGGAGTTCCGGCCGATAAGGCGCCGGGGCATCCAGCGGCTCTCCGGCCGGTCGTGGGGCGGCGGGGCCTCGGTCTGGTCGGCGGACATAGCCTCCCGCGAACTGACGGTGGACCAGCTGAGCGTCGCCGAGCGGGAGGCGCCCGAGCGGATCGCCGCCGTGCTGGGACTCAAGGGCGGCGAGCCGGCCTGCGTGCGCAGCCGCCGCTTCGTGCTGGACGGCAAACCGGTGCTGCTCTCCGACTCGTACCTGCCGGCCGCGCTGGTGGCGGGCAGCCGGATCACCGACCAGGACACCGGCCCCGGCGGCACGTACGCCAGGCTCGCCGAACTGGGCCACAAGCCGGTGCACTTCCAGGAGCAGATCCGCTCCCGGATGCCCACCGGGGACGAGGCGGAGCGGCTGGCGCTGGCGCCCGGCACCCCGGTGTTCCTGGTGCACCGGACCGCGTTCGCCGAGGACGGGCAGGTGGTGGAGGTCAACGAGATGGTGCTCGACTCGGCCTCGTACATCCTGGAGTACGACTTCGACGCCTGAGCCCGGCGCCCGGACTTTTCCACAGACCTGTGGAAAACCGCCGCGCCCCCGTTCACCGGTTCGGAGCAGCAGCCCGGGCCGGGGCGGTGCGCGACGGCGGAGGGTGGGGGAAGGGTCCGCCCGCGAGCGGCGCGGGCGCGGCCCGCGACCCGGGAGGCGCCACGGTGACCCACCACGACCAGTTGGACCACTCCGACCGCACCGACTTCGAGGACGCCGACCGCGGGTTGATCGCCCCGCCCGCCACCGACACCGTCGCGGGCCCGGACGGCCGGGTCGCGTGGAACTTCCGGGCCACCGACTTCCTGGCCGGCGAGTGCCCGGACACCGTGCACCCCAGCCTCTGGCGGCAGTCCCAACTGACCGCCCGCGCCGGGCTGTTCGAGGTCACCGAGGGTGTCTACCAGATCCGCGGCTTCGACCTCTCCAACATGACGCTGATCGAGGGCGAGCGCGGGGTCGTGGTGGTCGACCCGCTGGTGTCCGCCGAGTGCTCGGCGGCCGGCCTGGCGCTGTACCGGGAGCACCGCGGCGAGCGCCCGGTCACCGCCGTGCTGTTCACCCACTCGCACATCGACCACTTCGGCGGCGTGTTCGGAGTCGTCGAACCGGGCACGGACGTCCCGATCGTCGCCCCCGCCGGGTTCATGGAGCACTCGGTCTCCGAGAACGTCTACGCCGGCACCGCGATGCTGCGGCGCGGCGGCTACTACTCGGGCATGGCGCTGACCGCCGGGCCGACCGGGAAGGTCGGCATGGGCCTGGGCTTCGCCGCCTCGGAGGGCACCGCCGCGCTGGTCCCGGCGACCGTCGAGGTCACCCGCACCGGCCAGGAGGAGCGCCTCGACGGGGTGCTGTTCCGGTTCCAGCTGACGCCCGGCACCGAGGCCCCGTCCGAGCTGAACTTCTTCCTGCCCGAGCGCCGGGCCCTGTGCATGGCCGAGAACGCCACCCACAACCTGCACAACATCCTGACCCTGCGCGGCGCGGTGGTCCGCGACGCCCGGATCTGGTCGCACTACCTCACCGAGGCGATCGAGCTGTTCGCCGCCGACTCCGACGTGGTGTTCGCCTCGCACCACTGGCCGACCTGGGGCACCGAGCGGCTGACCCGCTTCCTGTCCGAGCAGCGCGACCTCTACGGCTACCTGCACGACCAGACCCTGCGGCTGCTCAACCAGGGCCTGACCGGCGCGGAGATCGCCGAGCAGCTGGAACTCCCGCCCGCGCTGGCCTCCGCCTGGCACGCCCGCGGCTACTACGGCTCGGTCAGCCACAACGTGAAGGCCGTCTACCAGCGCTACATGGGCTGGTACGACGGCAACCCGGCCTCGCTCTGGGAGCACCCGCCGACCGCGAGCGCCACCCGCTACGTCGACTGCCTCGGCGGCCTGGACGCCACCCTCGCCAAGGCCCGCGAGTACGCCGACGCCGGAGACCTGCGGTTCGCCGCCCAGCTGCTCAAGCACGCGGTGTACGCCGCGCCCGACCGCGCCGACGCCAAGGAGCAGCTGGCGCAGGTCTTCGAGCGGCTCGGCTACGGCGCGGAGTGCGCGACCTGGCGCAACTGCTACCTGGTCGGCGCCCACGAGCTGCGGCACGGCGTCCGGCCCACCCCGATCTCGGCGGGCAGCATGGCGGGGGCGCTCTCCGTCGACGAGGTCTTCGACTCGCTGGCGATCCGGGTCAACGGGCCCAAGGCGTGGGACGAACGGCTCAGCACCGTCTGGAAGTTCACCGATCTCGGCACCACCCACCGGGTCACCCTGCGCAACGGCGTACTGGTCCACGCCGAGGTCACCGGCGAGGCGGGGAAGGCCGACCTCACCGTCACCCTCACCAAGCCGCAGCTGTTCGGCCTGCTGGCCGGCCGGGGCGCCGACGGGCTCGGCCTGGACGGCGACGCCGCCGTGCTGGGCCGGCTGTTCGCGGTGCTCGACGAACCCGACCCCTCCTTCGCGGTGGTCACCCCCTGACCGCCGCTCCGGCACGGACGGCCGGCCCGGGCGCGCCCACGCGTCCGGGCCGGCCGGCGCGTCCGGGGCGAAGCAGGTCACCGCGGAGCTCCCGGTCTCCGGCGGGAAGCCGGACCGGTCGAGCTGCGGCGAGCGGGTGCCGCCCCCGTGCGCCTGCCCCCGCCGAGCCGGCCGACGCCGGCGGCATCGGTGCCGTCGGCGGCCTGGCGGGCGTGGTCACCGGCGGGTTCCCCCTCGCGAGGCCGGTCGGTGCCTGGCGGTCCCGGCGGCAGGTCCCCGGATCGCCGGACGCCGTCGCGGGGCGGGACGGTTGACGCCGCGACCGCGCCCGGAGGGCGGCCGGGCACGCCTCAGCCGTTCGCCACCGCCGCGAGGTCGAGCTCGGCGCGGGCCGGGTCGGCGCGGAGGGCGGCCAGGGCGGCGGCGAAGACCGGGCCGCCGCCGGCGAGGGCGAGGTCCTTGGCGGCGAGGCGGATCGGGAAGTCCGCGGTGGTGCTGTCGACGCGCGCCATCACGCCGGCCAGCGGGCCGGCGGCCAGTGCGCCGCGGGCCCGGGCGGCGGGGACGCCCAGGCGCTCGGCGACGGCCAGCGCCTCGCCGACCGCGGTCACCGAGGTGACCACCGCGCCCATCACGACCAGCTTGAGGGCCGCGCCCGCGCCGGGCCCGCCGCAGCGCACCACCCGGCCGAGGCGCTCCAGGACCGGCTGCGCGCGGTCCAGCGCGGCGTCCTCGCCGCCCGCGTACACGACCAGCGAACCGGCCGTCGCCGCGTCCACGCTGCCGAGCACGGGCGCGTCCACCAGGGACACGCCGTCCGGGAGCAGGCGGCGCTGCTCGGCCACCGCGTCGGGGCCGATCGAGGACATCTCGATCCAGAGCGCGCCCGGGGCGAGCGCCGGGCGGAACCCGCCGGCGACCTCGGCGACCGCCGCCGGGTCGGCGAGCATCGTCACCACCACGCCCGCACCGCGCACCGCCTCCTCCGGCGAGGCCGCCTCGGCGAGGCCCCCGGCCCGGCCCGGCGTCCGGTTCCAGACCGTCAACTCCCTTGCCGCACCGCTCAGCCGACGGGCCATCGGGAGCCCCATCCGGCCCAGTCCCAGCACTGCCACGCGCTCCGTGATCTCCATGCGGCCACGCTAGGCGCGCCCGAGGCAGGCGACAAACGAATGTCCGGCATGGTAGCCATGCGTGATGGACATGGTTTGGCTGGAGGTCTTCCGCACCGCGGCCCGACTCGGCTCGTTCACCGCGGCGGGGGAGCGGCTGGGCTGGACGCAGTCCGCCGTATCGCGTCAGATCGCCTCGCTGGAAGCCGAGTTGGGCGCTCCGCTGTTCGACCGGCTGCCCCGCGGCGTGCGCCTCACCGAGCACGGGCGGACGCTGCTGCCGCACGCCGAAGCGATGCTGGACCGGCTCGACGGCACCCGGCGCGACCTCGCCTCGCTCACCGGCCTGAGCGCCGGACGGCTGCGCTTCGGCGCCTTCGACAGCGCCAACGCCGCACTCGTCCCGGCCGCGCTGGCCGCCTTCCTGGCCGCCCACCCGGCGATCGCGCCGACCCTCACCGAGGGCCTCTCGGGCGAGCTGCTCGGCCTGCTCGCGGACGGCTCGATCGACCTCGCCGTGGTCGCCGCCTACCCCGAACACCCCTACGACACCGAGCTGTTCGAGCTGCACCGGCTGGTCGACGACCCCGTCCTGGTGGCCGTCCCGCGCGCCCACCGGCTGGCCCGGCGCCGCCGCCTGCGGCTGGCCGAACTCGCCGAGGAACCCTGGATCGCCGCCAGCCGCCGCCCCGAGGCCACCCTGCTCGCGGCCTGCGTCCGCAGCGGGTTCCAGCCCCGGGTCGAGTACGAGGTGGCCGGCTGGACGGCCAAACTCGGCCTGGTCGCCGCCGGGCTGGGCATCACGCTGATCCCCTCGCTGGCCGCCCGCGCGGCCCGGCCCGACCTCGCGCTCGTCCCGCTGCACCCGGAGGACACCCCCGTACGCCACGTCCACACCGCCACCCGCCGGGGCCACCTCCCCGTCCCGGCCGTCGCCGCCTTCCTGCCCTTCCTGCGTGCCGCCGCCGGGAGTTGACGCCGCATCGAAGGCGGACGCCCCCTATCCTGGCGCGGTGCGCTTGCGGGGGAGGGTCTCGGTACGGGTGCGGGCGGCGCTCGGCGCGGCGGCGTCGTCGGTAATCGCCCTGTCGCTGGCCACCGTCTGGGTCGGCGACGCGGCGTACCGGCAGTGGATGCCGAACGCGGAGGCGAAGGCGCTGCGCGAGGCCACCTTGCTGGACGACGCGGTCAGGCCGCGGGAGGACCGCCCCGCCGGACCGAAGTACCCCGGCGCCCCGCCCTGGAACGACTGGATCGGCCGACTGATCGAGGGCGGCTACCAGCAGTCGGCGTACGCCCTCGTGCTGGAGGACGGCAGCTGGGCGGTCCACGACCGGATCGGCGAGTCGGAGGTCGGCTTCCTCCCGCCGCTGGCCGTCCACGTGCACGGCTACGCCGAGGTGGTGCGCATCCACCTGCCCCCCGACGTCGGCTACGACATCAGCACGCCCGTCGGCCCCAACCCCACCGACCGCACCGCCACCTTCCTGCGCCGCACCGAGCCGCAGCGCGGCCAGGACCTGAACGCGCTCACCGGCCGGACCGATCTGGCCGACCAGTGGGTCACCACCTACATCATCGTCAACCCGATCGAGGCGAAGGCCGCCCGGGCCAGGGTCCGCCAGATCCTCGGCTGGTACGTGGTGCCCGCCGGGTCGCTGTTCGTGGCGCTGGTGGCCTGGGCGGTCACCGGGCTGGCGCTGCGGCCGGTGGAGGCGATCCGCCGCCGGATGGCCCGGATCGGGGCGGGCGCCTTCCACGAGCGGGTGCCCGTGCCGGCGACCCGGGACGAGATCGCCGAGCTGGCGGTGACCACCAACCGCACCCTCGACCGGCTGGAGCGCTCGCTGGTCGAGCAGCGCCGCCTGGTCACCGACGCCGCCCACGAACTGCGCACCCCCGTCGCCGTGCTGCGCAGCACCCTGGAGGTGGCGCTGGCGCACCCCGACCGGGCCGACTGGCGGGCCGTGGTGGAACGCACCCTGGCCGACACCGCCCGGCTGCACCGGCTCACCGACGACCTGCTGCTGCTCTCCCGCGGCGAGGAACGGCCCGGCCAGGCGGGCGCCGTCGAGTGGGACGGCCTGCTGTCGGAGCAGCTCGCCGAACGGGCCTTCGGCGGGGAGCGGCGCATCCGGGTGGCCGAACTGCGACCCGCCACCGTCCCGGGCACCGAGCAGCTGCTCGGACGGGTGGTCGACAACCTGTTGGACAACGCCTGTCGGCACGCCGGGGCGCAGGTCACGGTCTCGCTGCGGACGGCCGGGGGGCAGGCGGTGCTGACGGTCGCCGACGACGGTCCGGGCATCCCCGCCGCCGACCGGGAGCGGGTCTTCGAACGGTTCGTCCGGCTGGACGAGGCCAGGTCCAGGACGGACGGCGGTACAGGGCTGGGCCTGTCGCTGGTGCGGGGCATCGCCGAAGGGCTGGGCGGGTCGGCCCAGGCGGTGGAGCCGTCCGCCGGCACCGGGGCGGAACTGGTCGTCCGGCTGCCGCTCGTCGCCTCGGAACCGGACCCCGGTCAGCCGGACGACCACCGGTACACCGTGACCCCGCCCCCGGCGGCCACCTCCCGGTAGCCCTGGCCGGCCAGGTCGGCGCGGGCCCGGCGCATCTCGGCCTCGGGGAGCGGGAAGTCGCCCGGCCGGTCCAGGACCGCTACCCATTCCGCGGTCGGGCGGTCCCAGGGCGCGACCCGGTCGGGGCGGGTGAGGTAGGGGAACAGCGAGACGGTGCAGCGCCCGGTCAGCTGGGGCGCCAGCCGGTTGGCGGCGGCGACCCGGGCGCCGTCCGGGACGACCGCCAGCGCGGCCCGGGCGTCCGCCGGCCGCGGGGGAGCGGTGCCGGCCGGGGCCGCGGGGAGCAGCAGCACGGCCAGTGCCGGCACCAGCGCCGCCACCGGCCGGGACAGCGTCCCGGAGACCACCTCGGACGCCCGCCCGGACAGCACCCCGGAGACCGGCCCGGACAGCGCCCGGCGGCGCACCCACCCCAGGCCGTCGACCAGCGCCAGGAAGAGGATCGGCATCAGCGGGGCGTTGTAGTGCTGCCCGGTGCCCCAGTAGGCGGGCGTCTCGGACCAGAAGCGGGCCGCCAGCGGGGGCACCGCCAGCAGGACCAGCGGGGAGCGCAGCGCCAGGAACGCGGTGGGCAGCAGCAGCGCCAGCACCGTCCGCCACTTCCCGCCCGGCAGCAGCAGCCGGGCCAGCGGGTCGCCGCCCCGCCAACTCCCGCTCGCCGCATAGGTGTACACGCCGCCCGGGTTGTGCGCGGGGATGACCAGGAAGACGGCCAGCGCCGTCACGCCCACCGCGGCGAGCACCGTCGCCGCACCCAGCGCCCGCCGCCCGCGCGCGCACACGTACGCCCCGACCGCCGCCACCAGCAGGCCCTGGTCCTCCTTGACCAGCAGCAGCGGCAGCGCCCACCCCACCGCGGCCCGCCACCGCCCTCGGGCCAGCGCCTCGACGGCGAAGGCGGTCAGCGGCACCGCGAACGCGACCTCGTGGAAGTCGAACTCCACCGCCGTCCACAGCCCCCAGGACAGCCCGTACCCGCAGCCCACCGCAGCCCCGGGCACCGGGCCGAGGCGGTCCACGGCCAGCCGGGCCACCGGCAGCGCGGACAGCGCGAACAGCGCCGCCTGCGCGAGCAGCAGCGTCCGGGCGTCCGGGAAGAGCCGGTAGAGCGGCGCGAGGGCGGCCAGGACCGGGCTGAAGTGATCGCCGAGCAGGTTGAACCCGGTGCCCTTGAGGGCGGAGACCGGCGCGCCGAGCCCGGCGTAGCCGCGCACCCCCTGCTCGAAGATCCCGAGGTCGAACCCGGAGGTCTCCATCCGCTGCTGGCGCACCAGCGCCACCGTGCCGTACGCGCCGAACAGGGCGGCCGGGAGCAGGACTTGGAACCACCGTCGCAGCCACATGGACGTGAACGTAGGAAGGCCGCGCTGAGGGACTCCTGAACGAAGCTGAAGATCCTCTCAGCCCCGGGCCGCGCCGCCCGGGGCCCCTCTAGGCTGACCGGCATGAGGCTCCTACTGGTCGAGGACGAGGCGCGGTTGGCGGAGTCGCTCGCCGACGGCCTGCGCGCCGACGGCTACGCGGTCGACGTGGCGGGGGACGGTGTGAGCGGCCTGGCGCAGGCGACGGCCGTCCCGTACGCGGCCGTGGTGCTCGACCTGATGCTCCCCGGGCTCAACGGCTACCGGGTCTGCCGGGCCCTGCGGCAAGCCGAGAACCCGGTGCCGGTGCTGGTCCTCACCGCGAAGAGCGGCGAGTGGGACGAGGCCGAGGCGCTGGACTGTGGGGCGGACGACTTCCTCCGCAAGCCCTTCTCGTACGTGGTGCTGGCCGCCCGGCTGCGCGCCCTGATCCGGCGGGGGGCCGTCGGCCGCTCCGCAGTGCTGGCGGTCGGTGATCTGACGGTCGATCCGGCGGCCCGGTGCTGCACCGTCGGCGGGGCCGGACTGCGGCTCACCGCCAAGGAGTTCGGCGTCCTGGAGTGCCTCGCCCGGCGGCCCGGCCAGGCCGTCCCCAAGCCGGAGATCCTCGACTCGGTCTGGGACACCGCCTTCCGCGGCGACCTCAACATCGTCGAGGTCTACGTGGCCGCGCTGCGCCGCAAACTCGCGGCCGCCCGGGCCCGCTGCGTGATCGAGACCGTCCGCGGGGTCGGCTACCGGCTGGTGCCCTGAACCGCCAGGGCCAGACCAGGCAGTACAGCTGGTGGCCGGCCCGCGAAAGGCCGGGCGGGTCCGAGCAACGGTCCTGCAGGGCAGCGGAGTTCTCGAATGTGACTCCCACAAGCAAGGTCGTCTTGGGCGCGGACGAGGCGTCACTCGACCTGGATCCGATCCTCTAGGGTGGGCAGACGGTGGGCGGACTACAGCGAGGAACTGACGTTGCGCATCTCTCAGTTGGGGATTAGGAATTTTCGAGGGATCCGGGAACTGACCCTGCCGATGTCGGCCTTCGGGTGCATCATCGGCGAGAACAACGCTGGGAAGTCCACCGTTTTGCAGGCGTTGGACGTGTTCTTCAACGGGCCGTCACTCAAGCCCACCGATTACTACGATCGCAGGCGCAGCCTGCAGATCGAAGTCACCCTGACCGAGATCGGTGATGCCGACCTGGCTCGCCTCGCCCCGGAGCATCGCCAGCGGATCACAGAGGTCGTCGAGGACGGTCGGCTGATTCTTTCCAGGGTGTACGGCGAGAGCGGCAAGGGGGCGCTTCGCCGGGTGGCCAAGGTCCCGAGGGAAGATCGGTTCCGCCCGGAAGCCGTCGCTGAGGTAGTGGCCAGGAAGACTGGTGCGGAGCTTCGGGAGGCTGCAGTTTTTGTATTCCCAGAGCTGCAGGAGGTGTTGGCATCGAAGACAAGCCAAAAGGCCATCAAGGAGGCAGTGCAAGAGCTGGTTGATGCTTTGCCGGAGGCGGAGCTGGAACTCAGAGATGTCGGGCTTTCGACCGGCATCGACAGCTCAGTGCAAGCGCTGCTTCCAGAAGTGATCTATATTCCGGCGGTTAAGGATCTCAGCGATGATCTCAAGACGAGTGAGGCGGCGTCATTCGGAAAGCTTCTTGGGATCCTGTTCAATCAAACAAAGGGTCAGTTTGATCAGATGGAGGAGGTTTTCAACCAGCTCCACAAGGCATTGAACCTCCAGATCGGGGAAGACGGCTCGATCAAGGATGAGCGGCTCCCCCAAGTGAAGATGATCGAGGGGATGCTGGAAGGCAACCTCCAGCAGGCTTTCCCTCGGGCATCGATCAGTATCGAGTTTCCGCCCCCGGAGCTCCGCAGCGTCCTGTCGAACGCCCGGATCGCGATCGACGACGGAATCCGGAGCGACTTCAAGAGCAAGGGGGACGGGCTGCGCCGCTCTGTCACCTTCTCGATCCTCCGAACCTATGCCGACCTCCGTGCGAGTGAACGGAAGGTGGACCCAAGTGCGAGCCCCCGGCCCTACCTGCTGCTGTTCGAAGAGCCTGAACTGTTCCTCCATCCACAGGCGCAGCGTCAGCTGTTCGAATCTCTCAAGGTATTCGCAGAGGACAATCATGTTCTGGTCAGCACCCACTCCAGCAGTTTCTTCAGTCCTCAGGCGACTGGCACCTTTGTCAAGCTGACTAAGGACTATTCGTCCTCCCCGCCTGAGTCGAAGGCATATCCGATCGATCTCTCGGACCTTGCACTCAAGGACCAGTTCCAGCTGATCCGCCAGGAGAACAACGATGCCGCCTTCTTCTGCAACGAAGTCCTACTGGTGGAAGGGGACAGCGATCATATCCTGGTGCCGCATCTGGCCAAATCTCTCAACGGCAAGTGGGATTTCGAGCAGCGGTCTATTGCGATTGCCCGGCTTGGGGGAAAGGCCAGGGTGGCCCGGTACCGGGAGTTCTTCGAGCGGTTCGGGGTTCGTGTGGCAGTCCTGGTTGACCTGGACGCCATCACCGATGGGTTCGACAAGCTCGGGGCCGGAGCATCGAGCGCCGAAATCCAGCAGAAGTTGGTGAAGAGATTGGGGGACTTGGCTTCAGCGGGAGGGGAGTTGACGCGCAAGCAACTGCAGTCGATGCAGAAGTCGGGTGAGATCAAGCGCCAATGGCAGGCCGTGAAGGCTGCCAGGGAGAGCCACTCCGCGGGGAACGGAACTCTTGACGCGGTCGTGGCTGCGATGGATTCCTTCTTCGAGGGGAACGAGAGCCGGGGGCAGCGACGGGCTGAACTCGAGAATCCAACGGACGAGCAAGTGGGGGAGCTCAAGGCGCAACTCCTCGAACAGCTTCGTACGGAGCGAATCTATGTCCTTGAACGCGGAGACATCGAGAGCTACTACCCGCAGGGCAAGGGGACGGACAAGCCGGCTCAGGCGCAGGGGTTCTGTGAGCAGTACCCGGATGGGGACTCGATCAGGGGACTCTTGAACGGCGGATCGACCACTGACAGTTGTGAGTTCGACGCGATCTTCGCCAGTCTCTTCGAGAGCTGAACCCGGTACCGAAGCTGAGATCAAGTCCGACCATTCGGGCACGGGCCGGACGCGACCAGGCAGTGCGGCCGAGGCTGGCCTGCTTCGATCACGCGTGAGGTCGGTACCGGGCGGGTTCGGTGTTCCCCACGGACCGGTGGACTCCTCCCGGGGCCCCGCAGGAGCGGCTGGGCAGTGCGGCAGGTCCTGTCCACGCCTTCGTCCCAGGGGAAGCGGCCTTGCTTGTCCGGCCAGAACATCTGCGTGACGGGGAGTGGAAGCTGCTGGTAGAAGTCGACGTCGGCGCCGAAGAAGCTGAGTACCAACTGGGGGGACTGGCCGGATCGCCACCGAGAAGCCACCGCCCAGGACGTTGCTGCTGCGCTGATCCGGTTCGAGCGGATGCCCGGCCCGGATCTCGTGGGCGAGGACGTTGACGATCTGTACGCCGGTTCGCGGGGGCGAAGATGCTGATCTCGGGGCTGCGCAGGATGTGCCAGAGTCCGATCGAGTAGGACCAGTCGCCGGGGAGTTCGCCGTCGCCGACTCCGCTGACGTTCCAGCTGTGCTCGCGGATGTCCGCTGAGATGCGACTGTCGCGTGCGTCTCAGGTGGATTCGTCGCCGACGGTATCGCAGAGCAGGCGGCCGCAGTCGGGGGGTCTATGACGGTCGATGGCGGCAATGTTCCTCGGGGCCGTCCGCGCGTGCACCATGCGCTGCGGACCGGCCTCAAGGAGAACCCGGAAGAAGGGAACCGTGGGTCAGGGCCAGACCAGGCAGTACAGCTGGTGGCCGGCCTCGTGCAGGCGGTTGGCGAAGTCCTGCCACTCGTGGAGCATCTGGTAGATGACGAAGGCGTCCCGCGGGCCGCGGCGATCGGGGACGGTGGACCAGATGAAGGCGGCGGCGCCCAGCTCGGTCTCGTCGGCCTTGCGCAGTGGTTCGACCACGGTGTGCGGCAGTTGGACCACCGCGTAGTCGGGGTGCAGGACGACCAGTTCGAGCGGGGGGACGTGGTGCAGCGGTACGCCCTGGATGCCGGTGAGCACCATCGCGCTCATCGTCTCGGGCTTGATCTTGGTGGAGAGGTGGCCGTTGACGGAGCCGCTGGTCTCCATCAGGTCGCCGAGCCTGCCGAGGGCGCCCAGCTCGCCGGCGTCCAGGCCCAGGCCACCGGGGCCGAGAGCGGTGGGAACCCTGGCGGCGGTCGCGCGGTCCGGAGCGCCGAAATACTTGTAGGTGACCCCCACTCTGCCCTCGCCCCTCCTTCCCCTGCCCGTTCCCGTACCCCCGCCGGTCTCGCCGGGCCGGCGGCTGTGCCCTGCGGCCTCGTCGAAACCGTCCTGCCTGTCGGACACTGGACCATCCTCACCGGAACTCGCCGGAATCGACAGACCCTCGCACGTTCGGCGTCCCTCCCGAACATGCCCCTTACCCGTCTGCCGGCGTGCTACACGAGCGCGCGTCACCCGACCTTACCTTCGGTACAGCCAGTGAGGGGAGCAGCACACGGATCATCGTTCCAGATGATCGGGCCCGACATGCAGAACGCCAGGACACGATTTGAGACCATGTGCGGGTAAGGGCGGTTCCCGGCCGCTCCCAGGACCCAACGGATGAGCGAGCAGATGAGCTACCCGTACGAAGCCCCCCAGTCCCAGTCGCTGTTCGACCGCGCCCTGGCCGTCACCCCCGGCGGCGTCAACTCGCCGGTGCGCGCCTTCCGCGCGGTCGGCGGCACGCCCCGCTTCATGGTGTCCGGCACCGGCCCGTACCTGACCGACGCGGACGGCCGCGAGTACGTCGACCTGGTCTGCTCCTGGGGCCCGATGCTGCTCGGCCACGCCCACCCGGCGGTGGTCGAGGCGGTGCAGCGGGCGGTGGCCCTCGGCACCTCGTTCGGGACGCCCGGGCAGGGCGAGGTGGAACTGGCCGAGGAGATCACCTCCCGGATCGCGCCGGTCGAGCAGGTGCGCCTGGTCTCCAGCGGCACCGAGGCGACCATGTCGGCGATCCGGCTGGCCCGCGGCTTCACCGGCCGCGCCAAGGTCGTGAAGTTCGCCGGGTGTTACCACGGTCACGTGGACGCGCTGCTGGCCGCCGCCGGTTCCGGCGTCGCCACCTTCGGCCTGCCGGACACCCCCGGCGTGACCGGCGCCCAGGCCGGCGACACCATCGTGCTGCCGTACAACGACCTGGACGCGGTGCGCGCCGCGTTCGCCGCCCACCCCGGCGAGATCGCCTGCGTGATCACCGAGGCCTCGCCCGGCAACATGGGCGTCGTCCCGCCGCTGCCCGGCTTCAACCGCGGCCTGTCCGAACTCTGCCGGGCCGACGGCGCGCTGTTCATCTCCGACGAGGTGATGACCGGCTTCCGGGTCTCCAAGGCCGGCTGGTACGGGCTGGAGGCCGCGAACGAGGGCTGGGCGCCGGACCTGCTCACCTTCGGCAAGGTGATGGGCGGCGGCTTCCCCGCCGCCGCGTTCGGCGGCCGCGCCGACGTGATGGCGCAGCTGGCCCCGGCCGGCCCGGTCTACCAGGCCGGCACGCTCTCCGGGAACCCGATCGCCACCGCCGCCGGCCTGGCCCAGCTGCGGCACTGCACCGACGAGGCGTACGCCGCCGTGGACGGGGCGGCCGCCGAGGTGTCCGGCCTGGTCACCGCGGCGCTCGCCAAGGAGGGCGTGGCGCACCGGCTGCAGACCGCGGGCAACATGTTCTCGGTCTTCTTCACCGACCAGCGGGTCACCAACTACGACGAGGCGCGCGGCCAGCAGGCCTTCCGCTTCAACCCGTTCTTCCACTCGATGCTGAGCCAGGGCGTCTACCTGCCGCCGTCGGCCTTCGAGTCCTGGTTCGTCTCGGCCGCGCACGACGAGCGCGCGATCGAGCGGATCGCCGCCGCCCTGCCCGCCGCCGCCCGCGCCGCCGCCGAGGCCACCGAGGCCACCGAGGAGACCGCCAAGTGACCGAGAAGAACCAGGACATCACCGTCGTCCACGTGATGCGGCACGGCGAGGTGCACAACCCGGAGGGCGTGCTCTACGGCCGGCTGCCGGATTACCACCTCTCCGACCTGGGCCGGCAGATGGCCGAGCGGGTGGCCGAGCACCTCAAGGACCGGGACGTCACGCACGTGGTGGCCTCGCCGCTGGAGCGCGCCCAGGAGACCGCCGAGCCGATCGCCAAGGTGCACGGCCTCCAGGTGGCGGCCGACCCCCGGCTGATCGAGGCGGAGAACGTCTTCGAGGGCAAGACCTTCGGCGTCGGCGACGGCTCGCTGCGCAACCCCGGGTACTGGAAGTACCTGACCAACCCGTTCAAGCCGTCCTGGGGCGAGCCGTACATCGACCAGGTGGTGCGGATGATGGGCGCCATCGCGGCGGCCCGGGACGCCGCGCGCGGGCACGAGGCGGTGTGCGTCAGCCACCAGCTGCCGATCTGGATCCTGCGCTCCTTCGCGGAGCGCCGCCGGCTGTGGCACGACCCGCGCCGCCGGCAGTGCTCGCTGGCCTCGCTGACCAGCTTCACCTACGAGGGCGACCGGATCGTCTCGATCGGCTACCGCGAGCCGGCCCGGGACCTGCTGCCGGCTCACCTGGTGGGCAAGGGCAAGAAGGGCGACAAGCCGGTGGGCAAGAGCTTCGGGGCGTAGCTCACACCGGGCCCGCGCGGGTAAGCCCGGCGGGCGGCGAAATGCCCGAATTAAGACGATCATAAGCGGGAAACCCGCAGGTCAAGGGGGGTCCGTCCAGCAAGGCCGGACCCCCCTAAAACGGGCCGCGAAGCCATGCGAAACTTTTCACATGTCACGGACGTCCAGCCGCCGCATCCGCCTCACCGCCGCTCTCGGCGCGGCCACCGCCCTGGCCCTCGCCGGGTGCTCCAGCTCCGGCTCCGGTTCCGGCGGCGGCGGGGTCGGCTTCGTCACCGGCAAGGGCGGCATCGCCACCGCCGCCCCCGCCGGCCGGACGGCCGCCCCCGACGTCACCGGCACCTCGCTGGACGGCACCACCCCCCTCAAGCTCTCCGACTACCGCGGCAAGGTGGTCGTCCTCAACATCTGGGGCTCTTGGTGCAGCCCGTGCCGGGCCGAGGCCAAGGGCCTGCAGGAGAGCAGCGAGAAGTACGGCGACCAGGTCCGGTTCCTCGGCATCAACACCCGGGACACCGACCCCGCCAACGCCGTCGCGTTCGAGAAGAACTTCGGGGTGACCTACCCGAGCATCTACGACCCGGACGGCGCCGAGATCCTCAAGTTCCCCAAGGGCAGCCTCAACCCGCAGTCCATCCCGACCACCATCGTGGTCGACAAGGACGGCAGGCTGGCCGCCCGCGCCATGCGCGCGCTGTCCGCCGAGGACCTGCAGAAGATGGTCGACCCGGTGCTGGCGGAGTCGAAGTGAGCGCCCTGCCGGCAGCGTCCGACGTCGGGTACAACGAGACGGTCGGCAGCGGCGCGCTGGTGCTCGCCCTGCCGATCGCGCTGGCCGCCGGGCTGGTCTCGTTCTTCTCGCCGTGCGTGCTGCCGCTGGTGCCCGGCTACCTCAGCTACGTCACCGGCTTCTCCGCCGCCGACCTCTCCGACGCCAGGGGCGCCCGGCGCGGCCGGATGCTGGCCGGCTCGCTGCTGTTCGTGCTCGGCTTCGCCGCGGTGTTCGTCTCCGGCGGCGCGCTGTTCGGTTCCTTCGGCCAGACCCTGCAGGACCACCGGCGGATCATCGCGATCGTCATGGGCTCGATCACCGTGCTGATGGGCCTGGCCTTCATGGGCCTGCTCCCCGGCTTCACCATGCGCGAACTGCGCTCGCACCGCCGCCCCGCGATCGGCCTGGCCGGTGCCCCGCTGCTCGGCCTGGTGTTCGGCATCGGCTGGACGCCGTGCATCGGCCCGACCCTGGCCGCGATCCAGGGCCTGGCCTTCAGCCAGGCCAGCGCCGGGCGTGGCGCGCTGCTGATGGCCGTCTACTGCCTCGGCCTCGGCGTACCGTTCGTCCTGGCCGCCCTGGCGTTCCGCAAGGCGCTGGGCGCCTTCGGCTGGGTCAAGCGGCACTACCAGTGGGTGATGCGGATCGGCGGCGGCATGCTCGTCGCCGTCGGTCTGGCCCTGGTGACCGGGGCGTGGGACTCGCTGGTCAACCAGCTCCAGTACCTCACCCAGAACTTCTCGATCGGAATCTGACCGTGAGCGACACGAAGACCAGCCTCCAGCCGGCCGACGCCGCGGACGACCCCGACGTCGAACGGCTCAGCACCGCCCCCGAGGAGAACGACACCGCCCCGGTCGGGATAGGCGTCCTCGGCTGGCTGCGCTGGTTCTGGCGCCAGCTCACCTCGATGCGGGTCGCCCTGCTGCTGCTCTTCCTGCTGTCGCTGGCGGCCATCCCCGGCTCGCTGGTGCCGCAGAGCACCAACCCGGTCAAGGTCGCGGACTGGAAGAACGCCCACCGGGGCATCACCCCGCTCTACGAGAAGCTCCAGCTCTTCGACGTGTACAGCTCGGTGTGGTTCTCCGCGATCTACATCCTGCTGTTCGTCTCGCTGGCCGGCTGCATCCTGCCCCGCACCTGGCAGTTCGTCGGCGTGCTGCGCGCCCAGCCCCCGGCCGCCCCGCGCAACCTGACCCGGATGCCGGTCTACGCCGCCTGGCACACCGGCGCCGCCCCCGAGCAGGTCGACGCGGCCGCCCGCCGGCTGCTGGGGAAGCGCCGCTTCCGGGTCGCCGCCGGCACCGGCCCGGTGGCCGCCGAGAAGGGCTACCTGCGCGAGGTCGGCAACCTGCTGTTCCACTTCGCGCTGTTCGCCCTGCTGACCGGCTTCGCCTGGGCCAGCCTGGACAGCGGCAGTGGCACCAAGATCGTGCTGGAGGGCCAGGGCTACTCCAACACCACCACCCAGCTGGACGACTTCACCGGCTCCCGGTTCTACGGCATCGACGACCTGGACGCCTTCGGCTTCAAACTGGACGGCTTCACCGCCGAGTTCCAGACCTCGGGCCCGGCGGCCGGCACCGCCAAGGAGTTCGTCGCCAACGTCCGCTACTGGGAGGGCGCCGACTCCGGCAAGCAGAAGAACGCCAAGATCGAGGTCAACCACCCGCTGGAGGTGGGCGGTTCCAAGGTCTTCCTGACCGCGCACGGCTTCGCCCCGGTGGTGACCGTCCGCAACGCCAAGGACGAGGTCGTCTACCGCGGCCCGACGGTGTTCCTGCCCCGGGACTCCAACGTCACCTCGCCCGGCGTGATCAAGGTCAACGACTACGGCACCGGCCCCGACGGCGAGAAGACCCAGCTGGCCTTCCAGGGCTTCTTCCTGCCCACCGCCGCCTCCGACTTCACCCACACCGGCCCGATCTCGGTCTTCCCCGCCGCCGCCGACCCGAGGCTGGTGCTCAGCGCCTACGTCGGAGACCTGCGCACCGACAGCGGCCTGCCGCAGAACGTGTACGAGCTCGACAACAAGGCGATGACCCAGCTGCAGGTCGACGGGAAGCCCGCCGCGGTCAACCTCAAGGTCGGCGAGGGCTGGGACCTGCCCGACGGCTACGGCAGCGTCACCTTCGACGGCTACCAGCAGTGGGCCAACTTCACCGTCTCGCACCGCCCCGGCAACTCCGTCGCGCTGCTCGGCGCGGTCGCCGCGATCCTCGGCCTGATCGGCTCGCTGTTCATCCAGCGCCGCCGGATCTGGGTCCGCGCGGTGACCGCCCCCGACGGCCGCACCCTGGTCGAGGTGGCCGGGCTGGGCCGCAGCGAGTCCGCCCGCACCGCCGAGGAACTGGCCGAGATCGCCGTCGAGCTGCAGGACGACGCCCCGGCCGCCGACGAACCCCCGGGGCCCGACGGCCCCGCAGACGACGTACCCGCCGCAGCCGACTCCCCGGCCGCTGCCGTCCCCACCGCCCCGGAAACCAAGGAGTAGACGGTGCTGCTCGCGCAGGTCGACACCCAGTTGGCCAACATCTCCAACTACCTCATCTACTCGGCGATGACCGTCTACACCCTGGCCATGTTCGCCCAGATCTTCGAGTGGACGTTCGGCGCCAAGGGCGGCGTCGCCGTCCGCTCCGCGCGGCAGAGCAGCCTGGCCGAGACCGTCACCGAGTCCGCGGAGGCGGCCAAGGGCGTCCGCAAGGTCACCGTCACCGTCGCCGCCCAGGGCGGCGGCACCACCACGCTCACCCGCACCGCGCTCGCCGACGCCGGGGCCACCACCGTCACCAGCGGCCGCGGCGACGGGGGCCCGGCCGACGGCGTCGGCCCGGCCGGCACCAACGAGAAGGCCGACCTGGTCGGCCGGATGGCGGTCTCGCTGACCGTCCTCGGCATGCTGCTGCACGCCGCCAGCGTGATCGCCCGCGGCCTGTCCGTGATGCGCTGGCCGTGGGGCAACATGTACGAGTTCTCGTGCGCCTTCGCCCTGATGATGGTCGCCGCCTACGTCATCCTGCTCGCCACCAAGAAGAACGTCCGCTGGCTCGGCCTGCCGGTGACCGTGGTCGCGCTGCTGATCCTCGGCATCGCCGTCGCGGTCCTCTACACCGACTCCGAGCAGCTCGTCCCCGCCCTGCACTCCTACTGGCTCGGCATCCACGTCTCCACCGCGACCATCTGCGGCGGCGCGTTCTTCGCGGCGTTCGTCACCACCCTCGCCTACCTGCTCAAGGACCGCTACGAGCACCGCCTCGCGGCCGGCCTCACCGTCCGCGCGGCCAACCTGATGGAGCGCCTGCCCGCCTCCGGGACCCTGGACAAGCTCTCCTACCGGATCAACGCGGTGATCTTCCCGCTCTGGACGTTCACCATCATCGCGGGCGCGATCTGGGCCGAAGCCGCCTGGGGCAAGTACTGGGAGTGGGACCCGAAGGAGACCTGGTCCTTCATCACCTGGGTCGCCTACGCCGCCTACCTGCACGCCCGGGCCACCGCCGGCTGGCGCGGACGCAAGGCCGCCTACCTGGCCCTGCTCGCCTTCGCCTGCTGGCTGTTCAACTTCTACGGCGTCAACATCTTCATCACCGGCAAGCACTCCTACGCCGGCGTCTGACGCCCCGCCACCCCTACCACCCACGCTCCACGAAGCCGCGAGGAGGGCCGCACCATGGAGTGCGACGAGGTCATCATGACCGTCCGAATCACCGCAGCGGAACGCACGCTGCTGCGACGGCTCGCCCAGGGCCACCACAGCGACGTCTCCGAAGTCGTCGCCGACGGGCTGCTGGACGTCCTGCCCACCCTGCACTGCCCGGCGGACGCCCACCGGCTGCTCGCCGCCATCACCACGCCCGCGCCCTGCGCGCTCACCGTCTGGCTCCCCACCGAGTTGGCCGACCTGCTCACCATCGCCACGGCGCGGATCGCCCAGTCCACCGGCGTCCGCCTCGGCTCCTCCTGCATCATGCTCGGAGCCGCGGTGCGCCTATGGCTGGCCCAGGACCCGCAGCGCCTGGCCGCCAACCTCACCACCATGCACGCCGGCCGCCCGGCCGCCCTGGCGGCCGCGTAGCCGCCCCGCGGGGGAACGCGGAGGGGCCCGGAGCGAGGGATTCGCTCCGGGCCCCTCCGCGTCGCTCAGGCGGCCTGCTGCCAGCTGACGGGGGAGAAGTAGGCCGGGCGGCGCTCGAGGCGCGACCAGGTGGCGACCGGCTCGACCGCCGGGGCGGCGACGGTGGCGGCGGCCACCGCGGCCCTGGCGGCCAGGACCGCGGTCAGCGCGGCCAGTTCCTCGGCGGTCAGCGAGCCGCGGACGACGCGGACGAGAGGTTCGTTCATGGTTCCGTTCTCCCCCAAGCTTGAGTCTGAAAGGTTTCGGCGAGCTCGACCGCTGGTTACATCGGCGGGTTGCCGTGCTTGCGGCTGGGCAGGTCGGCGTGCTTGGTGCGGAGCATGGCGAGCGAGGAGGCGAGGACGGCGCGGGTCTCGGCGGGGTCGATGACGTCGTCCACGAGGCCGCGTTCGGCCGCGTAGTACGGGTGCATCAGCTCGCT
>NZ_JNWZ01000014.1 GCF_000716545.1 Kitasatospora phosalacinea
CCCCGGAGCCGCCCCCCGGCAGCCCCAACTCCCGCCCCCCGCGCCGCCGGAGGCGACCGTCCGCCCGCCCGCGCCGCGGGCGCCCGCGGCGCGCTACGGCGCGGGCTGGAAGCTCTCGAACGAGACCTGCCTCGCCTGCGAGCCTTCCGGCGCCGACCACACCTCCTCGGGCATGGTCCAGTAGATCGCGTACCCGTACTTGCCGTTCCCGGTGACGAAGCCGCGGTTGAGCGAGTGCAGCAGGGTGCCGCTCTTGCCGGTGTACGTCCACTCCCAGTCGGCGGCGTTGCTCCAGTCCCGGTACGCGATGGCCTCCACCCTGACCTTGCGGTAGTTGGTCATCTTCGCGTTGCGGTCGGAGGCCTGCCAGTCCTTCAGCGCGCTGTCCCCGGCGGGGCTCTGCCAGTCGACGACCAGCCGGAGCCCGCGCCCCTCGAAGCGCCGGCTGGTGGAGCGGTAGTCCGGCCCCTGGTCGGCCATCCACTCGGGCAGCGTGATGCTGAACCCCGACGGGTCCTTGTACACCCGGTACCCGGCGGGCACCTGCCCCCCGGAGGCCGACGGCGACGGCGACCCGCCGGCCGGAGCCGACGCCTGGTCGGACGCCGGGGCCGAAGCCGAGGCCGACGCCGAACCGGACGCCGACGCGGAGGGGCCGGCCGGCGGCACCGCCGCCGGCGACGTCGCCCCGGCTCCGGCCGCGGAGCCGGTGGCGCCGTCCCCGTCGTCCTTCGGCCAGAACGCCACCAGCGCCGCGACCAGCACCAGCGCCGCGACCACCGCCGCCCCGGCCAGCACCGCGCGCCGCCGCGAGCCGAACGGCCCGCCCGCGGGCGGGACCGCGGGCGTCCGCCCGGCCTCCCGGTCCCCGGCGGGGACCGGCGCGGCCGGCGGGACCGGGACGGCCACCGTCTCGGCCTCCGGCAGCGGCTTCCCGGCGGCGATCAGTTCGAGCAGCGGGCGGGCCGTGTCGGCGTCCATCCGCTTGTCCGGATCCTTCTCCAGCAGGCCCTCGATGACGCCCCGCAGCGGCCCGGCGTTGCGCGGCACGGGCAGCGGTTCGGTCATCACCGCGGTGAGGGTGGCCAGCGCGTCGCCCCGGTCGTACGGCGGCACGCCCTCGACCATCGCGTACAGCGTGCCGCCCAGCGACCACAGGTCGGAGGGCGGGCCGGGCAGCTTGCCGCGGGCGCGCTCGGGGGCGATGTAGGAGGGGGCGCCGACCAGCATGCCCGTGGAGGTGATGGAGGTGTCGCCCTCGACGCTGGCGATGCCGAAGTCGGTGAGCACGGTACGCCCGTCCTCGCCGATCAGCACGTTCGACGGCTTGACGTCCCGGTGCAGGATGCCCTGGCGGTGCGCGGCGCCGAGCACCCCGAGCAGGTCGAGCGCGATCGCGGCGGCCCGCTCTGGGGTGAGCACGCCGTCCTCGGCGATCACGTCGGCCAGCGAGCGGCCGGAGACGAGCTCCATCACGATCCACGGCCGGTCGTCCTCCTCGACCACGTCGAAGACGGTGACGGCGGAGGTGTGCCGGATCCGGGCGGTGGCCTTGGCCTCGCGCAGGGTGCGGACGACCAGCCGGTGCTTCTCGATCTCGTCGACGGTGCCGGTCATCCGGAGTTCCTTGACCGCGACGATCCGGCCCAGCATCTCGTCCTCGGCCCGCCAGACGGTGCCCATGCCACCGCGCCCGAGCACCTCTCCGAGCCGGTATCGGTCCGCCAGCAGTCGGCCGGTCGGTTCCTGCGGCTGCGTCATCGGTGCGCTCTCCCCATGGTGTTGCGGCCCGCGGCGGGCACCCCGGCCGTGACCTGACGGCATGTCGGACCGCCGAGGGTGGCGGTCGCACGCCGGACACCCATCATCCCCTGTCCCGCACCGCCCCGGCCACCCGCCCCTTCCCCGGCCCGTCGAGGCTGTCCGAGCGTCCGTCCGGCCTGCTAGCCTCTGCGCCCTCTTGACACCACCGAACACACGGGGGAGACCACGATGAGCACGCCCGGCCCGAACAGCCCTTACAACCCGTACGCCGCGCCGCCGCAGGGCCCGCCGCAAGGCCCGCCGCCCGCCCAGGGCTGGGGCGCCCCGCAGGCGCAGCCCCCCGGCGCCCCGGGCTACGGCGTCCCGCCGCAGCAGGGCGTGCCGGGCGGTCAGCCCTGGGGCGCGGCCGTGCCGGTGCCGGCCCAGGGCGAGCCGAAGAACAGCGCCGTCGCGATCCTCACCGGCCTGGCCGTGGCCGTGGTGGTCGGCGTCGTGTACGCCTTCATCGTGAAGGCCACCGAACGCGAGTTCAACTACGCCGTGATCGGCATCGCCGCCCTGGTCGGCTTCACCATCGGCAAGCTCGGCGGCAGGAACCCGGTGCTGCCGTTCTTCGGTTCGCTGTTCGCCGTGGTCGGCCTGCTCGTCGGCGAGTTCCTGGCCACCGCGATGCTGATCAGCGACAAGGCCACGAAGTACGGCGTCGAACTGTCGACGATGGACGTCTTCACCAAGCACTCCGGCGTCCTGGTCGACGCTTGGAAGGACGACTTCGACGCCTACTCGGTGCTCTTCATCGTGGTCGGCCTGATCGTCGGCTTCACCACGACCAAGAAGGCCGGCGACTCCTGAGCGGGCTCCTCCCCCGCAGCCGGAGGGCCCCCGCCGCGACCTGCGGCGGGGGCCCTCCGTCCGTCACCCGGCGGGGCGTCAGCGGCCGGGGTTGACCGTGACCTCGACCCGCTGGAACTCCTTGAGCTCGGTGTAGCCGGTGGTGGCCATCGCCCGGCGCAGCGCGCCGAACAGGTTCATGGTGCCGTCGGGGGTGTGCGACGGGCCGGCCAGGATCTGCTCGGTGGTGCCGACGGTGCCCAGGTGGACCCGCTTGCCGCGCGGCAGCTCCTCGTGGACGGCCTCCATGCCCCAGTGGTAGCCCCGGCCGGGCGCGTCGGTGGCGCGGGCCAGCGCGGCGCCGATCATCACCGCGTCCGCGCCGCAGGCGACGGCCTTGGGGATGTCGCCGCTGTAGCCGACGCCGCCGTCCGCGATCACGTGCACGTACCGGCCGCCGGACTCGTCCATGTAGTCGCGGCGGGCGGCCGCGACGTCCGCCACGGCGGTGGCCATCGGCACCTGGATGCCCAGCACGCCCCGGGTGGTGTGCGCGGCGCCGCCGCCGAAGCCGACCAGCACGCCGGCCGCGCCGGTGCGCATCAGGTGCAGCGCGGCGGTGTAGGTGGCGCAGCCGCCGACGATCACCGGGACGTCCAGCTCGTAGATGAACTGCTTCAGGTTCAGCGGCTCGGCCGCGCCCGAGACGTGCTCGGCGGAGACGGTGGTGCCGCGGATCACGAACACGTCGACGCCGGCGTCCACCACGGCCTTGGAGAACTCGGCGGTGCGCTGCGGCGAGAGCGCCGCGGCGGTCACGACGCCGGAGTCACGGACCTCCTTGATCCGCTCCTTGATCAGCTCGGCCTTGATCGGCTCCGCGTAGATCTCCTGCAGGCGCCGGGTCGCCGCCGCCTCGTCGGCGATCGCGGCGATCTCCTCCAGCAGCGGCCGCGGGTCCTCGTACCGCGTCCACAACCCTTCCAGGTTCAGCACGCCCAGGCCGCCCAGCTGCCCGATCGCGATGGCCTGCTGCGGCGACACCACGCTGTCCATCGGCGCGGCCAGGAACGGCAGTTCGAACCGGTAGGCGTCGATCTGCCAAGCGATCGAGACCTCCTTCGGGTCACGCGTACGGCGGCTGGGGACGACGGCGATGTCGTCGAAGGAGTACGCCCGGCGGCCGCGCTTGCCTCGCCCGATCTCGATCTCAGTCACTTCGAGCCCTTCTGCTGCTTTCCATCTCTCGACCGGGTCCCCCCGGCCACGCCCCCAAGTATCCCGTACGCGTCCCCACCTGCCCCGCCAGGGGCGCGCCCGCTCCCGGACAGCACGGGACCGCCCGGCCGCGGTCGAGCCGCGGCCGGGCGGTCCCGGTCGTCCTAGCGCGCGTTGTAGTTGGGCGCCTCGACGGTCATCTGGATGTCGTGCGGGTGGCTCTCCTTGAGGCCCGCCGAGGTGATCCGGACGAACCGGCCCTTGGTCTGCATCTCGCCGATGCTCGCCGCGCCCACGTAGCCCATGGTCTGGCGCAGGCCGCCGACCAGCTGGAACAGCACCGCGGAGAGCGGGCCGCGGTAGGGCACCTGGCCCTCGATGCCCTCGGCGATCAGCTTCTCGTCCGAGGAGACCTCGGCCTGGAAGTAGCGGTCCTTGGAGAAGGACTTCGCCTGCCCGCGGGTCTGCATCGCGCCCAGCGAGCCCATGCCGCGGTACGACTTGAACTGCTTGCCGTTGATGAACAGCAGCTCGCCCGGCGACTCCTCGCAGCCGGCCAGCAGCGAGCCGAGCATCACGGTGTCGGCACCGGCGCACAGCGCCTTGCCGATGTCGCCGGAGTACTGCAGGCCGCCGTCGCCGATGATCGGGACGCCCGCGTCCTGGCAGGCCTGGGCGGCCTCGTAGATCGCGGTGACCTGCGGGACGCCGACGCCGGCGACCACGCGGGTGGTGCAGATCGAGCCGGGGCCCACGCCGACCTTCACGCCGTCCACGCCGGCGTCGAGCAGCGCCTGGGCGCCGTCCCGGGTGGCGACGTTGCCGCCGACGACGTCCACCGGCACCGCGGACTTGATCTTGGAGATCCAGGACAGCGCGTTGTGCGAGTGCCCGTGCGAGGTGTCGACGACCAGGAAGTCCACGCCCGCGCCGACCAGCGCCTGGGCGCGGTCGAAGGCCTCGGCGGAGGCGCCGACGGCGGCACCCACCAGCAGCCGGCCCTCGGCGTCCTTGGCGGCGTTCGGGTACTTCTCGGCCTTGACGAAGTCCTTGACGGTGATCAGGCCCTTGATCCGGCCCTCGTCGTCGACCAGCGGCAGCTTCTCGATCTTGTGGCGGCGCAGCAGCGCCACCGCGTCCTCGCCGGAGATGCCGACCTTGCCGGTGATCAGCGGCATCGGCGTCATGATGTCGGAGACCTTGCGGCTGCGGTCGGTCTCGAAGGCCATGTCGCGGTTGGTGACGATGCCCAGCAGCTTGCCCTCCGCCGTGGCCACCGGCACGCCGGAGATCCGGAACCGGGCGCACAGCGCGTCGGCCTCGGCCAGCGTCGCCTCCGGGCCGACCGTGATCGGGTCGGTGACCATGCCGGACTCGGAGCGCTTCACCAGGTCGACCTGGTTGACCTGGTCCTCGATCGAGAGGTTGCGGTGCAGGACGCCGACGCCGCCCTGACGGGCCATCGCGATCGCCATCCGCGACTCGGTGACCTTGTCCATCGCCGCCGACAGCAGCGGGATGTTGACCCGCACGTTCCGGGAGATCCGCGAGGAGGTATCGACCTGGTTGGGCAGCACCTCGGAGGCCCCGGGCAGCAGCAGGACGTCGTCGTACGTGAGTCCGAGCATCGCGAACTTCTCGGGTACGCCGGCGGCGTTGTAAGACATGGGGAACCTTCCGTGGCGGGCCGTCGTTCTGCGCACGGGCGCCCGGCTGTCTCGGCCGCCAAGGACGCCCGGCGCTTCGGAGGAACCTCCAACGGAACCCCGTGCGCACCGGAGAAACTTTGGCGACCCGACCAGGCGCCGATACCCCATGGTACTGGTGGTCCGGGGTGGGTCGTCGCGCCCTCTTGACAACGCCCGACCGCCCGCGCTTCTTCCGCCCGCGGCCGCCCGGCCGTCCACGCGCGTCCAGCAGGGCGGACCGGATCAGCCGCTCTCCTCCGCCAGCGCCCGCAGCCGCGACAGCGCCCGGTGCTGGGCGACCCGCACCGCGCCCGGGGACATCCCGAGCACCTCGCCGGTCTCCTCCGCCGACAGCCCGTCCGCCACCCGCAGCAGCACCAGCTCGCGCTGACGGGCCGGCAGGTACGACAGCAGCTCCTTGATCCACTCGGCGTCGCTGGACAGCAGCGCCCGCTCCTCGGGGCCGAGCGACTCGTCCGGCGTCTCCGGCAGGTCGTCCGGCGGGATCACCGTCGAGCCGGGCCCGCGCATCGCGGACCGCTGCAGGTCGGCGATCTTGTGCGCGGCGATCCCGTACACGAAGGCCTCGAACGGGCGCCCGGTGTCCCGGTAGCGGGGCAGCGCGCAGAGCACCGCCACGCAGACCTCCTGGGCCACGTCGTCCACGTGGTGGCGGGCCCCGCCGGGCAGCCGCAGCAGCCGGCCGCGGCAGTACCGCAGCGCCAGCGGGAGCACGTAGCCGAGCAGCGACTCGATCGCCGGGCCGTCCCCGCGGACCGCC
The DNA here is from genome assembly GCF_000716545.1 of Kitasatospora phosalacinea. Taxonomy (GTDB): domain Bacteria; phylum Actinomycetota; class Actinomycetes; order Streptomycetales; family Streptomycetaceae; genus Kitasatospora; species Kitasatospora phosalacinea. Next base: position 6,283 of record NZ_JNWZ01000014.1, read on the forward strand.
GCCGCGACCAGCTCGGCGACCTCCGGTGACGTCCCCGTGCCGAGGACGGGCGGGCGGGCCGCCGCTCCCGGCGGGCCGTCGGATCCGGTCACCGCGCCGCCCGGTGCCGACGACGGATCGGCAGCCGCACCCCCGGGGGCGGGCTGCACCGGGTCGGGCCCGGCGGCCTCCTCGTCGTCACGCATCGGTCCATGGTGCCTGGTCGGGCCGGAAAACGCGGCACCGCGTCCGGACTTGTGCATCGGAACGTTATCCGTCGCCGCGTGCACCGTGCCGCCTCCCCTGCCTGTCCGCTGGTCCCCGAGGTGCTCCACTACTCCATGGTGCAGCCTCGGGACCACAACGTCACACGTCCGAGCGAGCGCAGTTCGCGCGCCCGCTCAGCGGACCAGGCCCCAACGGAAGCCCAGCGCCACCGCGTGCGCGCGGTCCGAGGCGCCCAACTTCTTGAACAGCCGCCTGGCGTGCGTCTTCACGGTGTCCTCGGACAGGAACAGCTCGCGGCCGATCTCGGCGTTGGAACGGCCGTGGCTCATCCCCTCCAGCACCTGGATCTCACGGGCCGTCAGGGTCGGTGCGGCGCCCATGTCCGGGCTGCGGAGCCGGCGCGGCGCCAGGCGCCAGGTCGGGTCGGCCAGCGCCTGGGTGACGGTGGCCCGCAGCTCGGCGCGCGAGGCGTCCTTGTGCAGGTAGCCGCGGGCCCCGGCGGCGACCGCGAGGGCCACCCCGTCCAGGTCCTCGGCGACGGTGAGCATGATGATCCGGGCGCCCGGGTCGGCCGACAGCAGCCGGCGGACCGTCTCCACCCCGCCGAGGCCGGGCATCCGGACGTCCATCAGAACGAGATCGGAACGGTCGGCCACCCAGCGGCGGAGGACCTCCTCACCGTTCGTCGCAGTGGTCACCCGGTCCACGCCGGGCACGGTCGCCACCGCACGGCGAAGCGCCTCCCGGGCGAGCGGGGAATCGTCGCAGACGAGTACGGATGTCATGACCGTCCTCCGCAGCTGATCCGCGTCACGTTGAGCCTCCTGGCTGGTACGAACCTCTCCGACACGGCCCCGGGACGGGACCCGTTCCGATCGCCTCGCTGCGCGACCGTTCCCGATGTCCTGCGCCCTCCGACCGCCTCCGTACTACCAACGACCGTCACTCGAATGAGTTACGGCTTCACGTCCATATCCACCACTGTACGTGGCCGACCCATCACACAGGAGCCACCTCGCGGTGCACGCGCCGCACTTTTGTGCAGCTCGCACGCGGTGTCCGCGCCCTGCACGCCCTCCGTGGGCCGTCCGCGCCGGTTCGGACACCCGATCGGTGCAGCATTCGGGTTCAAACCTATCGCCCCTTTTGTCCGTTTTTATAGCTTCTGTCAGGTCATTGACTGATTCGTCGGTCTGTGGGTGACTTGTCCGTGTAGTGGGCTTAAGTCATATTTCCAGGTGTCCGTACCGGCCCGGTGCAGCCTCGCCGCAGTGACCGCGACCGAGCCGCCAGGTCCCGAGCCATGAAGGGAACGAGCCATGGCAGATTTCTCCCGCCTCCCAGGCCCCAACGCAGACCTCTGGGACTGGCAGCTCTCCGCCGCCTGCCGCGGCGTCGACAGCTCGCTGTTCTTCCACCCCGAGGGCGAGCGCGGCGCGGCCAGGACCTCCCGCGAGACGAGCGCCAAGGAGGTCTGCATGCGCTGCCCGGTCCGCACCCAGTGCGCGGCCCACGCCCTGGCCGTCCGCGAACCCTACGGGGTGTGGGGCGGCATGACGGAGGACGAGCGCGAGGAACTGCTCGGCCGCTCCCGCAACCGCCTGGCCGAAGTCCCGCTGGCGATGCCGCAGACCATCCGCCGCTGAGGAACCGCCCCGCCGCGGCCGTCCCCGCCGCAGCGGACCGCACCTCGCGGACGCGCCGCCCGCCCGTCCCCGGCCGGCGCCGCGCTCAGCGGGCGGCGGCCGCCGCCGCGAGCTGCTCCAGCATCAGCGCCACCGCCGGAACCCCCTCCAGGTCCGGCAGGGTCAGCGCCACCACCTCGCGCCGGGCCGGCTCCCCGGACGCCACCCGCACCGGCACCGCCGCCACCCCCGGGTGCCGCACCGACTCCAGCGCCAGCCCCGGCAGCACCGCCACCCCCAGGCCCGCGCCCACCAGGCCCACCACCGCCGGGTAGTCGTCCGTCGCGAACTCGATCACCGGCGCGAAACCCGCCTCCGCGCACAGCTCCACCAGGTGCCCCCGGCACTGCGGGCAGCCCGCGATCCACTGCTCCCCCGCCAGCTCGGCCAGGTCCACCGGCTCGTCCTCGCCCCGGCCGGCCAGCGGGTGCCCCGCCGGGACCAGGCCCACCAGCGGGTCGTCCAGCAGCGGGCGCGCCACCAGCTCCGACCAGTCGTTTGCGGCCGCCGTCGCCGCCGCCTCCAGCGCCGCCTCGGCCCGCGCCTCGCGCAGCGTCGCGTGCGGGGAGGGCAGGCTCAGGCCGCCCTGCGAGTCCGGGTACCGGAACGCCAGCGCCACCTCGCACTCGCCGCCGCGCAGCATCGCCAGCGCCTGGGTCGGCTCCGCCTCCACCAGCGAGACCCGCACCCCGGGGTGGGCCGCCCGCACCTGCGCCACCGACCGCGGCACCAGCGTCGAACTGGCCGTCGGGAACGAGACCAGCCGCACCCGGCCGGCCCGCAGCCCGGCGATCGCCGCGACCTCCTCCTCGGCGGCCGACAGCCCCGCGAGGATCCCGTCCGCGTGCCGCAGCAGCACCCGCCCGGCCTCGCTCAGCTGCATCTCCCGGCCCGCCCGCACCACCAGCGGGGTGTCCACCGCCTTCTCCAGCGCCTTCATCTGCTGGCTCACCGCGGGCTGCGTGCACCCCAGTTCGCGCGCCGCGGCGGAGAACGACCCGGTCCGGGCGACGGCGTGCAGGACACGGAGGTGGCGGGCTTCGATCACGCCGTCAACTGTACGGAACGCGGAAGGGGCGCGAGGCCCCGGCGGCCGAGCCCCGCACTACGGGAGTGCGTGGTCGGTCGCGCGGTTCCTCGCGCCCCTCCGGTGCCCGGCGGCCGGCGCCTCAGTGGCTGTGGCCGTGGCCGCCGTGCGAGTGGCCGTGGCCCGCGGACTCGTCCTCTTCCTTCTTCTCCACCACGAGGGTCTCGGTGGTGAGCAGCAGGGAGGCGATGGAGGCGGCGTTCTCCAGGGCGGAGCGGGTGACCTTGACCGGGTCGATGACGCCGGCCTTGACCAGGTCGCCGTACTCGCCGGTGGCGGCGTTGTAGCCCTGGCCGGGCTCCAGCTCGGCGACCTTGGAGGTGATGACGTAGCCCTCCAGGCCGGCGTTCTGGGCGATCCAGCGCAGCGGCTCGGCGAGCGCCTTGCGGACCACGGCGACACCGGTGGCCTCGTCGCCGGACAGGCCGAGGCCGTCCGCCAGGACCTTCGCGGCGTGGACGAGCGAGGCGCCGCCGCCGGCGACGATGCCCTCCTCGACCGCGGCGCGGGTCGCCGAGATGGCGTCCTCCAGGCGGTGCTTGCGCTCCTTGAGCTCGACCTCGGTGGCCGCGCCGACCTTGATCACGCAGACGCCGCCGGCCAGCTTGGCGAGGCGCTCCTGCAGCTTCTCGCGGTCCCAGTCGGAGTCGGTGTTGGCGATCTCGGCCTTGATCTGGGCGACCCGGCCCGCGACCTCGGCGGAGTCGCCGGAGCCGTCGACGACGATGGTCTCGTCCTTGGTGACGGTGATCCGGCGGGCGGTGCCGAGCACCTCCAGGCCGACCTGGTCGAGCTTGAGGCCGACCTCCTCGGAGACGACCTGGCCGCCGGTGAGGGTGGCGATGTCGCCGAGGATGGCCTTGCGGCGGTCGCCGAAGCCGGGGGCCTTGACCGCGACCGCGTTGAAGGTGCCGCGGATCTTGTTGACCACCAGGGTGGAGAGGGCCTCGCCGTCGACGTCCTCGGCGATGATCAGCAGCGGGCGGGAGCCGCCGGCCTGCAGGACCTTCTCCAGCAGCGGCAGGAGCTCCTGGATGGAGGAGATCTTGCCCTGGTTGATCAGGACGTACGGGTCCTCCAGGATCGCTTCCTGGCGCTCCGCGTCGGTGACGAAGTACGGCGACAGGTAGCCCTTGTCGAACTGCATGCCCTCGGTGAACTCGAGCTCGACGCCGAAGGTGTTGGACTCCTCGACGGTGATCACACCGTCCTTGCCGACCTTGTCGATCGCCTCGGCGATCAGCTCGCCGACCTGGGTGTCCTGGGCGGAGAGGGAGGCCACGGCGGCGATGTCGTCCTTGCCGTCGATCTCGCGGGCCACCGAGAGCAGGTGCGCGGAGACGGCGGCGACGGCCTTGTCGATGCCCTTCTTCAGGGCGGCCGGGCCGGCACCGGCGGCGACGTTGCGCAGACCCTCGTTGACCAGGGCCTGGGCGAGCACGGTGGCGGTGGTGGTGCCGTCGCCCGCGACGTCGTTGGTCTTGGTGGCGACCTCCTTGACCAGCTGCGCGCCGAGGTTCTCGTACGGGTCGTCGAGCTCGACCTCGCGGGCGATGGTCACACCGTCGTTGGTGATGGTGGGGGCGCCGAACTTCTTGTCGATGACGACGTTGCGGCCCTTGGGGCCGATGGTCACCTTGACGGTGTCGGCCAGCTTGTTGACGCCGCGCTCCAGCGAGCGGCGGGCGTCCTCGTCGAACTGCAGGGTCTTCGCCATGGTCCCGTTTCCTCAGGGGTAGGTCTGCGTGCGTGGAGCAACAACCGCGCCCCGGGCCCCTGTCAGTGCTGACACGGTTCCGGGGCGGGGCTGGGACGTCTTACTGCGCGGACGTCTTACTTCTCGATGATCGCGAGGACGTCGCGGGCCGAGAGGACGAGGTACTCCTCGCCCTGGTACTTGACCTCGGTGCCGCCGTACTTCGAGTACAGGACGATGTCACCGACGGCGACGTCGAGCGGCAGACGCTGGCCGTCCTCGAAGCGGCCCGGGCCGACCGCCAGGACGACGCCCTCCTGGGGCTTCTCCTTGGCGGTGTCCGGGATCACCAGGCCGGAGGCGGTGGTGGTCTCGGCGTCGAGCGGCTGGACCACGATGCGGTCCTCGAGCGGCTTGATGGCAACCTTGCTGCTGGTGGTCACGTCCGAGCTCCCCTTCGGAGATTACGGGGTTGTCTAACAGGTGGGTGGCGAAGTCTGCGCGGCCGCCGTCGCGGGGGTCGGACACGCCTCATCGCGTTAGCACTCCCCCTGGGGTGAGTGCCAGGTACGACCTTAGGACGCCGTTAGCACTCAGTCAACCAGAGTGCCAACGACGCCGTGTCGGGTTTCCCGCCCCGCGCCCCCGGAACGGGTGTCCGCCCCCGAGCGGATTGAGTGCCGGTACTCAGGTGGTGCGCCGACTTCCCGGTGAGAGTGGGGACATGACGAGGATCCGACCGTCCGTGCGGCGGGACGTGGGCCGGGCGGTGTGGCTGGTGGCCCTGGAGGTGCCGCTGTTGTGCGCGGTGCCGTACGCGTTCATGGCACTGGTGTCCGTCCGGGCCGCGGCGTCGGAGCGCGGGGGCGGGGCGGGCGCGACGGTGGCGTTGTGCGTCGCGGTGATGGCGGTGGGGCTGGCGGTGCCGCTGACGGCGCTGGTGGCCACCGCCCGGCGGGGGTACCGGGTCGCGCCGCTCTCGCTCGGGCTGGCCGGTCCGGTGCTGGCCGCGGCGGTGCTCGGGGTGCTCGGGCACTGACCGCGAGCGGCGACAATGGCCGGGTGGAGATCGAGTCGTTCCGGGCGCTGCTGACCGAGCAGGGGCAGGCGCTGCTGGCCGAGTTGCGGGGGTTCACGGCCGCCGGGGAGCTGGCGCTGGCGACCAGGCTGCGGCGGGAGTACCCGGCGGAGCTGGTGCGGGCGGCGTTCGAGCAGGCCCGGCTGCGGCAGCGGGCGGAGGCCAAGTTCGGGACGGACGCCGCCTCGATGTACTTCACCCAGCACGGGGTGGAGCAGGCCACCCGGCGGGCGGTCGCCGAGTGGCGGGCGGGCCGGTTCGCGGCGCTGGGGGTGCGGCGGCTGGCCGACCTGTGCTGCGGGATCGGCGGGGACGCGGTCGCGCTGGCCCGGGCCGGCATCGCGGTGCTGGCGGTCGACCGGGACGAGCTGACCTGCGAGGTGGCGCGGGCGAACGCGGCGGCGCTGGGCGTGGCGGAGCTGGTGGAGGTGCGCCGCGCGGACGTCGCGGACGTGGACACCGCCGGTTTCGACGCGGTGTTCACCGATCCGGCCCGGCGCACCTCGCACGGCCGGGTGTTCGACCCCGAGGCGTACTCGCCGCCGCTGTCCTGGGCGGTGGAGGCGGCCCGGCGGGCGCCGTTCGGGGCGCTGAAGGTGGCGCCGGGCATCCCGCACGAGCTGGTGCCGGAGGGCGCCGAGGCGGAGTGGGTGTCGGACCGGGGCGAGGTGAAGGAGGCGGTGCTGTGGTTCGGCACGGCCGCCGCCGAGCCGTACCGGGCGACGCTGCTGCCCGGCCCGCACTCGCTGTCCGGCGGCGCGCTGCCCGACCCGCCGGTGGGCCCGGTGGGCCGCTACCTGTACGAGCCGGACGGCGCGGTGATCCGGGGCCGGATGGTCGCGGAGGTGGCGGCGGCGGTGAACGGGCGGCTGATCGACCCGATGATCGCGTACGTCACCTCGGACGAGCTGCGGCCGACGCCGTACGCGCGGGCGTACGAGCTGACCGACGTGCTGCCGTTCCAGGTGAAGCGGTTGAAGGCGCTGGTGAAGGAGCGCCGGATCGGCACCGTGGTGATCAAGAAGCGCGGGGCGTCGGTCGTCCCGGAGGAGCTGCGGCGGCAGTTGAAGCCGGCCGGGCCGAACGCGGTGACGGTGATCGTGGCCCGCACCGCGGCCGGCCCGGTGATGATGCTGGGTCAGCCGGCGGGCTTGGCGACGTAGTCGTCGAGGCGGGCGACCGCGAAGCCCTGCTCCTGGATCCGGGAGAGCAGTTCGCCGAACATCCGGGTCATGGTCTCGCCCTTGAGCTCGGACGGGCCGCGGAAGTGGGCGAGGATGATGTCGCCGTTCTTCAGCTTCTTGTCGGCGGCCTGGTACTGCATGTCGTGGATCTGCATGGACTCCCGCCACAGCACGACGGCGCGCGGCCCGCACTCCTGGACGGCGGTGTTCAGGGCCGGGGTGTCGGCGCCGTCGCCGTAGGGCGGCCGGAACAGGTACGGGGCGGTGCCGTACTGCTCGGTCAGGGCCGCCTGGTCGTCGCAGATCTGCGACTTCTGCTGGGCGGCCGGGAGCTTGCTCATCACCGGGTGGCTGACGGTGTGGTTCTGGACGCTGTTGCCGAGCGCCTGCAGCGGTTTGAAGTAGGCGTAGTCGTTCTTGACGATGTCCTTGGTCAGGAACATCGTGATCGGCACCTTCAGCTCGGTGAGCATCTCGACGAACTTCGGGTCCTTCTCGGCCCCGTCGTCGATGGTGATGAACACGACCCTGTCGGAGGTCGGGACTTCGCTGAAGACCGGCACCGGCCCGGACCGGGTGAGCTTGATCGGCCGGTCGGCGGGCGGCGCGGGCGCCTTGGTCAGCGGTTTGAGGCCCCACTTCGCCCACGCGGCGTCAGGGACGGCGTCCTGCGCGGGAGTCGACGGCGAGCCGGGGGCCGAGGGGGCCGGGGAGGCGGCGGCGACCGGCTTGGCCGGGACGGGCGCGGGGCCGGCCGGCGCGGGGTCGCCGCCGCACCCGCTCGCCGCCAGCAGCACCGCGAGCGCGCCCGCCCCGTACCCGGTCCGTACCCGCCGCTGCATCACCGATGTCCCCCGCTCGTCCTCGACACGCGTGTCGATAATAGGACGATCGGAATCGGCTACTCGGTTGCTACCCCGCGTCCGTGCGGGTGAAGGTCCAGCGGTGCACCGGGCGGGCCAGCAGCTCGGCGGGCGGCTCCGGCACCGGCTGCGGCTCCCCCGCCCACAGGGCGATCAGCAGCACCCGCTCGCCCGGCGCGGTGAACAGCTCCACCCGCTCCAGGCCGGCCGCCCCGCGCACCGCGGGCAGCGCGGACTCCCGTGCCCAGGCGTGCAGTTCACCGCCCCGGCCGTCCGCCGCCCGGGCCTCCCACATCGCCGCCAGGGTCACTTCAGCGCCTCGTGCGCGTGCGCGTGGAAGCTGCCGTGCTCGCCCGGCACGTGGGTCTCGGTGACCGGCAGCGAGGAGTCCGCCGACAGGTCGAAGGAGGACGGGGTGCGGCCCCGCCACACCATCTCGGCACCGAGCGCCGCCACCATCGCGCCGTTGTCGGTGCACAGGCCCGGCCGCGGCACCCGCAGCACGATGCCCGCCTTGTCGCAGCGCTGCTGCGCCATCTCGCGCAGCCGCGAGTTGGCCGCCACGCCGCCGCCGATCATCAGGTGGTCGACGTCGTTGTCCTTGCACGCCCGCACCGCCTTGCGGGTCAGCACGTCGGTGACCGCCTCCTGGAAGGACGCCGCGACGTCCGCCACCGGCACCGGCTCCCCGGCCCGCCGCTTGGCCTCCACCCAGCGCGCCACGGCCGTCTTCAGGCCGGAGAACGAGAAGTCGTACGCCGGGTCCCCCGCGTTGTTCAGGCCGCGCGGGAAGGCGATCGCGCTCCCGTCGCCCTCCCGGGCCATCCGGTCCACCACCGGGCCGCCCGGGAAGCCCAGGCCGAGCACCCGCGCCACCTTGTCGAACGCCTCGCCCGCCGCGTCGTCGATGGTCGCGCCCAGCGGCCGCACGTCGGAGGTGATGTCGCCGCTCAGCAGCAGCGAGGAGTGTCCGCCCGAGACCAGCAGCGCCATCGTCGGCTCCGGCAGCCGGCCGTGCTCCAGCTGGTCCACGCAGATGTGCGAGGCCAGGTGGTTCACCCCGTACAGCGGCTTGTCCAGCGCCCACGCGTACGCCTTGGCCGCGCTCACCCCGACCAGCAGCGCGCCCGCCAGGCCCGGGCCGGCGGTGACGGCGATGCCGTCCAGGTCGCTCGCCTTCACCCCGGCGGTCTCCAGCGCCCGCCGGATGGTCGGGACCATCGCCTCCAGGTGCGCCCGGCTGGCGATCTCCGGCACGACGCCGCCGAACCTGGCGTGGTCGTTGACGCTGGAGGCGACCGCGTCGGCCAGCAGGGTGGTGCCGCGGACGATGCCGACGCCGGTCTCGTCGCAGGAGGTCTCGATGCCGAGGACGAGGGGTTCGTCAGCCATTGTGATGATCCTTCAGATCGCTTTCGTCACTTGCCAGGTGGTCCAGACGCATCACCAGTGCGTCCACGTTGGCGGGCTGGTAGTAGCCCCGCCGGATGCCGACCGGCTCGAACCCGAACCGCTCGTACAGCCGCTGCGCGCGCAGGTTGTCCACCCGCACCTCCAGCAGCAGCTCGGCGCAGCCGCGCCGGACCGACTCCGCGGTCAGCTCGGCCAGCAGCACCGCCCCGAGCCCCGCCCCCTGGTGCCCGGAGTCCACCGCGATGGTCTGCACGTCGCTGTCCGCGCCGACCGCCATCAGCCCGGCGTACCCGACCACCGCTCCGGCGCCGTCCACCGCCACCACGTAGTGCCGGCTCCCGCCCGGGTGCGCCTCGGCCAGCTCCGACCAGTACATCCCCCGCGACCACGCGTCCTCGGGGAACAGCCGGTGCTCCAGCGCCATGACCGGCTCGACGTCCCACCAGCGCATGGGACGCAGCGCGTACTTAGCCACGCCGGCCGGCCGTCCCGCCGCGAGGGCCGCTCACGCCGGAAGCACCGCCTTGTAGCCCGCCGGCACCTGCGCGTCCGGCCGCCGCAGGTACAGCGGCGCGTTCGGCAGCAGCTCCCGGCCGGCGGCCAGCTCGCGGACCGCGAAGTCGGCCAGCGCGCCCGCCGAGACGTGCTCGGGGCCGCTCGCCGCCGGCAGGCCGTACAGCAGGGCGCCCGCGCCGACCGTCCGGGCACCGGGCTCGACCTCCGCCGGGCGGTCCACCGAGGGGCCGCCCGTCCGGGCGCCGTCGGCGTCGTACGAGGCCCAGTAGACCTCCTTGCGGCGGGCGTCCGTCGCCACCGCGAACGCGCCGGCCAGGCCCTCGGCGCGGGCCTGGTGGGCGATCGCGTCCAGGGTGCAGACGCCGTGCACGGGCAGGCCGAGCGCGTCGCCGAGGGCGGCGGCGGTGACCAGGCCGACCCGCAGGCCGGTGTACGGGCCGGGGCCGACGCCGACCGCGAGGGCGGTGAGCTCGCGCTTGTCCACCCCGGCGGCGCGCAGCACGGCCGCGATGGTGGGCAGCAGCAGTTCGCCGTGCCGCCGGGCGTCGACCTCGTAGGACTCGGCGAGCACCCGTTCGCCGTCGTGGATGGCGGCGGTGACGGCGGGAGTGGCGGTGTCGAAGGCGAGGAGGAGCACGGGTCCAAGGTTAGAGGGTCCGGCGCGGGGGCCCGCACCGCGCCCGCCGCGGCGGGAACACACGACCGGCAAGAGGCCGGAACGGCGGGCCGCACCTGGCACGATGGGCCTTCCCGAAGGTGAGACGCGGAGCGTTGAGGAGCTGACGTGGCGAAGCTGGGTCCTGGTGCGGTGGTCGGCGGGCTGACCCTGGGCGCCCTGGCGGTGATCGGTCTGCTGGCCTTCCAGGCGAACGGCGCGGCCTCGCGCGCGGTCGCGGCGGCGCCGTCCGCGTCGAGCGCCGCCCCCTCGGCCTCCGCCCAGGAGAGCCCCCGGCCGACCGCGCCGCCGCTGCCCGCCGAGTCCGGCTCGGGCCTGCGGGTGGTGTACTCGCTGAAGGACCAGCAGGTGTGGCTGGTCGACCCGAAGAAGCCGAACCCGGTGGTGGCCTCGTTCAAGGTGGTGCCGGGCAACACCCTGCCGGCGGCGGGCACCTACAGCGTCGCCAGCCGGACCGCGGCGGGCACCGGCACGGACGGGCGGCAGATCGAGCACGTGGTGCGGTTCGCCCAGCAGTCCGGGACGGTGTTCGGCTTCAGCGCGCTGGTGGACGAGAAGGCCCCGGCCCCGTCGGTGGACCCGAAGACCAGGACCGGCGGCATCCGGGCCACCCGGGCGGACGGCCAGCTGCTGTGGGACTTCGCGCCGAGCGGCACCCGGGTGGTCGTGGTCGCCTGACCCGGGCGCCGTCCGCGCGGCGGCGCTACGCGGCGCGCCGCTCCGGCGGGGTGGAGACCGCCTCGGCGGCCCGGCAGGACGCCAGCAGGGCGCGCATCGGCACGGGCGCGGCGGCGGTGCGCTCCGGCTCGGCCACCGGGGCCTGGGCCGGGGCCGGAGTCCGCTGCGGGCGGTCCTCGGTGTTCGTGGGGGGTGTGCTCGGCATCGGGCGCCTCCCTAGTTAGGCATACCTAACCTGCTGACACCATCCCATCACGCCCGCGCGGTGCGCCGCAACCGTTTCCCGACAGGGTGTCGGAAACCGGGGTCAGTTCTCACCCAATCCGGTGAGGTCCGCGTCGTCCCAGCGGGCGCCCAGCCCGGTCAGCACGACCCGCCGCCCGTCCGCCTCCGCGTCCAGCCCGTCCACCGCCTCGCCGCCGAGGGTCCGCTCGATCCGGATCTCCAGCCGGTCCTCGGACAGCTCCTCGACCTTGCCCTCGCCCCACTCGACGACCACCACCGACTCGGGCAGCGACACGTCCAGGTCGAGGTCCTCCATCTCCTCCAGCCCGCCGCCCAGCCGGTACGCGTCCACGTGCACCAGCGCCGGGCCGCCGGTCAGCGAGGGGTGCACCCGGGCGATCACGAAGGTCGGCGAGGTGACCGCGCCGCGCACGCCCAGGCCCTCGCCCAGGCCGCGGGTCAGCGTGGTCTTGCCCGCGCCCAGCTCCCCCGACAGCAGCACCAGGTCGCCGGGGCGCAGCAGGGCGGCCAGGCGCCGGCCGAGGCCGGTCATCCGCTCCGCGGTTTCGACGGTCAGAGTGGTCTGCGAACCCATGGCGTCCTTCTTCGATCGTTGCGGCCGCTCCTAAGGTGCCACACCGGGCGGAGCGCTCCGCTCAGTCCTCGGCCGGCTCCCGCGCCGGCTCCCGCGCCAGCTCCCGCAGGGCGTCCGGCAGCGGGCCGGCGCCGGCGTGCTCGGCGGCGCGCTCCAGCAGCGCGGCGAGCTCCCGGTCGACGGTGCCGGGGCGCTCCAGCATCACCAGGTGCCCGGCGCCCTCGACCAGCACCAGCCGGGCGCCGGGCAGTGCGGCGGCGATCGCCTCGGAGTACTCGGGCGGGGTCAGCAGGTCCTTGGTGCCGGCCAGGACGAGGACGGGCAGGCCGTCCAGGGCGGCCAGCGCGGCGCGCTTGTCGTGCGCGGAGAACGTCGGGTAGAACTCGGCGACCACGTCGATCGGGGTGGCGTCCAGCAGCTGCTCGGCGAACCGGACGACCGCCGGGTCGACGTCCCGGCCGCCGAACGAGAACCGCCGGTAGAACACCGCGGCCAGGTCGGAGCCCCAGCGCCGGGTGGCCTCGACCAGCTGGACCTGGCGGCCCAGCGCCTTTATCACCCCGGGCACGACCCGCTTGACCACCTTGGCGCCGACGGCGGGCAGGCCCAGCGGCACCGCGTCCCAGTCGCCCGCCAGGGTGCCGATCAGCGCCACGCCGGCCACCCGGCCGCCGGGGCCGAACAGCTCGGGGCGCCGGTCGGCGAGCGCCATCACCGTCATCCCGCCCATCGAGTGCCCGACCAGCACGACCGGCCCCTCGGGCACGACCGCGTCCAGCACCGCCTCCAGGTCCGCGCCGAGCCGGTCGATCGAGGCCGCCTCGCCGTCCAGGTACGAGCGGGAGCGCTCGGAGCGGCCGTGGCTGCGCTGGTCCCAGAAGACGGTGCGCAGCTTGCCGCGCAGGGCGGCCCGCTGGAAGTGCCAGCCGTCCTGGTTGAGGCAGTAGCCGTGGCAGAACACCACGGTGGGGCCGGGGGCCCCGGCCGCCTCGTCGACCTCGACGTACAGCCCGGTGCCGTCGGCGGCGGGCACGGTCGTCGCGGTGCCGCGCAGCGAGCCGAAGGCGGCCGCGGCGTCCAGTTCCTCACGGGCCCGCTTGCGCATCGCTCTCCCGACCGTCAGCCGTTCGACCGCCACTCCGGCGGCGGCGCCGGCCGCCAGCACGCCCAGCGAGATCCCGATCAGTCCGGCCCGGGACACCCCGCCGGAGGAGGACTCCTCAGCCACCGCTCACCTCACCCCCGCAGTCCGTCGACGTAGCGGCGCGGGACCCGGCCCCCGATCCGGGTGATGACCTCGTACGCGATGGTGCCGCAGGCCCGCGCCCAGTCCTCGGCGGTGGGCTCGCCCCGGTCGCCGGCGCCGAACAGCAGCACCTCCTCGCCGACCTCCGGGACGTCCCCGCCGAGGTCGACGACGAACTGGTCCATCGCGACCCGGCCGGCCACCCGGTACCGGGTCGACCCGATCTGCACCGGGCCGGTGTTGCTGGCGTGCCGCGGCACGCCGTCCGCGTAGCCGAGCGGGACCAGGCCGAGCGTGGTCGGCCCCGGGGTCGTGTAGTGGTGCCCGTACGAGACGCCGTGGCCGCCGGGGACGTGCTTGACCAGCGCCAGCCGGGCCGCCAGCGACATCACCGGGCGCAGCCCGAAGTCGGCGGGCGCGCCGACGTCCGGGACGGGCGACAGGCCGTACATCGCCAGGCCCGGGCGGACCAGGTCGTAGTGCGACTGCGGCAGCAGCAGCGTCGCCGGGGAGTTCGCCAGGTGGCGCACCTCGGGGTCGACGCCGGCCCGCTCGGCGAACGCCAGGGCCTGTGCGAACGAGTCCAGCTGGGCCTGGATCGAGGGGTGGCCGGGCTCGTCGGCGGCCGCGAAGTGCGACCAGACGCCGACCACCCGCAGCAGGCCGTCGGCCTGCGCCTTGACCGCGTTCTCCACCAGGTCCGGCCAGTCGTGCGGCTGGCAGCCGTTGCGGCCCAGGCCGGTGTCCGCCTTCAGGTGCACCCGGGCCGGGACGCCGGTCTCGCGGACGGCGGCGAGCAGTTCGTCCAGCGCCCACTGGCCGCTGACCGAGATGTCCACCGACTCCCGCAGCGCCCGCGCCCACGGCCCGCCGGGCGTCCACAGCCAGCACAGGATCCGGGCCCGCTCCGGGCCGATGCCCGCCGCGCGCAGCGCGAGCGCCTCCTCCGGCGTCGCCGTGCCCAGCCATCCGGCCCCGGCCGCGACGGCCTCCCGGGCGCACCTGAGCGCGCCGTGGCCGTAGGCGTCCGCCTTGACCACGGCCATCAGCTCGGGCCCGTTGGTGCGGGCCCGCAGCGCGCCCAGGTTGTCGCGCAGCGCGGCCAGGTCGATGGTCACCTCGGCCCGTGCCCCCTGGGCCAGGGCGGGCGTCCCGGTGGTGTTCGCAGTCGTCATCGCGTATCAGTCTCCCAGACAACGCCCGAAGGCCCGGTCAGGGGCCCGGGGAACGGCGGGTCCGGGCTGCGCGGCGGCCGGGGCCCGCCGGGGGTCCGTGCTGCTCCGGGCCGGGAACAGGACCCGGAGCCGAGGCCGCGCACGAGCAGTGGGCCGGCAGCGGCCACCGCCCCGCCGTTCCCCGTTCCCCGGGCCCCCGGGTACCCGTCTCCCGCCCCCGCCCGCTCAGCTGAGCGAGGTCCACGCCCGGTGGAGCGTCGCGGCCAGGTCCAGCGCCGTGATGGGGCCGCCGCTCCCCGCTGCGTGCCGGCCGGCCAGGCCGTGCAGGTAGGCCGCGGCGGAGGCGGCGTCCAGGGGGGTGAGGCCGGTGGCGAGCAGGGAGCCGGCCAGGCCGGAGAGGACGTCGCCGCTGCCCGCGGTGCCGAGCCAGCCGGTGCCGGTGGAGTTGACCCGGGCCCGGCCGTCCGGGTCGGCGACGACCGTCGTGGAGCCCTTGAGCAGCACGGTCGCGCCGTACCTCGCGGCGAGCAGCCGGGCCGCCCACAGCCGCCGCGCGGCGACCGTCCCGGCGTCGGCGTCCTCGCCGACGCCGACGAGCAGCCGGGCGGCCTCCCCGGCGTGCGGGGTGAGCAGGACGGGCGCGTCGCGGCCGGCCAGCGCGGAGGGGCCGAGGCGGGCGAGTTCGGTGAGCGCGTCGGCGTCGGCCAGGACGGGCACGCCGGTGTCCAGCGCCTCGCGCAGGGTGCGCTCCGCGTCCTCGCCGCCGCCGGGGCCGACCACCCAGGCCTGGGCCTTCCCGGCCCGGGCCGGGCCGTCCTCGGTGACCAGCGTCTCGGGATGCCGGCGGACCACCTCGGCCGCCGCGTGCCCGGTGTAGCGCACCGCCCCGGCCCCGCCGTGCAGCGCACCGGCGACGGCCAGCACCGCCGCGCCCGGGTAGCGGGCCGACCCGGCGGCGACGCCGACCACCCCGCGCCGGTACTTGTCGCTCTCCGCGCCGGGGACGGGCAGCAGCGCGGCCGCGTCGGCGTGCTGGAGCGCCTCGACGGGGGCGGGCGGCAGGTCGAGCCCGATGCCGACCAGGTGGACGACGCCCGCGTACCGCGCGCCGGGGTCGATCAGCAGGCCGGGCTTGTGGGTGCCGAAGCAGACCGTGGCGTCGGCGCTCAGCGCGGGCCCGGCGACCTCGCCGGTGTCGGGGTCCACGCCGGACGGGACGTCCACGGCGACCAGGCGGCCGCGGCGCGGCATGGTGGCGAACGGGGCGGCGGCGGGGCGCAGCGGGCCGCGGCCGCCGATGCCGACGATGCCGTCCAGCACCAGGTCGGCCCGGGTGAACGCGTCCGGGTCCGCGGTGAGCCGGCCGCCGGCGGCGAGCAGCGCGGCCAGGCCCTCGGCGTGCGCCTTCGCCGGGTCCAGCAGCAGCGCCTCGGCCCGGGCGCCGCGGCGGGCGAGCCGCGCCGCCGCGAAGAGGGCGTCGCCCCCGTTGTCGCCCGATCCGGCCAGCACCAGCACCCGGCTCCCGTACACCCGGGGCAGCAGCCCGGCGCAGACGGCGGCCAGCCCGGCGGCGGCCCGCTGCATCAGCGTGCCCTCCGGCAGCCGGGCCATCAGCGCGGCCTCGGCGGAACGGACCTGCTCGACGGTGTGGGCGTGGCGCATGGGGGTCTCCTCCTCGTGGTCCGGGGCCCGGGGAACGGTGGGGCCCGGTCTGCTGACGGTGCGCGTCCGCTTCCGGTCCTGTCACCGCGGCGCGGCGGCACGGCCCCTCGGCGGGCTCCGCCCACCGGCGGCGCGGACTCGCCGTTCCCCGGGCCCCTGGATCGTTCCCCCTCGCCGGCCGAAGAGTCTCAGCCCTCGGCGATGACCACCGCCGAGGCGACGCCCGCGTCGTGGCTGAGCGAGACGTGCCAGGAGGTGACGCCGAGCGCGGCGGCGCGGGCCTCGACGGTGCCGGTGATGTGGAGGACGGGGCGGCCGGACTCCTCGACCCGGACCTCGGCGTCCTCCCAGCGCAGGCCGGCCGGGGCGCCGAGGGCCTTGGCGACGGCCTCCTTCGCGGCGAAGCGGGCGGCCAGCGAGGCGGTGCCGCGGCGCCGGCCGGAGGGGAGGGTGAGTTCGGCGGGGGTGAAGAGGCGTTCGGCGAGCCCGGGGGTGCGTTCCAGGGACTGTTCGAACCGTCCGATGTCCGCCACGTCGATGCCGACCCCGATGATCACCGCGTACTCCTCCGTCCGTCCCCGGGGCGGCCCGACCGCCCCGGGGATGGACGATACGCGGGCTACTCGACGGTGACGGACTTGGCGAGGTTGCGCGGCTGGTCGACCTCGTGGCCCTTGGCGGTGGCCAGCTCGCAGGCGAAGACCTGGAGCGGGACGGTGGAGACCAGGGGCTGGAGCAGGGTGGGGGTGGCGGGGATGCGGATCAGGTGGTCGGCGTAGGGGACGACGGCCTCGTCGCCCTCCTCGGCGATCACGATGGTCCGGGCGCCGCGGGCCCTGATCTCCTGGATGTTGGAGACGATCTTGTCGTGCAGGATCGAGCGGCCGCGCGGCGAGGGCACCACCACGACCACCGGCAGGCCCTCCTCGATCAGGGCGATCGGGCCGTGCTTGAGCTCGCCGGCGGCGAAGCCCTCGGCGTGCATGTAGGCGAGCTCCTTGAGCTTGAGCGCGCCTTCGAGGGCGACCGGGTATCCGACGTGCCGGCCGAGGAAGAGCACCGAGCGGGCGTCGGCCAGCGAGCGGGCGAGGGCGCGGACGGGCTCCATGGTGCCGAGGACCTGCTCGACCTGCCGGGGGGCGTCGCCGAGCTCGCGGATGACGGAGGAGATCTCGTCGCCCCACTTGGTGCCGCGCACCTGGCCCAGGTAGAGGGCGACCAGGTAGCAGGCGACCAGCTGGGTGAGGAACGCCTTGGTGGAGGCGACCGCGACCTCGGGGCCGGCGTGGGTGTAGAGGACGGCGTCGGACTCGCGCGGGATGGTCGAGCCGTTGGTGTTGCAGATCGCCAGCACCTTCGCGCCCTGCTCGCGGGCGTGCCGCAGCGCCATCAGGGTGTCCATGGTCTCGCCGGACTGCGAGATGGCGACGACCAGGGTGCGGTCGTCCATGATCGGGTCGCGGTAGCGGAACTCGCTGGCGACCTCGACCTCGCAGGGGATCCGGGTCCAGTGCTCGATCGCGTACTTGGCGATCATGCCGGCGTGGAACGCGGTGCCGCAGGCGACGATCACCACCTTGTCGACCTCGCGCAGCACCTGGTCGGGGATCCGCAGCTCGTCGAGGGTGAGCCGGCCGTCGGTGCCGATCCGGCCGAGGAGGGTGTCGGCGACGGCCTTGGGCTGCTCGGCGATCTCCTTGAGCATGAAGTAGTCGTAGCCGCCCTTCTCGGCGGCGGAGGCGTCCCAGTCGACGTGGTACTCGCGGACCTCGGCGGGCGTGCCGTCGAAGTTCGTGACGGTCACGCCGTCGGGGCGCAGCTCGACGACCTGGTCCTGGCCGAGCTCGACGGCCTCGCGGGTGTGCGCGATGAACGCGGCGACGTCGGAGGCGAGGAAGTTCTCGCCGTCGCCGACGCCGACCACCAGCGGGGAGTTGCGGCGGGCGCCGACCACCGTGCCGGGGGCGTCGGCGTGCACCGCGACGAGGGTGAAGGCGCCGTCGAGCTGGCGGCAGACGGTGCGCATGGCCTCGGCGAGGTCGCCGTCGTAGGCCTCGGCGAGCAGGTGCGCGACGACCTCGGTGTCGGTCTCGGAGCGGAGGGTGTGGCCCCGGTCGGCGAGGTCGGCGCGCAGCTTGGCGAAGTTCTCGATGATGCCGTTGTGGACGACCGCGACCTTGCGGTGGTCGTCCAGGTGGGGGTGGGCGTTGGCGTCGGTGGGGCCGCCGTGGGTGGCCCAGCGGGTGTGCCCGATGCCCGTGGTGCCGGCCGGGAGAGGGGTCTCGGCCAGCGACTTCTCGAGGTTGACGAGCTTCCCGGCCCGTTTGTCGGTGGTCAGGAGCCACTGCCCGTCGGCCCCCTCGGTCTGGACCGCGACGCCGGCCGAGTCGTAGCCCCGGTACTCCAGCCTCCGCAGACCTGCGATCACTACGTCCAGGGCCGCCTGCGGCCCCGTATATCCAACAATTCCGCACATGAGCGCCAGCATATGTGCGGACGTTCGACCACCGAGCGGTCGGATGACCACACCGGGTGACCGACACCACAACACCCGGCACCCCGCGGACGGCCCACAATGGACACCGTGCTGACCGAACTCTGTACGAAGGGCGCTCCTCCCGCGTCCACTCCCTCCCCGTACGTGGATCTGGACCGCGCCGAATGGAGCGCGCTTCGCGAGCGCACCCCGCTGCCGCTGACCGCCGAGGAGGTCGAGCGCCTGCGCGGGCTCGGCACCGCCCTGGACCTGGACGAGGTCCGGGACGTCTACCTGCCGCTGTCGCGGCTGCTGAACCTGTACGTGCACGCCACCCACGAGCTGCGCGGCGCGATCGGTAGCTTCCTCGACACGCCCGACACCGAGCGGGTGCGCACCCCGTTCATCATCGGCGTGGCCGGTTCGGTCGCGGTCGGCAAGTCCACCACCGCCCGCCTGCTGCAGGCGCTGCTGGCCCGCTGGCCGGAGCACCCGCGGGTGGAACTGGTCACCACCGACGGCTTCCTGCTGCCCAACGCGGAGCTGCGCCGGCGC
This sequence comes from Kitasatospora phosalacinea, assembly GCF_000716545.1. GTDB lineage: Bacteria > Actinomycetota > Actinomycetes > Streptomycetales > Streptomycetaceae > Kitasatospora > Kitasatospora phosalacinea. The sequence continues at coordinate 25,300 of NZ_JNWZ01000014.1, forward strand.
GGCCTGATGGCCCGCAAGGGCTTCCCCGAGTCGTACGACCGGCGCGCGCTGGTGCGCTTCGTCGCGGACGTGAAGGCCGGCAAGGACCGGGTGACGGCGCCGGTGTACTCGCACCTGGTGTACGACATCGTGCCGGGCGAGCGGCTGGTGGTGGAGCGCCCCGACATCCTGATCGTCGAGGGCCTGAACGTGCTGCAGCCGGCGCTGCCCGGCACCGACGGCCGGACCAGGATGGCGGTCGCCGACTACTTCGACTTCTCGATCTACGTGGACGCCCGCACCGACGACATCGAGGCCTGGTACCTGGACCGGTTCCGCAAGCTGCGGCAGACCGCCTTCCAGGACCCGAACTCCTACTTCCGGCGCTTCACCGAGGTGCCCGAGGAGGAGGCGATGGACTACGGCCGCCAGGTCTGGCGGACCATCAACCGGCCGAACCTGCTGGAGAACGTGCTGCCCACCCGCGGCCGGGCCACCCTGGTCCTGCAGAAGGGCCAGGACCACAAGGTCCGCCGGGCGCTGCTGCGCAAGCTCTGAGCGGGCGTCAGGACGCGGGCCGGTCCGCCACCGGCCAGCCGCGCAGCTTCAGGGTGCCCAGGCCGTCCGCGAACGCCTTGCGGGTGGACTGGTCGGCGGTGAAGCGGTAGTCGTAGCGGCCGCCCTCCTCGACGCTGTGCTCGAACCAGACGAAGCCGGGCACCTTCGGGTGCGCGGCGATCCAGCGGAACATGTCGGTGATCCAGTCGGCCTTGCCGGCCCCCGGCATCGCGCCGGTCTCGGAGACGAACACCGGCTTGTCGGCGATCTCGCGCAGCCGGACGTACGTCGGGTCGAGGACCTCGCCGGCGGTGGCCTCGCCGAAGCCGTAGCCGTCCATGCCCAGCCAGTCGACGTACGCGTCGCCCGGGTAGAGGGGGCGCAGGTCCGCGGAGGTGCCGCGCAGCACGTTCGGGCTCCACAGCCAGATCACGTTGTCCGCGTGCTCCCGGGTGAAGACGTCGTGCACGTGCCGCCAGGCCGCCGCGTAGTCGCCCGGCCGGTTGCCGTTGACGTTCGCCGCCCACGGGTACCAGTCGCCGTTCATCTCGTGCGCGAACCGCAGCACCACCGGCCACTGCTGGTCGCGCACCGCCCGGGCGAAGCGGGTGACGTACGCGTCGAACTCGCCGTCGGCGATCCGGCGGGTGGTGTACCCGGACTGGTCGGCCTGGTACGGGGCGTCCCCGGGCTCCCAGGTGAGCATCGGCACCGCGCCCTGCCGGTAGATCTCCCGCACCGTCTCCGGGTCGAACTCCTTGCGCCAGTCCAGGAAGTACTGCAGCATCGTCGGCTGCCTGCCGGCCGCCGCCGCGACCGCGTCGGTCTCGGCGGCCAGCGGCGTCTGGTAGGTGCTCACCCCGAAGTACACCCCGTCGGGGCGCATCAGGTCGGCCTTGGTCGGCGGGACGGCCGGGGACCGCGGGGCGGTGCCGGCGGGGGACGGCGCGGACTGGTCCCGGTCCTCGCCGAACAGGGCGCCGGCCGGGCCGGTGCCCTCGGACTGCGCCGAGCACGACACCCCGGTGGCGAGCAGCACCAGCGCCGCCGCGCCCCGGCACCACGATCGGCGGTTCATCCGTTCCTCCCTCGGCCGGAGGTCAGGCCCCCTTGGTCAGCAACTGGTCGAAGTAGCCGTCGAGTTCCCTGCCGGAGCTCTGGGCGACCGGGTCCTGGTCGCCGGCGCCGCCGCCGATCGGACCCGCGACCGTGAACACCACGTAGCGGCCCTCGACCCGGTTGGTCAGCGCGCAGGGGACGTCGCGGCAGAACACGGCGACGTCGTCCTGTCCGAACAGCGCCTGGATCTGGCCCTTGACCCCGCTGCCCGCCTTCTTCGCGTCCGCCTCGTCCTTGAAGACCGCGACGCCCACCGTCACCGCCGTGTTGCCGGAGAAGTAGGTGGCCCGCATCAGCCGGTTGCAGTTGGCACCGCTGAGGACGTCGCCGAGGCCGCCGCCGGTTGCCTTCCAGCACGTGTCGGTGTTGCCGACGGTCTTGCGCACGTAGTTGTGCCCGGCGATGTTCAGCGACTGGTCGTTGAACAGCACGTCGGAGGTGACCGCCGGCGGCAGCGGCTTGGCCGGCGAGGCGCTGCCGGACGGCTTCGGGGAGCCGCTGGCCGCCGGGGAGCCGGTGGCCGGGGCGGACGGCGAGGCCGAGCCGGAGGCGACCGGGGCCGGGTCCTTGTCGTTCTGGTTCAGCAGGGCGACGGAGACGCCGCCCGCGGCGAGCAGCAGGACGCCGGCCCCGATGCCGACGGTGAGCAGCATCCGCTTGCGCCGCGCCTGCGCCTCGCGCTGGTCGGCCAGTTGCTGCCAGTCCGGCGCGGGCGGCGGCTGCAGCGGCGGGCCGGGCTGCACCGGCGGGACCGGCGACGGGCCGGGCGGGACCGGCGGGCCGGACTGCACCGGCGGCGGACCCGGATAGGAGTACTGTGTGGGCTGCTGCCACTGCTGGGGCTGGGGCTGCTGCGGGAACGGCGGCGCGCCCTGGACCGAAGGCTGGCCGGGCGCCTGCTGCGCGCCGCCATGGGGCTGCTGCGGCTGGCCGTCCGGAGTGTTCGGACTCTGCGGTACACCCATCCCATCGCTCATGTGCGTGAATGCTAGGGCATGTGCGCCCATTCGGTGATGCCGCCTCCACAGCAAACCGAAATGTCCGCTTTCTGAGGCCGCGTCACCGCCCACCGTAATGAAAGCGTCACTACCTCGCGCCGATCGGGCAAAAGCCGTCGGCTAGACTCTAGCGGCCGCCGGCTCACGTCGAACCGCCGCGCAGGCAGGCCGAATCGAGTCCGAAGCACGGCCACGACGGGGGCCATCTTGTCCAGCAGCATCGAATCGACGCGCCGCGACCGGCGCCGGGCAGCCGTCCCCGCGCAGCGCCGGCGGAGGCCCGGACCGGTTCCCCGGGTCGGGCTGCTGCCGCAGCCCCCGGACTACAGCGAGAAGTTCGCGTACACCAAGCGCCACCTGTGGGTGCTGACGCTCAGCTCGCTGATCAGCTTCGGCTGCCTCGCCTTCAGCCAGACCACCCTGCTGCTGGGCTCGCCCTGGCTGTGGTTCTACGCGCCGTTCCTGCTGTTCACCGTGGTCTACTACCTGATCTCGCTGCGGGTCACCGGCCTCAACGGCGACTTCGACCTCAAGGGCCACCGCCAACTGGTCCGCTCCTGGCGCCCGGCCGAGTACCCGACGGTCGACGTCTTCCTGCCGGTGTGCGGCGAGCCCATCGAGATCCTGCACAACACCTGGACGCACGTGCGGGAGATGGCCGACAGCTACCCCGGGCTGTGCATGCCCTACGTGCTCGACGACTCGGCCAGCCCCGAACTCGAAGCGATGGCCGCCGACTTCGGCTTCCGCTACGGCACCCGTCCGAACCGCGGCTGGTACAAGAAGGCCGGCAACCTGCACTTCGGGTTCGACAACTCCGACGGCGAGTTCATCCTCATCCTGGACGCCGACTTCACCCCGCGCGCCGACCTGCTGACCGAACTGCTCCCGCACCTGGCCGCCGACCCGAAGCTCGGCATCGTGCAGTCCCCGCAGTACTTCCGGGTGCTGGACTCGCAGAGCTGGGTCGAGCGCGGCGCCGGCGCCGTCCAGGAGCTGTTCTACCGCTCCGTGCAGGTCTCCCGGCAGGCCAGGGACGGCGCCATCTGCGTCGGCAGCTGCGCCGTCTACCGGCGGGCCGCGCTGGAGGAGAACGGCGGCACCACCCTGATCGAGCACTCCGAGGACGTGCACACCGGCTTCGACCTGCGCCGCCTGGGCTGGGGCCTGCGCTACGTCCCGCTGGCGCTGGCCACCGGCGTCTGCCCGGACACCGCCGGCGCCTTCTACAACCAGCAGTACCGCTGGTGCTCCGGCTCGATGAGCCTGCTCGGCAGCCGCAAGTTCTGGGACACCAAGCTCCGCTGGAGCAGCCGGCTGTGCTACATGTCGGGCTTCTTCTACTACATCCACACCGCGATCTTCATCTTCCTGTCGCCGGTGATCCCGCTCACCCTGCTGATCTGGCACCCGGAGATGTTCCTGGTCGAGCGGCTGTGGCTGGTGCTGCCCAGCCTGGTGTACACCACGATGATCTTCCCGCTCTGGCACCGCGTCCCGTACCGGCTGGAGGCCTGGTCCTGCCGGATGATGTACGGCTGGGCGCACTTCTTCGCGATCTGGGACATCCTGCGCCGCAAGCGGATGGCCTGGCAGCCCACCGGCTCCAGCACCGCCAAGAAGAACCGGACCCGCCGGCTCTGGGTCGGGCTGTCCGTGTGGGGCGGCGGCACCGCGCTGGCCTGGGTCGGCGTCGCCGTCTGGCGCATCCTCACCGGCTACCCGCCGGACTACGCCCTGGTGCTCGCCTCCGGGCTGTTCTACGCCCTGGTGGTCGGCCGCACCCTCATCCAGCCCCGAAGCGAGAAGGCCGCGTGAACCCGACCCGTCGAGCCAGAACCGCCTGCCTGATCCTGGCCGCGACGCTCGCCCTGCTGACCGGCTGCGACCGGCCCGGCTCCTCCTCCGGCGGCGACGCCTTCGGCGCCGGGAGCACCCAGGTCGCCTCCGCCGACCCCACCCGGGCCCCGGTCGACCTGACGCCGCTGCTGCAGCCGCAGAAGAAGTACCTGGGCGTCGCGCTGGACGGCGCCCCGGCCTCCTGGGACCCGGTGCAGAAGTACACCGAGATGGTCGGCAAGCAGCCCAACGTCATCGAGAACTACTCCGGCTGGGGCGACCAGTTCGACTCCACCGGCGTCCGGCTGACCTGGCAGAACGGCGCCCTGCCGTACATCGCCTGGGAGCCGCACGGGACGCCGCTGGCGGACATCGCCAAGGGCGGCTCGGACGCGTACGTCAAGGCGTTCGCCACCGCCGTGCAGAAGACCAACGTGCCGGTGGCGATCAGCTTCGCGCACGAGATGAACGGCCACTGGTACGACTGGGGCACCAAGACCAACAGCGCCGAGGACTTCGTGACGGCGTGGCGCCGGATCCACGACATCTTCCAGGACCGCGGCGCCTCCAACGTCATCTGGGTGTGGAGCCCGAACATCGTCAACCCGGTGCAGCAGATCCCGCTCCAGCCGTACTACCCGGGGGACGGCTACGTCGACTGGGTCGGCATGGTCGGCTACTGGACCGAGTGCTGCGACAGGGACTTCGAACAGCTCTACGGCCCGACCATGGATCAGGTCCGCAAGTTCAGCCCCAAGCCGTTCATCATCAGCGAGACCGCCGCCGAGCCCGGCAAGAAGGCGTCCTCGTTCGTCACCGAGCTGTTCACCGGTGTGGGGAAGCACCCGGACGTGCTCGGCTTCGTCTGGTTCAACATCAGCAAGCGCGCGGACTGGCGGCTGGAGAAGACGCCCAGTTCGCTCAAGGCGTTCAAGGAGCACGCCGCCGACCCGCAGTACGGCTTCGACCCGAGAAACCCCTGATGACGCAGCAGCGCGACGACACCCACCGCCCCGGGGCCCCGGCCGAGGAGGACCGCTACCACGAGGAGCGGGACTTCGGCTGGTTCACCGTCGAACCCCAGCCCCAGGAGCAGCCGCCGCCGGCCGCCAAGCCCGGATACACCCTCCCCGACGTCCCCGAGGTCGGCTGGGACCCGCTGCCCAGCGGCCGCCGCACCTGGGTCAGCCGCCTGGTGCTGCTCGTCGTCCTGGTCGTCCAGGCGCTGCTGACGCTCCGGCTGGGCAACAGCGCCTTCGAGGACGAGGCCCTGTACCTGTACGCCGGCCACCTCCAGCTGCACCACCTGCAGGGCGGCCCGCCGCTGCCGGACTCCTTCGCCTCGTACTTCTCCGGCTCGCCGCTGCTGTACCCGCCGCTGGCCGCCGCGGCCGACGCGTACTTCGGCCTGGCCGGCGCCCGCGCCCTGTCGCTGGCGTTCATGCTGGGCGCCACCGCGCTGCTGTACATGATGACCCGCCGGCTGTTCAACGAGCGGGTCGCCCTGGTCGCCGCGGCCTGCTTCGCGGTCACCCAGTCCACCCTCTTCATGGGCGCGCTGGCCACCTACGACGCGCTGGCGCTGTTCCTGCTCGCGCTCGCCGCCTGGCTCGCGGTGCGCACCGCCCGGCGCGGCTGGTGGCTGAGCACCCTGACGATCCCGCCGGTCCTGCTGCTGGCCGTCGCGGTCAAGTACGCCTCGCTGATGTACGCCCCGGTCGTGGTCGCGCTGGCCTGCCTGGCCGCCGTCCCGTACCACGCCTGGCGGTCGCTGCTGCGGCTGTTCCTGATCCCCGCCGTCGCGGTCGGCGGCGCCTACGCCGCGCTGCGGCTCACCGGCTCCGACGTGCTGAAGGGGCTGCGGTCCACCACCACCGGCCGGGCCGTCGGCCACGGCGTCCGGCTGGACATGCTCCGCGACTGCGCCGAGTGGGGCGGCCTGCTGTTCGCCCTCGCCCTGCTGGGCGCCGTCCTGTACGCCCTCAAGGGCCGGATGAGCGAGGCCCCGACCCTGCAGGCGGTCCGGGTGCCACGCAGGCTCTGGCGCGTCCTGATGGGCCTGCTGCTGACCGGCACCGCGCTGCTCGCCCCGGCCTACCAGATCTGGATCCACGAGAGCGTCTCGCTGCACAAGCACATCGGCTACGGCCTGCTCTTCGCCGCCCCGATGGCCGCCCTCGGCATCACCCGCGTGGTCGGCTCGCACTTCCGCCACCCGCAGCTCGGCATCCTCGCCTGGGTCACCATGCTGGTGCTCGGCATGGTGCAGTCCACCAGCCTCTACCACGCCTGGCCCAACTCCGACCAGCTGATCACCACGCTGAACCGGCAGCTGGTGCCCGACGGCCATTACCTGGTCGAGGCGAACTCGGTGCCCCGCTACTACCTGCGCCGGCAGGTCGACTTCGGGCAGTGGACGTCCACGTACACGATCACCTACCAGACCAAGGACAAGAAGGTGCTCACCGGCGAGGCGGGCTTCAAGGCCGCCCTCACCGACAGCTACTTCGACGTCGTGGTGCTCGACCGGACGGTCACCGGGGCCCTCGACGACAAGCTCACCAAGCAGCTGCGCAGCGAGGGCAAGTACCGGCTGCTGGTCAGCATCCCGTACCACAACAGCTACGGCAACGGCTTCTACCAGGTGTGGATCCCGGTGAAGAAGAACGCCCCGCAGCAGCAGCCGTAGGCGCCGCCGGGACGGGGGGAGGGCCCGGCCCTCCCCCGGCCGCCCGGGCTCAGCCCAGGTGCAGCCGCACCGCGTCGGCGAGCCGCTGGCAGACGTCCTGCGCCTGCTCGTGGCCGACCGCCTCGACCATCACCCGCACCAGCGGCTCGGTGCCGGACTTGCGCAGCAGCACCCGGCCGGTGGTGCCGAGCTCGGCCTCCGCCCCGGCGACCGCGGCCTGCAGCTCGGCGCAGGTCTCCACCCGGTCCTTGTCCACGTCCTTGACGTTGATCATCACCTGCGGGAGCCGGGTCATCACCGAGGCCAGGTCCGCCAGCGGCTGCTTGGTGGCGGCCAGCCGGGCGCCCAGCATCAGGCCGGTCAGGGTGCCGTCGCCGGTGGTCGCGTGGTCCAGCAGGATCACGTGCCCGGACTGCTCGCCGCCCAGCGCGTAGCCGTGCCGCTTCATCTCCTCCAGCACGTACCGGTCGCCGACCGCGGTGCGCACCAGTTCGATCCCCTCGCGCTCCATCGCCAGGGTGAAGCCCAGGTTCGACATCACGGTGGCCACCGCCGTGTTGCGGCGCAGCGTGCCGGCCTCCTTCATGCCGACCGCCAGGATCGCGATGATCTGGTCGCCGTCGACCTCGTTGCCCTCCGCGTCGGCGGCCAGGCAGCGGTCGGCGTCGCCGTCCAGGGCGACGCCCAGGTCGGCCCGGTGCTCCTTCATCGCGGCGCGCAGCTTCTCCAGGTGGGTGGAGCCGACGCCGTCGTTGATGTTCAGGCCGGTCGGCTCGGTGCCCAGGGTGTACACCACCTCGGCGCCGGCCCGGGCGAACGCCTCCGGGGCGACCCGGGCGGCCGCGCCGTGCGCGCCGTCGATGACCACCCGCACCCCGTCGAGCCGGTTCGGCAGCACCGCGACCAGGTGCGCCACGTACCGGTCGAAGCCCTCGCTGTACTGGCGGACCCGGCCGACCGCCGCGCCGGTGGGGCGCTTCCAGCTCTCGTCGCCGGCGCCGTAGCGGTGGTAGTGCGCCTCGATGGCGTCCTCCAGCGCGTCGTCCAGCTTGTGGCCGCCGCGGGCGAGGAACTTGATGCCGTTGTCCGGCATCGCGTTGTGGCTGGCGGAGAGCATCACGCCGAAGTCGGCGCCGAGGGCGCCGGTCAGGTACGCCACGGCGGGGGTGGGCAGCACGCCGACCCGCAGCACGTCCACGCCGGCGCTGGCCAGGCCGGCGATCACGGCGGCCTCCAGGAACTCTCCGGAGGCCCGCGGGTCGCGGCCGACCACGGCCACCGGCCGGTGCCCCTCGAACGCGTTGGCGTCGCCGAGCACATGGGCGGCGGCCACCGACAGGCCCAGCGCCAGCTCTGCGGTCAGGCCCTCGTTGGCCACCCCGCGCACCCCGTCCGTACCGAAGAGTCGTGCCATGTTCGCGTTCGTCCCGTCCTGTCGCGCGTGTGGTGGGCTCGTGTGTGCCGCCCCCGCGGACTGCGCACCGGTCCGGGAGGCACAACGCCCCGGAGCACTGGAGTGCTCCGGGGCGAGGATCGCATGAAGGGTGCGATTAGCGCTTGCTGTACTGCGGCGCCTTGCGGGCCTTCTTGAGACCGGCCTTCTTGCGCTCGACGGCGCGCGAGTCGCGGGTCAGGAAGCCGGCCTTCTTGAGCGGGCCGCGGTTGTTGTCCACGTCCGCCTCGTTCAGCGCACGGGCCACGCCGAGGCGCAGCGCGTAGGCCTGACCGGAGACGCCGCCGCCGGCGATGCGGGCGATGACGTCGTAACGGCCGTCCAGCTCGAGGAGCTTGAAGGGCTCGTTCACGGTCTGCTGGTGCACCTTGTTGGGGAAGTAGTTCTCCAGGGTGCGACCGTTGATCTTCCACTGGCCGGTGCCGGGGACGATGCGCACGCGGGCGATCGCCTCCTTGCGGCGGCCGAGGCCGGCGCCGGGGACGGCCTCGCCGAAGCGGCCGGCCAGCGACTCGGTGGTGTACTCGGTCTCGGTGGTGTACTCGTCGACGTTCTCGTCGTCGAAGTCGACCTCGAGGGTGCTCTCGATGGCAGTCTCGGCCACGGTGTTCCTCAGCTCTTCTACGTCAGTTGGGGTGTGGGTGGCCGGAATTACTGCGCGACCTGGGTGATCTCGAACGGCACCGGCTGCTGGGCAGCGTGCGGGTGCTGGTCGCCCGAGTACACCTTCAGCTTCGAGAGCATCTGACGGCCCAGGCTGTTCTTCGGGACCATGCCCTTGATGGCCTTCTCGACGGCCTTCTCGGGGTTGTTCGCGAGCAGGTCGTCGTAGCGGACCGAGCGGAGACCGCCCGGGAAGCCGCTGTGGCGGTAGGCCAGCTTCTGGGTCTTCTTGTTGCCCGAGAGGTGCACCTTGTCCGCGTTGATGATGATGACGAAGTCACCAGTGTCAACGTGCGGCGCGTAGATCGCCTTGTGCTTGCCCCGCAGGAGGTTGGCGGCCTGGGAGGCCAGGCGGCCGAGCACGACGTCGGTCGCGTCGATGACGTGCCACTGACGCTGGACGTCGCCGGGCTTGGGGCTGTACGTACGCACGGTCGTAGCCTTCGCTTTTCAGTGAGTGTGTCCTGACAGGAGCACCAAGGCCCGGGGCCTCCAGCCGATCCGCCCGGACGCAATTCGGGCAGCCGCTGGAGTTCGGCCTGTCGTCTCCGGCGTACCGACCTCTCACGTGAGATAGAGCGAGCCAATACGCACAACAGCGGCCAACGATACCGGGCCGGTGGCGCGGATTCCAAACCGGCCCGGCGCCGGGGGCACCGAACAGGCGGGTCAGCGGTCGCGGACGACCCGGGTCTCGTCCCAGACCGGCTCCGGGGACTCGTAGACCCGGCCGTCCGAGCCGAACACCAGGAAGCGGTCGAAGCTCCGGGCGAACCAGCGGTCGTGGGTGACGCACAGCACGGTGCCGTCGAACGCCTCCAGGCCCTGCTGCAGCGCCTCGGCGCTCTCCAGGTCCAGGTTGTCGGTCGGCTCGTCCAGCAGCAGCGCGGTGGAGCCGGACAGCTCCAGCTTGAGGATCATCAGCCGGGCCTGCTGCCCGCCGGAGAGCGACTCGAACTTCTGCTCCTCCTGCCGGTCCAGCTCGTAGCGGCGCAGCGCGGACATCGCCGCGCCGCGGGAGAGCGCGTGCTCCTCCTCGACGATCGAGCGCACCGTGCGGCCGAGCAGCTCCGGGTGGGCGTGGGTCTGCCGGAAGTGCCCCGGCACCACCCGGGCGCCGAGCTTCCACGTGCCGCCGTGCCGCACCGACCCGTCCCCGGCCAGCAGCCGCAGGAAGTGCGACTTGCCGGAGCCGTTGGAGCCCAGCACGGCGACCCGCTCGCCGTAGAAGACCTCCAGGTCGAAGGGCTTCATCAGCCCCGACAGCTCCAGGCCCTGCATGGTGAAGGCCCGCACGCCGGTGCGGCCGCCCTTGAGCCGCATGCTGATGGACTGCTCGCGCGGCGGCGCCTCGGGCGGCCCGGCGTCCTCGAACTTCTTCAGCCTGGTCTGCGCGGCGGCGTACCGGGAGGCCATCTCGTGGCTGACCGCGGCCGCCTGCCGGAGCGTGACCACCAGCTTCTTCAGCTTGGCGTGCTCCTCGTCCCAGCGGCGGCGCAGCTCCTCGAAGCGCTCGAAGCGGGCCTTGCGCGCCTCGTGGAAGGTGTCGAAGCCGCCGCCGTGCACCCAGACGCTGGAGCCGCTCGCGCCGGACTCCACCGCGATGATCTTCTCGGCGGTGCGGGAGAGCAGTTCGCGGTCGTGCGAGATGTACAGCACCGTCTTGCCGGTGGCCCGGATGGCCTCCTCCAGCCAGCGCTTGCCCGGCACGTCCAGGTAGTTGTCCGGCTCGTCGAGCAGCAGCACCTCGTCCGGGCCGCGCAGCAGCGCCTCCAGCACCAGCCGCTTCTGCTCGCCGCCGGAGAGGGTGTTCAGGCCGCGCCACTGGGCCCGGTCGAACGGCATGCCGAGGGCGGCCACCGTGCACACGTCCCAGTCGGCCTCGTACTCGTAGCCGCCGGCGTCCGACCAGTCGGACAGCGCCTGGGCGTACGCCATCTGCGACTTCTCGTCGTCCTGGGCGATCATCGCCAGCTCCGCGGCGTCCACCGCGCGGGCCGCGTCGGCGATCCGCCGGGGGGCGACGGAGACCAGCAGGTCGCGCACCGAGGCGTCGGCGGGCAGCGCGCCCGGGGCGTCCTCGGCGCTCTCCCGGCCGGTGGTGCCGACGAACTGGCGCATCACGCCCAGGCCGCCGGAGACCGTCACCGAGCCGCCGTGCGGCTGGACGTCGCCCGCGATCATGCGCAGCAACGTGGTCTTGCCCGCGCCGTTGGCGCCGACCAGCGCGACGGCCGCGCCCTCGCCGACCCGGAAGGACGCGTCGTCGAACAGCACCCGCCCGTCCGGCAGGTAGTACTCAAGGTGCGAAATCTCGACGTGTCCCATGCTTCGGAATTGTGCCAAGCCCCCACCCCGCGACAAAACGGATTAGCCGCCGGTCGCCGCCCCGGCGGCGGCCTCCCCCAGCGTCCTGAGCCGCCGCGAGACCCGGTTGCGCTCCGCGAGCAGTTCGTCGGCCGGGTAGCCGACCTCCTCCAGGGTCAGCCCGTGCGGCCGGATCACGTTGACCGCCGAGTTGCGCACCCCGCCGGCCAGCACCTCGCCCGGGAACTCCACCGGCCGGTGCCCGTCGCCGACCAGCAGCATCGCCCCGACCAGCGCGCGCACCATGTTGTGGCAGAAGGCGTCCGCCCGCACCGTGGCCACCGCCAGCGAGCCCTCCTGGGCCGCGTACGGGTCGATCGGCACCCGGTCCCAGCGCAGCTCCAGCAGGGTGCGGATGGTGGTGGCGCCCTCGCGCTTCTTGCAGTACGCCGCGAAGTCGTGCTCGCCGACCAGCAGCGCCGCCGCCTCGTTCATCCTCTCCAGGTCCAGCGGCCGGTCGTGCCACAGCACGTGCCCGCGCAGCAGCGGGTCGACCCCGCCCGGGTGGTCGGCCACCCGGTACGCGTAGCGGCGCCAGATCGCGGCGAAGCGGGCGTCGAAGCCGTGCGGCGCCTCGGAGACCCGGTACACCCGGACGTCGGCGGGCAGCCGCCCGGCCAGGCGGCGCAGCAGCTTCGCGCCGTGCTGGGCCCACAGCGCGTCCGGCAGGTCGACGTGCACCACCTGGCCGCGGGCGTGCACCCCGGCGTCGGTGCGGCCGGCCACGGTCAGCGGGAAGTTCTCCTCGCTGCGCAGCACGATCCGCAGCGCGTCCTCCAACTCGCCCTGCACGGTGCGCCGTTCGCGCTGCCGGGCCCAGCCGGAGAACTCGGCGCCGTGGTAGGCCAGGTCCAGCCTGATCCGGGTGTGCCCGTCCGCCGGGCCGTCCTTCACCGGCGGCAGCTCCGCGCAGTCGTTCACCACTCCAACTCCCCTGTCCCGTAGCTGAGATGCGAACGGGCCCGCTCCCCCGGCGAGCGGGAGAACGGGCCCGGACGAAGACCTACGACGAAGCTCAGGCCTCGGTGGTCTCGGCGGCCTCGTCGGCCTTGGTCTCCTCGGCCTCAGCGGCCTTGGTCTCGGCGGCCTTGGTCTCGGCCTCCTTGACGGAGCGCTTGGTGGCGGCCTCGGCCTCGGCGACGGTCGCCTTGGTGGCGATCTCGCCCTCGACCAACTCGATCACGGCCATCGGCGCGTTGTCGCCGCGGCGGCCGCCGATCTTGGTGATGCGGGTGTAGCCGCCGGGGCGGTTCTCGAACCGCGGGGCGATCTCGGTGAAGAGGGTGTGCAGCACCGACACGTCGGTGATGGTCTTGCGCACCAGGCGACGGTTGTGGATGTCGCCCTTCTTCGCCTTGGTGATCAGCTTCTCCGCCAGCGGGCGCAGGCGGCGGGCCTTGGCCTCGGTGGTGGTGATGCGGCCGTACTGGAACAGCTCGCGGGCCAGGCCGGCCAGCAGCAGCGGCTCGTGGGACGGGCCGCCGCCGAGACGGGCACCCTTGGTGGGACGGGGCATGTTCAGCTCCTCGAATCTCCGACTACGGCCGTACCAGGTACCGCAGCGGGCGTGCGGACACCGCGTCCGCACGACTTCTCACGCCACCGGGGGCGGTCCGGCGAGGACCGCCCCCGGTGTCGAAACTCAGTACTGCTCGGTCTCCGCGTAGCCCTGGTCGTCCAGGTCGTCGGCGCCGAAGGCGTCGGCGGCGGCGGTCGGGTCGAACCCGGGCGGGCTGTCCTTGAGGGCCAGGCCCATGCCGGCCAGCTTCGCCTTGACCTCGTCGATCGACTTCGCACCGAAGTTGCGGATGTCGAGCAGGTCGGCCTCCGAGCGGGCGACGAGCTCACCCACGGTGTGGATGCCCTCGCGCTTGAGGCAGTTGTAGGAGCGGACGGTGAGCTCCAGCTCCTCGATCGGCAGCGCCAGGTCCGCGGCCAGGGCTGCGTCCGTCGGGGACGGGCCCATGTCGATGCCCTCGGCGTCGACGTTCAGCTCGCGGGCCAGGCCGAACAGCTCGACCAGGGTCTTGCCGGCCGACGCCATCGCGTCGCGCGGACGCATGGCCGGCTTGGTCTCGACGTCGACGATCAGCTTGTCGAAGTCGGTGCGCTGCTCGACACGGGTCGCCTCGACCTTGTAGGTGACCTTGAGCACCGGGCTGTAGATGGAGTCGACCGGGATGCGGCCGATCTCCTGGCCCGACGCCTTGTTCTGCACGGCGGAGACGTAGCCGCGACCGCGCTCGACGGTCAGCTCCATCTCCAGCTTGCCCTTGCCGTTCAGCGTGGCGAGGACCAGCTCGGGGTTGTGCACCTCGACACCGGCCGGGGGCGCGATGTCGGCGGCGGTGACCACACCCGGGCCCTGCTTGCGCAGGTACATCACGACCGGCTCGTCGTGCTCCGAGGAGACGACCAGCTGCTTGATGTTCAGGATGAGGTCGGTGACGTCCTCCTTGACGCCCGGCACGGTGGTGAACTCGTGCAGGACGCCGTCGATCCGGATGCTGGTGACGGCGGCACCGGGGATCGAGGAGAGGAGCGTGCGGCGGAGCGAGTTGCCGAGGGTGTAGCCGAAGCCCGGCTCGAGCGGCTCGATCACGAACCGCGAGCGGAACTCGTCGACGACCTCTTCGGTCAGCGACGGACGCTGAGCGATCAGCATGTTCTGGATCCTCCAGTTGTCTTCGGCACCCACTATTTGATGCCGATAGAACTCAAGCGTACGGGGTCCCGCAGAGAACGGGACCCCGTACCAGGTTTAAAACACCGGCCGCCTGGTGAACCCAGGCGTCGCGTCAGACGCGGCGGCGCTTCGGCGGACGGCAGCCGTTGTGCGGGGTAGGGGTGACGTCCTGGATCGAGCCGACCTCCAGGCCGGTGGCCTGGAGCGAGCGGATCGCGGTCTCACGGCCGGAGCCCGGACCCTTGACGAAGACGTCGACCTTGCGCATGCCGTGCTCCTGCGCGCGACGGGCAGCGGCCTCGGCGGCCATCTGCGCGGCGAACGGGGTCGACTTGCGCGAGCCCTTGAAACCGACGTGACCGGCGGAGGCCCAGGAGATCACGTTGCCCGCGGGGTCGGTGATCGAAACGATGGTGTTGTTGAACGTGCTCTTGATGTGAGCGTGCCCGTGGGCGACGTTCTTCTTCTCCTTGCGGCGGATCTTCTTCGCGCCGGCAGCCTGACGACCCTTGGGGGGCATAAGTCTGTTCTCCTACTGAGGTGGTCGGTCCGCTATCCCGCGGGCCGGAGGGATGTCCGGTGACGGGACGGACTACTTCTTGCCCGGCTTCTTCTTGCCGGCGATCGCGCGACGCGGGCCCTTGCGGGTACGCGCGTTGGTGTGGGTGCGCTGGCCGCGGACGGGCAGGCCGCGGCGGTGGCGCAGGCCCTCGTAGCAGCCGATCTCGACCTTGCGGCGGATGTCGGCGGCGACCTGGCGGCGGAGGTCACCCTCGACCTCGAAGTTCGCGTCGACGAACTTCTGCAGCTTGACGAGGTCGTCCTCGGTGATGTCGCGCACGCGGATGTCGCCGCTCACACCGGTCTCGGCCAGCGCCTGCTGGGCGCGGGTCTTGCCGATGCCGTACACGTAGGTGAGGGCGATCTCGATCCGCTTCTCGCGGGGGAGATCAACGCCGGAAAGGCGTGCCATTCAAGGCTCCTGTGTTTCTTCTCAGAGGTCTGACGCGCCGCCTACTCGCTGTCTCTCGACAGGGAGCCCCGGCCTCTGACCGGGGGTGGCAGTCCGTCCGGACGGACGGATCGGGCGGCCCGCTTGTGACGTTGGTGCGCGTCGCGCGAAGGTACTACGAGAAATGCGGGGGGTGGATCAGCCCTGGCGCTGCTTGTGGCGCAGGTTGTCGCAGATCACCATGACCCGGCCGTGGCGGCGGATCACCTTGCACTTGTCGCAGATCTTCTTGACGCTCGGCTTGACCTTCATGATTCAGGTTCTCCGGGGTCTAGATCTGGCGGTTGTTACTTGTAGCGGTAGACGATCCGGCCGCGGGTCAGGTCGTAGGGGCTGAGCTCCACCACGACCCGGTCATCCGGGAGGATGCGGATGTAGTGCATGCGCATCTTGCCGCTGATGTGTGCGAGGACCTTGTGACCGTTCTGCAGCTCGACCTTGAACATCGCGTTCGGAAGAGACTCGATCACGGTGCCCTCGATCTCAATGGCGCCTTGCTTCTTAGCCATGAACTGCGAGATCCACCCTTCGGGTCCGGCTACCGTATGCGGAACGCTCGTGCGAACCAGGCTTCACCTCGGTCCGAGGGGTTCCCCTGGACGGAGGGCGTGCGGGAACACGCTACGAGAGAGCCGACGCACCATCGTAAACCAAGCACCGCACTGGAGCGAAATCAGCGCTTCACGGCGACCTGGACCGGGATGACCGGCTGCACCACGGCGGTGCACGCCGAGCAGCGGCGGGCGGCCTCCGGGATCTCGGTCAGGCACTCGGGGCAGGGGCGCTTGGGCACCGCGGGCTTCTTCGGCAGGTAGCGGGCGGTGGCCTTGGAGACCGGCAGCACCACGCAGAAGTACAGCACCGCGGCGGTCAGCACGAACGCGATCAGCACGTTCAGGAACTGGCCGTACGGGAAGGTGACGCCGGCCACCGAGAAGGTGTAGGCGCTGAAGTCGCCGGCCGCGCCGACCACCACGCCGACCACGGGGGTGAGGAAGGCGGTGACGAAGCCGGTGACCACGCCGGTGAACGCGGCACCGATGACCACGCCTACGGCCATGTCGATGACGTTGCCGCGCATCATGAAGTCGCGGAAGCCCTTGAGCACTGTCTCTCCCCTGGGGTTGCTGCGGGTGTCAGCTGACGAAAATAGGACAAGGGGCCCGGAGGTCCAAACCCCCGGGCCCCGATCCGGCCCCGGTGAGAGAAGTGCCTCAGCCCGCGGGGCGCCCGGGGGCGCTCAGCCCAGCGGGTCCGGCGCCGCGGTGACGCCCAGCTTGGCCAGCTCGGCCCGACCGCCGTCGAAGGCGGTCAGCACCAGCGGGCCCTGCTCGGTGACGGCCACCGAGTGCTCCCAGTGCGAGGCCCACGTCCCGTCGGTGGTGACGACCGTCCAGTCGTCCGCCAGCACCTCGGTGTGCGGGGTGCCGAGCGAGACCATCGGCTCGATCGCCAGCACGGTGCCGGGGACCAGCTTCATGCCCTTGCCGCGGCCGGCCACGTAGTTCAGCACGTGCGGCTCCATGTGCATCGCGGTGCCGATGCCGTGGCCGCCGTAGCCCTCGGTGATGCCCCACTTGCCCTTCGGCGGCAGCGGCTGGCGGCGGATGAAGCCCTCGATCGACCGGGAGACGTCGACCAGCCGGTTGCCCTTCTTCATCTGGGCGATGCCGGCCCACATCGAGCCCTCGGTGACCTTCGACAGCATCACGTTCTCGGCGGCGGTCTCGCCGACCGCGACGGTGATCGCCGCGTCGCCGTGCCAGCCGTCCAGGATCGCCCCGCAGTCGATCGAGATCAGGTCGCCGGCCTTCAGCACCCGCTCGCCGGGGATGCCGTGCACGACCTCCTCGTTGACCGAGGCGCAGATCACGCCCGGGAACCACAGACCGCCGTGGTCGGCGCGGAAGTTGGAGGTGGCGCCGTGCTTGGCGATGACCGCGTCGGCGATGTCGTTCAGCTCCCCGGTGGTCACCCCCGGGGCGACCGCCTCGCGGCAGGCCTTCAGCGCCTCGGCGACGACCAGCCCGGCCGCCCGCATCTTGGCGATCTGCTCGGGGGTCTTGATCTCCACCATCTGGTCAACGCCTTCCACGTTCTGAATCTCGGACTGCCCTCCACCGTACGACGCACGAGACGGCCGGGCCGCCCGCTTCGGGGCTACCCGGCCGTCTCTCGACGCGTCGTGGCGTCAGGCGTTCTTCTTCTGCTCCAGGGCGGCGACCGCGCGCTCGGTCACCTCGTCCACCTTGCCGAGGGCGGGGATGGTGACCAGCAGGCCCTGCTCCTGGTAGTAGCCGATGATCGGCTCGGTCTTGGAGTGGTACTCCTCCAGCCGGACCCGCACGGCCTCCTCGGTGTCGTCCGAGCGCTGGTACAGCTCACCGCCGCACTCGTCGCAGACGCCCTCGGTCTTCGGCGGGTTGTACACCACGTGGAACACGTGGGCGCCGTCGTTGCGGCACAGCCGGCGGCCGGCGATCCGCTTGACGACCTCGTCCTCGGAGACCTCCAGGTCCAGCACGCCGTCCAGCGCGATGCCCTGCTCGGCCAGGAAGGCGTCGAGCGCCTCGGCCTGGCCCAGGTTGCGCGGGAAGCCGTCCAGCAGGAAGCCCTTCGCGGCGTCCGGCTGGAGCATGCGGTCCTTGGCCATCCCGATGGTGACCTCGTCGGGCACCAGGCGCCCGGCGTCCATGTAGGACTTCGCCTCGACACCCAGCGGGGTGCCCTGGCTGATGTTGGCACGGAACAGGTCACCGGTGGAGATGTGGGGAATGGACAGGGTCTTGGCCAGGACGTGCGCCTGAGTACCCTTCCCGGCCCCGGGGGGTCCGACGAGGACGATTCGCATCAGCGGAGGAACCCTTCGTAATTGCGCTGCTGGAGTTGGCTCTCGATCTGCTTCACAGTTTCGAGTCCGACGCCGACGACGATGAGCACGGAGGTGCCGCCGAACGGGAAGTTGGTCTGCTGCCCGAAGGCGACCAGGGCGACCATCGGGATCAGCGCGATGAGGCCCAGGTAGAGGGAACCCGGCCACGTGATGCGGGTCAGCACGTAGTTCAGGTACTCGGCCGTCGGTCGGCCGGCCCGGATGCCCGGGATGAACCCACCATACTTCTTCATGTTGTCGGCGACTTCTTCGGGGTTGAAGGAGATCGCGACGTAGAAGAAGGCGAAGAAGACGATCAGGACGAAGTAGGTCGCCATGTAGACCGGGTGGTCGCCC
The DNA here is from genome assembly GCF_000716545.1 of Kitasatospora phosalacinea. Classification (GTDB taxonomy): domain Bacteria; phylum Actinomycetota; class Actinomycetes; order Streptomycetales; family Streptomycetaceae; genus Kitasatospora; species Kitasatospora phosalacinea. The sequence continues at coordinate 43,892 of NZ_JNWZ01000014.1, forward strand.
TTGACGAAGTGGTTCCTGATCCAGACCGCCCAGTCCGCCTGGGAGTTGGTCAACTGCACCACCAGCGCGGGGATGTACAGCAGCGAGGAGGCGAAGATGACCGGGATCACGCCGGCCTGGTTGACCTTCAGCGGGATGTAGGTCGAGGTGCCGCCGAAGGACCGGCGGCCCACCATCCGCTTCGCGTACTGCACCGGGATCCGGCGCTGGGCCTGCTCGACGAAGATGACCAGGCAGACCACGATGATGCCGACCGCGATGACGGAGACGAACTCGCCCCAGCCGTCCAGCAGCGTGCCGGACTCCTTGATCGCCCACATCGAGCCGGGGAAGCCGGCCGCGATCGAGGTGAAGATCAGGATGGACATGCCGTTGCCGATGCCGCGGTCGGTGATGAGCTCACCCAGCCACATGATCACGGTGGTGCCCGCGGTCATGATGATGACCATGGTGGCGATCCGGAAGATCGACTGGTCCGGCACGATGTTGCCGCCCTCGGGGCAGCCCGAGAACAGGGCGCCGCTGGACGCGGTCGCCAGGATGCCGGTGCCCTGCAGCACGGCGAGGGCGATGGTCAGGTACCGGGTGTACTGCGTGATCTTCGCGGTTCCGGCCTGCCCCTCCTTCTTCAGGGCCTCCAACCGCGGGATGACCACGGTGAGGAGTTGCAGGATGATGCTGGCCGTGATGTACGGCATGATGCCGAGCGCGAAGACGGTCAGTTGCAGCAGCGCGTTGCCGCTGAACAGGTTGACCAGCCCGAACAACCCCTGGTTCTGGCCCTTCACGCACGCGTGAACGGCCTGGAAGTTGATTCCGGGCATCGGAACGTGGGCGCCCAGCCGGAACAGCACCATGATGCCCAGCGTGAACAGCAGCTTCTTGCGCAGGTCGGGCGTCTGGAACGCCCGCGCGAACGCACTGAGCACGGTGCCTCCTGCGCCTCCCGCGCGTCGTCGGCGGAAGGGTCGGTCCTGATGTGGGGAAAGGGAACTTCACGGACTCTAACAGTGCCCGGGTCCCGGACAGAAGCGCGTGCGGCCGCTCCCCCACTCACGGGGTACGGCTTGCCCGGGTTTGACACACAAATCGAGCGTGTGCAAGGGGCGGCAACGGCACCGGGCCCCGGCCCCCCTTTCGCAAGAGGGGCCGGGGCCCGGTGTCTGTCCGTGCGTCGGATCGACCGCGTCAGAGCAGTTCGGTGACCGAACCGCCGGCCGCGGTGATCTTCTCGGCGGCGGAGCCGGAGACGGCGTCGACCGTCACCTGCAGCGCCACCGCGATGTCGCCCTGGCCGAGGACCTTGACGAGCTCGTTCTTGCGAACGGCGCCCTTCTCGATCAGGTCGGCCACGGTGACCTCGCCACCGTTCGGGTAGAGCTCGGCCAGGCGGTCCAGGTTCACGACCTGGAACTGCTTGTGGGCCGGGTTCTTGAAGCCCTTCAGCTTCGGCAGGCGCATGTGGAGGGGCATCTGGCCACCCTCGAAGCGCTGCGGAACCTGGTAGCGGGCCTTGGTGCCCTTGGTACCACGACCTGCGGTCTTACCCTTGGAGCCCTCACCACGACCGACGCGGATCTTGTCGGTCTTGGCGCCGGGCGCCGGACGCAGGTTGTGGATCTTGATGGGGGAGTTGTCCGCCATTTCAGTCCACCTCCTCGACCGTGACCAGGTGGCGAACGGTGTGGACCATGCCGCGGATCTCCGGGCGGTCCTCCTTCACCACGGTGTCGTTCAGCCGCTTGAGGCCGAGCGAACGGAGGGTGTCACGGTGGTTCTGCTTGCTACCGATGTACGACTTGGTCTGGGTGACCTTCAGGCGAGCCATCAGGCGCTCACCCCAGCCGCACGGGCCCGGAGCAGCGCGGCCGGGGCCACGTCCTCCAGGGGCAGGCCACGACGGGCGGCGATCTCCTCGGGGCGCACGAGGCCCTTCAGAGCGGCCACGGTGGCGTGCACGATGTTGATCGCGTTGTCCGAGCCGAGCGACTTCGACAGGATGTCGTGAACGCCGGCGCACTCGAGGACGGCACGCACCGGGCCACCGGCGATGACGCCGGTACCGGGGGACGCCGGCTTCAGCAGCACGACGCCGGCGGCCTTCTCGCCCTGGATCGGGTGCGGGATGGTGCCCTGGATACGGGGGACCTTGAAGAAGTTCTTCTTGGCCTCCTCAACACCCTTGGCGATGGCGGCCGGAACCTCCTTCGCCTTGCCGTAACCGACACCCACGGTGCCGTCACCGTCGCCCACCACGACCAGCGCGGTGAAGCTGAAACGACGACCACCCTTGACAACCTTGGCGACGCGGTTGATCGCGACGACGCGCTCGACGTAAGCGGTCTTCTCGGCGACGGGGGCGCCGCCCCGGTCGTCCCGCTTGCGGTCGCGCCGCTCGCCACCGGTGCCGCCGCCGGCGCCGCTACCGCGGCGCTGGGGTCCAGCCATTGGAATTACCTCTCTCGTTTACGTCCGCCGACAGAGTCGACGAGCGGCTTAGAAGTCGAGCCCGGACTCGCGGGCCGCGTCCGCCAGGGCGGCGATGCGGCCGGCGTACCGGTTGCCCGCGCGGTCGAAGACGACCGACTCGACGCCGGCGGCCTTGGCGCGCTCGGCGACCAGGCTTCCGACCTTCTTGGCCAGCTCGGTCTTGTCGCCCTCGGTGCCCTTGATGGACACGTCGAGGGTGGACGCCGACGCCAGGGTGTGACCCTTGGCGTCGTCGATGACCTGGGCGACCATGTGGCGGTTCGAACGCGTCACGACGAGGCGCGGACGCACCTCGGTGCCGACGACGCGCTTGCGAACGCGAATGGCGCGGCGCTTGCGGGCGGCGTTCTTGTAGGCGTTGCCCTTGCCGATCTTGACAGAGACGCTCATCGCTTACTTACCACTCTTTCCGACCTTGCGGCGGATGACCTCGCCCGCGTACTTGACGCCCTTGGCCTTGTACGGGTCGGGCTTGCGCAGCTTGCGGATCTTCGCGGCGATCTCGCCGACCTTCTGCTTGTCGGTGCCGTCCACGTGGAACTTGGTGGGCGTCTCGACGACGAAGGAGATCCCCTCCGGCGCGGTGACCAGGATCGGGTGGCTGTAGCCCAGCGCGAACTCCATGTCGGAGCCCTTCGCCGTGACTCGGTAGCCGACGCCGCTGATCTCCAGCGACTTGCGGTAGCCCGCGGTCACGCCGGTGATCATGTTCGCCACCAGCGTGCGCGACAGGCCGTGCAGGGCCTTCGACTGACGCTCGTCGTTGGGGCGGGTGACGACCAGAGTGCCGTCTTCGCCCTTGCCGATCTCGATCGGCGCGGCGACGACGTGAGTGAGCGAGCCCTTGGGGCCCTTCACCGTGACCGTCTGGCCGTCGATGGTGACGTCCACACCAGCGGGAACCTGGATGGGCAGCCGTCCAATGCGCGACATTGCTGTACCTCCGTTTCCCGAATTACCAGACGTAGGCGAGAACTTCTCCGCCTACGCCCTTCTTGGCGGCCTGCTTGTCGGTCAGGAGGCCGGAGGACGTGGAGATGATCGCCACGCCCAGGCCGCCGAGCACCTTCGGCAGGTTGGTGGACTTTGCGTACACACGCAGACCCGGCTTGCTGATGCGCTTGATGCCGGCGATGGAACGCTCGCGGTTGGGGCCGAACTTGAGCTCGATGGTCAGCTTCTTGCCGACCTCGCCCTCGGTGGGCTCCTCAACCTTGTAGGAGGAGATGTACCCCTCCTGCTGCAGGATCTCGGCGACGTGCGCCTTGATCTTGCTGGCCGGCATCGCCACGGAGTCGTGGTACGCCGAGTTCGCGTTACGCAGACGCGTGAGCATGTCTGCGATGGGGTCGGTCATGGTCATGGGTGGCCTCAGGCCTCTCCCGCCGTGGTTTCTCCGCGCCAGGTCCCCCTCCGCGCACTCGGAAGAGTGCGAAAGGGGCACAAGCGCAGGGGACCTGCGACGTAGTAAGACTGGGTGTGTGCGGACCCTCGAAAGAGGGCCGCGGAACGCTCCGGTGGAACGCCGCAGCAGGGGCCCGACCCCAACACCTTACGGGATCCCTTCCGGGAACCCAAAAGCGTCGAGGTCGGGCACACAGCTCGCCTATGGCAGAACAGCCGGTTTCCTCTTCGGGAAGAAGCGGATTACCAGGAGCTCTTGGTCACGCCCGGCAGCTCGCCGCGGTGCGCCATCTCACGGAGGCACACACGGCACAGGCCGAACTTGCGGTACACCGAGTGCGGACGGCCGCAGCGCTGGCACCGGGTGTACGCCCGGACGCCGAACTTCGGCTTGCGCTCGGACTTAGCGATCAGGGCCTTCTTCGCCATGGCTCACGCCTCCTTGAACGGGAAGCCCAGAGCGCGCAGCAGCGCCCGGCCCTCATCGTCGGTCTGAGCGGTGGTCACGACGGTGATGTCCATACCGCGCTGACGGTCGACCTTGTCCTGGTCGATCTCGTGGAACATGACCTGCTCGGTCAGACCGAAGGTGTAGTTGCCACGGCCGTCGAACTGCTTGGGCGAGAGGCCGCGGAAGTCACGGATACGCGGCAGAGCCAGCGACACCAGACGGTCCACGAACTCCCACATGCGGTCACCACGGAGGGTGACGTGGGCACCGATCGGCTGGCCCTCGCGCAGCTTGAACTGCGCGATGGACTTGCGGGCCTTGGTGACGGCCGGCTTCTGACCGGTGATCGCGGTCAGGTCCTTGATGGCACCCTCGATCAGCTTGCTGTCACGGGCGGCCTCGCCGACACCCATGTTGACCACGACCTTGACCAGGCCGGGGATCAGCATGACGTTCTCGTACGAGAACTGCTCGTGCAGCTGACCCTTGACCTCGGAGAGGTACTTCTCCTTGAGGCGGGGGGTCACCTTCTCAACAGTCGTCTCAGACATCAGATGTCCTCACCGGTCCGCTTGGCAACGCGGATCTTGTTGCCCTGGTCGTCAAAGCGGTAGCCGACGCGGGTGACGACCTTCTTGCCGTCCTTCTCCACGACCAGCTGGACGTTGGAGACGTGCACCGGGGCCTCGACGGTCACGATGCCACCCTGGGTGCCGGGGCCCGGCTTGGTGTGCTTCTTGACCCGGTTGACACCCTCGACCAGGACCTTGTTCTCGGCGGGGATGGCCTGGATGACCTTGCCCTGCTTGCCCTTGTCCTTGCCGGTGATGACCTGGACCAGGTCACCCTTCTTGATCTTCATGCTGTTCGCCATGGGTTAGAGCACCTCCGGCGCCAGCGAGATGATCTTCATGAACTTCTTGTCGCGCAGCTCGCGGCCCACCGGGCCGAAGATGCGGGTACCGCGGGGGTCGCCATCGGTGTTCTTGAGAACAACCGCGGCGTTCTCGTCGAAGCGGATGTACGAACCGTCCGGACGGCGGCGCTCCTTGACGGTGCGAACGACGACGCACTTGACGACGTCGCCCTTCTTCACCGAACCGCCGGGGATCGCGTCCTTGACGGTGGCGACGATGACGTCCCCGATACCGGCGTAGCGGCGACCGGAGCCACCGAGAACGCGGATGCAGAGAATCTCCTTGGCACCCGTGTTGTCGGCGACGCGCAGTCGCGACTCCTGCTGGATCACAGCTTTCTCCTGATCGTCAACAAGTGTTGACGGGCCGGCCGCTGCTCACACCCGCGCCCCTGGGGGCCTGGTGCACATACGGCCGTACCGCGAACAACCTTGTTACTTGGCCTTCTCGAGGATCTCGACGACGCGCCAGCGCTTCGTCGCGGACAGCGGCCGGGTCTCCATCAGGAGGACACGGTCGCCGACACCGCACGCGTTCTGCTCGTCGTGCGCCTTCAGCTTGTTGGTACGGCGGATGACCTTGCCGTACAGCGCGTGCTTGACGCGGTCCTCGACGGCGACGACGACGGTCTTGTCCATCTTGTCGCTGACGACGAGACCCTCACGGGTCTTGCGGAAACCGCGCGTCTCGTTGGTGTTCTCAGTCATCAGGCGTTCTCCACCGTCTCGATGCCCAGCTCGCGCTCGCGCATCAGGGTGTAGATCCGCGCGATGTCCTTACGGACCAGCCGGAGCCGTCCGTGGTTGTCGAGCTGCCCGGTCGCCGCCTGGAAGCGGAGGTTGAACAGCTCCTCCTTGGCCTCACGGAGCTTGGCAACGAGGCCCTCGTTGTCCAGTTCGCGAAGCTCAGCAGCCTTGGTAGCGGCCGACATCAGCTCTCACCGTCCTCGCGCCGAACGATCCGGCACTTCATCGGAAGCTTGTGCGCGGCACGGGTGAGCGCCTCGCGAGCAATCTTCTCGTTCGGGTACGACAGTTCGAACATGACCCGACCCGGGTGCACGTTCGCGATCCACCACTCCGGCGAACCCTTACCGGAACCCATGCGGGTCTCGGCCGGCTTCTTGGTGAGCGGGCGGTCCGGGTAGATGTTGATCCAGACCTTGCCGCCACGACGGATGTGACGGGTGATCGCGATACGAGCGGACTCGATCTGGCGGTTCGTCACGTAGGCCGGGGTCACGGCCTGGATGCCGAACTGGCCGAACGCCAGCTCGGTGCCACCCTTGGCCGCGCCGCGGCGCTTCGGGTGGTGCTGCTTGCGGTGCTTGACCCGACGGGGGATCAGCATTGCGGTCAGGCCTCCGTTCCGGTGTTCTCAGCGGCAGCCGGAGCCTCCGCCGCGGCGACCGGGGCCTGGGCCTCGGCAGCGGCGGGACGACGGCCACGGCCACCGCGCTCGCCACCACGGCCACCGCGCTCGCCGCCGCGGGCGGGACGGCCGCCCTCGGGACGGGCCGGGCGGTTGCCGGAGCGGGCGGCGGCGTTCTCAGCGCGGACCTCGGCGATGTTCTTGACGTCGCCCTTGTAGATCCAGACCTTCACGCCGATGCGGCCGAAGGTGGTCTTGGCCTCGAAGAAGCCGTAGTCGACGTTCGCGCGCAGGGTGTGCAGCGGCACACGGCCCTCGCGGTAGAACTCCGAACGGCTCATCTCGGCGCCGCCGAGACGACCGGAGCACTGGACCTTGATGCCCTTGGCGCCGGCCTTCATGGTCGACTGCATGCTCTTGCGCATGGCGCGACGGAAGGAGACGCGGGAGGACAGCTGCTCCGCGACGCCCTGAGCCACGAGCTGGGCGTCCAGCTCGGGGTTCTTGACCTCGAGGATGTTCAGCTGGACCTGCTTGCCGGTCAGCTTCTCCAGGTTGCCCCGGATCTTGTCGGCCTCCGCGCCGCGGCGGCCGATCACGATGCCGGGACGGGCGGTGTGGATGTCCACGCGGACGCGGTCACGGGTGCGCTCGATCTCCACCTTCGAGATGCCGGCGCGCTCCATGCCCTTCGTCATGAGACGACGGATGGCGACGTCTTCCTTGACGTAGTCCTTGTACAGCTTGTCGGCGTACCAGCGGGACTTGAAGTCCGTGCTGATGCCGAGGCGGAACCCGTGCGGGTTAACCTTCTGGCCCATTACCGGGTCCCTTCCTTGCTGCTGACGACCACGGTGATGTGGCTGGTCCGCTTGCGGATCCGGTAGGCACGGCCCTGGGCGCGCGGACGGAACCGCTTCAGGGTCGGACCCTCGTCAACGTACGCCTCGGAGATGTAGAGGTCGTCCACGTTGGAGTGGTTGTAGTTGTGCGCGGCGTTGGCGATGGCGCTGTTGAGCACCTTGCCGACCGGCACGGTGGCGGCCTGCGGAGCGAAACGCAGGACCGCCTGGGCCTCCGTGGCCGGCAGGCCACGGATGAGGTCCACCACGCGGCGGGCCTTCATGGGCGTGACGCGGATGTACCGCGCCTGGGCCCTGGCTTCCATGGTTGTCCCCTTAATGGAGTAAGTCACTTTGTCGTTCTGGCGCTACAGCTCGTGGAAGCGGGCCGCGACTAGCGACGCTTCGACTTGCGGTCTTCCTTCACGTGCCCCTTGAAGGTGCGCGTGGGAGCGAACTCGCCGAGCTTGTGGCCGACCATCGACTCGGTGACGAACACCGGGACGTGCTTGCGGCCATCGTGAACCGCGATCGTGTGGCCGAGCATGGCCGGGGAGATCACGGAACGACGGGACCAGGTCTTGATGACGTTCTGCGTGCCCGCCTCGTTCTGCACGTCCACCTTCTTCTGAAGGTGGTCGTCGATGAAGGGGCCCTTCTTGAGACTGCGCGGCATCTGACCTGCTCCTAGCGCTTCTTGTTGGTCTTGCGGCGGCGCACGATGAGCTTGTCCGACGCCTTGTTCGGGCGACGGGTGCGGCCCTCGGGCTTGCCCCACGGCGAGACCGGGTGGCGACCACCGGAGGTCTTACCCTCACCACCACCGTGCGGGTGGTCGATCGGGTTCATGGCCACACCACGCACGGTCGGGCGGACGCCCTTCCAGCGCATACGGCCGGCCTTGCCCCAGTTGATGTTCGACTGCTCGGCGTTGCCGACCTCGCCGACGGTCGCGCGGCAGCGCGCGTCGACCAGGCGGATCTCGCCGGAGGGCATGCGCAGGTGCGCCATGCGGCCCTCACGGGCGAGCAGCTGGATGCCGGCACCCGCGGAGCGGGCCATCTTGGCGCCACCGCCGGGACGGAGCTCCACCGCGTGGATGGTGGTACCGACCGGGATGTTGCGCAGCGGCAGGTTGTTGCCCGGCTTGATGTCGGCGCCGGCGCCGTTCTCGATCCGGTCACCCTGCGCGACGCCGCGGGGGGCGATGATGTAGCGCTTCTCGCCGTCCGCGTAGTGCAGGAGCGCGATGCGCGCGGTGCGGTTCGGGTCGTACTCGATGTGCGCGACCTTGGCCGGCACGCCGTCCTTGTCGTGACGACGGAAGTCGATCACGCGGTAGGCGCGCTTGTGACCGCCACCCTGGTGGCGAGCGGTGACACGACCGGCGTTGTTACGGCCGCCCTTGCTGTGCAGCGGGCGAACCAGCGACTTCTCCGGCGTGGACCGCGTGATTTCGACGAAGTCGGCCACGCTGGAGCCACGACGGCCCGGCGTAGTCGGCTTGTACTTGCGGATACCCATTTCTGTCCTCGTCCTTTACGACGATCGCAGTCCCTGACCCCGAGGGTCAGGCGACCGGACCACCGAAGATGTCGATGCGGTTGCCCTCGGCCAGCGTCACGATCGCGCGCTTGGTGTCCTTGCGCTTGCCGAAACCGGTGCGGGAGCGCTTGCGCTTGCCCTGGCGGTTCAGCGTGTTCACGGCCTCGACCTTGACCGAGAAGACCGCCTCGACGGCCTGCTTGATCTGGGTCTTGTTGGCACCGGGAGCCACGACGAACGTGTACTTGTTCTCGTCGAGGAGCGAGTAGCTCTTCTCGGAGATGACCGGCTTGATCAGGACGTCACGGGGGTCCGTGAACGTCTTGGAGGTGATCTCGCTCATCAGGCGGCAGTCCCTTCGAGCTCGCCCTCAGCAGCAACGGCCTCGGCGGACGTGGCCGGACCGGCCACGAAACGCTCGAAGGCGGCCTGGGTGAAGACCACATCGTCGGAGACGAGCACGTCGTAGGTGTTCAGCTGGCCGGCGTCCAGGATGTGCACGTTCGGCAGGTTGCGAGCGGACAGGATGCCCAGCTCGTCCTCGCGCTCGACCACCAGGAGGAGGTTCTTGCGCTCGGAGATCTTGCCGAACAGGACCTTGGCGGCCTTGGTCGACGGAGCCTCGGTCGCGGTCACGCCGGTCACGACGTGGATGCGCTCGTGGCGGGCCCGGTCGGTGAGCGCGCTGCGCAGGGCGGCGGCGATCATCTTCTTCGGGGTCCGCTGCGAGTAGTCGCGCGGCACGGGACCGTGCACGACGCCACCACCGGCGAACTGCGGCGCGCGGGTCGAGCCCTGGCGGGCGCGGCCGGTGCCCTTCTGGCGGTACGGCTTCTTGCCGCCACCGCGGACCTCGCCACGACGCTTGACCTTGTGGGTGCCCTGGCGAGCCGCGGCGAGCTGCGCCACGACGACCTGGTGCATCAGCGGAACGCTGACCTTGGCGTCGAAGATCTCGGCGGGCAGCTCCAGGCTGCCGGCCTTGTCGCCGGAGGGCGACAGGATGTCAATGGTGCTCATATCCTTCACAGCCCCTTCGCCGCGGTGCGGACGAGGACGAGGCCGCCGTTCGGACCCGGGATCGCGCCCTTGATGAGGAGCAGACCCTTCTCCGCGTCGACCGCGTGCACGGTCAGGTTCTGGGTGGTCACACGCTCGTGGCCCATCCGACCCGCCATGCGCAGGCCCTTGAACACACGGCCCGGGGTGGCGCAGCCACCGATGGAACCGGGCGAGCGGTGCTTGCGCTGGGTGCCGTGACCGGCGCCGAGGCCCTTGAAGTTGTGACGCTTCATGACACCGGCGAAGCCCTTGCCCTTGGAGGTGCCGGTCACGTCGACCTTGACACCCGCCTCGAAGGTCTCGGCGGTGACTTCCTGGCCCAGGGTGTACTCGGACGCGTCCGCGGTACGGATCTCGACCAGGTGGCGGCGGGGGGTGACACCGGCCTTGGCGAAGTGGCCCTGGAGGGGCTTGTTCACCTTGCGGGGGTCGATCTCGCCGAAGCCGAGCTGGACGGCGTCGTAGCCGGCCGGGCTGTCGGCGGTGTGGACCTGGGTCACGACATTGGGCCCAGCCTTGACGACGGTCACCGGGACGACCCGGTTGTTCTCGTCCCAGACCTGGGTCATGCCGAGCTTCTCGCCCAGGATGCCCTTAATCTGCTTAGCCATCTTCGGTGCGCCTCTCAGAGCTTGATCTCGATGTCGACGCCGGCCGGCAGGTCGAGACGCATCAGCGAGTCAACCGTCTTCGGCGTGGGGTCGAGGATGTCGATCAGACGCTTGTGAGTGCGCATCTCGAAGTGCTCGCGCGAGTCCTTGTACTTGTGCGGCGAGCGGATGACGCAGTACACGTTCTTCTCAGTGGGCAGCGGCACCGGGCCCGCGACCTGCGCACCAGTACGGATCACCGTCTCGACGATCTTCTTCGCCGAAGAGTCGATGACCTCGTGGTCGTAGGCCTTGAGCCGGATGCGGATCTTCTGTCCCGCCATGGCTACTTCGTAGTCCTTTGTGTCGTCCGTTACTACACGACCCCCTCCGACCCCCGCGCTCGGGCGTGTCGCACTCGCGCTTGCAAAAGACCGGCGAAACGATCTCGTCGGTCTCGAACTGCTGGGGTGGGGTGGAGCCGGGTCGGTACCCCGCACACGCTTCCCGGAAGATTCCCGTACTTTCGCCCCGCAGCTGCCGCGGTGTCGCTTACACACCACTGCACCCACACACAACACGTGGGCACATGGACGGCCATTCACGGGAACGACGAGTACGTGGGACTCGCTTCCAGTCCTCCCGGCGGGAGGCGCGCAGCATCGGTACTCAACCGAGCAACTCAGACATCCTGCCACAGGACGCGGGCGATACGCCAATCGGGTTCACCCGCTGGGGTGCACGTCACACCCGGCGCGCGGTCGCCAAACCTGCCGGCGGCGGGAAGTTCCGGGAAACGCCGAGGGCCCGGCCCACTCCCGCGAAGGAGTGGGCCGGGCCCTGGAGTTGACCGGAGGTCAGATCGGCGATTACTTGACGATCTTGGTGACCTGGCCGGCGCCGACGGTGCGGCCACCCTCACGGATGGCGAACTTCAGGCCCTCCTCCATGGCGACGGGCTGGATCAGCGCGACGGTCATGGCGGTGTTGTCGCCCGGCATGACCATCTCGGTGCCCTCGGGGAGGGTCACGACGCCGGTCACGTCGGTGGTGCGGAAGTAGAACTGCGGACGGTAGTTGTTGAAGAAGGGGGTGTGACGGCCACCCTCGTCCTTCGACAGGATGTAGGCCTGGGCCTCGAAGTCGGTGTGCGGGGTGACCGAACCCGGCTTGATGATGACCTGGCCGCGCTCGACGTCCTCGCGCTTGATGCCGCGGAGCAGCAGACCGACGTTCTCGCCCGCCTGGCCCTCGTCGAGCAGCTTGCGGAACATCTCGATACCGGTGACCGTGGTGGTGGTCTTGGTGGTCTTGATGCCGATGATGTCGACGGTCTCGTTGACCTTGAGGATGCCGCGCTCGATGCGGCCGGTGACGACGGTGCCACGACCGGTGATCGTGAAGACGTCCTCGATCGGCATCAGGAACGGCTGGTCGGTGAGGCGGGCCGGGGTCGGGATGGCCTCGTCGACGGCGTGCATCAGGCCGAGGAGCTTCTCGCCCCACTCCTTGTCGCCCTCGAGCGCCTTCAGCGCCGAGACGCGGACGACCGGCAGGTCGTCGCCCGGGAACTCGTACTCGGAGAGGAGCTCGCGGACCTCGAGCTCGACGAGCTCCAGGATCTCCTCGTCGTCCACCATGTCGGCCTTGTTCAGGGCGACGACGATGTAGGGGACGCCGACCTGGCGGGCCAGGAGGACGTGCTCCTTGGTCTGCGGCATCGGGCCGTCGGTGGCGGCGACGACGAGGATCGCACCGTCCATCTGGGCCGCACCGGTGATCATGTTCTTGATGTAGTCGGCGTGACCCGGGCAGTCGACGTGGGCGTAGTGACGCGCCTCGGTCTGGTACTCGACGTGCGCGATGGAGATGGTGATACCGCGCTGACGCTCCTCCGGCGCCTTGTCGATCTGGTCGAACGGCGTGAAGGGGTTGATGTCCGGGTACGCGTCGTGCAGCACCTTGGTGATGGCCGCGGTCAGCGTGGTCTTACCGTGGTCGATGTGACCGATGGTGCCGATGTTGACGTGGGGCTTCGTCCGCTCGAACTTCGCCTTCGCCACTGCAGTCCTCCTGAGGACAGTTCTGTACGCCGTACGACGTCAGTTGGTCTGGATCGGGTTTTTGGTAACGGGGCGCTGGTGTCGCGCCCCGTAGCCGTCCCGCGGGTGGGGGTGCCGGAGGGCTCCCGGGCGGAACCCGGACGGGTTGCGTCCGGGTGCCCTCCTTCTAGCCTAAAGGGTCTGATTCATCCCGATTACCGGGACGTCACTCGCCCTTGGCCTTGGCGATGATGTCGTCCGCCACGTTCCGCGGAACCTCGGCGTACGAGTCGAACTGCATCGAGTAGCTCGCGCGACCAGAGGTCTTGCTGCGCAGGTCACCGACGTAGCCGAACATCTCGGAGAGCGGCACCAGCGCCTTGACGACGCGGGCACCGTGACGCTCCTCCATGGCCCGGATCTGGCCACGGCGGGAGTTGATGTCGCCGATCACGTCGCCCATGTAGTCCTCGGGGGTGGTGACCTCGACGGCCATCATCGGCTCGAGCAGAGCCGGCGACGCCTTCTTGGCACCTTCCTTGAACGCCATGGAACCGGCGATCTTGAACGCCAGCTCGGACGAGTCGACGTCGTGCGACGCACCGTCGAGCAGGCTGACGCGGACGCCCTGGAGCGGGTAGCCGGCGAGCACGCCGAACTCCATGGCCTCCTGGCAGCCGGCGTCGACCGAGGGGATGTACTCCTTCGGAACGCGGCCACCGGTGACCTTGTTCACGAACTCGTAGCCCTCGCCGGACTCCAGCGGCTCGATCGCGATCTGGATCTTCGCGAACTGGCCGGAACCACCGGTCTGCTTCTTGTGCGTGTAGTCGATGCGCTCGACGGCCTTGCGGATCGTCTCGCGGTACGCCACCTGCGGCTTGCCGACGTTGGCCTCGACCTTGAACTCGCGGCGCATGCGGTCGACCAGCACCTCGAGGTGCAGCTCGCCCATGCCGGCGATGATCGTCTGGCCGGTCTCCTCGTCGGTGTTGACCTGGAAGGACGGGTCCTCCTCGGCCAGGCGCTGGATGGCGACACCCAGCTTCTCCTGGTCGCCCTTGGACTTGGGCTCGATCGCGACGCGGATGACCGGGGCCGGGAAGTCCATGGACTCCAGGATGACCGGGTTCTTCTCGTCGGACAGCGTCTCACCGGTGGTGGTCTGCTTGAGGCCCATGACGGCGATGATGTCGCCGGCGCCCACCGAGTCGATCTCCTCACGCTTGTTCGCGTGCATGCGGTAGATCTTGCCGATGCGCTCCTTCTTGCCCTTGACGGAGTTCAGCACCGAGGTGCCGGACTCCAGGCGGCCGGAGTACACGCGGACGAAGGTGAGCTTGCCCAGGTGCGGGTCCGACATGATCTTGAACGCGAGCGCGGCGAGCGGCTCGTCGTCCGAGGCCTGGCGGACGATCTTCTCGTCGGGGTTGTTCGGCTTGGTGCCCTCGATGCCCTCGATGTCGAGGGGCGACGGCAGGTACTTCACAACCGCGTCGAGCAGGGGCTGGACGCCCTTGTTCTTGAAGGCCGAGCCGCAGAAGATCGGGGTGAAGTCCGAGTTCAGCGTGCCCTTGCGGATCGCGGCGACCAGCAGCTCCTCGGGGATGTCCTCGCCCTCCAGGGCGAGCTCCATCACCTCGTCGCTGATGTTCGACACGGTGTCGATCAGGGCCTCGCGGTACTCCGCGGCCTGCTCGGCGAGGTCGGCCGGGATGTCGACGACGTCGTACATCTCGCCCTTGGGCGCGTCGGCCGAGTAGACCAGGGCCTTCATCTTCACCAGGTCGACGACGCCGGTGAAGTCGGCCTCGGCACCGATCGGCAGCTGCATGACCAGCGGGGTGGCGCCGAGGCGGTCCACGATGGTCTGCACGCAGAAGAAGAAGTTGGCGCCCGTGCGGTCCAGCTTGTTGATGAAGCAGATGCGCGGGACGCCGTAGCGGTCAGCCTGCCGCCACACGGTCTCGGACTGGGGCTCGACACCGGCGACGCCGTCGAACACCGTCACGCCACCGTCGAGCACGCGCAGCGAGCGCTCCACCTCGACGGTGAAGTCGACGTGGCCCGGGGTGTCGATGATGTTGATGGTGTTGTCGACGCCGTCGAGGGTCCAGTGACAGGTCGTCGCGGCCGACGTGATGGTGATGCCGCGCTCCTGCTCCTGCTCCATCCAGTCCATCGTGGCAGCGCCGTCGTGGACCTCACCGATCTTGTACGAGACACCGGTGTAGAACAGGATCCGCTCGGTGGTGGTGGTCTTGCCCGCGTCGATGTGCGCCATGATCCCGATGTTGCGGACCTTGGCGAGGTCAAGGGAGGTTGCAGCCATGGTGGCTCGTTCTCTCTCTGTCTAGTGACGGGGTTCGGACTACCAGCGGTAGTGCGCGAAGGCCTTGTTCGACTCGGCCATCTTGTGGGTGTCCTCGCGACGCTTCACGGAAGCGCCCAGGCCGTTGCTGGCGTCGAGGATCTCGTTGAGCAGACGCTCGGTCATGGTCTTCTCGCGACGGGCGCGGGAGTAACCGACCAGCCAGCGCAGCGCCAGGGTGTTGGCGCGGCCCGGACGGACCTCGACCGGCACCTGGTAGGTGGCGCCACCGACGCGGCGGGACTTGACCTCGAGGGTCGGCTTGACGTTCTCCAGGGCGCGCTTGAGCGCGACCACCGGGTCGGCGCCGGTCTTCTCGCGGACGCCCTCGAGGGCGCCGTAGACGATCCGCTCGGCGGTGGAGCGCTTGCCGTGCAGCAGGATCTTGTTGACCAGCGAGGTCACCAGGGGGGAGCCGTAGACCGGGTCGATGATGACCGGGCGCTTCGGGGCGGGGCCCTTACGAGGCATTCTTACTTCTCCTTCTTGGCGCCGTAGCGGCTGCGGGCCTGCTTGCGGTTCTTGACACCCTGGGTGTCGAGCGAGCCGCGGATGATCTTGTAGCGGACACCAGGAAGGTCCTTCACACGGCCACCGCGGACCAGCACGATGGAGTGCTCCTGCAGGTTGTGGCCCTCGCCCGGAATGTAAGCGGTGACCTCGATCCCGCTGGTGAGGCGCACACGGGCGACCTTGCGGAGAGCCGAGTTCGGCTTCTTCGGGGTGGTCGTGTACACACGCGTGCAGACGCCGCGACGCTGGGGCGAACCCTTCAGTGCGGGCGTCTTGTTCTTCTCGACCTTGTCCTGCCGGCCCTTTCGGACCAGCTGCTGGATCGTAGGCACCGTTTCTCCGTTTTCTGTGTGCCAAGGCTTGGTGGAACTAACCTGCGGTATGGCCCACACACACCGACCCACGCGGTCGGGCGTGTTGGGCCTTCTTCGGGGGAAGAATCGCGGAATCCCATGAGCTGCGCTGCGGCTACGGCACACACCGAGCGGGTGGAGTCTCCGCTGCGGCGGCCGATCTGCGGCACGCACAAGGACCCGGGCACACCCCAGGCACAAGGTCAGAGCGTACCTAGCGCACAGGCGGCGGTCAAAACAAATGGGGCGCGCCCGGGCGGGCACGCCTCCGGGCGCCGCACGGGATCGGGCCGGGCGGGGCGCTCCGGCTCAGCTCCCCACCATGGCCGTGAGGAGGAACAGCAGCAGGACCAGCGACAGCCAGCCCATGATCAGACCGAACACCGCCAGGCCGTCCCCGTCCTCCCCGGTGGTGCGCAGCCGGGCGCGGGCCAGGTGTCCGGTGACCACCGCGGCCGCGCCGCCGAGGCCGAGGGCGGTCAGGCCGGCCGCCCCGGCGATGGCGGCGGCGAAGCCGGCTCCGGGCAGCGCCAGGCAGCCGAGCGTCGTGGAGGCCACCGCCAGGCCGTTGTTGCGGGCGGGCGGCGAGGGCGCGAAGGGCGGCATGAAGGTCGGCGGCACCACCGGGACGGGCGCGCCGAACGGCTGCACCATCGGGCCGGACGGCAGGTCGGCCACCAGGGCGGCCAACTGCCCGTAGGTGGCGGCCTGGTGGGCGGCGCCCATCCGCTGCTCGTACTCGGCGGCGGTCAGCCGGCCCTCGGCGAAGGCGGCCCGCAGCACGTCGATGGTGCGCTCGCGGTCGGCGTTGGCGGCCCGCATGGCGGACTGCGGCGTCGGCGCCGGCTGCCAGGGCTGCTGCCCGTACGGCGCCGGCGGCCCCCATTGACCTGCCACCGCGGCCACCTCCCGTTCCCCGTGTGCGCGTGCGCTCCCAGGATGCAGGACGAACGGGGCGGCCGGGTAGTTGCCGGGGGCGGGGGGAAAGACCGGAAGGTCGGCACACCGCCGAACGGGGGATGTGCGGGCAAAGGAATGATCATAGGGTCGCCCCGGACGCACCCGGCCGCCGCTCCGCCCCCTCGGGACGCCCGGACCGGAACCTCCGGACGGGAGCCCGGGACGGGAACCCCCGGACAGGACCGCCTGGACAGGACCGCCCGGACAGGACCCCCGGGCCGACCCGACAAGGAGACCACCCGCCATGGAGGCGACCACTCCGCCGCCCGCCGTCTCGATCCGCGACCTGTGGAAGCGCTTCGGCGCGCAGACCGCCGTCGCCGGGCTGAGCCTGGACCTGCCCGCCGGGTCGTTCATCGGCCTGGTCGGTCCGAACGGGGCCGGCAAGACCACCACCCTGTCGATGGTCACCGGGCTGCTGCGGCCCGACCTGGGCACGGTGCTGGTGCACGGCGAGGACGTCTGGCGGGACCCGGCCGCGGTCAAGGCCAGGATCGGCATCCTGCCCGAGGGCCTGCGGATGTTCGAGCGGCTCAGCGGGCGCGAACTGCTGCGCTTCAACGGACGGTTGCGCGGCCTGGCCGGCCCCGAGACCGACCGGCGGGCCGAGGAGCTGCTGGCGGTGCTCGACCTGGTCGGCTCCGCCGACAAGCTGGTCGCCGACTACTCCACCGGCATGCGCAAGAAGATCGGCCTGGCCGCCGCGCTGCTGCACAACCCGGACGTGCTGTTCCTGGACGAGCCGTTCGAGGGCGTCGACCCGGTCTCCGCGCAGACCATCCGCGGGGTGCTGACCAGGTACGCCGCCTCCGGCTCGACCGTGGTGTTCTCCAGCCACGTGATGGAGCTGGTGGAGTCGCTGTGCGACTGGGTCGCCGTGGTCGACGCGGGGAAGGTGGTCGCCGCCGGGCCGATCGACGAGGTCCGCGGCGGCACCTCGCTGCACCGGGCGTTCCTCGGGTTGGTCGGCGTCCGCGAGGACGACGGGCAGGCGCTCGACTGGCTGGGCGGGGGCAACCGGTGAGCGCGGCCGTCGCCGACGACCGCGCCGTCGTCCGGGCCCTGGTCGCGCTCAAGGTCCGGCTGCTGCTGAACGGGCTGCGGCGCACGCCCGGGCTGACCGCCGGGTACGTCGCCGGTCTGGTCGTCGGGCTGCTGTTCGGGCTGGGCGGGGCGATCGGGCTGGCCGTGCTGCACGGCCGCCAGGGCGCGGCCGACGCGGCCGCGGTGCTGGTCACCGGGTTGACCGTGGCCTGGGCGGCGATGCCGCTGTTCTTCTTCTCCAGCGACGAGAGCGCCGACCCGACCAGGCTGACCATGCTGCCGCTGCGGCCGTCCGCGCTGCTGCGCGGCACCCTGCTGGGCGGGCTGATCGGGCCCGGGCCGCTGGTCAACGTGCTGCTGCTGACCGGCGCCGCGGTGGCGGCCGGGCGGGGCGCGGCCTCGGCGGTGGTGGCGGTGGTCGCGGTGCCGCTGGTCCTGCTGACCCTGGTGGCGCTGATCCGGGCGATCGGGGCGGGCAACGCCCGGATGCTGTCCAGCCGGCGCGGCAAGGACTTCGCGATCTTCGGCGGCCTGCTGTTCGCGGTGCTGGCGCAGGCCGGCAACCTCGGCCTGCAGAGCTCGCTGAACGGCTCGGGCGGGGACGTCGACCTGTCGGTGCTGCACCCGTACGCCTCGGTGGTGCGGTGGATCCCGCCGGTGGCGGCGATCGACGCGGTGCGCTCGGCCGGCGAGGGCGCCTACCCGCTCGCCGCCGGGCAGTTGCTGCTGACCGCGGCCCTGCTGGTGGTGCTGCTGCGCTGGTGGCTGCGGAGCCTGCGGGAGCTGATGGTCAGCGGCGACTCCTCGACGCTGCTGGAGTCCTCGCCCGCCGCCTCCGCCCGGGCGGAGGGCCTGTGGCGGCTGCTGCCGGCCGGCCGGGTCGGCACCGTCGCCCAGCGGCAGCTGCGCTACGCCTGGCGCGAGCCGCGGGCGAAGGCGGCGGTGTTCACCGGCATCGGCATGACGGCGGTGTTCTCGGTGCTGTCGGTGGTGCAGGGCTGGGACACGGTGTACGTGATCGCGATCGGCGGGCTGATGCTCGGCCTGCAGTCCGGCAACCTGTTCGGGATGGACGGCTCCGGGTTCTGGATGATCGCCGCCACCCTGGGCACCCGCCGGGACGCCCGGGACGAGCTGCGCGGTCGGGTGCTGGCGATCCTGCTGTACGCGGTGCCGGTGCTGCTGCTGTTCGGTCCGCCGGTGGCCGCCCTCACCGGCGACTGGGCCGGCCTGCTCCCGGCGCTCGGGCTGGCGCTGGCCGTGCTCGGCGCCGCGCTCGGCCTGGGCTGCGTGATCAGCGTGCGGGCGCCGTACGCGCTGCCCGCCGACGGCAACCCGATGCGCAACGCGGCGCCCGGGCAGAACGGCGCGGTGATGGCGAACGCGTTCGGCTCGATGGTCGGCGTGGCGGTGCTCTGCCTGCCGGTGGGGGCGCTGCTCGGCTTCCTGCTGCAGGGCCACCACCCGGCCTGGCCGGTGCTGCCGGCCGGCGTGCTGTACGGGGCGGCCCTGGCGCTGCTGGGGATCCGGCTGGCCTCGGGCGGGCTGGTCGAACGGACGCCGGAGATCCTCGCCAAGGTCATCGAGCGGTGACCGGCGACCGGGCCGCGCGGCGGCGGTGAACCTCCCGCGGCCCGGGCCCGCCGCTCCCGGGCCACCGGTGGCCGCCCCACCGTCGGCCGGAGGGCCCGCCCCGCGCGCTCCGGCATCATGGAGGGCGTTCCCTCCCCCGTTCCCCGCAGGAAGCAGGACGCGCCGTGACCAGCACCGATCAGCCCGTGGACGAGCTGGTGGCGGAGGCGGTGGCCCGGGTGGCGGGGGCGCCGGCCGGGGGGCTGGAGTACGTGGTGGACGGGGCCGCGTCCGCGTTGGCGGCGTCGACCGAGCGGTGGCCGGCGGTGAGCCGGGCCCTGCTGGGGGTGGCGGAGCGGTCGGTGGCCCGGTGCTGGGCCGCCGGGTGGCAGCCCGCCGACCTGGTGCGGGTGGCGCGGCGGGAGCTGGGGCCGGTGCAGGTCGCGCTGGCGGCGGACCTGATCGCGGCGGAGGGCCGGCGGCACCCGGCGGCGGCGCTGGACCGGCGCTGGCGGGAGCAGTTGCGGGAGCTGGACGCGCACCCGTGGTGGCCGTCCGACGAGGCGTACCTGCCGGAGTTCGCGGCCCGGCACCGGCTGGACCGGTTCGCGCTGGCGACGGCCGCGCTGGAGCTGCTGCGGGCCTGGGCGCTGCTGCCGCCCGTCCAGCCGGTGGGGCCGGCGCCCGGGCGGGCCGCCGCCCCCCGGTCGGGGGCGCCGCGGGCGGACGAGCCGCGGATGCTGGGCCGGATCCGGGCGCTGCTGGCGAAGGCCGAGTCGACCGGGTTCCCGGAGGAGGCGGAGGCGCTGACCGCGAAGGCGCAGGAGCTGATGGCCCGCCACTCGATCGACGAGGCGCTGCTCGCGGCGGGCGGCGGCCGGTCGGCGGACGATCCGGCGGCGGTCCGGATCGGCGTGGACAACCCGTACGAGGGCCCGAAGACGATGCTGCTGGACGCGGTGGCGGCGGCGAACCGGTGCCGGGTGGTGTGGGCGAAGGAGTTCGGGTTCTGCACGGTGATCGGCTTCGACGCCGACCTGGACGCGGTCGAACTGCTGTACACCTCGCTGCTGGTGCAGGCCACGGCGGCGATGCACCGGGCGGGCAGCCGGAAGCACAAGGACGGCGCGGCCCGCACCAAGGCGTTCCGGCAGTCCTTCCTGGTGGCGTACGCGGCGCGGATCCGGGAGCGGCTGGCGGAGGCCACCGAGCGGGCCACCGAGCAGGCCACCGAGGAGGTCGCGGCGGGGCGTACGAACGGTGCGGGACCGGACGGCGCTCCACTGCCGGCCGTCCCCGCCGGCGGCCTGCTGCCCGTACTGGCGGCCCGGGCGGAGGCCGTCGACGACGCTGTGAGAGAAATGTTCCCCACACTGGTCTCGCAGCGGGTGCGGGTGAGCGACGGCGAGGGCTGGGCCGAGGGCCGGGCCGCCGCCGACCGGGCTTCCCTGCACCGCGGTTCGGGGCGCATCGAACGCTGACGGACCGTCGGCGCACCACAGAGGGGGGACACCGATGGACTTCGCGCAACGGGTACGCGGCTCGCTGCTCGGCGGGGCCCTGGGGGACGCCCTGGGCTGGCCGGTCGAGTTCCAGCGCCTGGAGCGGATCCGCGCCAGGTACGGCCCGGACGGCCTGACCGACCTGGCGGACGCCGACCGCGGCGGCCAGGTCACCGACGACACCCAGATGACCCTGTTCACCGCCGAGGGCCTGCTGCGCGGCGGCCGCCCGGAGGACCTGCACGCCGCGTACCGGCGCTGGTTCCTCACCCAGCGGCTGCCCGGGCCCGGCCGGGACCCGGACGGCTGGCTGGCCGCCCAGGAGTTCCTGTACGCGTCGCGGGCCCCGGGCAACGCCTGCACCACCGGGGTGGCCGCCGGCTACCGGCCCGCCGCCCCGTTCGGCCAGGACGGCCCGGTCAACCCGGACTCCAAGGGCTGCGGGGCGGTGATGCGCTCGGCGCCGTTCGGCCTGGCCGGTCTCGACCCCGAACAGGCCTTCCAGCAGGCCGCGGTGGCCGCGCAGCTGACCCACGGCCACCCCACCGGCTACCTCGCGGCCGGCGCGTTCGCGGCCCTGATCGCCCACGTCGCGGCCGGGGTGCCGCTGCGCGCCGCGCTGGACGCGGTGCTGGCCCGGCTCGACGCCCAGCACTGGGGGCAGGAGACCGCCGACGCCCTGCGCCGGGCGGTGCGGATCGCCGCGGAGGGCCCGGGCAGCGCGGAGGCGGTGGAGCGGGTCGGCCTCGGCTGGGTCGCCGAGGAGTGCCTGGCCGTCGCCGTCTACGCGGCCCTGGCCGGCGGGGACGCCCGCGCGGCCCTGGTGCTGGCGGTGAACCACTCCGGCGACAGCGACTCCACCGGCGCGGTGTGCGGCAACCTGGTGGGCGCGGTGCACGGCCTGCCCGGCCTGCCCGCCGACTGGTGCGCGCTGGTGGAGGGCCGCGAGGTCGTCCTCCAGGTCGCCGACGACCTGGTGGCCGCGGGCGCCCCGGACGGCCGGGCGGCCCTGGCCGCCCGCTACCCGGCCTCCCGCACCACGGTCGTCCCCGCCCCCGCCGGCCCCCGGTCCGTTCCCCCCGCCGCCGTCCCCGCCGTCCCCGCCGGGCCGTACGGGCGCGAGCGGTTGCGCCGGCGCTGAACCCTCCGGCGGGCGAGCACGCATCGCCGGTCGGGGGCCCGCCCCCGCCCGGCGCGGGCCCTCAGTCCCAGAGCGCGCCGAGCGCCAGCAGCTCCTCGCGGTACTCGATGCGCTCCGTCCACTCCCGCGGCCAGGCGTCCGCGCCGTGCCTGGCGCCGGCGAAAGCGCCGGCCAGGCAGGCGAGGGAGTCGGAGTCGCCGGAGGAGACGGCGGCGCGGCGGACGGCGGCGACCGGGTCGTCGGGCAGCAGGAGGAAGCAGAGCAGGGCACTGGCGAAGGCCTCCTCGGCCACCCAGCCCGCGCCGGTGCGCTCGCAGGGGTCGGCTTCGAGGTCGGCGGCGGCGAGGGCGGCGTCGAGCCGGTCGAGGGCGCGCAGGCTCTCGTCCCAGCCGCGGGCGATGAACTCCTCCGGGGAGCCGAAGTGGTCCCGGGAGGCGAGGTCGCCGAGCCAGGAACCGTCGTAGCGGGTGCGCTGTTCGTTCGCGTGGGCGCGCAGCCGGGCGGGGAGCCCGGCCGGGTCGGCGCCCTGGGCGAGCCAGCGGACGGTGAACGCGGTGAGCTCGCTGGCGGCGAGCGCGGTGGGGTGGCCGTGGGTGAGGCCGGACTGCAGCTGGGCGGCGCCGGCCACCTGGCGGTCGGTCAGTTCGCGGACCAGGCCGAGCGGGGCGACCCGCATGTTCGCGCCGCAGCCCTTGGAACCGGTGTCGCTGGCGTCCTGCCAGGGGAGGCCGGTGGCGAGCCGGGAGCAGGAGCGCAGGCAGGTCATGCCGGGCGCCCGGTCGTTGTCCGGCGAGCGCCACCAGTCGACGAACTCCGCGCGCAGCGGCGGCTCGAAGCGCGCCGGGACGAGCGGCCCCTCGGCGAGGGCGTCGCGCAGGGCGCGGGCGAGCGCGAGCGTCATCTGGGTGTCGTCGGTGACCTCCGCCCCCTCGGGGAGCGGGAGCCGTCGCCAGTCGGGGGCGAGCAGCCGGATCTCGTCGAGGTTCAGGAACTCGGTGGGCTTGCCGAGGGCGTCCCCGATCGCCAGTCCCAGCAGTGCTCCGGTCGCCCGCCG
Source organism: Kitasatospora phosalacinea (assembly GCF_000716545.1). GTDB lineage: Bacteria > Actinomycetota > Actinomycetes > Streptomycetales > Streptomycetaceae > Kitasatospora > Kitasatospora phosalacinea. The sequence continues at coordinate 67,116 of NZ_JNWZ01000014.1, forward strand.
CATCCCGTGCTCCTCTCCTCCGGCCCCGGGCGGGGCCCGCCCGGGCCCGTACCGTAGCGCCCGGACGGCGGTGCCGGCACCCGTCCGGGCGTCCGGCGGCGGTCAGGCCCCGGACAGGTCGCCGTCCACCAGGCGGGCCACCAGTTCCGGGAGCGCCCGCGAGATCGGCGTCCGGATCACCTCGTGCGCGTCGTCGTCGTACGGCGTGGGCTCGCCGTTGACCACGATCAGCCGCGCGCCGTGCTCCAGCGCGATCCGCGGCAGCAGCGCCGCCGGGTGCACCTGCAGCGAGCTGCCGACCGCCAGGAACACCTGGCAGTTCTTGGCGACCGCGTCCGCCTGCTGCAGGACCCCCTCGTCCAGCGCCTCGCCGAACATCACGGTGCGCGGCCGCAGCACGCCGCCGCACCGCTCGCAGGCCGGGTCGTCCTCGCCCGCGGCGACCCGTTCCAGCGCGGCCGCCATCGGGCCGGTCACCCGGCAGCGCACGCACTGCACCTCGGCGGCCGTCCCGTGCAGTTCGACCACCTTGCGCGCCGGGAGGCCGGCCGCCTGGTGCAGTCCGTCCACGTTCTGGGTGAGCACCCGCACCGGCACGCCGGAGCGCTCCAGCTCCACCAACGCCCGGTGGCCGGCGTTCGGCTCGGCGCCGATCGCGCCCGCGTCCCGCCGCATCAGCCAGGACCGGCGGCGCACCTCGGCGCTGGCCAGGTACGGCCGGAGCGTCACCAGCTCCTGCGCGCTCGGGTCCCGCTGCCAGAGCCCCTGCGGGCCCCGGTAGTCGGGGATCCCCGAGTCGGTGGAGATCCCCGCGCCCGTCAACACCGCCACCAGCGGCCGCTTCCCGGTCATGCCCCGGAGGGTACGGGCCGCCTCCGCCCGGCGGCCACCGGTTAACCGGGCCCGGCCGGTGACGCGGCATCAGCCCTCCGGCGGCACGGCACCGGTCGGCCGGTGACGCGCCGTCACTCCCCGGCGGCCCGCGCCCCGGACCGCCCGCTCACGCCCCGGACGGCACCGGCCCCAGCCGGTCGCAGCCGGCCGCGGCCGGTGTCCGGCACGGGCAGGAACGCGGCCAGGTGCAGCGCCGCGCCGACGGCCAGGAAGTCCAGCGAGGCGCCCATCGCCAGGGTGCCCAGCAGTACCAGGGCCGGGCTCCACCAGGGGACGGCGCGGCGCAGCGACAGCAGCACCAGCAGCGCGATCAGGCCGGTGTACAGCAGCAGCACCGGGACGGTGCCGTACACCAGCGGCTGCACGCCGGGCACCGACCGCACCCGGTCGAAGACCGCCGAGCGGTCCGCGCGGTCCGCGGCGACCGCGTTGGCGTACAGGTCGATGCCCGCCTGGACCAGGCCGGAGGCGACGCCGGCGCACCCGGCCGCCAGCCAGACCCGGCCCCAGGCCGAGCCCCGGCCGACCAGGCGCCACAGTCCGACCAGCCCGGCGCCCAGCAGCGCCAGGCCCGCGAACATCGCCAGGTGCCCCACCGTCCAGCCGACGCCCACGCCGCGCGAGCCCGGCACCAGGCGCACCAGCCCGTACACCGCCATCAGCCCGGCCGACCACCCCAGTGCCCGTCGTCCCGTCACCATCTGTCCCGTCCCCCTCGTGAGAGTGCCCTTCCCGACGTCTCCGAGCCTGCCGGGCCGGGTCGCCGCGCACCTCCCCCGCGCCGGTGAGAAACGGGCCTCCCCCGTGAGGGGGAACCGGCTACTCCCCCGCGGTCACCGCCCCCGCCTCGTAGGCGAACACCACGGCGTGGACGCGGTCGCGCAGGCCGAGCTTCTGCAGGAGGTTGCTGACGTGCGTCTTGACGGTGTGCTCGCTGACCACCAGCTCGGCGGCGACCTCGGCGTTGGACATGCCCCGGGCGACCAGCCGCAGGGTCTCCAGCTCCCGCGCGGTGAGCGACCCCAGGAGCCGTCCGAGCGGCCGGGTGACGGGCAGCGGGCCGGCGGCCTTGCGGGCGGTGACCTCGCCGATGACGCGGCGGGTGACAGACGGCGCGAGCAGCGCCTCGCCGGAGTGGACGACCCGGACGGCGTGGGCGAGGTCGTCGCGGCGGACGTCCTTGAGCAGGAAGCCGCTGGCCCCGGCGTACAGCGCGTCGAAGACGTAGTCGTCGACGTCGAAGGTGGTCAGCATGACGACCTTGCAGCCGGGGTGTTCGGCGCAGACCCGGCGGGCGGCCTCCAGGCCGTCCATGACGGGCATCCGGACGTCCAGCAGCAGGACGTCCGGGGCGTGTTCGCGGACGGCGTCGACGGCCTGCCGCCCGTCGCCCGCCTCGGCGACCACCTCGATGTCGGGCTGGGCGTCGAGGATCATGCCGAAGCCGGCCCGGACCAGCTCCTGGTCGTCGGCGATCACCACTCGTATGGTCAACTCTCGCTCCTTCTCAGACGTCGAGCGGCAGCACGGCTGCCACCAGGTAGCCGGTCCCGCCGGCCCGCGGCCCGGTCTCGGCGCTGCCGCCGCAGGCCGCCGCGCGCTCCCGGATGGAGAGCAGGCCGCGGCCGCCGGAGCGCCCGTCGACGCCCGCGCCGGCCGGGGCGGGGACCGGCCCCGTGCCGTCGTCGGCGACCTCGACCAGCAGCCGGGTGCCGCCGCGGGCGGCGACCTTGACGCTGACGTGCCGGGCGCCGGCGTGCTTGACCACGTTGGTGAGCGCCTCCTGGACGATCCGGAAGGCCGCGGCCTGCACCTCGGCGGGTCCGGTCTCCTCGATCTCGGCGTGCACGGCGACCCCGGAGTCGCGCACCCGCTGCAGCACGCCCGCGAGCTCCGCCAGCCGGGGCTGCGGGGCGAGCGCGGGCGCCGCCCCCTCCTCCTTCAACACGCCGAGCACGCGCCGCAGTTGCACCATCGCGTCGCGCCCGGAGTCGGAGATGGCGTCGAACGCCCGGATCGCCCGGTCGGGGTCGCTCCGCACCACCAGCGGCCCGGCCTCGGCCTGGACCACCATCAGGGAGACCGCGTGGGCGAGGATGTCGTGCATCTCGCGGGCGATCCTGGCCCGCTCCTCGACGACCGCCCGGGCCGCGTCGCTGGCCGCCCGCAGCCCGACCTGCCGGGCCCGTTCGGCCTCGACGCCCGCCAGCCGGCGCAGCTCCCGCACCATCGAGCCGAGCACGAAGCTGCCGACCGACACCACCAGGCTGAACAGCATGCCGCCGAAGGACCGGGTGCCCAGCACGTTGCCGAGCACCACGGAGACCAGCAGCACGACGCGCTGCCAGTCCCGGCCCCGGTCGGCGACGGTGTAGACGGCGATCGCCGTGGCGAGCTGGATCTGCGGCATCGCGAAGTGCGCGACCACCGACAGCAGCATGGTGGGTGCCGAGCAGGCCAGGACCACCGCCCACGGCGCCCGCTGCCGCCACCACAGCGGCAGCGATCCGGCCAGTGCCAACGCGTAGGCCCACCACTGCCGTTCGGCGTCGTGGGGGTCGGTGTACACCCCCCACAGCGAGACGCCGACGGCCAGCGCCACCAGCACCGCGTTCACCGCCCGGGGCCGGGCCCGCCCCCGGGCCAGCAGCCCCTCCGCCCGCTTTCCCCACGTCCCCATGCCGCGCATCCTCTCGCATCGTCGGACGGCCCCCGCGAGGCCCTCCCGCACGCGCGGAGGGGCGCCCCCGGGCCTCTCGGCCGGACGCGCCCCCCCCGGACGGGCTCCAGGGCGTCACAGCAGCCGCTTGATCTCCCCCCGCGCCCGGTAGAACCCGCCGGACTCGGACCGGCGCACCTCGGCGACCAGGTACCTGGCCCCGGCGACCCGGACGTCCTTGGGGAACTGCACCCGCAGCGCGGCGTCGTAGCCGGGCGTCACCACCCGCACCCGCAGCCGCCCGCCCTCGGCCACGCACTCCACCTCGACGCCCCCGGCCGCCACCGCCCCGGCGCTGACGGTCTCCAGCTCGGCGCCCGCCGCGACCCGCTCGATGCCCGCGCCGCTCACCTCGGCGGTGGCCGGCAGGGTGCCCTGCTCGGCGGCCAGCACGGCGCCCTGGGAGGCGTCCAGACAGGCCAGCGAGCCGTCGGTGGTGACCAGGTACAGCCGCCCGTCGCGGTACTGCATGCTGTACGCCGAGCCGCAGCCGGTGCCCAGCTTCCACAGCCGGGTGCCGTCGGCGGCGAAGCAGTAGACGGACGAGTGGTTGTCGCCCGCGAACACGAACTCCCCGTCCGGGGAGGCCGCGCAGGAGAACACCGCGGCGTCGCACCGGTACGCGGCGGCCTCCGAGCCGTCGGCCTTGCGCAGCCGGTGCACCCAGCCCTGCGAGGTGCCGGCGAACACCTCGTCCCTCTCCTGCCAGCCGAACAGCACCGAGCCCTTGGTCCGGGTGTGCCACAGCTGGTCGCCGCCGCGCTTGGCGTACCGGGCCACGCCCGCCGACCAGCCGTGGTAGACCGACTCGGCGTCGCAGCGCACCATCCAGCCGGACGAGCCCTGCGCGCTCCGGCGCCACTGGAACTCGTCCTCGTGGTCGACGGTGGTCAGCCCGCCCCGCTCGTCGGCGACGCCGAGCACGCCGTCGTGGATGTCCAGCCAGTAGATGTCCACGTCCTGGGCGATCTCGTACGCCACCCGCGGCACCTTCCCGCCGAGGTCGTACACCTTGCCGTCGTCGCAGCCCGCGTAGATCCACCAGTCGTCGGCGACGATGCACTTGACGCCGTCGGGCAGCCCGAACCGGCCGGTGACCCGCCCGTCGGTGGTCAGCGTGTAGACGTCGCCCTGCTCGTTGCCGACCCAGGCGTGCTCCTCGCCGACGTACACCCCGAACGCGGGCGAGCCGGAGCGGAAGCGCCACAGCAGCGGCGCCTGGCGGGCGGTGGAGCGGGTGGAGGCGATCTGCCGGCGGGTCACCGACCGGCGCTGGCGCACGCCCGGCACGGCCGGGGCGTAGCCCTTGCGGACCTTCTCGCCGATCTTCCTGGCGGCCTGCGCGGCGGCCTTCTCGGCGCTCGCGCAGACCGTGGACTTGGTGGTGCCCGGCTCGCCGATCCGGCCGTAGCGGATCGTCAACTCGGCTTCCTTGACCGTGACTTCGTAGAACTTGTGGGCGCTCCCCTCGTCCTCGGAGAGTTCCAGGTAGGTCACCTGCGGTTCCGCGGAAACGGTGGCAGCCATGGCCGACGCCCCTTTCGGGCACAGAGTTCTGGGGGTGCCGGCGGGGCCCTCGCCACCTGCCGACACCACTCAACCTACGGCCCGGCACCGACAGTCGGCGCTCAGCCGGTACCGACCTTCACGCCGCCGGTGTTCGCCCGGGCGACCAGCGTGCGCGCGGCCCCGGCCTGCGAGGGCACGCTCACCTCGGTGCCGCCCGTCGAGGCGTGCGCGTCCACCTCGTACGCCTCCCCCGGGGGCACGGTCAGCTCCACCCCGCCGGTCTCGGTGCGCAGTTCGACCCGGGTCGGCGCCGCCGCGAACCGGGCCGACACGCCGCCGGTCTCGGCCTTCAGCACGACGTTGGCACTGCGCAGCCCGGTGGCCTCCACGCCGCCGGTGACCGCCTCCGCGGTGACGTCCCCGCTCAGACCGCGCACCCGGATGCCGCCGGTGGTCTCCTTCAGCCGCAGCACCGTCCCGGCGGGCACCCGCACCTCGTAGCCGACCCCGCACCGCGAGCAGGAGTACGTCAGCTCCAGCACCCCGTCGGCGAGCACGTGGGTGGCCTGCGGCTCCTCGTCCTGCCAGTTGCGCTTCTCCACCACCCGCACCGGCCCGTCGCCGGCCGTCACCTCGATCCCGCCGACCTCGCCGTCCACCCGCAGCTCGGTGACCCGCCCGGGCACCTCGTACGACACCGTCTTCTTCCGGTCGTCCCACGGCCCGCACCCGACCGCCCCGCCCGCCAGCAGCCCCACGACGGCCACCGCCCCCACCAACCGCTTCACCGCGGCCTCCCTTCGACGACCACCAGTCTCCCGGCGCCCCTCCCCGCCCGCCTCCCTCCCGGGAGCGGTTCCCCGGCCTCCGTCCCGGGAGGGATCCCCCTAGGGGGCGAACGCCGCAGGGCGGCCACCCCGAGTGGGGTGACCGCCCTGCGGTGCAGCCGGTGACGGATCAGCCGGTGTACGGGCCGTAGTCGTAGTCGTCCAGCGGGACGGCCTGACCGGAGCCCGCGCCGAACGGCGACAGGTCGTAGTCGTCGTAGCCGACGGCCGAGTACATCGCGGCCTTGGCCTCCTCGGTCGGCTCGACCCGGATGTTGCGGTAGCGGGGAAGACCCGTACCGGCCGGGATGAGCTTGCCGAGGATGACGTTCTCCTTGAGGCCCAGCAGCGGGTCCGACTTGGCGTGGATCGCCGCGTCGGTGAGCACCCGGGTCGTCTCCTGGAAGGAGGCGGCCGACAGCCAGGACTCGGTGGCCAGCGAGGCCTTGGTGATACCCATCAGCTGCGGACGGCCGGAGGCGGGGTGGCCGCCCTCGGACACCACGCGGCGGTTCTCCTGCTCGAAGCGGCCGCGCTCGACGAGCTCGCCCGGGAGCAGCTCGGCGTCGCCCGACTCGATGATCGTCACGCGGCGGAGCATCTGCCGGATGATGATCTCGATGTGCTTGTCGTGGATCGACACGCCCTGCGAGTTGTAGACCTTCTGGACTTCGGCGACCAGGTGGATCTGGACGGCACGCTGGCCCATGATGCGCAGCACGTCGTGCGGGTTGGTCGCACCGACGGTCAGCTTCTGGCCGACCTCGACCGCCTCGCCCTCGCTGACCAGCAGCTTGACGCGCTTGGAGACCGGGTAGGCGATCTCGTCCGAGCCGTCGTCGGGGGTGACGACGACCTTGCGGGTCTTCTCGGTGTCCTCGATCCGGACGCGGCCGGCCGCCTCCGAGATCGGGGCCACACCCTTGGGGGTGCGGGCCTCGAAGAGCTCGACGACACGCGGCAGACCCTGGGTGATGTCGTCACCGGCCACACCACCGGTGTGGAAGGTGCGCATGGTCAGCTGGGTGCCGGGCTCACCGATGGACTGGGCGGCGATGATGCCGACCGCCTCACCGATGTCGACCAGCTTGCCGGTGGCCAGCGAGCGGCCGTAGCAGAAGGCACAGGTGCCGACCGCGGACTCGCAGGTCAGGATCGAGCGGACCTTGACCTCGCTCACGCCGTGCCGGATCAGCTCGTCCATCAGGACGTCGCCGAGGTCGGTGTTGGCGGTGGCGATCAGCTTGCCGTCGACGGTGATGTCCTCGGCGAGCATGCGGGCGTAGACGCTGGTCTCGACGTCGTCGGCCTTGCGCAGCACGCCGTCCGGGCCGACCGAGCCGATCGACAGCTTGAGGCCGCGCTCGGTGCCGCAGTCCTCCTCGCGGATGATCACGTCCTGCGAGACGTCCACCAGACGACGGGTCAGGTAACCCGAGTCGGCGGTGCGCAGCGCGGTGTCGGCCAGACCCTTACGGGCACCGTGGGTGGAGATGAAGTACTCCAGCACGGACAGGCCCTCACGGAACGAGGCCTTGATCGGACGGGCGATGGTCTCGTTCTTCGCGTTCGACACCAGACCGCGCATACCGGCGATCTGACGCATCTGCATCATGTTTCCGCGCGCGCCCGAGTCGACCATCATGAAGATGGGGTTCGTCTTCGGGAAGTTCGCGGCCATCGCGTCGGCGACCTCGTTGGTCGCGCGGGTCCAGATGCCGACCAGCTCGGACTTGCGCTCGTTGTCGGTGATCAGACCGCGCTCGTACTGCTTCTGGACCTTCTCCGCCTGCGCCTCGTAGCCCTCCAGGATGGCGGGCTTGCTCGGCGGGACGATGACGTCCGAGATCGAGACGGTGACACCGGAACGGGTCGACCAGTGGAAGCCGGCCGCCTTCAGGTTGTCGAGCGCCGCGGCGACGACGACCTTCGGGTAGCGCTCGGCGAGGTCGTTGACGATCGCCGACAGCTGCTTCTTGCCGACCTCGTAGTCGACGAACGGGTAGTCCTCGGGCAGCAGCTCGTTGAAGAGCGCGCGGCCCAGGGTGGTGGTGATCCGGAACGGCTCGCCCTCGGTCCAGGCCGGCTGCCCGTCCTCGTCCACCGGCGGGGTCCAGCCGCGCGGCGGGACGGTGCCGGCCGGCAGGCGCAGGTCGATCGGGGCCTGGACGTCCAGCTCGCGGGCGTCGAAGGCCATGATCGCCTCGGCGGTCGAGGAGAAGGAACGGCCCTTGCCCTTGACCTCCTCGCGGTCGGAGGTGAGGAAGAACAGGCCCAGCACCATGTCCTGGGTCGGCATGGTGACGGGACGGCCGTCGGCCGGCTTCAGGATGTTGTTCGAGGACAGCATCAGGATGCGGGCCTCGGCCTGCGCCTCCGCGGACAGCGGCAGGTGCACGGCCATCTGGTCGCCGTCGAAGTCCGCGTTGAACGCGGTGCAGACGAGCGGGTGGATCTGGATGGCCTTGCCCTCGACCAGCTGCGGCTCGAAGGCCTGGATGCCGAGGCGGTGCAGGGTGGGCGCACGGTTCAGCAGCACCGGGTGCTCGGCGATGACCTCTTCGAGGACGTCCCACACCACGGGGCGGGCGCGCTCGACCATGCGCTTGGCCGACTTGATGTTCTGCGCGTGGTTCAGGTCGACCAGGCGCTTCATCACGAACGGCTTGAAGAGCTCCAGCGCCATGGCCTTGGGCAGGCCGCACTGGTGCAGCTTGAGCTGCGGGCCGACGACGATGACCGAACGGGCCGAGTAGTCGACGCGCTTGCCGAGCAGGTTCTGGCGGAAACGACCCTGCTTGCCCTTGAGCATGTCGGACAGCGACTTCAGCGGACGGTTGCCGGGGCCCGTGACCGGGCGGCCGCGGCGGCCGTTGTCGAAGAGCGCGTCGACGGCCTCCTGGAGCATGCGCTTCTCGTTGTTCACGATGATCTCGGGCGCGCCGAGGTCGAGAAGCCGCTTCAGGCGGTTGTTGCGGTTGATGACGCGGCGGTACAGGTCGTTCAGGTCGGAGGTGGCGAAGCGGCCACCGTCGAGCTGGACCATCGGGCGCAGGTCCGGCGGGATCACCGGGACGCAGTCGAGCACCATGCCCTTGGGCTTGTTGCTGGTCTGCAGGAAGGCGGAGACGACCTTGAGGCGCTTGAGCGCGCGGGTCTTCTTCTGGCCCTTGCCGGTGCGGATGATCTCGCGGAGGCGCTCGGCCTCCTCCGCCAGGTCGAAGGACTCCAGGCGGTCCTTGAGGGCCGCGGCGCCCATCGAGCCGGAGAAGTAGGTGCCGAAGCGGTCGCGCAGCTCGCGGTAGAGCAGCTCGTCGCCCTCGAGGTCCTGGACCTTGAGGTTCTTGAAGCGGGTCCAGACCTCGTCCAGGCGGTCGATCTCGCGCTGCGTGCGGTCGCGCAGCTGCTTCATCTCGCGCTCGGCGCCCTCGCGCACCTTGCGGCGCACGTCGGCCTTGGCGCCCTCGGCCTCCAGCTCGGCCAGGTCGGCCTCGGCCTTCTTGGCCCGGGCCTCCAGGTCGGCGTCGCGCCGGTTCTCGATCTGCTGGCGCTCGACCGAGACGTGCGCCTCCAGGGACGGGAGGTCGCGCTGGCGACGCTCGTCGTCCACCCAGGTGATCATGTAGGCGGCGAAGTAGATGACCTTCTCGAGGTCCTTCGGCGCCAGGTCGAGCAGGTAGCCCAGGCGCGACGGGACGCCCTTGAAGTACCAGATGTGGGTGACCGGGGCGGCCAGCTCGATGTGGCCCATCCGCTCGCGGCGCACCTTGGCGCGGGTCACCTCGACGCCGCAGCGCTCACAGATGATGCCCTTGAAACGGACGCGCTTGTACTTGCCGCAGTAGCACTCCCAGTCCCGGGTGGGACCGAAGATCTTCTCGCAGAAGAGGCCGTCCTTTTCCGGCTTCAGCGTGCGGTAGTTGATGGTCTCCGGCTTCTTCACCTCGCCGTGCGACCACTGGCGGATGTCGTCGGCGGTGGCCAGTCCGATGCGGAGCTCGTCGAAGAAGTTGACGTCAAGCACTGGTCGTCAAGCCCTCTTTCGTGATTCGAGAGTCTGTCTGTTGGTCTGAGGGGGGCCTGGGGGCTGGGCCGGCCCGGGTTCTACGCCAGGCCGGCCCGGCCTCCGTCAGACCTCTTCGACGCTGCTCGGCTCGCGCCGGGACAGGTCAATGCCGAGCTCCTCGGCGGCGCGGAACACGTCCTCGTCGCTGTCGCGCATCTCGATGGACTGGCCGTCCGAGGACAGCACCTCCACGTTGAGGCAGAGCGACTGCATTTCCTTGATGAGGACCTTGAAGGACTCGGGAATGCCGGGCTCGGGGATGTTCTCGCCCTTGACGATCGCCTCGTAGACCTTCACGCGGCCCAGGACGTCGTCGGACTTGATGGTGAGCAGTTCCTGCAGCGCGTAGGCGGCGCCGTACGCCTCAAGGGCCCACACCTCCATCTCACCGAAGCGCTGACCACCGAACTGCGCCTTACCACCGAGCGGCTGCTGGGTGATCATCGAGTACGGGCCGGTCGAACGGGCGTGCAGCTTGTCGTCGACCAGGTGGTGCAGCTTGAGGATGTACATGTAGCCGATCGAGATCGGCATCGGGAACGGCTCGCCGGAGCGGCCGTCGAACAGCCGGGCCTTGCCGGTGGAGTTCACCAGGCGCTCACCGTCACGGGTGAGGGTGGTGTTGTCCAGCAGGCCGGTGATCTCGTCCTCGCGGGCGCCGTCGAACACCGGGGTGGCGAGGTTGGTGCCGCCCTCGACCACGTCGGCGCCGATCGCCTGGAGGCGCTGGGCCCACTCGTCGGCGAGGCCGGAGACGTCCCAGCCCTGCTGGGCGAGCCAGCCGAGGTGGATCTCCAGGACCTGTCCCGGGTTCATTCGGGACGGGACGCCCAGCGGGTTCAGGATGATGTCGACCGGGGTGCCGTCCTCCAGGAACGGCATGTCCTCGACCGGCAGGATCTTGGAGATGACGCCCTTGTTGCCGTGGCGGCCGGCCAGCTTGTCACCGTTGGTGATCTTGCGCTTCTGGGCGACGTAGACGCGGACCAGCTGGTTCACGCCCGGGGGGAGCTCGTCCCCCTCCTCGCGGTCGAAGACGCGGACGCCGATGACCTTGCCGGACTCGCCGTGCGGCACCTTCAGCGAGGTGTCGCGGACCTCGCGGGCCTTCTCGCCGAAGATCGCGCGGAGCAGGCGCTCCTCCGGGGTCAGCTCGGTCTCGCCCTTCGGGGTGACCTTGCCGACCAGGATGTCGCCGGTGACGACGTCGGCGCCGATCCGGATGATGCCGCGCTCGTCGAGGTCGGCGAGGACCTCCTCGGAGACGTTCGGGATGTCCCGGGTGATCTCCTCGGGGCCCAGCTTGGTGTCACGGGCGTCGACCTCGTGCTCCTCGATGTGGATCGAGGAGAGGACGTCGTCCTGGACGAGGCGCTGCGACAGGATGATCGCGTCCTCGTAGTTGTGGCCCTCCCACGACATGAACGCCACGAGGAGGTTCTTGCCGAGGGCCATCTCGCCCTCGTCGGTGCACGGGCCGTCGGCCAGCACCTGGCCGGCCTCGACCCGGGCGCCCTCGTCCACGAGCACCTTCTGGTTGAAGGCGGTGCCCTGGTTGGAGCGGGTGAACTTGGCGGCCCGGTAGGTGTTGTACGTGCCGTCGTCGTTGGCGACGGTGACGTAGTCGGCCGAGACCTCCTGCACCACGCCGGCCTTGTCGGCGGTGATGACGTCCGCGGCGTCGACGGCGCAGCGGTACTCCATGCCGGTGCCGACCAGCGGCGCCTCGCTGCGCAGCAGCGGGACGGCCTGGCGCATCATGTTCGAGCCCATCAGCGCGCGGTTGGCGTCGTCGTGCTCGAGGAAGGGGATCATGGCGGTCGCGACCGACACCATCTGGCGCGGCGAGACGTCCATGTAGTCGATCTCGGTGCCGGGGATGTAGTCGATCTCGCCGCCGCGGCGGCGGACCAGGACGCGGGGCTCGGCGAAGGTCAGCTCCGCGGTGAGCGGGGCGTTGGCCTGCGCGATGACGTACCGGTCCTCCTCGTCCGCGGTCAGGTAGTCCACGGCCTCGGTGACGACGCCGTCGACGACCTTGCGGTACGGGGTCTCGATGAAGCCGAACGCGTTGACCCGGCCGTACGAGGCCAGCGAGCCGATCAGACCGATGTTCGGGCCTTCGGGGGTCTCGATCGGACACATGCGGCCGTAGTGCGAGGGGTGCACGTCACGGACCTCGAAGCCGGCCCGCTCGCGGGACAGACCACCGGGGCCGAGCGCGGACAGACGGCGCTTGTGGGTCAGGCCCGACAGCGGGTTCGTCTGGTCCATGAACTGCGACAGCTGGCTGGTGCCGAAGAACTCCTTGATGGAGGCGACGACCGGCCGGATGTTGATCAGGGTCTGCGGCGTGATCGCCTCGACGTCCTGGGTGGTCATGCGCTCGCGGACCACCCGCTCCATGCGGGCGAGGCCGGTGCGGACCTGGTTCTGGATCAGCTCGCCGACGTTGCGCAGGCGGCGGTTGCCGAAGTGGTCGATGTCGTCGACCTCGATGACGATGTCGCGGCCCTCGTCATCGCGCCACTCGGTCTCGCCGGCGTGCAGCTTCACCAGGTACTTGATGGTGTTGATGATGTCCGGCTCGGTGAGCACGCCGGAGTCGAGCGACTCGGCGTTGCCCAGCTTCCGGTTCACCTTGTACCGGCCGACCTTGGCGAGGTCGTAGCGCTTCGGGTTGAAGTACAGGTTCTCCAACAGCGTCTGCGCGGCCTCGCGGGTCGGCGGCTCGCCCGGACGCAGCTTGCGGTAGATGTCGAGCAGCGCGTCGTCCTGGCCCTGGGTGTGGTCCTTCTCCAGGGTGGCGCGCATCGACTCGTACTCGCCGAACTCCTCCAGGATCATCTCGGTCGTCCAACCGAGGGCCTTGAGCAGCACGGTGACCGACTGCTTGCGCTTGCGGTCGATGCGGACACCGACCATGTCGCGCTTGTCGATCTCCATCTCCAGCCAGGCACCGCGGGAGGGGATGATCTTGGCGGAGAAGATGTCCTTGTCGGAGACCTTGTCCAGGGTGGAGTCGAAGTAGACGCCCGGGGAACGCACCAGCTGGGACACGACGACACGCTCGGTGCCGTTGATGATGAACGTGCCCTTGTTGGTCATGAGCGGGAAGTCGCCCATGAACACGGTCTGGGACTTGATCTCACCGGTCTCGTTGTTGGTGAACTCCGCGGTGACGAAGAGCGGGGCCGCGAAGGTGAAGTCGCGGTCCTTGCACTCGTCGATGGAGTTCTTCGGCGGCTCGAAACGGTGGTCCCGGAAGGTCAGGGACATCGACCCGCTGAAGTCCTCGATCGGGGAGATCTCTTCGAAGATCTCCTCCAGACCGGACTTCGTGGGGACGTCCTGACCACTCTCCAGGGCAGCCTCGACCCGGGACTTCCAGGCCGCGTTCCCGAGCAGCCAGTCAAAGCTCTCGGTCTGCAGGGCCAGGAGGTTCGGGACCTCGAGGGGCTCCTTGATCTTCGCGAACGAGACGCGGAGCGGGGCGGTGGATGCGGAATTGTTCGAGGCGTTGCGCGGCGCGGCCAAGAGGGGGGTCCTTCCGAGGGCTCGGAGCTCACTACGCGCATACCGGCCGGGCCTTGCCGAGGGGTGAAACCCCAGGTCAGGACAGGGACCACTCCGGGCGACGAGTCACGGAGCAGCTAACAGGCAGCGCAAAGGGACAGTGTAGCCAATGGCGACACTGCTAGCAAGCCCTGATTCGGAGACCGAATCGGACGCTCCTCCCGTACAACCGACAACCCGGGCAGTGATCCCTCACCGGCCGGGCCGTCGCACCCACTTCTGCGTCACCGGGAACCTTCCCAGTGCCGCCGCCGAATATGCATCGTCGGCGGTACCGCTTGGGCACGCGCCTCGAGAATCGCGCGCCGCGTGCTGTTCGTCAAGGCCCCCACCAGGGTGTGGACCTCGCAGTGCCCATCGTCCGGGCGGCCCCACGCGTTACACGCTGCCTGCACCCGGGGGTCGACGGACAGCGATCACCCTACCCCCGGGCGCCGACAGGGGCCGATTCCCCCTTGGGCCATCGGGAGCAACCGGGCGGACCGGCCGGGAACGCGAGCAGGCCGGGCCGGCCACCCCGGAGGGTGGCCGGCCCGGCCCGCGAAGAACCTCTCAGAGAGAGGAACGAGTCACTTGACGGTGACCTTGGCGCCGGCGCCCTCGAGCTGGGCCTTCGCCTTCTCGGCGACGTCCTTGGCGACCTTCTCCAGAACCTTCGCACCGGCGGTGTCGACGAGGTCCTTGGCCTCCTTCAGGCCGAGGGAGGTGAGGGCGCGCACCTCCTTGATGACCTGGATCTTCTTGTCGCCGGCACCCTCGAGGATGACGTCGAACTCGTCCTGCTCCTCGGCGGCCTCGGCGGCCGGGGCAGCGCCACCGGCGGCGGCGACGGCGACCGGCGCGGCGGCGGTGACGTCGAACTTCTCCTCGAACGCCTTCACGAACTCGGAGAGCTCGATCAGGGTCATGCCCTCGAACTGCTCGAGCAGGTCCTCGGTGCTGAGCTTCGCCATGATTGGCGTCCTTCCACTAATTCGGCAGGTGCCGGATGTACGGGTTGGCGGGCGTGCTTACGGGCCCGCTGGGACGGGAGTGGTTACTCCGCGTCCTCGGCGGGAGCCGGAGTACCGGCACCGCCCTGCTCGACCTTCTCGCGCAGCGCTTCCACGGTGCGAACGAGCTTGGACGGGAGCGCCTGGAAGACCGCGGCAGCCTGGGAGGGCTTGGCCTTCAGGGCGCCCGCCAGCTTGGCGAGCAGCACCTCGCGGGACTCGAGGTCCGCGAGCTTCTTGATCTCATCGGCGGACAGCGCCTTACCGTCAAGGACACCGCCCTTGATGATGAGAGCAGGGTTCTCCTTGGCGAAGTCACGCAGAGCCTTCGCCGACTCCACCGGGTCACCGGTGACGAAGGCGACAGCCGTCGGACCGGCGAACAGGTCGTCGAGCTCGGAGATCCCGGCCTCATTGGCCGCGATCTTGGTCAGCGTGTTCTTCACCACGGCGTAATCGGCGTTGCCGCCGAGCGAGCGACGAAGCGTCTTCAGCTGCTTCACCGTGAGACCGCGGTACTCGGTCAGAACGGCGGCGCTGGAGGCACGGAACTTGTCCGTGATCTCGGCGACGTCGGCAGCCTTGTCGGGCCTGGCCATAGGCTTACGCCTCCTTCCGTGATGTCGAAGTCGGGCCGACCTTCGAGAAGTCGACCATCCAACGCCGCGGACCCCAGGAAGCGAAGAAGCCCCGGCGCGCAGGCGCACGGGGCTCGCAATGACCTCGACGGACCGTGAACGGCCCGGAGATCTCCACTCTGCTCCATAACCTGCGCGGGCGATCCGCAGCGGGTGCGGATCCTTCGGCGCCGTCCTCCCTCTCGGGGCACGGCGACAACCAGCGGTCTTTGGCTCGGCCAGCCTAACCGGGCCGGACGGGTTTGACCAAATCCGCTACGGGAGGGCCGGCGGGCTGGCCCCGGTGCCGGGCGCGGTGTCGGCCTCGGCGGGGGCCTGGACGGAGAGCGCGGAGCTGCCGAACTCGCGGTAGTCGACGGTGTCGACCTCGGCGGCGGCCCGGCGCAGCCGCACCACCTGGTCGTTGTCGTCCAGCCACAGGTCGAGCACCACGTCGCCGGGGCCCAGCGCGGTCTCCAGCGCCCGCTGCCGGGCCGGGTCGAGCTGGGTCTGCGCGGCGGCGTACCGGGCGGCGGTGGTGGTGACCCGGTAGTGCTCGGCGGTGGTGTCGAGCAGCTTCTCCTCGCCGACCAGCCGCGGGTCGGGGGCGGCGGCCGCGGCGGCGACCGCGACCACCGGGCTGAGCCGGTCGATCAGGTCGCTGTACGGGATCCGGCCGTTGGAGAACTTCTGCCAGTGCGGGCCGCCGAGCCGGGCCGCGCTCCCCGGGTCGCCGCCCAGGTAGGCGGAGGTGTCCAGCACCATCAGCACCTGGTCGTTCGCGTCGCTCTGGTACTTCAGCACCGTCTTGGGCGCCCAGAACAGCTCGCCCCTGGCGCCCTCGCCGCCGAGCACCGCGGTGTACTCGGCGCGCCGGGCGTCGTGCAGCACCAGCTGGGCGGAGAGCATCACCCCGTGCGGGGAGCGGTCGGTGGGGCTGGGCTGCGCGGTGGACGGGGCGGCGGTGGTGGTCTCGGCGCGGTCGGGCGTCCGGTCGGAGGCGGTGCAGCCGGCGGCCGCGCCGGTGAGCAGGACGGCCGCCAGGAGGGCACCGGCCCCGCGCGCCCGTGCGCCCATCGGTCCCTCCTCCTGCCGCCGCCGTCCGGTCCCCTCACCATGCCATGCGGCCCGCCCGGCCCCGGAGTCGCCCCCGGGCCGGGCGGGCCGCCGGCGCACGGCTTCCTACTGCTGCATCAGGTCCGTCAGGGAGAAGACCTCGGACGGGGCCGGGGCCGGGGTGGCCTTGACCGCGCCGAGCTGGGTGTAGCCGATCACCTGGGGGGCGGATCCGGCGGCGGCCTCCGGGTCCGGGCTGGACTGCTGGACCAGCTCGTTCTTGGCGTTGATCCACAGGTCGACCGTGGAGGTCGTGCCCTTCTTCTTCAGCTCGGCCTGCACCTGGGCCTTGAGGGCCGGGTCCAGGTTCATCTTGGCGATCTGGTCGTCGACCTTGATCTCGCTGCGGTAGTGGGTGGCGCTCTGGCCGCCCACGGTCTCGGTGCCGACCAGGGTGGCGGTGGGCGCGGCGGCGGCCAGCTGCACCGACGGGTTCATCAGCTGCATCATCGCGGCGAAGGTGCCCGCCTCGGCGCCGGCCTCGCCCGAGGCGTCCTTGGTGCTGAGCGACATCCACTTCTTGCCCGGGGCGACCGCGGCCATGTCGGCGGTGGCGCCGACGTACATCTGGTCGCCGACGAAGAGGACCTTGACCTCCTTGCCCTCCTCCTTGGTCTCCATCAGGAAGGAGGCCGGGGCCTTCCACACGTAGTCGGCGGTGCCGTCGCTGTCGCCGCCCTTGACGACCAGCTTGGCGCTGCCCGCCTTGTCCATGACCGCGGCGGCGGCCAGCAGGGCCTCCTTGGGGGGCAGCTTCGCGTCGGCCTTGCCCGCGGCCGGGGCGCTCTGCGAGGCGTCGGTGCCGGTCTTGGCGTCGGTCGAGCCGCCCGAACCGGAGCTGCTGCAGGCGGTCAGGGCGCCGAGGGCCAAACAAGCCACGGCAACGGTACGCAGTGCGCGCACGAGGGTCCCCCTCTGATCGGATTCTCATCTGAAGTACGAGTGCGGACTCTACCGAACCGCTCCGACCGCCGCGCAAACCCTTTCCGAACGCCACCGGGCCCGCACCCCCGAAGGGGTGCGGGCCCGGTGGAACGTTGACCGCGTGGAGAACCGACCCGGGGTCAGACCGCCGCCGGGTCCTCCTCGACGAGGAGGTTGCGGGTGCGGTTGGGGTCCACCTGGATGCCGGGGCCGATGGTGGTGGAGAAGGCGACCTTCTTCAGGTAGCGGCCCTTGGCGGCGGACGGCTTGGCCCGGAGGACCTCGTCGAGCGCGGCGGCGTAGTTCTCGACCAGCTGCTCGTCGGTGAACGAGGTCTTGCCGATGATCAGGTGCAGGTTCGAGTGCTTGTCGACGCGGAACTCGATCTTGCCGCCCTTGATGTCGTTGACGGCCTTGGCGACGTCCGGGGTCACGGTGCCGGTCTTCGGGTTCGGCATCAGGCCACGGGGACCGAGCACGCGGCCCAGGCGGCCGACCTTGCCCATGAGGTCCGGGGTGGCGACGACGGCGTCGAAGTCCAGACGACCCTTGGCGACCTCGTCGATCAGCTCGTCGGAGCCGACGATGTCGGCACCCGCGGCACGCGCGGCCTCGGCACGCTCACCGTTCGCGAAGACCAGGACCCGGGCGGTCTTACCGGTGCCGTGCGGGAGGATGACGGTGCTGCGGACCATCTGGTCGGCCTTGCGCGGGTCGACGCCCAGACGCATGGCGACCTCGACGGTGCCGTCGAACTTGGTGGTGGAGGTCGCCTTGGCGAGGCGGACGGCCTCGAGCGGGGCGTAGATCCGGGCGCGGTCGATCTTGGCGTCCGCGGCCTTGAGGGCCTTGCTGCGCTTCACTGCTGCTCCTGGTGGTTAATGGAGTCGTGGTGGGAACGGGCCGCGCTGGGCCCTACCACGGAGGGCGTACGGGGCTGGTCAGCCCTCGACGGTGATGCCCATCGACCGGGCGGTGCCGGCGATGATCTTCTCCGCCGCGTCCAGGTCGTTGGCGTTCAGGTCGGGCATCTTGGTGGTGGCGATCTCGCGCACCTGGGCCGAGGTCAGCTTGGCGACCTTGGTCTTGTGCGGCTCCTTGGAGCCCTTGTCGATGCCCGCGGCCTTCAGGATGAGGCGAGCGGCCGGCGGGGTCTTCGTGACGAAGGTGAAGGAGCGGTCGTCGTAGACCGTGATCTCCACCGGCACGATCATGCCGCGCTGCGACTCGGTGGCCGCGTTGTACGCCTTGCAGAACTCCATGATGTTGACGCCGTGCTGACCGAGCGCGGGGCCGACCGGCGGGGCCGGGTTCGCCGCACCGGCGTTGATCTGGAGCTTGATAAGCCCCGTGACCTTCTTCTTCTTGGGAGGCATGTCTCTCCGGGTCCTTCCGAGAGGTGATTGCTGATGTGCCCGGCCCCGGGGCGAAACCCGGCCGCCAGGACACACATCGGACCAGGCTAACTGGTCAGGTGTCGCGGAACCAAAACGGTGCCGGGGCGGAGGCTCTCGCCCCGCCCCGGCACCGCCGGTGGACCGTGGGTCAGTTCTTCTGGATCTGGTCGAAGGAGAGCTCCACCGGGGTCTCCCGGCCGAAGATCTCCACCAGGCCCTTGACCTTCTTCGAGTCGGGGTTGATCTCGTTGATGGTCGCCTGCAGGGTCGCGAACGGGCCGTCGGTGACGGTGACCGAGTCGCCGACCTCGAAGTCCAGCACCTGCACCTCGACCGGGCGCACCGGCGAGGCCTTGCCGGCCTCCTTGGCGGCGGCGCGCTCCACGTCGGGGGCGAGCATCTTGACGACCTCGTCCAGGGTCAGCGGGTACGGGTCGTAGGCGTTGCCGACGAAGCCGGTGACACCGGGGGTGTTGCGCACGACGCCCCAGGACTCCGGGGTGAGGTCCATCCGGACCAGCACGTAGCCGGGGAGCTTGTTCTGCCGGATGGTCTTGCGGTCGCCGTTCTTGATCTGGACGACCTCCTCCTGCGGAACCTGGGACTCGAAGATGTAGTCCTCGACGTTCAGCGAGACGGAGCGCTGCTCCAGGTTCTGCTTCACCCGGTTCTCGTAGCCGGCGTAGGTGTGGATGACGTACCACTCGCCGGGCGCGCGGCGCAGCTGCTCGCGGAACTCGGCGACCGGGTCGCTCTCGGCCTCTTCCCCGGCGGGCTCCTCGCCCTCCTCGGCGGCGGCCTCCTCGGCCTCGACCCCGGCCTCGTCCACCTCGTGCACGGCGGCGGCCTCGGCCGGCTCGCCCGCCTCCAGCTCGTCGGCGGCCTCGACCTCGTCCTCCTCGGCGTCCGCCTCGTTGACGATCTCCTCGGCGGCCTCGACGTCGGCAGCCTCGGCCGCGTCCGGCTCGGCGGCGACATCCGCCTCGCGGACGGTCTCGTCGGCGTCGTACAGGGGGGACTCAGACACGGTCGCTGCTTCTTTCCTGGTTGTGGAACGGATACCTCAACAGTACCGACTCAACGGTAGTCGCCCGTGGCCCTTCGCGCCGACAGCTCGACCCGGGCCGAAGGAGTTCGGCCCGGGTCGGGGTGGTGTATGCGGTGCGGGACCTGCGGGGATCCCTGCGGGGTTTTGCCGGATCGGGCGTCAGCCGAAGATCCAGAAGGCACCCTTCGCGAAGACCCAGTCGAGACCGGCGACCAGCAGCATCAGCACGATCACGAAGGTCACCACGACCGTGGTGTACTGGATCAGCTGGTTGCGGGAGGGCCAGACGACCTTGCGGAGCTCGGCGATGATCTGGCGGTAGAAGATCGCGATCCGGGCGAACAGGCCCTTCTTGGCCCGCTTGCCGGACTTCTTGCCGCCCTCGCCCCCGGACGCCCTGTTGGCGCGCCGGCGCTCGCGCCGGGACAGCTTGCCGTCCTCGGTGCCGGTGGTCTCGTCCGCGGCGCCCTCGGCCCCCTCGGGGTTGCCGCTCTCAGGCGTTGCGGTGGAGCCCGTGGTCTCCGTCACTCGTCCTCACCTGAATCCCGGTCCTGCGGAGGTCCGTGCCTGGTGCACGGGCGATCCGGCGAAAGCTGTGCTGGGTGGGGCCCTCTCCGCATCAAGCCCGCTCGCTCTGCGGAGCGAACGGGCTTGGCACGGATCAAGCAGCAGGGCACGAGGGACTCGAACCCCCAACCGCCGGTTTTGGAGACCGGTGCTCTACCAATTGAGCTAGTGCCCTACGGAACCTCGCGGCTCCGGCGCGGCCCCCAACCTACCGCATCCGCCCGGCCGTGTGGTGTATCCGGCCGAAGGATCCGCACTTCGGGAGCCATCGAGCAGTGAGTGTACGGGTTCTTCGCCGATTGGTCGAACCTCATTCACCGAGATCCACATTCGCCGACTTTCGACGCTCTCCGCCCGAGATCCTCCGGCTCCGATCGCCGCCCGCCCGAGATCGTCCGGACGTGCGGTACGGATGCTGGAACCCCGTGGCACGCATGGTGAAACCGCGATGCCCGGCACCCGTGCGGTCTGGGACCATTCAGGGCATGAGCGCATCCACCCCCGAGAACGTCTCCCCCGCCGACCGCCGGGTCTCCGCCCGGGTCGGCGCCATCGCCGAGTCCGCCACCCTCGCCGTCGACGCCAAGGCCAAGGCCCTCAAGGCCGCCGGGCGCCCGGTGATCGGCTTCGGCGCCGGCGAGCCCGACTTCCCGACCCCCGGCTACATCGTGGACGCCGCCGTGGCCGCCTGCCAGGACCCGGCGAACCACCGCTACACCCCGGCCGGCGGCCTGCCGGAGCTGAAGGCCGCGATCGCCGCCAAGACGCTCCGCGACTCCGGCTACCAGGTGGACGCCTCTCAGGTGCTGGTGACCAACGGCGGCAAGCAGGCGATCTACAACGCCTTCGCCGCCATCCTCGACCCGGGCGACGAGGTGATCATCCCGGCGCCGTACTGGACCACCTACCCGGAGGCCGTGAAGCTGGCCGGCGGCGTCCCCGTCGAGGTCGTCTCGGACGAGACCACCGGGTACAAGGTCTCGGTGGAGCAGCTGGAGGCCGCCCGCACCGCCAGCACCAAGGTGGTGCTGTTCGTCTCGCCGTCCAACCCGACCGGCGCGGTGTACACCGAGGCCGAGGCCGAGGCGATCGGCCGCTGGGCGCTGGAGCACGGCCTGTGGGTGCTCACCGACGAGATCTACGAGCACCTGGTCTACGGCGACGCGACCTTCACCTCGCTGCCCGCCCTGCTGCCCGAGCTGGCCGACAAGTGCGTCGTGGTCAACGGCGTGGCCAAGACCTACGCGATGACCGGCTGGCGGGTGGGCTGGCTGATCGGCCCGAAGGACGTCGTCAACGCGGCCGCCAACCTGCAGTCGCACGCCACCTCGAACGTCTCCAACGTGGCCCAGCGCGCGGCGCTGGCCGCCGTGGCCGGCGACCTGTCCGCGGTGGACGAGATGAAGACCGCGTTCGACCGCCGCCGCCGCACCATCGTGGCGATGCTGAACGAGATCGAGGGCGTCTACTGCCCCGAGCCGGAGGGCGCGTTCTACGCCTACCCGTCGGTCAAGGGCCTGCTGGGCAAGGAGATCCGCGGCAAGCGCCCGCAGACCTCCGCCGAGCTGGCCGCGCTGATCCTGGACGAGGCCGAGGTCGCGGTCGTCCCCGGCGAGGCCTTCGGCACCCCCGGCTACCTGCGGCTGTCCTACGCGCTCGGCGACACCGACCTGGTCGAGGGCGTCAGCCGGCTGCAGAAGCTGCTCGGCGAGGCCCGCGACTGACCTCCCGTCAGCACCGTCCCCCGCACCTCACCCCTTCGGGCGAGGCGCGGGGGGCGGTTCCTGTTTCCGGGTGTTTTGCGGCAGGATCGGTGAATGGATCGCCTGCGTGATGTCCGGAGCCTGCCGAAGGCCCACCTGCACCTGCACTTCACCGGTTCGATGCGCCCCGCGACGCTGCTCGAACTCGCCGACAAGCACGGCATCCGGCTGCCCGAGGCGCTCAGTTCCGAGCACCCGCCCAAGCTCCGGGCCACCGACGAGCGCGGCTGGTTCCGCTTCCAGCGGCTCTACGACACCGCCCGCTCCTGCCTGCGCGACGAGTCCGACATCCGCCGGCTGGTCCTGGAGACCGCCGAGGACGAGCGCGCCGACGGCTCCCGCTGGCTGGAGATCCAGGTCGACCCGACCTCGTACGCGCCGCTGCTCGGCGGCCTGATCCCGACCCTCGAACTGGTCCTGGACGCCGTCCGGGAGGCTTCCGAGGCCACCGGCGTCGGCATCCGGGTGCTGGTCGCCGCGAACCGGATGAAGTCCCCGATGGACGCCCGGACGCTGGCCCGGCTCGCCGTCCGCTACGCCGACCGGGGCGTGATCGGCTTCGGCCTCTCCAACGACGAGCGCCGCGGCCTGGCCCGCGACTTCGACCGCGCCTTCGCCATCGCCCGGAACGGCGGCCTGATCGCCGCCCCGCACGGCGGCGAGCTCGCCGGGCCCGAGTCCGTCCGCGACTGCCTGGACGACCTGGGCGCCGCCCGGATCGGCCACGGCGTGCGCGCCGCCGAGGACCCGCGACTGCTCCAGCGCCTGGCCGACCGGCAGGTCACCTGCGAGGTCTGCCCCGCCTCCAACGTCGCCCTCGGCGTCTACGACAGCCCCGAGCAGGTGCCGCTGCGCACCCTCTTCGAGGCCGGCGTCCCGCTCGCCCTGGGCGCCGACGACCCGCTGCTGTTCGGCTCCCGGCTGGCCGACCAGTACGCCCTGGCCCGCGAGTCGCACGGCTTCACCGACGCCGAGCTGGCCGAGCTCGCCCGCCAGTCGGTCCGCTCCTCTCGGGCCCCCGAGCACGTGGTGAAGGAACTGCTGGGCGAGATCGACACCTGGCTGGTGGAGGAGCCGGTCTAGACCCTCCGGCGGGCGAGGGCGGCGGTCGCCCCGGCGAGGGCGCCGCTCACGGCCAGGGTGCCGACCAGGACCGTGGCGACCCCGACCACGTACAGCCCGTCGCCCTCGCCGGACCAGTCCACCCAGGCGGCGGCGGCCAGGCCCGCCGCGCTGCCCGCCACCGCGGCGGACACCTCGCCCCGGTGGGCGGACCGGCAGACCGCCGCGCCGACCGTCACGACCAGGCCGAGCACCTGCCACGCCTCGTACGGTCCGGAGACCGTGCCGTCCGGGAGCACGTCCTTCTCCCCGTCCCAGCCCAGCCAGGCGGCCCAGGCCAGCAGGGCGGTCAGCAGCGGGAGCACCTGCTCGAACATCCGTCTCATGCGCACAGCGCCCCGTGCGGCGGGCGGCGCCCGACAGCGTCCGGGTACTCGGCCGGCGGCTGAGTACCCGGACGGTTCAGAGGCTGACGCCCACCATCACCGGTTCGTTCACCAGCTCCACCCCGAACGCCTCGCGCACCCCGTCGCGCACCTCGCGGGCCAGCGCGAGCAGGTCCTCGGTGGTCGCCGAGCCGCGGTTGGTGAGGGCGAGGGTGTGCTTGGTGGAGAGCGTCGCCGGGCCGCTGCCGTGGCCCTTGCGGAAGCCCGCGTTGTCGATCAGCCAGGCCGCGGAGGTCTTGGTCCGGCCCTCGCCCGCCGGGTAGGCCGGCGCCCGCAGGTCGCCCAACCTGGCGGTGAACGCGGCGAACTGATCGTCCGTCAGGATCGGGTTGGTGAAGAACGACCCCGCCGACCAGGTGTCGTGGTCGGCCTCGTCCAGCACCATGCCCTTGCCCGCGCGCAGCCGCAGCACCTCGGCGTGGGCGTCGCCCAGCTTCACCCGCTGCCCCGCCTCGACGCCCATCGCCCGGGCCGCCTCGGCGTACTTCACCGGCGAGGACAGCCCGCCCTCGTCCGCGAGCCGGAACCGCACCCGCAGCACCACGTACCGGTCCGGGTCCGCCTTGAAGCGGCTGTGCCGGTAGGAGAAGGCGCACTCCTCGTTGGACAGCGTGACGCTCTCGCCGAGCAGGCGGTCGTACGCGACCACCTCGGTGATGCTCTCGGCGACCTCCTGGCCGTACGCGCCGACGTTCTGCACCGGCGTGGCGCCGGCCGAGCCGGGGATCCCGGCCAGGAACTCGATCCCGGCCAGGCCGGCGGCGACGGTGCGGGCCACCGCGTCCGACCAGACCTCGCCGGCCGCGAGCTCCAGCAGCGTCCCGTCCAGGGCGAAGCCCTCGGTGGCGATCCGCAGCACCGTCCCGGGGAAGCCGGCGTCCCCGATCACCAGGTTCGACCCGCCGCCCAGCACCAGCAGCGGCTCCCCCGCCGCGTCCGCCGCGCGCACCGCGGCCACCACCTCGGCGTCCGTCTGCGCCGTCACCAGCCGCCGCGCCGGGCCGCCCAACCGCAGCGTCGTCAACGGGGCCAGCGGCGCGTCCATCTCCTCGATCACCGCCCCAGCGTAAGGCAGGGCAGGACGGCGGGAGCGCGGCCGGGGCCCGGGCCCCGGCCGCGCTCCCGCCGTCGCCGCCTCACCCGTCCGCGGCGAGCCGCAGGCGCGTCTCGGTCCAGGTGGGCTCCGCCGCCGTCTCCGCGTCCCAGGTGCTGAACCGGGAGTGGGCCATGACCGGGCGGAGGGAGGTCATCGCGCGCCGGTGGGTCTCGGAGCCGACGAACGCGGCGAGCGCCTCGCGGTCGCTCCAACTGGAGAGCACCCAGAAGGTGCGCCGCAGCGGTTCGGCCCGCAGGGTGACGCCGAGCGCGCCGGGGGCGCGGCGGGCCTGGGCGCGGACCTTCAGGGACTGCCGCAGGAAGCCGGGGACGTGCCGCAGTCCGCGGACGCGGAGTTCGGCGGCCATCACCACGGGCCGGGCGGGCGGCCGCGGCGCGGCGGGGCCGGGGCTCCAGGGGAGTGTCATGGCGAGCACGGTGGGTTCCTCCTCGTCGGCGGGTGGTCAGGACTTGTCGGCCAGGACGGCTTCCGGGCGGCCCGCGGTGACCGTCCGGGCGGCCCGCATGCCGTGCCGGCGCGGGACGACCGCCGCGGCGACCGCGCCGCACCCGATCGCGAGGGCGCCGACGAGGAGCGCGGGGACCAGCCCGTCGGTGAAGGCGTCGGCGCTGCCGTAGCCGCCCTGCGCGGAGAAGACCGCGGACAGCACGGCGACCCCGAGGGCGCCGCCGACCTCGCGCATGGCGTTGTTCGCGCCGGAGGCGATGCCCTGTTCGGCGGGGCGGACGCTGGCCATCACCAGGTTGGCGGTGGGCGCGAAGTACAGGGACATCCCGATGCCGCAGACCATCAGGACGGGGATCTGCGCCCCGTACCCGGCGGAGTCCTCGGCGAGCAGGGCGATCCCGACCAGGCCGAGGGCCTGCAGGGCGAGTCCGGTGACGACGATGGGGTGGCCGCCGATCCGGTCGGTGAGGATTCCGGCGATCGGGGCGACCAGCAGCGGCATGGCGGTCCACGGGAGCATCCGGACGCCGGCCTGTTCGGCGGTGTAGTCGTTGACGCCCTGGAAGTACTGGCTGATCAGGAAGATCGAGCCGAACATGCCGAGGAACATCAGCAGGCTGGCTCCGTTGACGGCGCTGAACGCCCGGTTGCGGAACAGCCGCATCGGCAGCATCGGCCGCTTCGCGAAGCGGATCTCGTAGCCGACGAAGGCGGCCAGCAGCAGGGTGCCGCCGACCAGCGCGGTGAGGACCAGCGGGTCGGTCCAGCCGTCGGGGTTGCCGCGGACCAGGCCGAGGACGACGCCGAACAGTCCGGCGCTGACCAGCGCGGTGCCGACGAGGTCGAGGCGGGGCTCCTCGCCGCGGCTCTCGCCGAGCACGGCGCGGGCGAGCGGCAGCAGGACCAGGCCGACCGGGACGTTCACCCAGAAGATCCACTGCCAGGAGAAGTGCTCGGTGAGGCTGCCGCCGATCAGCGGCCCGGTGGCGACGGCCAGCCCGCTGACGCCGGACCAGATGCCGAACGCCATTCCGCGCCTGGCGGCGGGCACCGCGACGGTGAGCAGGGTCAGGGTGAGCGGCACCATCACCGCCGCGCCGGCGCCCTGGACGGCGCGGGCGGCG
The DNA here is from genome assembly GCF_000716545.1 of Kitasatospora phosalacinea. GTDB lineage: Bacteria > Actinomycetota > Actinomycetes > Streptomycetales > Streptomycetaceae > Kitasatospora > Kitasatospora phosalacinea. The sequence goes on from NZ_JNWZ01000014.1 coordinate 93,327, forward strand.
ATCAGCGTCCCCATGTCCGGGGCGAGCGCGGCGGACGCCGAGCCGAGGGTGAAGACGGCGAGTCCGCCGAGGAACATCCGGCGGCGGCCGAAGCGGTCGCCGAGGGCCGCGCCGAACATCAGCAGGACGGCGAAGGTCAGGGTGTACGCGCTGACCGTCCACTCCAGGTCGGCGAGCGCGCCGCCCAGGTCGGCGCGGATCGCGGGCAGTGCGGTGGTGACCACCAGGTTGTCGAGTCCGGCCATGAAACTGGCCGTGCTGACGACCACCAGGGTCCAGACGGCTTGCCTGTTCATCTGCTCTTCCCCCAAGGATTGTGATTGATCAATAACTTTCGAGGGCCGAAAAAAGGGCGCCCGCCACCGTCGGCGGAGCGCCTCAGCCCTCCCCGGCCTGCTTCCGCTTCCCGCTGAGCTCCACGAACGCCGACCAGAGCCCGTGCTCGAACGGGTACCCCAGCGCGACCAGGGTGTTGATCAGCATTCCGTGCGCCATGAACTCGGCCGCCGCGGTCCGGTCCCCGATCCGCTCCTCGATCCGCTCGAACAGCCGCGACCAGCCCGCCCGCGCCATCTCGCCGATCTCGACGTCCCCGACCGACTCCGCCGCGAACACCGAGACGTAGATCTGCATCTGCATCATGACCTGCTCGCGGTCCTCGACCAGGCCGAGGTACGCCTCGCCCATCGCGTCGCACGCGGCCTCCCCCGTCAGACCTTCCGACGCGCGGTCGAAGGCCCGCCAGGTCTCCTCGATGCAGTGCTCGGCCGCCGCCTCGAAGATCGCCTGCTTGTTGGGGAAGAGCCGGAACAGGTACGGCTGCGAGACGCCCACCCGGCGGGCGATCGCCTCGGTGGACGTTCCCCGGTAGCCGCCCCGGGCGAACTCCACCACGGCCGCCCGGACGACGCTCTCGCGCCGCTCCTCGGCGGACATCCGCATGCTGTTCCTGGCCACACCCACAGATTAGTGATTGGCCAATAACTTCGCAAGCCCCCGGGAGGGGGCCCCGCCGTCCGGGACCCCGCCGGGAGCGCGTCAGGCCAGCCGGACGACGGCCCGGGCCATGCCGAGCACCTTCTGCCCCGCGCTGGTGGCGGTGAGGTCGACCCGGACCCGGTTGTCCTCCAGCAGCGCCGCGACCTTCGCGGTGACCTCGATCGTCGCGCCCGCACCGTCGTTGGGGACGACCACCGGCTTGGTGAACCGGACGCCGTACTCGACGACCGCGGCCGGGTCGCCGACCCAGTCGGTCACCACCCGGGCGGCCTCGGCCATGGTGAACATGCCGTGCGCGATCACGTCCGGGAGGCCGACCTCCAGGGCGAACTTCTCGTTCCAGTGGATCGGGTTGAAGTCCCCGGAGGCACCGGCGTACTGCACCAGCGTCGCCCGGGTCACCGGGAACGACCGTGCCGGCAGCTCGGTGCCGACCTGGACCTCGTCGAAGCGGACCGCCACGGTCACTCCTCCCCCGCCTCGTCGGCGGCGCGCGCCACCAGCGTCATGATCGACGTCACCACGTGCTCGCCGCCGGCGTCGTCGACCTCGCCGCGGACGGTCAGCACGTCGTTGCCCGCCAGCGACTTGATCGCGTCGATCGAGACGGTGACGGAGAGCCGGTCGCCGGCCCGCACCGGACGGGTGTAGGCGAACTTCTGGTCGCCGTGCACGACCCGGCTGTAGTCGAGGCCCAGCTCGGGGTCGTTGACGACCTGCGCGGCGGCCCGGAAGCTCAGCGTGAACGGGAAGGTCGGCGGGGCGACGACGTCCGGGTGGCCCAGCGCCTTGGCGGCCTCGGCGTCGGTGTACGCCGGGTTCGCGTCACCGATCGCGGCGGCGAACTCGCGGATCTTCTCCCGGCCCACCTCGTACGGTTCGGTGGGCGGGTAGGTCCGCCCGATGAACGAGGGGTCGAGTGGCATGGTGCAACTCCTCTGGTACGTCCGGTGCGGCATGCAGAAACGACTCCAGGCCGCGCCCCGAGTGGGGTGCGGCCTGGAGTCGAGGCAAAGTCAGCGGGTTTCGCGGTGCGCCGTGTGAGAGTTGCAACGCGGGCAGTGCTTCTTCATCTCAAGACGGTCCGGGTCGTTACGCCGGTTCTTCTTGGTGATGTAGTTCCGCTCCTTGCACTCCACGCAGGCCAGCGTGATCTTCGGGCGGACATCGGTGGCAGCCACGGGAGTGCCTTCCTTGGACAATGAATGAGAACACAGACAAGAGTAGCCGATCGGGAGTAGTCCCCCCCGATCGACTACGCGGGGTAGCGGTGACCGGACTTGAACCGGTGACACAGCGATTATGAGCCGCTTGCTCTACCAACTGAGCTACACCGCTTTGATGATCGAAACCCCGCCGGAGCGAGGAGCCTCTCACCAGAGCCCCCATGCGGAATCGAACCGCAGACCTTCTCCTTACCATGGAGACGCTCTACCGACTGAGCTATAGGGGCGAACGAGGAAGAGATTACACGGTTCCGGGCCAGAGGTGAAATCCGTATCCGCGCCGGATCTCCGCAGGTCGGCGGGCCCGCACTGACGCGGCGTCACCCGACACCAGTTCGGCCGGCGCCGCAACCCGGACCCGCCCGACACGGCAGGGCGCCCCGCATCCGACCGTCCCGCCCGCCCGCGGCCTAGGCTCGACCGTCAGTGATCTCTCAAGTGACCTCTTCACGGGTGCGCCGCAGGTCGGCCGCCCCGTACCGGCCCCGGAGCCGCCGGGCGGTCAACGGAGCTGGAGGAGCGGGCCGATGAGCGAACCCGGCGAGGGCGCCCAGCCGCCGCTGCCCGCCAACCCGCTCGGGCACGGGCCGGTGCTGCTGCTCACCGGCGCCCGGCTGCTGGACGGGCGGGTGGTGGACGTCCGGATCAGCGGCGACCGGATCCAGGCCGTCGGCACGGTCGGCAGCCTCGGACCGCTGCCCGCGATGCCCGGGCAGCCCACCGTCACCACCGGCGCCCGGATCGACCTGTCCGGCTACCTGCTGCTGCCCGCCCCCGCCGAACCGCACGGGCACCACGACAGCGCGTTCTCCGCGGCCCTGCCCGAACCCGCCGGCGACGGCCCGGCCGAGCTGGTCCGCCGGGCCACCGAGTCCGCGCTGACCTCGCTCGGCTACGGGGCCACCGCCCAGCGCACCCACGTCCGGATCGGCGACGTGCACGGGCTGGGCCGACTGGAGGCCGTCCTCACCGCCCGCCAGTCGCTGCGCGGGCTGGCCGAGCTGCAGGCGGTCGCGATGCCCCGGCTGCTCACCGGCCGGGCCGGGGCGGACGGGCGGGCCCTGCTGCGGGACGCGCTCAAGCTCGGCGCGGACGCGGCGGGCGGCTGTCCCGACCTCGACCCGGACCCGGTCGGCTACGTGCACGTCCTGCTGGAGGCCGCGGCCGACGCCGACTGCCCCGTCGACCTGCACACCAACGCCGCCGACCAGGCCCAACTCGCCCGGGTGGTCGCCGCGCTGGCCCCGCACCGGCCCCGGGTGGCGCTCGGCCCGTGCAGCGCGCTGCCGCCCGGCGGCGCCGGCGTGCTGGCCCACGCCGGCATCCGGGTGGTCTGCCTCCCGCAGAACGGCGGCTGCACCGGCCTCGAAGGCCACCCGATCGGCCTGCGCCCTTCCCTGGTACGGGAGTTCGCGCACGCCCGGGTCGCCCTCACGGCCGGCAGCGGCGCCCTCCGCGACGCCTCCAACCCGGTCGGCCGGGCCGACCCCCTCGACGCCGCCCGCCTGCTCGCCGCGAGCGGCGCCCTCTCCCCCGAAGCCGCCTACGACGCCGTCTCCGCCCAGGCCCGCGCCACCCTCGGCCTCCCCCCCGTCCGGGTCGACGCCGGCTTCCCCGCCGAACTCCTCGCCGTCCGCGGCGACAGCCTCACCGGCGCCCTCTCCGGCGGCCACTCCCGCCTGGTCGTCCACTGCGGCCGCATCGTCTCCCGCACCAGCGCCGTCCGCGAATTCGCCGACACCGTCACCCTGGCCCTCCCCCGCCAGAACCACCCGGGCTGAGCCTCCCGGCCGCCGCCCCGGCCGGTCCCGGCCGGCCGACGACAACGAAGAAGCCCCCGGGCTGCGTCTCCGCAGCCCGGGGGCTTCTCCACGATCCAGTGGCGGGTGCAGGGTTCGAACCTGCGTAGCTTGCGCGACAGATTTACAGTCTGCTCCCTTTGGCCGCTCGGGCAACCCGCCAGGGATGGTGTCTCGCGAGGTGGTGCCCCGTTCGACGTCGTAAACGATACCTGATGTCGGGGGGTGGTTCGCCACCCGGTTACGTCACGTCGTGATCAAGGTCCGCGCGCGGCCGTTGCGGGCGGGGGCGCGGGGTGCTGGATAGGCTGGGGCGTCGCCCGCCGGTGGCGGGTGGCGCGACCGTGCAGCCTGTAGTGCAAGGAGACCAACACCCATGGCCGACTCCAGTTTCGACATCGTCTCGAAGGTCGAGTGGCAGGAGGTCGACAACGCGATCAACCAGACCTCCCGCGAGATCGCCACCCGGTTCGACTTCAAGAACGTGGGTGCCGAGATCAAGCGGTCCGGCGAGAAGATCGAGATGAAGGCCAACGGCGAGGAGCGGGTCCGGGCGATCCTGGACGTGCTGCAGACCAAGTTCGTCAAGCGCGGGCTGTCGCTGAAGGCGCTGGACGCGGCGGAGCCGCAGCTGTCCGGCAAGGAGTACAAGATCTTCGCCGACATCAAGGAAGGCATCACCACCGACGACGCCAAGAAGGTCGCGAAGATCATCCGCGACGAGGGCCCCAAGGGCGTCAAGGCGCAGGTCCAGGGCGACGAGCTGCGGGTCAGCTCGAAGTCGCGGGACGACCTGCAGGCCGTGCAGGCACTGCTCAAGGGCAAGGACCTGGACTTCGCGATCCAGTTCGTCAACTACCGCTGAGCGGCGGGGACGCGAGTCCCGGCACCAGGGAGGGCGCACCGGCGACGGCGCGCCCTCCCGGCGTTCACCGGGCCACCGGTCCTCCTCGCCACCGCGCACCGGCTCGCCGGCGGTCAGGCCCCGGCGGGCCCGGCGGGGGTGCGGCGGTACGCGTCGACGGCGGCGGTGACGGCCGGGGTGGTCGCGTCGGTGGTGCCGAGGGCGCGCAGGACGTCGGCGAGCGGGGTGCCGTCGGCGGGGGCGAGCGGGCCGAGGGTGGGCCGGCCGTCGTACCAGAGCGCGGCGCGGCGGCCGGCGGGGTGTTCGTCGTCGGCCTCGACGTAGGCGATCGGGGCGGACTTGGACCAGCCGGCGATGCGCAGGGCGAATCCGGAGGGGAACCGCTTGAACCCGAAGTCCGGCGCGTTGGAGGGGTGTTGGAGCGCGTCGTGGAGTTCGTCGGTCATCGGCACCAGCGCGAGGCCGTGCGGCAGCGGTGCGGAGCGCGCGAGCGGGACTTCGGCCGTCACCACGGCGATCAGCTCTTCGGCGGCGATCAGCGCGTTCAGTTCGTATGGCACCGCTCCATTCTCCGCCCGGGAAGTCATCAGGTCAGGAAAACAATCGAACTGACTATCCATCCGATATGCCGGACATCGCACGCGCCTGCTCCGACCTGCCGGAACGGCCCTCCGGAGCCATGACCCCGAAAACGGTTCGTGGGCGCTTGTCGACGTTCGCGCGCCCGCCCGGTGGGGCAGAGTGGGTGGGGTGACCCGTACCCCGCCGCAGCGCCCGGCCACCGGCGCCAAGCCCACGCCCGAAGAGCTCGCCGCCGCCGAGGGCACCACCATCGAGGACGTGGCCGCGCCCGGCCTGCGGGTGCTGTTCTGCGGGATCAATCCGGGCCTCTGGTCGGGCGCCACCGGGCAGCACTTCGCCCGGCCGGGCAACCGGTTCTGGCCCGCCCTGCACCGGTCCGGCTTCACGCCCCGGCAGTTGCGGCCGGCCGAGCAGCGGGAGCTGATCGCGCTGGGGCTGGGGATCACCAACGTGGTGGCCCGGACCACGGCGAAGGCGGCCGAGCTGACCGCCGAGGAGTACCTGGAGGGCGGTCGGGCGCTGGAGGCGCGGGTGCGGCGGCTGCGGCCGCGGGTGCTGGCGGTGCTGGGGATCGGGGCGTACCGGGCGGCGTTCGGCCGGCCGCGGGCGACGGTCGGACCGCAGCCGGAGCCGATCGGCGACACCGAGGTGTGGCTGCTGCCGAACCCGAGCGGACTGAACGCGCACTACACGCTGGACGGGCTCGCGGCCGAGTTCCGGACGCTGCGCGAGCACCTGGAGCGCCAGGACCAGTAAGGCAATCGTTTAGTCAAAAGTAGAATCGTGAGGATATAGAAGCTGTTCAACACCGCTTGATGCGGTTGAGAATCGGACCATGGCCGAACTCTCCTTCCCGCCCGGTTTCGTCTTCGGCGCCGGCACCGCCGCCTTCCAGATCGAGGGCGCCACCCGCGCCGACGGCCGCGGCCCGTCCATCTGGGACACCTTCTGCGCCGAACCGGGGCGCGTCGAGGGCGGCGACACCGGCGAGCCGGCCTGCGAGCACTACCGGCGCTGGCCGCAGGACGTCGAGCTGCTGCGGCGGCTGGGCGTCGACTCGTACCGCTTCTCGGTGTCCTGGCCGCGGGTGCTGCCGGAGGGCGGCGGGGCGGTCAACCGGGCCGGGCTGGACTTCTACTCGCGCTTGGTGGACGGGCTGCTGGCGGCCGGGATCGAGCCGGCCGTGACGCTCTACCACTGGGACCTGCCGCAGGCGCTGGAGGACGGCGGCGGCTGGCGGAGCCGGGAGACGGCGCACCGCTTCGCGGAGTACGCGGCGGTGGTGGCGGAGGCGCTGGCGGACCGGGTGCCGCGCTGGACCACCCTCAACGAGCCCTGGTGCAGCGCCTTCCTGGGCTACGGCAACGGCGTGCACGCCCCGGGGGTGCGCTCCGGGACGCCGGCCCTGGCCGCCGCCCACCACCTGCTGCTCGGGCACGGCCTGGCGATGGACGCGCTGCGCGCGGCCGGCGTCCGGGAGGCGGGGATCACCCTCAACCTCGACCAGGTGTACCCCGCCGCCCCCGAGGACGGGCCCGCCGCGCTGCGCGCCCGCACCCAGCGCAACCTGGTGTGGACGGAGCCGCTGCTGCGCGGGCGCTACCCGGCCTCCGAGTCGGACACCTGGGGCGAGCTGATCGAGCGCCAGGACTTCCGCCGCGACGGCGACCTGGCGGTGATCTCCGCGCCGCTGGACTTCCTGGGCGTGAACTACTACACCCCGGCGACCGTCCGCACGGCCCCGCACCGGGAGCCCGACCCGGCCCGGCGGGACGCCACCGACAACCGCTTCGCGCACGTCCGCGACCCGCACGCCCGGCACACCGCGATGGACTGGGCGGTCGCCCCGGACACCCTGCGCGACCTGCTGGTCGGCCTGCGCGACGAGTACGGCGCGGCGCTGCCGCCGCTGTTCGTCACCGAGAACGGCTCCGCCGAGGACGACTCCCCCGGCCCGGACGGGGTGGTGCGCGACACCGACCGGATCGCCTACCTGGACGGCCACCTGCGGGCGGTGGCGGCGGCGGTGGCGGCGGGGGTGGACGTGCGCGGCTACTACGTCTGGTCGCTGCTGGACAACTTCGAGTGGACGTACGGCTACGGCAAGCGCTTCGGCGTCGTCCACGTCGACTACGCCACCCAGCGGCGCACCCCGAAGGCCTCGTACCACTGGTACCGGGAGCTGATCTCCCGTCAGCCGTCCAGGAGTTGAGCCTCGAACCGGGCGCGTTCGCGCACCACGTACGCCGCGTCGGAGAGGTACATCAGGTGATGCCCGTCGGCCAGGTGCGAGGCGAACGCGGCGCTCCCGGCGGCGGCCTCGGCCCGCATGTGCGCCACCAGGGCGTGCAGCCGGGCCTCGATCGTGTCGACCAGGCCCGCCCGGTCGGCCCGGCCGAGACCGTAGGCGTCGCAGAACTCCCGTACGCGGACGGCCTGTTCGTCGGGGGTGCCGAAGCCGTCGGCGTTGCCGGGGGCGGTGGTGGGCGCCCAGCGGTAGGCGGCGTAGGCGACGTCCCACAGCCGGGGGCCGGGGTGGGCGGTGTCGAAGTCGATGACGCCGACCACCCGTTCGCCGTCCAGCACGCAGTTGTGCGGGGCGTAGTCGCCGTGGCAGACCACCTCGGCGGGCTCGCGGGCGGGCAGCATCCAGCCCTCGGCGGTGTAGCCCGCCGTGGCGTCGTGGTACTCGCGCAGCAGGCGCGCCGCGTCGAGCAGCGCGGTGCGGGAGGCGGCGGCCGGGGTCGGCGGGTAGTCGGAGACCTCGCCGGGCAGGAAGTCCAGCACCTCCCGGCCGTCCTCGGCCAGGCCGTGGAACCGCGGCCCCGCCGTGAACCCGGCCGCCCGCACGTGCGCCAGCAGCCCGTGCACGGCCGGCGACCACGGCCCGGTCGGCCGCAGCACCCGGTCGCCGCGCCGCTCCACCCGGTTGACCCCGCCGGCCATGATCTCGCCGTCCACCCGCACCCCTCCCCGACGCCCGGACAGGACCGGACAGTCGTACCCCGGCCCCGGGCCCGGCCGCGAGCGGTTTTCGAGCGGCCCGGTCAGCGGCTGCCGAAGCCCTGGTCGGTGGAGACCACCTCGCGGCCCAGCGGCATCAGCGAGATCGGCACCATCTTCAGGTTCGCCCAGCCGAACGGGATCCCGATGATCGACACGAACAGCGGGATGCTGGTGACGATGTGCGCCAGCGCCAGCCACCAGCCCGCGAACACCAGCCAGATCACGTTGCCCGCGCAGGACGGGGCGCCCGCGTCGGCCCGCACCACGGTGGTGCGGCCGAACGGCCAGAGCATGAACCCCGCGAGGCGGAAGGACGCGATGCCGAACGGGATGGTGACGATCAGGACGAAGCAGACGATCCCGGCGATCGCGTAGCCGATCGCCATCCACAGGCCGCAGAACAGCAGCCAGATGACGTTGAGCAGGAAGTTGATCAGCTTCATGCCTCCCAGGCTCGCACACGGGGGGCGGGAGCGGCAGGTGGTGGCGCGACTCCGTGGCAGGGGTGTGACGGTGGCGGGCCGAGGGCCGGGGACGGTGAGGGGCCCGCCGCACGGGCGGGCCCCTCACCGTTGCGCCGAACGGGTGTCAGGCGAGCAGCTTGTCCTTGGCCCGCCGGTACTCGTCCTCGGAGAGCGCGCCGCTGTTCTTGAGCTCGGCCAGCCTCGCCAGGTCCTCCACGTGTCCGGTGGAACCGCCGCCGCCGGCGGGGGCGGCGCCTCCGGTGCCCGCCGCCCTGCGGACGTAGTCCTGGAACGCCGCGTCGGCCTTCCTGGCCTGTTCCGCGTCCCGCTGGTGCATGGAGCCGCCGCGGGCGATCAGGTAGACCAGTACGCCCAGGAAGGGCAGCAGGATCACGAAGATCGTCCAGCCGGCCTTGCCCCAGCCGCCCATGTCCTCGCTGCGGAAGATGTCGGTGATGATCTTGAACAGCAGGAAGAACCAGAGGATCCAGAGGAACAGCTCCAGCATCGTCCAGAAGATGTTGAGCAGCGGATAGTTGTCCATGACGCTCCGATCCCGCGCACAGTCAGACGGAACGTCCCCGCGCCTCGAACGGCGCAGGGACGAAACGATTCGTACCACCGCGAAACGGACGGCGCATGTCGGGTGCGGCGCGGGTGCGGCGTCAGTGCGGGTCGGGCAGCGGGCGGTCGTTCTGCAGCCGGTCGAACTCGGCGACGTCGGGGTGGTGCAGGTCGAAGGCCGGGGACTCGGAGCGGACCCTCGGCAGGGTGGTGAAGTTGTGCCGGGGCGGTGGGCAGGAGGTGGCCCACTCCAGCGAGCGGCCGTAGCCCCACGGGTCGTCGACGCCGACCTTGGGCGCGTACTTGGCGGTCTTCCAGACGTTGTAGAGGAACGGCGGGGTGGAGAGGCCGAGCAGGAAGGAGCCGATGGTGGAGACGGTGTTCAGCGTGGTGAAGCCGTCCGAGGCGAGGTAGTCGGCGTAGCGGCGCGGCATGCCCTCGGCGCCCAGCCAGTGCTGCACCAGGAAGGTGGTGTGGAAGCCGACGAACAGCGTCCAGAAGTGGATCTTGCCGAGGCGCTCGTCCAGCATCCGCCCGGTCATCTTCGGCCACCAGAAGTAGAAGCCCGCGAACATCGCGAACACCACCGTCCCGAACACCACGTAGTGGAAGTGCGCGACGACGAAGTACGAGTCCGAGACGTGGAAGTCGATCGGCGGCGAGGCCAGCAGCACGCCGGTCAGGCCGCCGAACAGGAAGGTCACCAGGAAGCCGATCGACCACAGCATCGGCGTCTCGAAGGAGAGCGAGCCGCGCCACATGGTGCCGACCCAGTTGAAGAACTTCACGCCCGTCGGCACCGCGATCAGGAAGGTCATGAACGAGAAGAACGGCAGCAGCACCTGCCCGGTGACGAACATGTGGTGCGCCCAGACGGTGACCGACAGGCCC
>NZ_JNWZ01000015.1 GCF_000716545.1 Kitasatospora phosalacinea
CATCGACCTGTCGGCCTACGCGGGCCAGAGCGTCACGGTGAAGTTCAACGCGGTCGAGGACTCCTCGCTGCAGACCTCCTTCGTGATCGACGACACCGCGCTCGCCGTGTCCTGACCCGCCGTCGGCACCACGGCCGGGAGGGCCCTCCGGGGTTCTCCCGGCCGTGGTGTGTCAGCTGTGTTGCCGGTTCGCTCCGCCTGCGAAATGCTTGTCGTGACCACTGTCATATGTCCTGATTAATGACGTAGCCTCTCAACCCTCATAGGGTTCCCACACGCTCGGCGGCGCACCACCGACGCACCGCCGGGCAACGTGGAGCCGGGGGTGATCCCGCCGAACCCGCCGGGTGGGGAAGGTGTCGCATGGGCTCACAACAACCGCAGCACGCCGGCCGGCTCCGACTGGTCGGACAGCGCGACCGCGGTGCCGAGCAGCCGCCGGCCCCACCGGCCCCGGCCGCGCCGGCCGTGCCTCCGGCCCCGGCGGTACCGGCGGCCCCGCTGGCTCCGCTGGCCCCGCTGGCCCAGACGGCCGCGATAGTCCCGGCGGCACCGGGGGGCGGTTTCGCCGAGGTGCTGAACACCGCCATCGAGAACAGCGGCCTGAGCCTGGACCGGATCCGCGCCGCGCTCGCCAAACAGGGCGTCAGGGTGAGCGTCACCACGCTCAGTTACTGGCGGCGCGGCCGCAGCCAGCCCGAGCGCGCCACCTCGCTGCGCGCCGTCCACCTGCTGGAGGAACTGCTCGGCCTGCGCCACACCTCGCTGACCGCGCTGCTCGGCCCGCCCCGCCCGCGCGGCCGCTGGGTCGCCCAGGGCCCCGCCCCCGACGGCCTGCGGCTGGAGCAGGTCTGGCCCGGCCAGGCCGAGCTGGTCGAGGTGTTCGCCGAGCTCGACGCCCCGCCGGCCGGCCAGCTGGAGCGCCAGTCGATCCACGACGCCTACTACGTGGACGCCTCCCGCCGCGGCCACCTGCTGCGGATGCGCCAGGTGGTGCGCGCGACGGTGGACGGCGTCACCCGGCACGTGGTCGTCCACAAGTCCGACGAGGGCGTGCAGATCTGCCCCGAGATCACCTCCGTCCGGCACGCCCGCCTCGGCCGGGTCCGCCGCCGCCCGCTCAGCGGGCTGCTCGTCGCCGAGCTGCTGCTCGACCGGCCGCTGGCGCTGGGCGACTCCACCGTCCTGGAGTACGAGGTCCACATCCCCGACACCGGCCCCACCACGGACTACGGGCGGTTCTTCCCCGCGCCGGTGCGCGAGTACGTCCTGCAGGTGCACTTCGACCCGGCCGCCGTACCGGTGCAGTGCGAGCGCTTCGACCGCGCCCCCGGCACCGAGGTCGACCGGCACCGCGAGCCGCTGTGGATCGGTGCCTCCGCCAGCGCCCACGTGCTCACCGCCGACCAGCAGCCCGGGCAGGTCGGCATCCGCTGGCAGTGGGAGTAGTCGGCGGGGTCCTCCTTCCCTCCCGATTCTTCCCTATCCTTCCCTTTCCCTCCCATTCGCTCCCTTTTACTACCTTTCCTTCCACTTCGTGCGCTTTCGCCCCTTTCATCCCTTCGGACCCGTTTCGTCCCTCGCCACGCCCGACCCCGTGGTACGCCCGTTCACCCGAACCGCCCTGCCCGGCGCCCCATCAGGTGGTCCGCGCCGCCGCCCACGGGGAACGTGAGTCCCACTCAGCGAGCTCACCGAGGAAAGGCGGGACCAACCCGTGCTGATGGAGTTCAGCGATGTCGAGCCGGACGACTCCTGCGCCTGCGGCGGCTGCGCCGACCGCCGCCGGATCCGGCTGCACGCCGTCCGGTCGCCCCGCCGCCGCCCCCTCGGGGCCCGTCGCGCGGCCGTCCTGATCGCCGCCGCCGGCAGCGTGCTGGGCGGCTCCGCCGTCTCCCTGGCCGCGGCCGCGCCGCGCACCGACAGCAGCCCGCTCATACCCGACACGCCCCAGGGCGAGGTCGCCGGGCCCTACGGCGCCGACGCCGGAGCCCTCCGCTCGGCGGCCCCCCGGCCCGCCACCACCCGGGCCGAGATCATGCGCCGGGCGCAGACCTGGGTGGACCAGAAGGTGCCGTACAGCATGAGCAAGTACTGGTCGGACGGCTACCGCCAGGACTGCTCCGGCTTCGTCTCGATGGCCTGGGGCCTGGGCAGCAGCCAGACCACCTGGACGCTGCCGGACTTCGCCGACCGGATCTCCAAGGACGACCTGCAGCCGGGCGACGCGCTCGTCTACAACAACCCCAAGGACCCGGAGGGCGGCTCGCACACCGTCCTGTTCGGCGGCTGGGTGGACGCCGCGCGCACCACGTACACCGCACTGGAGCAGACCCGGCCGGGCACCACCAAGCGCAGCACCCCGTACGCGTACTGGAGCAACGCGAGCGGCTACCTCCCGTACCGCTACAGGGGGCTGAGCCAGCCGGTGCCCGCGCCGGAGGACTCCGACGCCTTCCCGGGGGCGGACGAGTTCGGGCCCGGCAAGGTCAACCCGTACGTGACCCGGCTGGGGAAGATGCTGGTGGAGCGGGGCGGCGGGCGGTTCTACCGGGAGGGACCCGGCCCGGACTGGGGCGAGGCCGACCGGAAGGCCACCGAGGCGTTCCAGCTGGCCCAGGGCTGGCGCGGCGCGGAGGCCGACGGCTACCCGGGCAAGGACACCTGGGACCTCCTGGTGCACCACAAGGGCAACGACATCCCGCCCGTCGTCACCGCCCCGACGAGGCCGCCGACCCCGACGGTCCCGACGACACCGACACCGACGCCGACAACACCGACGACACCGCCCCCCGGCACCCCGAGCCCCCCGCCGCCCGGCCAGGCCCCGCCGTTCCCCGGCGCCGACCGGTTCGGCCCCGGCAAGGTCAACGACGACGTGCTGCTGCTCGGGCAGCGGCTGGTCGCCAAGGGCTTCGGCGCCGCCTACCGGGAGGGCCCGGACCGGAGCTGGGGCGAGGCCGACCGGCTCAACACCGCCGCCTTCCAGCGCGCCCAGGGCTGGAGCGGCGCCGAGGCCGACGGCTACCCCGGCCCGCACACCTGGCAGCTGCTGTTCTCCTGACGGCCCGCGCGGGGGCCCGCCGCGCTCAGGGCGCGGCGTGCTCCCGCACCCAGGCGTGCATGGCGATCGCGGCGGCCGCGCCCGCGTTGATCGAGCGGGTGGAACCGAACTGCGCGATCGAGCAGACCGCCGCCGCGTGCTCCCACGCCTCGGCGGTCAGACCCGGCCCCTCCTGCCCGAACAGCAGCACGCAGCGCTCCGGCAGCCGGAAGGTCTCCAGCGGCACCGCGCCCGGCAGGTTGTCGATCCCGATCACCGGCAGTCCGCGCTCCGCGGCGTGGGCGGCCAGCGAGGCCACCGAGCCGTGGTGGCGCACGTGCTGGTAGCGGTCGGTGACCATGGCGCCGCGCCGGTTCCACCGCCGCCGCCCGACGATGTGCACCTCCTGGGCCAGGAAGGCGTTCGCGGTGCGCACCACCGAGCCGATGTTGAAGTCGTGCTGCCAGTTCTCGACCGCGACGTGGAAGCCGTGCCGCCGGGTGTCCAGGTCCGCGACGATCGCCTCGTGCCGCCAGTACCGGTAGCCGTCCACCACGTTGCGCCGGTCCCCCGCGGCCAGCAGCTCCGGGTCCAGCCGGGGGTCGTCGGGCCACGGCTCGGGGTGCGGGCCGACGCCGATCTCGCGGTCGTCGCCAAGGTCGTCGTACTGCTCGCCCAGCTGGGGCACCGAGGTGTCGCTCACGCCCCCAACGGTACGGGCTCGGGCCTGGCCGGCCGCTGCCGCGTCCGCACCGAGCGCTCCAGCTCGGTCAGCGCCTGCATGACCAGCCGGGCCCCGGCCCGGACGACGTCGATCCGGTCGTCCCGGGGCAGCCCGGCCAGCTGGTGGTCCCAGGTGCGGTGGGCCTCGCGCAGCGCGGTGAAGTCGACGTCCTGGCCGAGCAGCACGGCGGCGGCGGCCAGCGCGGTGGCGTCCCGCAGCTCCTCGCCGAACGCGGCGGCGCCGGGCACCGGCGGGGCGTCCTCGCCCGGCAGGTGGGCCTCCAGCAGGACGGTGGAGCGGTCCAGCATGCCGACCGCCGAGCGGGCCTTGTCGAACTGCTTGCGGGTCAGCTCCCGCAGCACCTGCTCGTCGTGCCGCACCGGCTCCACCTCGGCCCGGTCCAGCGCCGCCAGCATCTCGCCGCGCGCCTCCCGCACGTCCAGCAGCGCCGGCCGCACGTCCTTCTCGGCCCGCCCGCCCGCCGGGTCCCCGTACGCCCCGAACACCGCCGCCGCGTACCGCCCCGCCGAGGCCAGCCACTCGGCCAGCCGCTCCGGCAGCCGGGCGGTCTGCCAGGTCGGGAACAGCGCGTACGCGGCCAGCGCGACGAAACCGCCCAGCAGCGTCATCGACACCCGGTCCACGGCCAGCTTCACCGGGTCGCCGGGCTGCAGGCCGAGCAGGAACACCACGTACGAGGAGATCGCCACCGTCATCACCGCGTACCCGGTGCGCATGGTCAGGTAGGCCAGGCCCATGCAGCACACCGCCAGCACCGCCAGCACCCAGCCGCCCGGGTCGAAGACCTGGACGACGGCGGTGGAGAGCAGCACCCCGGCGGCGGTGCCCGCCACCCGGGCCACGCCCCGGCTGAAGGTCTGCGCGAAGTCCGGGCGCATCACCATCGCGGAGGTCATCGGCGCCCAGTAGCCGTGCTCGATCCGCAGCAGCCGCGCGGCCAGGTAGGCGGAGGTGACCACCACGGCCATCCGCACCGCGTGGTGGAAGATCGCCGAGTGCCGGTGCAGCTGCCGGCCGACGGTGGCCAGCGCGGCGGGCGCGACCTTGACCAGCGGCGGACGGCGCAGGCCGGTGGCCGGCTCGGTGCGGGACTGCACGGTGGTGCGGTCCTGCCGGTCCAGCCGGTCGGCGGCCCGGCTCAGCAGGCCGGACAGCCGGCGGGCCGAGCGGCGGGCGCCGCCGCGCAGCAGGTCCTCGCCGCTGCCGCTGCCCGGGCGGGCCAGCGCCAGGCCCGGGGTGTCCTTGGGCAGCCGGAGCGGGTCGCCGCTGCGGATCGCCCGGGTCAGCGCGTCCAGCACCTCGGCGGCGGCGGCCAGCACCTCGCGGGCCCGGTCCCGCTCGGGGCCCTCCTCGGCGGCGCCGACCCGCGGATCGGCCAGCGCGGCCAGCGCCGGGCGGATCCGCTCGGCGATGGTGCGCAGGCCGCGCAGCTCGGGCGGGCGGCGCCTGGCCTGCCGGGCGGTCAGCCGGGCCGCCTGCCGGCCGACGATGAACGGCTCCGGGTCGACCTGCGCCACCGGGTCGTGCCGCAGCCGCCGGGCGTAGTCGCCGAGCCCGGCGTAGATGTCGGCGAGCGCGTCGCGCTGGGCCCGCCAGCTGTCGATCGGCCAGAGCGTGACCACCAGGGCCTGGACGGCGCCGCCGACCGAGCAGAGCAGCCCGTGCTCGATCGCGGTGGGCACCGACACCGGCAGCTGCACCACCACCATCATCACGGCCAGCGTGTTGGCGGCGACCACGCCCGCGGTCGGCCCGATCGCCCAGGCCAGCCCGGCCCCGAACGCCCACAGCGCCAGCAGCACCGGGTACGCGCCCGGGATGCCCACCGCGACGTACCCCAGGAAGGTCGACAGGCCCAGCCCGGCGGCCGCCGCCAGCGCCAGCGAGGCGCGCGGGCGGAACGAGCGCTGGAAGGTCGCGGTGCCCGCGATGAAGGCGCCCATCGCGGCCGAGGTGGCCTGCGCGGGGCCGTACACGAACAGCGCCGGGAAGACCACCAGCGCCGCCGCCAGCGCCCCGCGCAGCGCCCGCTTGGGGTTGGTCAGCGAGCGGTCCACGGTCAGCCCGGCCTTCGCGGTGTCGCGCAGGGCCGTGAACCAGGACATACCGCGAGCTTAACGACTTTTCGCCCACGGGCTCGTCAGTCGCCGCGACCGCCCACCGGCTCCCCGCCCGCGCCCGCGTCCACCGCCGTGCCCGCGCCCGCGTCCACGCCCGCCGCACCGTCCGCGCCCGTCCCGTCCGCCGCCCCGGACGTCCGCCGCCCGGCTCGCAGCGCCGCCCAGCGGCCCGCCAGCCGCTCCCGCACCGCGAGCAGGAAGGCGGTGGGCAGGAACACCGCGTCCGCCGAGACCATCGCCAGCGAGAAGAACGGCAGCCCGAGCAGCACCGCGATCGCCAGGTGCTCGCACACCATCACCGCCAGCAGCACGTTCTTCAACCGCCGCGCGGCCAGCGAGAACGGGAAGCCGACCTGCATGATCACGGTGCCGTAGGTCAGCGCGAAGGTCACCAGCAGGCTGCCGCCGAGCAGCCCGGACAGCTCCGGCCAGGGCGTGAAGTAGCCCAGCTTCAGCGGGTAGAAGACGGCGGTGCCGTCCTGCCAGCGGGTGCCCTGGACCTTGTACCAGCCGGCCGCCGCGTACACCAGCACCACCTGGACGGCGATCACCAGCATCGCGCAGTTGTGCAGCATCGCGGCCAGCGCGTCGGCCACCGCCCGCGGCTCGCCCCACTCGGACGGGTCCCTGCCCGGCCTGCGGGCCCGGCGGCGGGCGTCCAGCGACCAGACCCGGCCGCACCGGGTGAACACCAGGTAGATCGCCATCAGGTGGACCAGGTTGTCGCCGCCGTCGCCGAGGAACACGTTCCGGTTCTGCAGCGACAGCACGGTCAGCGCGAACAGCACCGTGGACGCCCGGGTGCGCCAGCCCGCCGCCACCGCCACCGCGGACAGCAGCGCCAGCAGGTAGACCGCCTCGAACCACCAGCGGCCGTCGCTCCAGGACAGCGCGGTGAACGCGTGGGTGTCGGCCAGCAGCCGGTCGTTCAGCTCCGCCGACCACGGCGAGCGGTCCCCGTACAGCACCCGCCGGTGGGGCCACTCGCGCAGCAGGTAGGCGCCCCAGGTGCCGGCGACGCCGATCCGCACCACGGCGGCCTGGTACGGCGCGAGGGTGGTCAGCAGCCGCGGCAGCGCGGCCCGGACGGCGGTGGCGGCGGACGTCACGACAGGCCCCGCCGGTCCTCGGCCTGGACCGGCCACCAGGGCAGCTCGCGGACGTGCGGGGCGGTGTCCACCTGCTCCCGGCTCCAGGCCGGCGGCGCGACGGAGGTGACGGTGGCCCGCAGCTGGACCTGGATCACCCGGTCGCCGCCGGGGCCGATCCGCTGCAGGGCGATCCGCTCCAGGTACCGCTCGGCCATCCGCCCGCGCGAACCGTCCGGCGCCTGCGCGTCGCCCTCGCCGTGGGTGGACTCGTAGAAGTCCCAGGCCCGGCGCAGCAGGTTCTGGTCCAGGTGGCTGGGCGCCGGGTCGTGCCGGATCGCCGCCCAGTCCCCGGCGGTCAGTCCGTGCCACGCGCCGGTGGCCACCTGCCCGTCCGCGCCGATGGTCTGCACCCGGGCGTCCACCTCGACGTTGCGCTGCAGCGGGTCCGGCGCGAACAGCTTCCAGTTCTGCTCGAACTCCGGGTAGACCACCCAGTCGACCTGGTCGCGGTACTCCTTGGACACCGAGTTCGCGGGCGCCACGTGCAGGAAGAGCGCGCCGAGGAACGCCAGGACGCAGGCCCCCAGGCCCACCCCGGCGACCACCAGCACCACCCGGGCGGGTGTGGACCAGACGCGCACGGCGGACATCCTGCCGCACCGCCCGCACGTTCGAACAGGGGCCGGGACCCTCGCGCCCGCCCTACAGGACGAACGGCTCCTGCCCGGTGCCGCTCACCATCGGACGGCCCGCGGCCTCCCAGGCGAACATCCCGCCGTCCACGTTGACCGCGTCCCGGCCGCCCGCGACCAGGTACTGCACCACCTGCGCGGAGCGGCCGCCGACCCGGCACATCACGTACAGCCGGCCCTCGGGCAGCTCGTCGAGGCGGGCCACCACCTGGCCGATCGGGATGTGCAGCGCGCCGTCCACGTGCCCGGCGTCCCACTCGTCCTGCTCGCGGACGTCGAGCAGGACGGCGTCGTCGGGCACCGAGGCGGCGTCGGCGGTGGGCAGCTGAGCGAACATCGGGGGCGTCTCCTGAGGGGTGTCGGACGGTTCGTTTCCGCCATTGTCGGGCAGCAGGGCGGCGAGCTTCGCCTGCCGTTCGGCGGCGGTGGCCAGCAGCTGCTCGGCGAGGTCCTCCAGCAGCCGCTCCGGCTCGTCGGGGCGCAGCAGCAGCAGCTCGCCCATCGGGGTGCGCTCCAGGCGCACCCGCTCCACCGCCAGCGCGGTGATCCGGCCGGTCAGCCACTCCAGGCGCTGGCGCAGCCAGGCCAGCCGGTCCGGGGAGTCGGCGGCGGGCGCCGAGTCCGGCGAGGAGGACCACTCCTCGGCCAGCCGCTCCAGCCCCTCGGTGTCGGCCAGCGCGTACGCCTCGTTGACCCGGGCGATGAACGCCGAGCGGCGCTCCTGCTCGGCCGGGTCGGTGGTCAGGTCGGGGTGGGCGCGGCGGGCCAGCTCGCGGTAGACCCGCTGGGCGTCCTTGTCCGGGCGCACCCGGCGGGCCTCCGGCTCGCCCTCGCGCGGGCCGCGCTCCTCCGGCGGCTCGACCCGCTCCCGGGCCTCCCGGGCCCGCCGCAGGTCCTCCGGGTCGCCGCTGAGCGCCGCCACCGTCTCGGCGATCAGCGCGTCCAGCTCGTCCAGTTCGGCGTACAGCGGGCCGAGCAGCTGGTGGTGGGCCAGCGCGAAGTTGTCGATCTCCACCCGCAGGGTGGCCACGTCCACGTCCAGGGTCAGCCAGGCCAGCTCGGCCGCGGCGACCCGCTCCTCCAGGTCCCGCCGCTGCGGGTCCGCCCACACCTCGACGCTCGGTACGCTCACCCTGGCCACCCTACCGGGGGCCCGGCGCACCGCCGATCGGGTGGTGACGCGGCCCCCCGGGGGCGCGCACCGGGCGACACGCAACTGATACTGACGAATCTGCCCGATTACCTACCTCCCCCAGCCGACTCCGTGCTTCATTGGAGGGCGCGCGCAAGGACGCGCGCACCCGGCCAGGAGGAGCAGCAAGCACAACAAAGGGGCAGACCGATACCCATGGTGGACCAGACCGACTCCACACCCCCCGCCGGAGTGGTCGCCCTGCTCCGGATCGCCGCCGTGCTGGTCGATCCGGACGGCCGGATCGCGCTGTGGAACCGCACCGCGGAGGAGCTGTTCGGCCACCGCGCCGAAGTCGCCCTCGGCCGCACCGCGCACGGTCTGCTGCCCGCCCTCGAACCCCGCCCGGACGGCACCGGCCCGGCCCGCCGCGGCGACGCCCTCGACACCCTCGACGACCTCGCGCTGCACGGCCCCTGGGCCGGCCCGATGGTCGTCCAGGACCGCGAGGAGCGCCCGCGCGACGTCCTGTGGTGGGCCTACCCGCTGATCGAGCCGTCCGGCCGCTCGCTGCTCGCGCTGGCCGCCGACGCCCGCCCGCTGCGCGCCGCCGGCCCGCGGATCGCCCTCGGCGAGCGCCTCGTCCCGTACGCCGCCGCGCCCGCCGCGGCCCGCCCGCAGCAGGTCGACGCCGCCTTCGCCCCGCCCGGCCCGGCCGCCGCCGAGGCGCTCGCCGCGCTGCTCCCGCCCGGCTCCGAGGAGCGCCGCCGCCGGCTGCTGGACGCCCTCGCCCAGGCCGGCCCGCCCGCCCTGCGGGTGGACGCCGCGACCCGGCTCCCGGTGGTGCCCTACCAGTCCTCCCCCGAGGGCACCGGCACCGCCCGGGTCGCCGCCGGCCTCGGCCGCCGCTACCCCACCCCGCAGCAGCGCGCCCGCCGCGCGGACGGGCCGCCGCCCGGCACGGGCGCCCCGGGCCGCCCCGGGGTGCGGACAGCGCCCGCCGGGCCGGCCGCACCGCGGTCCGGCAGCACCGTCCCCGGCCCGCGCGAAGCCGCCGCCCACGGCCCGAACCCGGAAGGCCCCGCCATCGACCCCGCAGCCGCCGCCGCACCCGAACCGACCGCCGCCCCCGCCGCCGTCCCGCCGAGCCGGGCGGCCGCCCCCGGCACCGGCGTGGAGGTGGTCCGCGGGCTGCCCGACGACGGCGACCTCGCGCTGCTCGCCTCGGTCGGCAGCCAGGTCGGCACCACGCTCGAACTGGACACCACCGCCCGCGAGCTGTGCGAGGTGCTGGTCCCCCGGGTCGCCGACTTCGCCTGCGTCGACCTGCTCGACAGCCTGATCTCCGACGCCGAACTGCCCGCCGGCTCCCCCGACGACGCGACGATGCTGCGCCGGGTCGCCCGCACCTTCAACCCGTCCCAGCAGCGCTGGAACCACGTCCTGGACGAGGGCGCGCTGCTGGCCATGCCGCGCTCCACCCCGCCCGGCCTGGCCCTGCAGGAGAACCAGCCGGTGCTGGTGCCGATGATCTCGGCGGACGTCGCGGTCGACTACGCGGCCTCGCTCGGCGGCCCCGAACTGGAGCCGGCCGTGGTCGGCCGCTCGATGCTGGTGCTGCCGCTGTCCGCCCGCGGCGCGGTGCTGGGCATCCTCAAGCTGCTGCGGCTGTCCGACCGGGCGCCGTTCACCCGCTCCGACGCCGACACCCTCAAGGAGATCGCCGCCCGGGCCGCGCTCTCCCTGGACAACGCCCGGCTGCACCGCGCCGAGTCCAAGGTCGCCACCACGCTGCAGCGCTCGATGATCCCGACCCGCCCGCCGCGGATCCCCGGCGTGCAGGTCGCCCACCGCTACATGCCGGGCGACCGCAAGGCCGAGGTCGGCGGCGACTGGTTCGACGCCATCCAGCTGCCCGGCAGCCGGGTCGCCCTGGTGGTCGGCGACGTGATGGGCCACGGCCTGCACTCGGCCGCCGCGATGGGCCGCTTCCGCACCGCCATGCAGACCCTGGCCGCCCTCGACCTGCCGCCCGGCCAGCTGCTGCGCCACCTGGACAACCTGGCCCACAAGCTCGGCGACGACCACCTGGCGACCTGCCTGTACGCCGTCTACGACCCGATCAACCGCACCTGCGAGCTCGCCTCGGCCGGCCACGTCCCACCGGTCCTGGTCCACCCCGACGGCCGCGGCGAGCTGCTGGAACTGCCCTCCGGCGCGCCGATCGGCGTCGGCGGGGTGCCGTTCCAGACCAAGAAGATCGACGTCTCGGACGGCTCGATGCTGGTGATGTGCACCGACGGCCTGGTGGAGGTCCGCGGCGGCGACATAGGAGAGGGCCTGGCGGCGCTCTGCGGCAACCTGATCGACCCCAAGCAGACCCCGGACGAGGCCTGCGACACCGTGCTGAACACCCTGCACTCCGAGGACCGGCAGGACGACATCGCGCTGCTGGTGGCCCGCTTCGACGGCGTCCCGCCGACCGAGGTCGCCACCTGGCAGCTCGGCGTCACCGAACTGGAGGTCGGCCGGGCCCGCCGGCTGGTGCGCGACCAGCTCGCCACCTGGCAGCTCGACGCCCTCGCCGAGACGGTCGAGCTGCTGGTCTCCGAACTGGTCACCAACGCGGTCCGGGTCGCCCGGGCCGAGGTGCAGCTCCAGCTGATCCGGGTCGACAAGCTGCTGGTCGAGGTCAGCGACGACAACCACAACCTGCCCTCGCTGGAGCCCGCCGACGCCGACGCCGAGCACGGCCGCGGCCTGAACCTGGTCAGCAAACTGGCCGAGAAGTGGGGCACCTCCCGCAAGGCCGTCGGCAAGGTCGTCTACTTCGAGATGCCGCTGCCGCGCGGCTGACCGCCCGGGAGCGGAGCCGGTCGGGGCGGGCCTACGGCGCGACCGCCGCCCTGGTCCGGCCCTTCGCGGCCACCGACGCGGCCGCCCCGACGCCGCTCAGCACCCGCGGCCAGTAGTCGCCGAACACCTCGACCCAGACCGCGATCAGCGCCGCCGCGCTGATCGCCACCAGGTGCTCCAGCCCGGCCAGGTTCGGCAGCAGCAGCGCCTCCACCGCCATCGACACCACCACCGCCCCGCCCGTCCACCAGGCCCGGCAGCGCAGCGCCACCACCACGGCCAGCGCCACCACCGCCGCCGAGGGCCCGGTGTCCCGCACGTGCGCCACCCAGCGCGGGAAGCCCATCGCGTGGTGCGGCCCGAGCGCCACCCCGATCCGGGCGAACAGCGTGCCCGCCAGGGTGCAGACGTACGCCACCACCAGGGTCAGCCGCCGCCCCAGCACGATCTCGGCCACCCCGAACACCAGGAACACCTGCGCCAGCGCACCCCACACCGGCAGGTCCAGGGCCGGCACGTACAGCGACAGCGGGGTGCGCAGCAGCGACACGTCCAGCGGCAGCGCCGCCTTCACCACCCCGATGTCGGCCACCAACCGGTCCCCGCCCGGCAGGTGCTGGACCACCGAGAACAGCAGCACCAGCGCGGTCGCCGCGGTCGCCAGCGGCACGGCGGCGAACTTCCGCCGCACCACCTGGTCCTTCACGGAAGCGAACAGCTCCCCCCACTCGGCGACCGCGGCCCGGCGGAGCACCGCCCACCACCCCGGTCGCGCGCCCCCCGCGCGGGTGATCTGCTTCACGAGCCCGTCTCTCCCGTCCGTTTCCGTTCCGTCCCGCGTCACCGCTGCTTCCCCGCCCCGTCTCCGACCCTACGCACCGGGTCCGGCGGCGGCATCGGCCTCGGAGACCATTCCCGCCGTCCTCCCGGAGGCCGACCCCCCCGGGTCCGCTCCGCCCCCCGGCGGAGGGACCACCCCGTCCCGCGCCGTGTCCGGCCGGGAAACCGTGCTCACCCGTGCCGGCGGCGGAACAGCGCCGGCATGCTCGGCACCGTGATGAAGCCCTCCGCGCGGGCCGAGGCGATGCCGATCCGGGGGATCTCGCCGCTCTTCTGGAAGAGCAGGTAGCGCGGCTCCCAGATCGGGCGGTACTTCGCGTTCGCCCGGTACAGCGACTCGATCTGCCACCAGCGCGAGAAGAAGCCCAGCACCGAGCGCCACAGCCGCAGCACCGGCCCGGCGCCCAGCTTCGAGCCGCGCTCGAAGACGGAGCGGAACATCGCGAAGTTCAGCGAGACCCGCTCCAGTTCCACCTCCTTCGCGCGCTGCAGGAGCTCGATCACCATGAACTCCATCAGGCCGTTCTCGCTGTCCCGGTCACGGCGCATCAAGTCCAGCGACAGGCCGTGCTCGCCCCACGGGACGAAGCTCAGCAGCGCCCGCAGTTCGCCGTCCCCGTCGAAGCACTCCAGCATCACGCAGCGCCCGTCGCCCGCGTCGCCCAGCCGGCCCAGCGCCATCGAGAAGCCGCGCTCGGTCGCGCCGTCCCGCCAGTGGTCGGCCTTGGCCACCAGCTCGGCCATCTCGCACTCCGGGATGTCCCCGTGCCGGCGGATCCGCACCGTGTACCCGGCCCGCTTGACCCGGTTGTACGCCTGCCGGACCACCCGCATCGCCCGGCCGTCCAGCGAGAACTCGTCCAGCTCGACGATCGCCTCGTCGCCCAGCTCCAGCGCGTCCAGCCCGTGCCGGGCGTAGATCACCCCGGCCTCCTCGGAGGCGCCCATCACGGCCGGCACCCAGGCGTGCTCGCGGGCCTCCGCCAGCCAGGCGTCGATCGCCCCCGGCCACGCCTCCGGGTCGCCGATCGGGTCGCCCGAGGCCAGCGTGACGCCACCGACCACCCGGTACGCGATCGCCGCCTTCCCGGACGGGGAGAACACCACCGCCTTGTCCCGGCGCAGCGCGAAGTAGCCCAGCGAGTCCCGCTCGCCCTGCTTCTCCAGCAGCTCGCGCAGCCGGGCCTGGTCCTCGTCGCTCTGCAGCTCCTCGCCGCGCGGCGAGCGGAACGCCACCCACAGCACGAACAGGAACAGCACCGCGCCCATCGCGTTGATCGTCGCGTTCGCCCAGGTCGGCACCGAGACCACGTCGCGGACCCGCTCCGAGGGCTCCAGCGTGATCATCCGGTGCACCGCGTAGCTGAACCGGGTGCCGAAATCGCCGCCGGAGACCTCGTTGGTCAGCTGCACCAGCACCGAGCCGACCAGCCCGCCCACCAGCAGCCCGCCCACCGCGGCGGCCGCGGCGGTCTTCGGGTTGGAGCGGTCGCCCTTGGAGGTGAACGCCCGGCGCGAGACCAGCAGCGCCACCAGGAACAGCCCGGTCAGCCCGACCGAGAAGTAGTTCCACGGGTGGTCCCGGTACCGCTCGCCCCAGGCCATCCAGACCAGGCAGCCGAGGAACGTCACCCCGGCCAGCCCGGTGTTGAAGATCCACGCCGCCCGCTTGCGGCGGCGCATCGCCACCGCCAGGAACAGCGAGGCCAGCATCGAGGTCAGGCCCGCCGTCATCAGGTACGGGGTGAAGTACTCGCCCGTGTTGTGGCGCTCCACCTCGTCCCGGAAGGGCACCGAGAGCACCGCCACCAGGTTCAGCAGCGCCATCAGCCGCAGGTACCAGACGGTGGACGCGGCGGCCCGCGGCCGCCACCGTGCCAGCGGACCTTGACCTTCGCCCCGGGTCGGGGACACGGCCGAGGAAGCCGTCTTCACAGTGGACACAGCAACCATTCCAGACGATCGATCAGCGGGGCGCATCCGCTCGCGGTTCCGCGCACTCCACCCCGATTTCCATGGTTGCCCAGCGGCGATGAGAATTGCGTGAATCCGGTAGCGGATTCCCACCCCCGCCGTTCGGCGGGGGTGCCGGAGCGCCGACCGGGACCGAACCCGCCCCAGCAGGGAGAGACATGCCGCCGACCCGGGTCCTGATCGTGGACGACGAGGTGCTGGTCCGCTCCGGGCTCGGCCTGATCGTCGGCACCGCGCCCGACCTGGAGGTGGTCGGCGGCTGCTCCGGCGGCCAGGCCGAGCGGATGGTCCGCGAGCTCGCCCCCCAGGTGGTCCTGCTCGACGTCCGGATGCCCGACCTGGACGGCATCAGCGTGCTGCGCCGGCTGCGCGCGCTGCCCGAACCGCCCGCCGTCGCGATGCTCACCACCTTCGACACCGACGAGCACATCGGCACCGCGCTGCGGGCCGGGGCCGCCGGCTTCCTGCTCAAGGACACCGCCCCCGAACAGCTGGTGCACGCCGTCCGGGTGCTCGCGGCCGGCGGCAGCGTGCTCTCCCCGACCGTGGCCCGCACCGTGATCAGCGGCTACGTCGAGGGCGGCGGCCCCGACACCGCCGCCGCCACCCTCACCGGCCGGCTCACCGGCCGCGAACTGGACGTCCTGGCACTCCTCGGCGAGGGCCTGTCCAACGCCGAGATAGCCGACCGGCTGTTCCTCGGCACCGGCACGGTCAAGGACCACATCAGCGCCATCCTGGCCAAGCTCGGCGCCGCCAACCGCGTCCAGGCCGCCGTCATCGCCCACCGCGCCGGGCTGGTCCGCGACCGGCGGGACGGGGAGTGACCCCCGAGGAGCCCGCCGAGCCGCGCCGCCGGGCCCCGGCCTGGCTGCGCTCCCCGCGCACCACCCTGCTCGCCCCGGTGCTGCTCGCCGCGATGGACTCCGCCCTGGTCGCCAGGGACTCCGCGCCCTGGCAGCTGGCCCTCTCCGCGCTCTCCGTCGCCGTCCTGCTCTGGCGCCGCCGGCACCCCCTGCCGGTGGCCCTGCTCACCCTGCCCGGGGCGTTCTTCAACGAGATCTGGCTCTCCCCCATCACCGCCGTCTACTCGGTCGCCGCCGCCTGGTCCCGGCCCCGCGTCCCGGTCGCCTGCGCCACCGCCTTCGCCCTGGTCGAGTTCTTCCACTGGCCCCTCGACCCCGGCCTGTTCGAGCTCAGCCGGGACAACGCGCTCTACGCCATCCAGTCGGTGATGCTCGGCGCCGGCCCCGCCGCCCTCGGCATGCTCGCCCGCACCCGCGGCGAACTCGCCGACCGCGTCACCGAACTCACCGCCGGCCGGCAGCGCGAGAGCCGGCTGCTCGCCGAGAAGGTGCTCTCCGCCGAACGGGCCAGGCTCGCCCGCGAGATGCACGACGTGGTCTCCCACCAGGTCAGCCTGATCTCCATCCAGGCGGGCGCGGTCCAGGTCTCCAGCACCGACCCGGCCGCCCGCGAGGGCGCCCGCACCATCCGCGAGCTCTCCGTGCGCACCCTCGACGAGCTGCGCCAGATGGTCGGCGTGCTGCGCGCCGCCGGCGTCCCCGGCACCCCGCTCGCCCCGCAGCCCACCCTGGCCGACCTGCCCCGGCTGATCGACGGCAGCGGCCTGGCCGTCACCAGCCGCCTCGACCCCGGCCGCCGGCCCTGGCCCGAGGCCGTCGAACGGGCCGCCTACCGCACCGTCCAGGAGGGCCTGACCAACATCAGCAAGCACGCCCCCGGCGCCCCCGTCACCGTCCGGATCGCCGCCCGCGGCGGCAAGCTGCACGTCGAGGTCCGCAACGGCCCCCCGCCCGCCCGCACCCCGGGCGCCGGCGCGGACGACGCCCCGCTGCCCGGCGGCGGCCACGGCCTGATCGGCCTGCGCGAACGCGCCGCCCTGCTCGGCGGCACCTTCACCGCCGCCCCCGCCCCGGACGGCGGCTTCGTCCTGCACGCGGTGCTCCCCGCGCACTGAGGCCGACCGGCCCCGGGGACCGCCGGGGCCGGGTCGGGCCGGACTGGGCCGCCCGGGCCGATCCGGTTCCGGACAACGAGAAAGCCCCGCAGATCCGTAGATCTGCGGGGCTTCGCTGTGCGCGAGGGGGGAGTTGAACCCCCACGCCCTTTCGGGCACTGGAACCTGAATCCAGCGCGTCTGCCTATTCCGCCACCCGCGCATGGGTGTTGTCTTCAGTTGCTTACCGCTTCTTCCGACCTGTCGAGAAGCTTACCGCATCTCTCGGGGTCTTCCGTTCGGCTCCCTCTCGGGCGCCCCTTCCGACATGGAAAACATTAGCACGCCCCTGGCCGCACCTGCGAATCCATTCCCACCGGGCCCCCGGCACGGACTCCGGCGGCCCGCAACCGGAGGCGGGGGGAACGAGTGAGCGGGCCGTCCGGCGGGTACCCCTCCGGGCGCGACCTAGGCGGGGAACCGTACGGAAGGGCCGGGCGTGGATACGATCAGTACGGAAGTACCGCTTTCCAGCCGACGAGCCGGCCCGTCCGACGCCCTGAGAGGGGGTGCCCCGTGGGAGTCCTGAAGAAGTTCGAGCAGCGACTCGAAGGTCTCGTGAACGGCACCTTCGCGAAGGTGTTCAAGTCCGAGGTCCAACCGGTGGAGATCGCCGGCGCCCTGCAGCGCGAGTGCGACAACAACGCCACCATCTGGAACCGGGACCGCACGGTCGTCCCGAACGACTTCATCGTCGAGCTCAGCCCGCACGACCACGAGCGGCTCAGCCCCTACTCCACCCAGCTCGGCAACGAGCTGGCCGGGATGGTCCGCGAGTACGCGGAGGCGCAGCGCTACAGCTTCATGGGCCCGCTGCAGGTCGCCCTGGAGAAGGCCGACGACCTGGACACCGGCCTCTACCGGGTGCGCAGCCGCACGCTGACCGCCGAGGAGCCCCAGCGCGCCCCGGCCCAGCCGCCCGCCGCCCCCCAGCCGGGCTACGGGCGCCCGCCGACCCCGCCCGCGCCCGGCGCGCCCTGG
This sequence comes from Kitasatospora phosalacinea, assembly GCF_000716545.1. Lineage (GTDB taxonomy): Bacteria > Actinomycetota > Actinomycetes > Streptomycetales > Streptomycetaceae > Kitasatospora > Kitasatospora phosalacinea. The sequence goes on from NZ_JNWZ01000015.1 coordinate 17,495, forward strand.
CACCAGGGGGCGGCCGCCGCCCCGTACGGCGCCCCGCCGCCGCCCGCCGCCCCGCCCGCGATGCCGTCCGCCCCGCCCGCCGGGGCCCCCGGGAACGTGCGGCCCTTCCCCGGAGCGGGCCACGGCGGCGCCGGCACCCGGCGCTGGGTCGAGGTGAACGGCGCCCGGCACCAGATCAGCCAGAACGCGGTGGTGCTGGGCCGCTCCACCGAGGCGGACATCCGGATCGACGACCCCGGGGTGTCCCGCAAGCACGCGGAGATCCGTCCCGGTACGCCCGCGATGGTCCTGGACCTGGGCTCCACCAACGGCATCGTGGTGGACGGGCAGCACACCCAGCGCGCTACGCTCCGCGACGGCTCCCGGATCGTCCTGGGGTCGACCACCATCGTCTACCGACAGGTCGAAGGGTAGAAGCGGGCCGGTATGTCTGATCTGACCCTGACGGTCATGCGGCTGGGCTTCCTCGCCGTCCTCTGGCTGTTCGTCATCGTCGCGGTGCAGGTGATCCGCAGCGACCTGTTCAACACCAAGGGCGCGGCGCGCGCCGCCCAGCGACCCACCGCCCCCGCCCCCGCCGGGGCGGGCCGACCGCCGCAGGGCCAGGGCGCCCCCGCGGCGGCCGCCCAGCAGGCCCAGGCCAGGCAGCGCCGCGGCCAGCCCACCCACCTGGTGGTGACCCAGGGCTCGCTGGCCGGCACGACCGTCGCGCTGCAGGGCCAGACCATCACGCTGGGCCGGGCGCACGACTCCACGATCGTGCTGGACGACGACTACGCGTCCTCGCGTCACGCCAGGATCTACCCGGATCAGACTGGGCAGTGGACGGTGGAGGATCTAGGCTCCACCAACGGCACCTATCTCGACCGGCAGCGGCTCACCACGCCGATGCCGCTCCAGATCGGCGTGCCGATCCGAATCGGCAGGACCGTCATCGAGCTGCGGAAGTAGTCAGCGCATGAGGACCAGCTCCACCCGAAGGAGGGCCCGGACAGCATGAGTCTCGTGCTGCGCTTCGCCGCCGGCTCGCACAAGGGCCTGATCCGTGAAGGGAACGAGGACTCCGGCTACGCCGGGCCCCGGCTGCTCGCGGTGGCCGACGGCATGGGCGGGGCGGCGGCCGGCGAGGTCGCCTCCTCCGAGGTCCTCGGCTCGATCGTCCGGCTCGACGAGCCGCACCCCGGCGCCGACCTGCTGAGCCTGCTCAACGAGGCGGTGCAGACCGCCAACGACCGGCTGCGGCAGATGGTCGAGCAGGACCAGCAGCTGGAGGGCATGGGTTGCACGCTGACCGCGCTGCTCTGGGACGGCCAGCGGATGGGCCAGGTGCACATCGGCGACTCCCGCGCCTACCTGCTGCGCGACGGCCGGCTCGACCAGATCACCCAGGACCACACCTGGGTGCAGCGGCTGGTCGACGAGGGCCGGATCACCGCCGAGGAGGCCGAGACCCACCCGCAGCGCTCGCTGCTGATGCGCGCCCTCGACGGCCGCGGCCAGGTCGAGCCCGACCTGTCGATCCGCGAGGTCCGGGCCGGCGACAGGTACCTGATCTGCTCCGACGGCCTGTCCGGGCCGGTCAGCCACCAGACCCTGGAGGAGACGCTCGGCAGCTTCTACGCGCCCGAGCAGACCGTCCAGGAGCTGATCCAGCTGGCGCTGCGCGGCGGCGGCCCCGACAACATCACCTGCATCGTCGCCGACGTGATCGACGTCGGCGCCACCGACCCGCTCAGCGGCCAGGCCGCCGAGGCACCGGTGGTGGTCGGCGCGGTCGCCGACAGCCAGCCGCACCACTTCAACGACCCGCAGCTGCTGGACACCCCGGCCGGCCGGGCCGCCGGCCTCGGTCGCGGCCAGGGCCCGCAGCCGCAGGCCCCGCAGGGCGCCTTCGGGCCCGCCCAGGGGTACGAGGGCGGCTACGAGCAGCAGCCCGGCTTCGGCGCCCCGGCGGGCGACTTCGGCCCCCCCGAGGGCTTCGGCGCCCCGGCCGCGGGCTTCCCGGCCGGCGAGGGCGGCTACGGCGAGGCGGGCTACGGCGCGCCCGGCGAGGAGTTCGAGCCAGGCGAGCCGGTCGACCGCCGGAAGAAGAAGCGCGGCCTGAAGCTCACCCTGATCGGGGTGCTGGTCCTCGCGGTGCTCGGCGCCGGCGGCTTCTTCGCCTGGCAGTGGAACCAGGACCAGTACTACGTCGGCTCCGAGGACGGCCACGTCGCGGTCTACCGCGGCCTGGACCAGAGCCTGGTCGGCATCGAGCTCAGCTCGGTCTACCAGCAGTTCTCCGACGTCGAACTCAAGTACCTGCCCGCCTACCAGCGCGACCAGGTCACCAAGAAGATCCAGGCCGACGGGCTGGACGAGGCCCGCAAGCAGGTGGACGGCCTGCGCGCGCAGGCCGCCGTCTGCAAGAAGGTCGCCGATTCCAAGGCCGCCCCGGCCACCGGGGAGGGCACCGAGCCGTCCGCGCCGCCGCTGACCGAACAGGAGCAGCAGCTCGCCGCGTCCTGCCCGGCCCAGTAGGGCCGCGGTCGAACCCGGGGGGTTTCACACAGGCATGAGCACCTTCGACGTGAGCGGCGGCCGCACGCCCGCCGCCCGGCGGCGCCGCGCCGCCGACCGGCCCGCCGCGGACACCGTGCCCAACCGGCGCAACACCGAGCTGCTGATGCTGGCCTTCGCGCTGGCCGTCCCGATCCTCGGGTACGCCAACGTGGGTCTGGCGATGGACGGCACGCTGCCCGCCAACATCCTGGCGTACGGCCTGGGCCTGGCCGTGCTGGCCGGCGCCGCGCACCTGGCGGTGCGCCGCTTCGCCCCCTACGCCGACCCGCTGCTGCTGCCGCTGGCGACGCTGCTGAACGGGCTCGGCCTGGTGATGCTCTGGCGCCTCGACAAGGCCGGCAAGCTGCTGCGCAACAACTTCCCGGCGACCACCAACCAGCTGATGTGGTCGGGCCTGGGCATCGCGCTGTTCATCGGCGTGATGTGGCTGCTCAAGGACCACCGGATCCTGCAGCGCTACACCTACATCTCGATGGTGGTGGCGCTGGTGCTGCTGGCCGCGCCGGCCTTCTTCCCGTCCCGGGAGGAGGACTTCGGCGCGAAGATCTGGATCCGCTTCGGGTCCTTCTCGATCCAGCCGGGCGAGTTCGCCAAGATCATCCTGACCATCTTCTTCTCCGGCTTCCTGATGGTGAAGAAGGACGCCCTGGCGCTGGCCAGCCGCAAGTTCATGGGCCTGTACCTGCCGCGCGGGCGCGACCTCGGCCCGATCGTGGTGGTCTGGCTGCTGTCGATCCTGATCCTGGTGTTCGAGACCGACCTCGGTACGTCCTTCCTGTTCTTCGGCCTGTTCGTGGTGATGCTCTACGTGGCCACCGAGCGGACCAGCTGGATCGTCTTCGGTCTGCTGATGTCCTTCGGCGGCGCCGCGTTGGTGGCCACCAAGGAGCACCACGTCAAGACCCGGATCAACGCCTGGCTGGACCCGATGGCCGCGTTCGGGCCGCACCCGCCCAAGCAGTCCTCGGAGCAGATCGGCCAGACCCTGATGTCGCTGGGCTCCGGCGGCACCGTCGGCACCGGCCTGGGGCAGGGCCGCAGCTGGCTGATCCAGTTCGCCGCGAAGAGCGACTTCATCCTCGGCTCCTTCGGCGAGGAGCTCGGCCTGGCCGGCCTGATGGCGATCTTCCTGGTCTACGGCCTGGTGGTGCAGCGCGGCCTGCGCACCGCCCTGGCGGCCCGCGACCCGTTCGGCAAGCTGCTCGCGGTCGGCCTCAGCTCGGCGTTCGCGCTGCAGGTGTTCGTGGTCGCCGGCGGCGTCACCGGCCTGATCCCGCTGACCGGCATGACGATGCCGTTCCTCGCCCAGGGCGGCTCCTCGGTGGTCGCCAACTGGGCGCTGATCGCCGTCCTGATGAAGATCAGCGACACCGCCCGCCGCCCGGCCGCCGAGCCGGCCGCCGAACCCGCCCCGGCCATCCCGGAGCCCGCCGGTCCCGACCGCTTCGGGCCGCCCGGTCACGGCGCGCCGGGCCAGAGCAGGGGAGCGTCCTCGTGAACAAGCCGATCCGCCGGGTCTCGATCTTCTGCCTGGTCCTGATCCTGGCGCTGATGGTCCGGGTGAACTGGGTGCAGGGCGTGCAGGCCTCGGCCTGGGCGAGCAACCCGCACAACGAGCGGACGAAGTACGACAGGTACGCCTACCCGCGCGGCAACATCATCGTCGGCGGCCAGCCGGTCACCAAGTCCGACTTCGTCAACGGCCTGCGCTACAAGTACAAGCGCTCCTGGGTCGACGGGCCGATGTACGCCCCGGTGACCGGCTACTCCTCGCAGGTCTTCGACGCCAGCCAGCTGGAGAAGTTGGAGGACGACGTGCTGTCCGGCACCGACTCCCGGCTGTTCTTCCGCAACACCCTGGACATGCTGACCGGCAAGACCAGGCAGGGCGGCGACGTCGTCACCACCATCGACCCGAAGGTGCAGAAGGCCGGCTTCGAGGGCCTGGGCAACCGCAAGGGCGCCGCAGTGGCCATCGACCCGCGCACCGGGGCGATCCTGGCGCTGGTCTCCACCCCGTCCTACGACCCGGGCACCTTCGCCGGCGGCAGCGACGCCGACTCCGCGGCCTGGACGGCGCTGAAGTCCGACCCGAACCAGCCGATGCTGAACCGGGCGCTGCGCCAGACCTACCCGCCCGGCTCGACGTTCAAGCTGGTCACCGCCGCCACCGCGTTCGAGACCGGCAAGTTCAAGGACCCGAACGACGAGACCCAGACCCCGGAGACGTACATCCTGCCCGGCACCAGCACCCCGCTGGTCAACGACAGCCCCGACGAGCCCTGCACCGACGCCACCCTGGCGGCGGCGATGGCGCTGTCCTGCAACACGGTGTTCGGCAAGATCGGCGCCGAGCTCGGCGGGGACGCGGTGCGCGCGCAGGCCGAGAAGTTCGGCTTCAACAACGACAAGGTGGACGTCCCGATCCGGGCGGCCGCCAGCTACTACCCGAGCGGCTCCTCCCCCGACGGCACCGCGATGGACGCCATCGGCCAGCACGACACCCGGGCCACCCCGCTGGAGATGGCCATGGTGGCCGCCGCCATCGCCAACAACGGCTCGCTGATGCAGCCGTACCTGGTCGCCCAGGAGGGCGCGCCCGGCCACGCCATCTCCACCCACTCCGAGCACCAGATGAGCCAGGCCGTCTCGCCAGCCACCGCGCAGAAGCTCCAGCAGCTGATGGAGGGCGTGGTGAAGAACGGCACCGGCCAGCGGGCGAACATCCCCGGCGTGACGGTCGGCGGCAAGACCGGCACCGCGCAGCACGGCCAGGACAACGCGGGCAAGCCGTTCGCCTGGTTCGTCTCCTACGCCAAGGACTCCTCCGGCAAGCAGGTCGCGGTCGCGGTGGTGGTCGAGGACGGCGCCGCGCAGAGCTCCGAGATCTCCGGCGGCTCGCTGGCCGCGCCGATCGCCAAATCGATGATGCAGGCGGCCCTCGGCAAGTAGTTCCGGTCGCATGCGTCACATTCCGGCCGCCGGTCCTCGATCGGCGGCCGGAATTGTCACAATGGAACCTTCCCGGTCGGTACCGGTCTGGTCTCAGCTGACGGCCTGCTCGGGTCGGCCCAGGTTCGCCCGGTAGCGTATCCGCCAGCAGCGGGTGTACCCGCAGCCGGAAAGTCGCCCCGGCCGTGAAACCGCGGCGGCGGCCGACGCGTCCGAAGAGAGCGTGCGGGGACACCTACGTCACATCCTCACCTGCCGGTGGGGGAGAGGGTCGGAGATATGGAAGAGCCTCGTCGCCTAGGCGGCAGGTACGAGCTCGGCGGCGTCCTCGGGCGCGGGGGCATGGCCGAGGTGTACCTCGGCCACGACACCCGGCTCGGGCGCACCGTCGCGGTGAAGACCCTCCGCACCGACATGGCCCGCGACCCCTCCTTCCAGGCCAGGTTCCGCCGCGAGGCGCAGTCCGCGGCCTCGCTCAACCACCCGGCCATCGTCGCGGTCTACGACACCGGCGAGGACTACATCGACGGGATCTCCATCCCGTACATCGTCATGGAGTACGTCGAGGGCTCCACCCTGCGCGAACTGCTGCACAGCGGCCGGCGGCTGCTGCCCGAGCGGGCGCTGGAGATGACCATCGGCATCCTGCAGGCGCTGGAGTACTCGCACCGCGCCGGCATCGTGCACCGCGACATCAAGCCCGCCAACGTGATGCTGACCCGGCAGGGCAACGTCAAGGTGATGGACTTCGGCATCGCCCGCGCGATGGGCGACGCCGGCATGACGATGACCCAGACCTCCGCGGTCATCGGCACCGCCCAGTACCTCTCCCCCGAGCAGGCCAAGGGCGAGACCGTCGACGCCCGTTCCGACCTGTACTCCACCGGCTGCCTGCTGTACGAACTGCTCACCCTGCGGCCGCCGTTCGTCGGCGACTCGCCCGTCGCGGTGGCCTACCAGCACGTCCGCGAGGAGGCCGCCCCGCCGTCCTCGTACGACCCCGAGGTGCGCCCCGAGATCGACGCGATCGTGCTCAAGGCGCTCGCCAAGGAGCGCGACTACCGCTACCAGTCCGCCGACGAGATGCGCGACGACATCGAGCGCTTCCTCGACGGCCTGCCGGTGGCCGCCGCCCAGCAGGCGGCCTACGGCATGGGCGCGGCCGGCTACGGCTACGACCAGGGCGGCAACCAGTACGACCCGTACGGCCAGACCAACATGCTGCCCCAGCAGGGCGGCGGCCCGACCACCATGATGCCGCCGGTCGGCGGCCAGCAGCCCGCCCCGTACGGCGGCTACCAGGACAACGGCTACGGCGGCGACGGGGACGGCTACGAGGGCCGCGGCAGCCGGCGGCGCGAGGAGCAGCCGAAGAAGAGCAACACCTCCTGGATCGTGCTCGCCGTCGCGGCGGTGCTGGTCCTGGTCGGCGCCTTCTTCGTGGTGCAGTCCATGGTGAAGACCGGCGGCACGGGTGCCGGGAAGACCAGCGTGCCGAACCTGGTCGGGATGACCCTGGACGAGGCCGCGAACGCCGCGAAGGCGCAGAGCGCCAACCTCAAGGTGACCGCCGGGGACCCGGCGGCCGACTGCCCCGACACCAAGGTCCAGAAGGACCGGGTCTGCACCCAGAGCCCGGCCGCGGCCGGCCAGATGGCCGCCGACGGCACCATCACCGTGCACCTGGCCGCCGCCGCGGCCCAGGTCGACGTCCCGTCCGTCGCCGGCAAGTCCAAGGACGACGCGACCAAGGCGCTCCGGGACAAGGGCTTCGACGTCAAGTACGCCTACGCCAACGACGACAAGATCGATCAGGACAAGGTCGTCTCGCAGGACGTCACCGGCAAGGCCGCCCCCGGCGCCACCGTCACCCTGACCGTCTCCTCCGGCCAGCAGAAGGTCGCCGTGCCGAGCGTGATCGGCAAGGCCCAGGACGAGGCCACCCGGATCCTCTCCGAGGCCGGCTTCACCGTCACGGCGACCAACAAGACGGTCACCGACCCCACCCAGGCCGGCCAGGTCCTCGACCAGAGCCCGAAGAACACCCAGGCCAAGACCGGCTCCACGGTCAACATCACCGTCGGCAAGCAGGCCGACAAGGTCCTGATGCCGATCACCGAGGGCCGCACCTACAAGCAGGTCATCGCCGACCTGCAGAAGAACCACCTGCAGTCGGTGGTCGTGAACGGCGGCCCGCAGGACGAGAACGCGATCGTGATCAAGAGCGACCCGCCGGCCAACTCCTCGGTCGACCAGGGCACCACCGTCCAGCTGTGGACCAAGCCCGGCGACAAGGCGACCGACCCGATCACCCCGAAGCCGTAGCCGCGGCGGTGACAGCCCGAGGGGCCGCCCCGTTCTCCCCGAACGGTGCGGCCCCTCGGCCGTCCTGTCGCCCCGTCAGCGCAGCTCGGGCGGCGGGGTGCGCCGCGCGTCCACCGGGTCGGTGCGGACCAGCTCCGCCCAGACCGCCATCCGGTAGCGGGAGGTGTACACCGGCGTGCAGGTGGTCAGCGTCAGGTAGCGGCCCGGGCCGGTGAACGGCGAGCCCTCGGGGACGGGCGCCACCACGCCCACGTCGTACTTGGAGGTCTGCGGCAGCGTCCCGGCGACCTCGTAGACGTACCAGGCGTCCTTGGTCTCCACCACCACCGGGTCGCCCACCGCCAGCCTGTCCAGGTCGTGGAACTTCGCGCCGTGCCCGTCCCGGTGCGCCGCCAGCGCGAAGTTGCCCTCCGCGTCCCACGGCATCGCCGAGCGGTACGGCTCCTCGTACACCCCCGCCACGCCCTCGTCGAGCACCTCCGCGGTGGTGCCCATCCGGATCAGCGTCTGGTCGCCCGGGCCGAAGGCCGGCACGTGCAGGAAGCCCACCCCGTCCCCCGCCCCGTACTGCGGCGCCCGGGCCGCGCCGGAGCCGTCCGGGGGCGCCGCCGGGACGGTCCAGGTCTGCCGCAGCCGGTCCCCCGCCCGCCCGGCGGCCCGGTCGGCCACCACGTCCGTCCACCACAGCGAGTACCCGACGAACAGCGCCAGCACCAGCCCCAGGGTGATCAGCAGCTCCCCCAGCAGCCCCAGGGCCACCGCCGGCCTGCCGCGCCGCCGCCCGCCCCGAATGGCTGTGCCCATGGTGCCGCCTCGCTGGTCAGTGCTGCCCGGTCAGCGCCTCCGGCTGCCCCTGGCTCCTCGGCCGTTCCTCGACCATCTTGCCAAACACGATCAGCCTTCCCCGGGCACTGAACTCCGGCGTGCATGTCGTCATCGTCAGGTAGCGGCCCGCGGCCGTGAACGGCGAGCCCCTGGGCACCTTCTGCAGCACCGTCACGTTGCTCGGCGGGGTCTCCGGGATGCCGCCCGCCACCTCGTACGTGTAGTACGCCGTCGCGGTCTCCACCACGATCCTGTCGCCCGGCACCAGCTGCCCGATCTTCCGGAACGGCTGCCCGTGCGTGGTGCGGTGCGCGGCGACCGCGAAGTTGCCCTGCGGGTCGGACGGCATCGCGGTGCCCGCGTAGTGGCCGACCAGGCCGTGGTCGAGCACCTTCTGCTTGTCGGTGCCCTCGGCGATCGGGTAGTCCAGGCCCAGCTTCGGGATGTGGATGATGGCGAAGCCCTGCCCGGGCTCGAACCTGGTCTGCGGCGCGGGGGTGCTCCCCCCGCCGGCCCCGCCGCCGGACGGCACGGGCTGCTGCGCCCACTGCTGCTCCAGCCGGTCGCTGGCGGCGCCGGCGTCCCGGTCGGCCATCACGTTGGTCCACCACAGCTGGTAGGAGACGAACAGCAGCATCACCGCGCCGAGGGTGATGAACAACTCCCCCAGCAGCCGGGCCAGCACCACCCGCTTGCGCTCCTTGGGGCGCGGCGGGCGCGGCCCGGCGGGTCGGCCGCTGGCCCGGCGGCGGCCGGTGCCCGCCCCGCGACGGCCGGTCCGGCGGCGCTCGGCCCGGCCGCCGTCCGCCCCGGGTGCCGGCGCGGGCACCGACCCGGCCGCGGCGGGGTCGGACAGCCGCAGCTTCAAGGTCTGCTCGACCGGGGGCTCGTAGACGCTCCAGTCATCCGGCTCCCCCGGCCCCTCGGGCACGCTCCCCTCCGGACGCACGGCGGTCACCGGCGTCACCCCCGGCCGATGACCGGGGCGAGGCCGGCCGAACGGCCCACCGCCTCCGGGAAGCCGCACTCGGCGAGCCAGTTGGCGAGCATCCGGTGGCCGCCCTCGGTGAGCACCGACTCCGGGTGGAACTGGACGCCCTCGATGAGGAGTTCGCGGTGCCGCAGGCCCATGATCACGCCGCTGTCGGTGCGCGAGGTCACCACCAGCTCGGCGGGCACGGTGGCCGGGTCGACCGCCAGCGAGTGGTAGCGGGTGGCGGTCAGCGGCGAGGGCAGGCCGGCGAAGACGCCGCCGTCCTCGTGCAGCACCGGCGAGGTCTTGCCGTGCAGCAGCTCGGGCGCCCGCCCGACCACCGCGCCGTGCGCCACCGCGATCGACTGCAGGCCCAGGCAGACCCCGAACAGCGGCAGCCCGGTCCGGGCGCAGTGGTGCACCATCTCCACGCACACCCCGGCCTCCTCGGGCGTGCCGGGCCCGGGGGAGAGCAGCACCCCGTCGTAGCCCTCCCCGTCCGCCCCATCCGCCCCGTCCGTCCGCGGCCGGGCGTCGGCCACCGACAGCTCGTCGTTGCGGACGACCTCGCAGACCGCGCCCAGCTGGTACAGGTACTGGACGATGTTGAAGACGAAGCTGTCGTAGTTGTCGACCACGAGGATCCGGGGCGCTCTGTCGGCGGAGGTCATCGCTACTCCTGGGGTGGGGTGCGTCGGAGGACGGAGGGGCTCGGTACGGCGCCGGGACTCAGCCGCCGGTGCCCTGGTCCACCGTCACGTTCCCGAAGGGGAGCAGCGGCTCGGCCCACGGGAAGACGTACTGGAACAGGACGTAGACCACCCCGAGGACGAGCAGCAGCGCGATCAGCGCGCGGACCGGCGCGGGGCCCGGGAGATGCCGCCAGATCCAGCCGTACATGGTGCTCCTCGGTCATTCGGGTCTGCACAAGCGTAGACGCCCGACCGACCCGCCCAGGAGGGTATCCGCGCATCGGCCCGCGCGCGGCGGCACCGGGCGCCGTCAGGGGGCCGAGGCGGCCCGCAGGTCGGCGGAGCCGGTGTACCCGGGCAGGGTGAGGTCGCCGTTCTCCTGGACCTTCCAGCCCAGCCCGTACGCGGTGACGTAGCCCAGGTAGTTGCGGACGGTGGGGTCGGCGTCCACCGCGGAGCGCAGCGCGTCGGTCCGGCCGACCGCGCGGATCACGTACGGCGGCGAGTAGACCCGGCCCTGCAGCAGCAGGGTGTTGCCGACGCAGCGCACCGCGCTGGTGGAGATCAGCCGCTGGTCCATCACCTGGATGCCCTCGGCGCCGCCCCGCCACAGCGCGTTCACCACGGCCTGGATGTCCTGCTGGTGGATCACCAGGTCGTTGACGCCGGGCTCGGGGACGCCCGGGATCCGCGCGGTGGCGTCCGGCGGGGCGTCGTCCAGGGTGACGGTCAGCCCGGGCCCGTGCAGCGCGTCCAGCCCGGCGGCCCGCTGGAGTTCGGCCAGCCTGGCCGCGTCGTCCGGGCTCTGCCCCTGCCGGGTGGCCAGCCGGTCGGCCCGGTCGCGGTCCGCGGAGACCTGCTCGGACAGCTGCTGGTTCTGGGTGGAGCGCTGCTGTATGACGTCGCTGAGCTTGAGCAGCGAGTTGTCGGTGCGCAGGTCGGTCCCGTGCGCGGTCCGCGCGCTGACGTAGAAGAGCAGGCCGGCGAGCGCGAAGACGGTGCAGGTCAGGGCACGTCCGACAATTCGCCCACGACGCGGGCGCGGAGCCGGGGACGGGGAAGAAATCGTGGAATCAGGCACCGTACCCTTATCTCCTTATGACCCGGCGAGCCACTACGCTAACGGACGCCGGTGGCATGTGCGGAGGACCAACCGTACGGACCGGCCCACCATTTGCCGCCCGCCCACGCTGACCCACCCGCGCGGTCACAGCGCATCGACAGGAGAACCCCTCGTGCCGAAGTCTCGACTCCGCAAGAAGGCCGACTACACGCCGCCGCCCAGCACCTCGACGGCCGTGAAGATCAGTTCCGGCCGGAGCTGGGTGGCACCGCTGATGCTGGTGTTCTTCCTGGTCGGCCTGGTCTGGATCGTCACCTACTACGTGACGAGCGGCGACTGGCCGGTCGGCAGCTGGGGCAACTGGAACATCCTGGCCGGCTTCGGCTTCATCGCGGCGGGCTTCGGCGTCTCCACGCAGTGGAAGTGACGCCGGGCCGGTCCGCCCCGCGCGACACCCCGTGACGCGCCCGCACCGCTCCGGCCGCCGCGCCGGGGCGGTGTCCGCGCTGCCCGGGCCCACCCGGGTCGTGACGGAACGTCCGAACGTTTATCCACAGGGTTGTCCACACTGGGGAAAACTCCGCCCAGCCTGTGGATAACTCGCAACGCGGCAGCATAACGCGCGTAGAGCCGGGAAATCCAATCGGCGGGCGCGCCCCGGCGCCCACCGACTGTGCACAGCCCCGCTCACCCCGGCAGGCGCGCCGTCCCGGCCAGCAGCATCAACAGGGTCACGGCCAGCCCCCCGGCCACCGCCAGCCCCTGCACCAGGTTCCGGCGCTCCCGCGGGGCGTAGAACATCCCGGCACCGATCGCCGCGCCCGCCACCAGGCCGCCGACGTGGGCACGCCAGTCGATCCCGTGCAGCGAGAAGCTCAGCACCAGGTTGACCACCAGCAGCGCGATCACCGGCTGCATCGGCGTCCTGGTCGCCTTGAACAGCACCGCGGTCGCGCCCAGCAGGCCGAAGATCGCACCGGAGGCACCGACCGTGAACATCTCCCGGCCGACCAGCAGGTAGGCGAACGCGTTGCCCGCCAGCCCGGACGCCAGGTACAGGGCCAGGAACCGCAACCGGCCGAGCAACCGCTCCAGCTGGGGGCCGAGCACCCAGAGCGAGAACATGTTCGTCGCGATGTGCAGCACCCCGGCGTGCACGAACACCGCGGTCACCAGCCGGTACCACTCCGTCGGCCCCTCGGCCACGCCGAGCCGCACCCCCGGCACCTGTGCCCAGCTGACCATCCCCAGCCGGGCCTGCCAGCCGGTCACCAGGTACTCGGTGAACAGGAACACCGCCAGGTTGATCCCGATCAGCACCTTGGTGACCAGGGCCCCGTCACCGAGCGCCAGCACCGCACCGGCCGTGGTCCGGGGCCGCTGCCGGTCCCGGTCCTCCCGGGCGGCCTCCCCGCGCACGCACTCCGGGCACTGGAAGCCCACCGAGGCGGGCACCATGCACTCCGGGCAGACCGGCCGGCCGCACCTGGCGCAGCCCACCCCGGTCTCCCGCTCGGGGTGCCGGTAGCAGCCGGGCAGCCCGCTCCCCTGGCCCTGGCCGTCCGCCGGTGTCGGTCGCACGGGCTCCTCCGGATGCATCGCCGCTGATCCTCCTCAACGAGACGGTCCCGGCGCCGCCACCGTCGAGAACGGGGCACCGCCGGGACCGCCCAGGCTACTGCGCGCGGCCCCCGCGGGGAGGGCGGCGCGGAACCGGGTCTCAGCCGCGGGAGACGACGACCTGCTGGATCACCACGTCCTCGACCGGGCGGTCGTACGGCTTGGTGGTGGCGGTGGTGGCGATGGCGTCCACCACCTTCTGGCTGGCCGCGTCGGTGACCTCGCCGAAGATGGTGTGCTTGCCGGTCAGCCAGGTGGTCGGGGCGACCGTGATGAAGAACTGCGAGCCGTTGGTGCCCGGGCCGGCGTTGGCCATCGCCAGCAGGTACGGCTTGGTGAACGCCAGGTCCGGGTGGAACTCGTCGGTGAACTTGTAACCCGGGCCGCCGGTGCCGTTGCCCAGCGGGTCGCCGCCCTGGATCATGAAGCCCTCGATGACCCGGTGGAAGACGGTGCCGTCGTACAGCGGCTTGGCGGCCACCTCGCCGGTCTCCGGGTTCTTCCACTCGCGGGTGCCCTCGGCCAGTTCCACGAAGTTGGCGACGGTCTTCGGCGCGTGGTTGGGGAAGAGCGCGACCACGATGTCACCGTGGTTGGTCTTCAGGGTGGCGGTGAGTTCCTGGGCCACGGGAGATGCCTTCCTGTTTTCTACCGACTATCCGGGGAATCATCCCACGCGGCTCGCGTACGGCTCAGTCGAAGGTGCCCGACGGGCGGTAGGCATGATCTCCTATCAAAGGGAAAGGTGCATACCGGACAACGCCGGACACCCGCCGAGAAGGAGAAGCCCGTGAGCCGTACGGACACCGCGCGCGAGACCGCCGGACGGGCGAAGGACGCCGTCGCGCCCTACGCCGTCTCCGCGAAGGAGGCCGCCCTGCACTACGCGGAAGGAGCCAAGCAGGTGCTCGGCCCCAAGCTGGAGGCGTTCGGCCCGAAGGCCTCGGCCGCCGGGGCGCAGGCCAAGGCGGGCGCCGGCCAGGCCGCCCACGCCGCCCGGGTGCAGTACGCCAAGTACCTCGCCCCGCACCTGGAGCACGCCTTCTCCAGCCTCCCGCCGGAGACCCAGAAGGCCGCGCTCCGGGCCGTCCACCGGGCCCAGGAGGCCGCCCTCGCCGCCAAGATCTCGGCCGGGCAGGCCGCCGGGCAGGCGAAGGCCACCGTGGTGCCCAAGGTCGCCGAGACCTTCCAGACCGCCAAGGAGACCGTCACGCCGATCGCCCAGGAGGCGCAGCAGCGCGGCGCCGCCGCGGTGACCGCGCTGCAGGGCCACGTCAGCGCCGCCGAGATCAGCGCGCTGGCCGCGAAGAACGCCAAGAAGCAGCACCGCAACGGCTGGGCCACCGGCCTCGCGGTGGCCGGCACCCTGGCCATCGGCACCGGCGTGCTGGCCTGGCAGTGGTACCGCAAGCAGAACAACCCCGAGTGGCTGACCGAGCCCCCGGCCCCGGCCACCCCGCCGAGCACCTCCTCTTCTTCGTCCGTCTCCTCCTCCGCCCCCACGTCCCCGACCGCCACGCCGTCCCCTGTCGTGTCCTCCCCCACCGCGCCGCCCTCCGGCAGCACCGTCGGCGACCCGATCGGCGGCGTGTCGGTGAACGGCTCCGTCCCGCACGAGGAGACCGACCCGGACGAGAGCGCCCCGCAGTCCGCCGACACCGAGGCCGCCGCCGACACCGACGACGACCGCCCCAAGCCGCACGACCCGCGCAAGCCGCACTGAACACGCCCCGGCCCGCCACCGGCCGGCCGGACCGGCTCCGGACACGCGAACGGCCCCCGACCTGTTTCCCCAGGTCGGGGGCCGTTCGGCGACTGTGGAGCCTAGGGGAGTCGAACCCCTGACATCTGCCATGCAAAGACAGCGCTCTACCAACTGAGCTAAGGCCCCGAGCAACGGGGGATAGCCTACCCGCTCCCGGACAACCGCCCGCGCGGGTTTCGGACCGGCCGCGGCCCGTGCACCGCGGGCCGGCCCGAGAAGACTGCGTCAGTCGGCGCTCAACGGCCGGCCGGGACCGGGTCGGTCGCCTCGGTCCACAGGTCCTGCTCGGCGCGGTCCGCCTGGACCTGACGGTAGACAAAGAAGCCGCCGAGGGCGACCAGGGCGACCAGGAGAAGCTTCTTCACCGCGGGACCTCGTCCTTCTTGCTTGCTTGGATGTAGGAGCACGAACCAGCGGTCAGGGTGCAGACCGCCCTGGGGCCGATGATACACACCGGTAACCCGTTCAAGAGCGGCCCCCGCCACCGCCAACCGACCGATCCGCCACCGGCTTTGACACCCCACCATCAGTGCGATCGTCCAACCGCCGGTCCGCCGCCCGGATCACCGCCACGCCCCCGTCCAGGTCCACCGTGGAACGCGGCGGGGCGCCCTCGCCCTCCTCGTCCCGGAGCATCAGCGTGGTGCTCCGCTGCTCCAGCTCGGCCTGCTTGCCGGCCGCGAACCGGGCGTGCAGCTGCTCGAACCCGGTGGACGAGACCTGCCCCTCCCGACCCGTCCCCCGCCAGGGCACCCAGCGGCTGCGGCTGGCCCGCAGCGCGACCTGGTCCACGAAGGCCAGCACCACCAGGGCGCAGACCAGCCCCGGCAGACTCATCGCCCAGAAGACGCCCATGCACCCGACAACGCGCCCGGGCGCGCCGCCGTTCCCGCCCGGCGGCGCGCCCGGAACACTCCCGCTACGGATGCGGCCTACCGCCGGCGGCGCCGCCGCAGGTGGGCCACGTCCCGGCGGATCGCCCGCACGTCCTCGGCCAGGGCGTCCTGCCGGGCGCCCATGCCGTCGAGCCGGGCGTCCACGCTGTCGAGCCGCGACTCCTGCCGGGAGATCCGCTCACCGATCGCGGTGATCAGCACCCCGTGCGCGTCGAGCCGCCGCTCGACCGACCCGACCGACACCACCAGCCCCGCGACCAGCGCCGGCAGGTCCTCCGCCGTGAACGCGACCTCCGGCTCCTCGACGTACGGCGGCACCACCGGCCCGTCCTCCCCCGGCGGGTACGCCCCGAACGGCTCCAGCCCGTCGATCCGCCGCTGCCAGGCCGCCACCGCCGGGTCCCGCCGCCCCGCCTCGTACTCGTCCCACCGCAGCTCGCTCCACCGCCGCCACGGCCGCCCCCGGAACGCGTGCACCACCGGCGGCACCACCACCGGCCGCGCCGCCGCCTCCACCGCGTCCAGCAGCCGCCCGCGCACCCGCCGGGCCACCTCGCTGTCGCGCAGCAGCATCGCGACGTTCAGCACGGCCCGCCGGGAGTAGAGGGCCACGCCGTTGCCGCCGCCCTGGGGGCGGAAGTCGCCCGCGGACGGGGTGGGGGCGTACGGGGCCCCACCACCTCCTTCGGTACCGCTGACCTGCCAGCCATTCGTTTTGAATGTCTGGTTCACGGGGTTGTCCACAGGCTTGAGGACGGTGTATCCGTTGCTCTCCAGCTCCTGCCGGTGACGGCGGAGCAGGCTGTAGAGGGCGGGTTCGCCGACCTCGAAGTAGTCCGCCACCATCCGCGTGGTGGCGTACAGCCCGTCGGGCAGCAGGACGAGGGCCTTGACCTCGTCGAGGACTTCGGTGCGCTCGCACAGGCCGCTTCGGAGCGTCCTGGACTCGAGCAGCGCGGCTTCCATGGACATGGGTTGCCTCACAGGGTGAACGAAGACATGACGTGGGAACCGCCCGGGAGCCCGGGGCGGGCGGGGCCGGATCATCCGCCGACCGGAGCAGAGGTCGCGCTACGTCCCACGTCACCCAATGACCGGCTCTGTCGACCGGCTATCCCCGACTTCACATCAGTTTCGAGTCAGCTCACCCTGTGTTGCCTCTGCGCACCGGGCCCAACGAGCGGGCGGGCGGCGGGGTTACGGGCGGAACACGTCGAAGGCCCCGATCACCAGGTGATCGGGGCCTTCGCGCCGGTGGGCCTAACAGGACTTGAACCTGTGGCCTCTTCCTTATCAGGGAAGCGCTCTAACCGTCTGAGCTATAGGCCCTTGCCGCACTGAAAGATTAGCGGACCGACGGCCGATCTCCCAAATCCGTATCCCGGGACCCTCCCGGACGGACCTGCTCGCGGTGCTGCTCAGGGGCCCCGGCGGCCTCCACGGCCTCCGCGAGCCACTGCGGGCGGGTCGGGGGGAGGCCGGAGGCGCCGACGGTGGTGGGACGGACGGCGAGGACCTGGTTGATGCCGATGTGGTTCTGCTCGAAGGAGACGGCGGAGGCCGCCATGTAGAGCCGCCAGACCCGGGCCCGGCCGCGGCCGGCCAGGGCGACCGCCTCGGGCCAGCTCGCCTCCAGGTTGGCGACCCACTCGCGCAGGGTGCGGCCGTAGTGCTCGCGCAGGGCCTCGACGTCGCGGACCTCGAAGCCGGCCTCCTCCAGCCGGGAGACGGTGGTGCCGATGGGGGAGAGCTCGCCGTCGGGGAAGACGTAGCGGTCGATGAAGGGGGAGAGCCGGTACTTCTGGCCGGGGGGCAGCGGGCGGCGGGCGATCTGGTGGTTGAGCAGCCGGCCGCCGGGGGCCAGCAGCTCGTACAGCCGGCGGGCGTAGACCAAGTACTGGTCGGAGCCGACGTGTTCGGCCATGCCGACGCTGGAGACGGCGTCGAAGGGGCCGTCGGGGATCTCCCGGTAGTCCTGGAGCCGGATGTCGATCCGGTCGGCCAGACCTGCCTCCGCGGCCCGCTGCCGGGCCAGCGCGACCTGCTCGGTGGAGATGGAGACGCCGACCGCCCGGACGCCGTAGTGGCGGGCGGCGTGCAGCACCAGCGAGCCCCAGCCGCAGCCGACGTCCAGCAGGCGCATGCCGGGGCGCAGGCCGAGCTTGCGGCAGATCAGGTCGAGCTTGGCCGTCTGGGCGTCCTCCAGGCTCTTGGCGGCGGGCTCCCAGTAGGCGCAGGAGTACACCATCGTGGGGCCCAGGACGAGCCGGTAGAAGTCGTTGCCGACGTCGTAGTGGTGGCTGATCGCGGCGCGGTCACGGCGGCGGCTGTGCGCCCGGCCGCGGCGCTGCCCGACCTCCTCGGCCGGGGGAGCGGGGTCGGGGCCGACGGCGCCCAGCCGCAGGCCGGTGGCGAGCAGCCGGCGGCTGGGGGCGCCGAGGTACTCGCGGAGGCCGATCTCCGGACGGGGGGCGTTCGGGTCCTCGGCGAAGGCGGTGACGGCGGCCAGCACCTCGTACAGGTCGGTGTCGGGGGCGAGTTCGAGGTCACCGGAGACGTAGGCGCGGGCCAGGCCGAGTTCGCCGGGGGCCCAGAGCAGGCGGCGCAGCGCGCGGCGGTTGCGCAGGACGACGGTGGGGGCGCCGGCCGGGCCGGCCTGGGAGCCGTCCCAGGCGCGCACCCGCAGGGGGATCGGGCGCCCGAGCAGACCCTCCACCGCGCCGACCAGTTTCTGTGCGTGCTGAGCCACGACGGACCTCCACCCAAGTCGTACCCGTCGGGCCGCCCGGTGGCCGCCGGAAGCGGCCGGGCGGCCCACTGGACCGTTCCCGTTCTTCCATCTGTGCGCTGCGGGCCGCACCGCCAATCCCGGCTCGCCGGGCGGTCACCCGGTTGCCTCCCCGGGACGGCGAAGGACCCCGGAGGCTTCAACGGCCGCCGGGGCCCGGGGAATTCCGCCGGACCGACCCGGGTCAGTCCTCTTCGGCCAGGGTCAGCTCGATGCCGCCGGTGAAGCCGGCGGCCGAGTTGTAGATGAACGCGGCGAGGGTGGCCAGGGCGGTCATCAGGACGATGTCGACCAGCGCGATCAGGACGGTGAAGAGCATCACCTTGCCGAACCCGATGTAGTCCATCAGGTTGAAGGCGCTGGAGCTGTCCGAGCCGCTGCCGGTGACGTCCTTCAGGGTGCCGCTGAGCGAGGAGAAGACGCCGAGGCCGTCGAGCGTCATCCAGAGCACGGCGGCGGCCACGATGATGATCACGCCGAGGGCCAGCGACAGCAGGAAGCTGACCTTCATCACCGACCAGGGGTCGGCCTTGGTGACCCGCAGCCGGGCCTTGCGGGTCCGGCCGGTGCCGCCGCCGGAGGACGGCCCGGGGCCGGGGCGGCGGGCCTGGCCGCCGCCCTGACCGGGAGCGCCCGGGGTGCCGGGGACGCGGGTGCCGCGCGGCGGGGTGGGCTGGCCCTTGGCGTACGTGGTCGGCTGGGAGAAACCGCCCGCGGGCGGAGTGCTCGGCGGCGGGGGCGGGGTCGGGCCGCCGTAGGCCTGCTGCCCGCCCGCCAGGCCGCCCGTGGCACCTCCAGCACCCGTGGCTCCGCTCACCGTGGTCCTCCCGAACCGTCCGCCAGGGCGGTGGCACACCGCCCTGGACCGCTTTGTGCTCCTGTACCGCGTGCCCCGATGGCCCGCGGTTCAACCCGTGGTGCCCGCTCCGCCGGACGGCGGGGCGGGCACCACGGCTGTGCGTCGGGCGTCAGCCCTGGTCGGGCGTGCCGTCCGCGTCCTGCTCGGTGGCGGTCGCGGTGTCCGTCTCGTCGACGGCGTCCTCCACGACCTCCTCCTCGTCGGCCTCCGCGTTGCGGGCCATGCCCACCACCGCGTCGCGCTTCCCGAGGTTGATCAGTTGGACGCCCATGGTGTCACGTCCGGTTTCACGCACTTCGGAAACCCTGGTCCGGATCACGCCGCCGGACAGCGTGATGGCCATGATCTCGTCGCTCTCCTCGACCACCAGGGCACCGACCAGCGAGCCCCGGCCTTCGACGATCTTCGCCGCCTTGATACCGAAACCACCGCGTCCTTGGACACGGTACTCGTCAACCGAGGTCCGCTTGGCGTACCCGCCGTCGGTGGCGGTGAAGACGAAGGTGCCGGGCCGCACCACGTTCATCGAGAGCAGTTCGTCGTCCTCGCGGAAGGCCATGCCCTTCACGCCCGAGGTGGCCCGGCTCATCGGGCGCAGCGCCTCGTCGGTGGCCTTGAAGCGGATCGACTGGGCCTTCCTGGAGATCAGCAGCAGGTCGTCGTCGGCGGAGACCAGCTCGGCGCCGATCAGCTCGTCGTCCCGGCCCTCGTCGTCCTGGCGGAGG
This sequence comes from Kitasatospora phosalacinea, assembly GCF_000716545.1. Lineage (GTDB taxonomy): Bacteria > Actinomycetota > Actinomycetes > Streptomycetales > Streptomycetaceae > Kitasatospora > Kitasatospora phosalacinea. The sequence continues at coordinate 37,540 of NZ_JNWZ01000015.1, forward strand.
TTGATCGCGATCAGGCCGCCGGAGCGCGGCGAGTCGTAGTCCTTGAGCAGGGACTTCTTGACCAGGCCGCCGCGGGTGGCGAGGACCAGGTACGGCTTGTCCTCGTAGGTGCGCACGGCCATCACCTGGGTGATGTGCTCCTCCGGCTGGAAGGCCAGCAGGTTGGCGACGTGCTGGCCGCGGGCGTCGCGGCCGGCGTCGGGGAGCTCGTAGCCCTTGGCGCGGTAGACCCGGCCCTTGTTGGTGAAGAACAGGATCCAGTTGTGGGTGGTGGTCACGAAGAAGTGGTCGACGATGTCGTCCTGCTTCAGCTGCGCGCCGCGCACGCCCTTGCCGCCGCGCTTCTGCGAGCGGTAGAGGTCGGAGCGGGTGCGCTTGACGTAGCCGCCGCGGGTGATGGTGACCACGATGTCCTCCTCGGCGATGAGGTCCTCGATGGAGAGGTCGCCGTCGGAGGGGATCAGGGTGGAGCGCCGCTCGTCGCCGTACTTCTCGACGATCGCGGTGAGCTCCTCGGAGACGATCTCGCGCTGCCGGACGGGCGAGGCGAGGATCGCGTTGTACTCGTTGATCTTGGCCTGGAGCTCGTCGTGCTCGCTGAGGATGCGGGCGCTCTCCAGGGCGGCCAGCCGGCGCAGCTGCATCTCGAGGATGGCGTTGGCCTGCAGCTCGTCGATGGCGAGCAGCTGCATCAGGCCGGAGCGGGCGGCGTCGGCGCTCTCCGAGGCGCGGATCAGGGCGATCACGGCGTCGATCTGGTCGAGCGCCTTGAGCAGGGCGCGCAGGATGTGCGCGCGCTCCTCGGCCTTGCGCAGCCGGAAGGTGGTCCGGCGGACGATGACCTCGATCTGGTGGGCGACCCAGTGCCGGATGAAGGCGTCCAGCGAGAGGGTGCGCGGCACGCCGTCGACCAGGGCGAGCATGTTGGCGCCGAAGTTGGTCTGCAGATCGGTGTGCTTGTACAGGTTGTTGAGCACGACCTTGGCGACCGCGTCCCGCTTGAGCACGATGACCAGGCGCTGGCCGGTGCGCGAGGAGGACTCGTCGCGGACGTCGGCGATGCCGGCGATCCGGCCGTCCTTGACCAGGTCGGCGATCTTGAGCGCGAGGTTGTCCGGGTTGACCTGGTAGGGCAGCTCGGTGATCACCAGGCACTGGCGGCCCTGGATCTCCTCGACCTCGACCACCGCGCGCATGGTGATCGAGCCGCGGCCGGTGCGGTAGGCGTCCTCGATGCCGCGGCGGCCGACGATCAGCGCGCCGGTGGGGAAGTCGGGGGCCTTGATCCGCTCGATCAGGGCTTCCAGCAGCTCCTCGTTGGAGGCCTCGGGGTGCTCCAGCGCCCAGAGCGCGCCGGAGGCGACCTCGCGCAGGTTGTGCGGCGGGATGTTGGTGGCCATGCCGACCGCGATGCCGGTGGCGCCGTTGATCAGCAGGTTGGGGATGCGCGAGGGCAGGACGGTCGGCTCCTGCTGCCGGCCGTCGTAGTTGGCGGCGAAGTCGACGGTCTCCTCGTCGATGTCGCGCATCATCTCCATCGCCAGCGGCATCATCTTGCACTCGGTGTAGCGCATCGCCGCGGCCGGGTCGTTGCCCGGGGAGCCGAAGTTGCCGTTGCCGTCGACCAGCGGCATCCGCATCGACCAGGTCTGGGCGAGGCGGACCAGGGTGTCGTAGATCGAGGTGTCGCCGTGCGGGTGGTAGTTGCCCATCACGTCGCCGACCACGCGGGCGCACTTGTAGTAGCCCTTCTCGGGCCGGTAGCCGCCGTCGTACATCGCGTAGAGCACGCGCCGGTGCACCGGCTTGAGGCCGTCGCGGACCTCGGGCAGGGCGCGCGAGACGATGACGCTCATCGCGTAGTCGAGGTAGGAGCGCTGCATCTCGGTCTCGAGCTCGATGAGCTCGACCCGGTTGCCGGCCTGGGCGGGGATGGTGCTGTCCTCGGGCTGCTCGCCGCCGTCCGGACGGTTGTCGTCGACCACTGGTGGTCAGTTTCCTTTCAACGATCCTGGGCGGACGTCAGACGTCCAGGAAGCGGACGTCCTTCGCGTTGCGCTGGATGAAGGAGCGGCGGGCCTCGACGTCCTCGCCCATCAGGACGGAGAACAGGTCGTCGGCGCGGGCGGCGTCCTCCAGGGTGACCTGGAGCAGCAGGCGGTGCGCGGCGTCCATGGTGGTGATGCGCAGCTCCTCGGCGTTCATCTCGCCGAGGCCCTTGAAGCGCTGGATCGCGTCGTCCTTCGGGAGTCGGCGGCCGGCCTCGACGCCGGCCGCGATCAGCGCGTCGCGCTCGCGGTCGGAGTAGGCGTACTCGAACTCGTCCCGGCCCCACTTGATCTTGTACAGCGGCGGCATCGCCAGGTAGACGTAGCCGGCCTCGACCAGCGGGCGCATGAAGCGGAACAGCAGGGTGAGCAGCAGCGTGCGGATGTGCTGTCCGTCGACGTCGGCGTCGGCCATCAGCACGATCTTGTGGTACCGCAGCTTCTCGGCGTCGTAGTCCTCCTGGATGCCGCAGCCGAAGGCCGAGATCAGTGCCTGGACCTCGGTGTTCTGCAGCACCTTGTCGATCCGGGCCTTCTCGACGTTCAGGATCTTGCCGCGGATCGGGAGGATCGCCTGGGTGCGCGGGTCGCGGCCCTGCTTGGCGGAGCCGCCGGCCGAGTCGCCCTCGACGATGAAGATCTCGCACTCGGACGGGTCCTTGGACTGGCAGTCCGAGAGCTTGCCGGGCAGCGAGGCGGACTCCAGCAGGCCCTTGCGCCGGGTCAGGTCGCGGGCCTTGCGGGCGGCGACCCGGGCGCTGGCGGCCTGGATGGACTTGCGGACGATGTCCGCGGCCTCGTTGGGGTTGCGGTCCAGCCAGTCGGCCAGGTGCTCGTTGACCACCTTCTGGACGAAGGTCTTGGCCTCGGTGTTGCCGAGCTTGTCCTTGGTCTGGCCCTCGAACTGCGGCTCGCCGAGCTTGACCGAGATGATCGCGGTCAGGCCCTCGCGGATGTCCTCGCCGGAGAGGTTGTCGTCCTTCTCCCGGAGCAGCTTCTTGTCGCGCGCGTAACGGTTCATCAGACCCGTCAACGCGGCCCGGAAGCCCTCCTCGTGGGTGCCGCCGCCGTGGGTGTGGATGGTGTTGGCGAACGAGTACACGCCCTCGGTGTAGGACGAGTTCCACTGCATGGCGATCTCGACCGAGATCGTCTTGTCCTTGTCCTCGGCCTCGAAGTCGATCACCGAGGGGTGGACCGCCTCGCCCTTGCGGGAGTTGAGGTGGGCCACGAAGTCGGCGATGCCGCCGTCGTACCGGTAGGTGACGGAGAGCGGCTTGCCCTCCTCGTCCAGGTGCTCGGGGCGCTCGTCGGTCAGGACGATGGTCAGGCCCTTGTTGAGGAAGGCCATCTCCTGGAAGCGCCGGGAGAGCGTCTCGAACGAGTAGACGGTGGTCTCGAAGATGTCCGGGTCGGCCCAGAAGGTGACCGTGGTGCCGGTCTCCTCGGTCTCCTCGTGCCGCGCCAGCGGGGCGGTCGGCGCGCCGGACTTGTACTCCTGCGTCCAGCGGGCGCCGTCGGTGCTGATGTCCACCGCGAGGCGGGTGGAGAGCGCGTTCACCACCGAGATGCCGACGCCGTGCAGACCGCCGGAGACCGCGTAGCCGCCGCCGCCGAACTTGCCGCCGGCGTGCAGCACGGTCAGCACGACCTCGACGGCGGGCTTGTCCTGGCCCGGCATGATGCCGACCGGGATGCCTCGGCCGTTGTCCACCACCCGCACGCCGCCGTCGGCCAGGATCGTGACGCCGATGGTGTCGGCGTGGCCCGCCAGCGCCTCGTCGACCGAGTTGTCGACGATCTCGTAGACGAGGTGGTGCAGGCCGCGCTCACCGGTCGAGCCGATGTACATGCCCGGGCGCTTGCGGACGGCGTCGAGGCCCTCCAGCACCTGGATCGCGCTGGCGTCGTAGGCCTTCTGGTCGGTCGGGTCTGGGGTCTGGCTGGGGTTGCCGGAATCGGCCACGAAGCGCCCTCTCTGGCACAGCGCGGGTCGCGCCCCTCCCCGCTTGCCCGGGCAGGTGTGCGACCACGGCGTTTCGACTCTGTTGCTCCACGCAACGGTGTTTGCGTTTCAGTCTACCGGTACGACCGACAGAGAGGGGCGTTTGGCAGCCCCTGAGGGCAGATGTGCCGCCCTGAATCCCCTCGGGACGTGTCCCGATACTCGCCAGGGGGGCTCAGAGCGCCTGGCAGGGCTGCCAGCGATTCCGGAAGATCCCGATCCGCTCCGCCCGGGTCAGCCCCAGGTGTCGCCCGGCCCCTTGCTCCCGGGCGCCCGCAGCCGCCCGTAGCCGCGCACCGGCGCGTCCGGCCCCAGCACCTTGATCACCCGGACCGTGCCGTGCCCCAGCTCGTGGTTCAGCCGCGCCACCAACTGGCGTGCCAGCAAGCGGAGTTGGGTCGCCCAGGCGGTGGAGTCGCACTGCACGGTGAGCACCGCCTCGGCCTCCGCGTACGACTTCGGCTCGCAGTGCGCCGCGATGTCCGGACCGACGATCTGCGACCAGCGGCCCATCACCCCGCCGACCGCGGCCGGCGCCTCCCAGCCCCGCTCGGTGATCAGCCGGTTCAGCGCGGCCCCCAGCGGCACCGGGTCCCGGCCGTCCGCCCGGGCGCCGCTGCGCAGCCCGGTCCGCTTGGCCTCGCGCCGCTCGCGCACCTGCTCGCCGCGCTGCCTGGCCTGCTCCTTGGCCGCCCGCAGCGCCACTCTGGCCAGGTCCACGCCCGAGAGCTCCGCACCCTCCGCCATCCGCGCTCCATCCCCAGGCTGTGGACAACTGTTCCGACGAGCCGCCCAGAGTACGTGGTTCCCGGGACTCACGGGGTGAGCCGGTCCACCGTGCCGCCCGAGACGCCGTACCGGGCGCCGTGCAGCACCTTCGGCACGTCCTCCGCGACGGCGGCGGTGACCAGCACCTGCTCGCCGCCGGCCACCAGCTCGGCCAGCCGGTCCCGGCGGCGGGCGTCCAGCTCGGCGAACACGTCGTCCAGCACCAGCACCGGCTCGCCGCCCTCGGCGCGCAGCAGCTCGTACGAGGCCAGCCGCAGCGCCAGCGCGTAGGACCAGGACTCGCCGTGGCTGGCGTAGCCCTTGGCGGGCAGCGGGCCCAGCCGCAGCAGCAGCTCGTCGCGGTGCGGGCCGACCAGGGTCAGGCCGCGGTCGACCTCCTGCTTGCGCATCGCCCGCAGGGCCTCCAGCAGCTGCTGCTCGGCCTGCTCGCGGCTGGTGGGCAGCTCGCCCTCGAAGGAGGAGCGGTACTCCAGGACGGTGTCGCCGGCGCCGGGGGCGAGCTGCCGGTAGGCCTCGGCGACCAGCGGCTGCAGGGCGGCCACCAGCTGGATCCGGAAGGCGGTCAGCTCGGCGCCGGCCCGGGCCAGGTGGCCGTCCCAGACCTCCAGCGTGGCCAGGTCGGCGGACTTGCCGCCGCCCGCCCGGCGGGCCATCGCGGCGGTCTTCAGCAGGGCGTTGCGCTGCTTGAGCACCCGCTCGTAGTCGGAGCGCACCCCGGCCAGCCGGGGGGCCCGGGCGGTCAGCAGCTCGTCCAGGAAGCGCCGGCGCTCGCCCGGGTCGCCCTTGACCAGGGCGAGGTCCTCGGGGGCGAACAGCACGGTGCGCAGCACTCCCAGCACGTCGCGCGGGCGGACGCTGTCGGAGCGGTTCAGCCGGGCCCGGTTGGCCTTGCCGGGGGTGATCTCCAGTTCGACCAGGGTGGTGCGGCCGCCCTGGGAGACCACGCTGGCCCGGACCACCGCCCGCTCGGCGCCGAGCCGCACCAGCGGGGCGTCGGTGGCCACCCGGTGGCTGCCCAGGGTGGCGACGTAGCCGACCGCCTCGACCAGGTTGGTCTTGCCCTGGCCGTTGGGGCCGACGAACGCGGTGACGCCCGGGTCGAGCGGGACCTCGACCCGGGCGTAGGAACGGAAGTCGGCGAGCGACAGGTGCGCGACGTGCATGACGGTGGACTGCGCTCGCCTTCTGTCCGGGGCGGTTACTTGGACTCGACCGCGTGGCCGCCGAACTGGTTGCGCAGCGCGGCGATCATCTTCATCTGCGGGGAGTCGTCCTGGCGGGAGGCGAACCGGGCGAACAGCGAGGCGGTGATCGCGGGCAGCGGCACCGCGTGGTCGATGGCGGCCTCGACCGTCCAGCGGCCCTCGCCGGAGTCGGCGGCCCAGCCCTTGAGCTTGGCCAGGTGCTCGTCGTCGTCCAGCGCCCGGACCGCGAGGTCGAGCAGCCAGGAGCGGATGACGGTGCCCTCCTGCCAGCTGCGGAACACCTCGCGCACGTCGGTGACCTCGGGGGCCGCCTCCAGCAGCTCCCAGCCCTCGGCGAAGGCCTGCATCATCGCGTACTCGATGCCGTTGTGGACCATCTTGGCGAAGTGGCCGGCGCCGACCTTGCCCGCGTGCACCGAGCCGAAGTCGCCCTCGGGCTTGAGCGCGTCGAAGACCGGCTGGACCTTGGCGACGTCGGCCGCCTCGCCGCCGTACATCAGCGCGTAGCCGTTCTCCAGGCCCCAGACGCCACCGGAGACGCCGCAGTCGACGAAGCCGATGCCCTTCTCGGCGAGCAGTTCGGCGTGCTTGACGTCGTCGGTCCAGCGCGAGTTGCCGCCGTCGACCACCACGTCGCCGGGGGAGAGCAGGTCGGCCAGGCGCTCGACGGTCTCCTGGGTCGGGCCGCCGGCCGGGACCATCACCCACACCACGCGGGGGGCCTCCAGCTTGGTGACCAGCTGCTCGATGCTGTCGACGTCGGCGAGGTCCGGGTTGCGGTCGTAGCCGATGACGGTGTGGCCGGCGCGGCGGATGCGCTCGCGCATGTTGCCGCCCATCTTGCCGAGACCGATGAGGCCGAGCTCCATGACAAGTCCTTCACTGTGGTGTCGTGCCTGATGACGGCGCCGTTGCCGCACCCACTGAGCCTACGCCGACGAGGAGGGGGCGCCGGGCAGCCACAGGGGCGCGGAGGCTCCTCGCCCGCGCGCCCCAGGTGGTCGGTGCCGGATCAGCCGGAGAGGCGGACCGGCATGATCAGGTACTGGTAGGCCTCGTCCGACTCCGCGTCGACCGCGGGCTTGCCGGTGAGCAGGGCCGGCTTGGTCGGGGTGGTGAAGCTCAGCTGCGCGTACGCGGCGTCGATCGCCTTGAGCCCCTCCTCCAGGTAGCCGGGGTTGAAGGCGATCGAGATGTCGTCGCCCTCGAGGTCGGCGTCGATCCGCTCGGTGGCCTGCGCGTCGTCGCCCGAGCCGGCCTCCAGGGTGAGCACGCCCTGCTCGAAGTTCAGCCGGACCGGGGTGTTGCGCTCGGCCACCAGCGAGACGCGCTTGAGCGCCTCCAGGAAGGGCTGGGTCTGCACCGCGGCGACCGCCGAGAACTCGGTCGGGAAGATCGACCGGAACTTGGGGAACTCGCCCTCCAGCAGGCGGGTCGTCGTCCGGCGGCCGGCGCCCTCGAAGCCGATCAGGCCCTCGCCCGCGCCGCCGGCGGACAGCGCGATGGTGACCTGGTCGCCGCTGCCCAGCGACTTGGCGATGTCCTGCAGGGTCTTGGCGGGGACCAGCGCGACCGCGTTGATGTCGTCCTGCTCGGGCTTCCAGAGCAGCTCGCGGACGGCGAAGCGGTACCGGTCGGTGGCGGCCAGGGTGATGCCGCTGCCGTTGATCTCGACCCGGACGCCGGTGAGCACCGGCAGGGTGTCGTCGCGGCCGGCGGCCACCGCGGCCTGGCTGACCGCGGAGGCGAACACGTCGCCCGGGACGGTGCCGGTGGCGGTGGGCATCTGCGGCAGCGCCGGGTACTCGTCGACCGGGAGGGTCGGCAGCGTGAAGCGGGAGGTGCCGCAGACCACGCTGACCCGGGCGCCGTCGGTGGAGATCTCCACCGGGCGGTTCGGCAGGTTCCGCGAGATGTCGTTGAGCAGCCGGCCGGAGACCAGGACGGTGCCGGCCTCCTCGACGTCCGCCTCCAGCTCGACCCGGGCCGACACCTCGTAGTCGAACCCGGAGAGCGCCAGGGCGCCCTCCTGCGCGGTCAGCAGCAGGCCGGCCAGCACCGGCACCGGCGGCCGCGCGGGGAGGCTGCGGGCAGCCCAGGCCACCGCCTCCGCGAGGACATCACGCTCCACCCGGAACTTCACCGGTAACCGCCTCCTGGCTGCTGCTGTCGCCGCACGGCCGGCCGGTACCGCCCGCCGTGCTGTCGATCGTCTGATCCTCTTCCGGCCCCCGGTCGGGCCCGGGCGGATCCGCTCCGCCCCGTCCTGCTCCCGGTTGCCGAAGGACAGTCTGACGTACTCGGCTGACAGCCGGGGCAGACGGGCACAAGTGAGCCGAACAGATGTCGGGGCCCGGTTGTCCACAGATTCGGGGCACCCCCACTGTTGATCAAGGTCCGAGCTCTCTATGTGTAGCAGTAGTAGTAGGGCCTGTGGATACCGTGGATAACCCCGTTTTCGCAGCTCAGAGGCCGGATTTTGTCCACAGGACCTGTGGACGGCGGCTGTGGACAACCAGGCCCTCCTGTGGACAGCGGAGAGTAATCCACAGGGCACGCTGAGTATCCACAGGTTATCCACAGCTCTGTCCACAGAAATCCCCCGAGTTATCCACCGGGCCGGATCAACATCACGTGACGCCTTTCACACCCAGGGCTGACAAGGGAGTTGATGTTGCCGAACTGTGGACGCAGCTGTGGAAAACCTGGGGATAACTCACCCATTCCTGTGGACAGCCGGTGGATAACTCCGTGGACGGGCTGACGGGGCCTCAGTTCTCCACAGCCTGTGGATAACCGTTGTGCACAAGTCCACAGACGGTTGACCTGCGCGGAAGAGCGTAGCCGTGATCCGCCTGTGGAGGAACCTCTGGATAACTCGCCCCCGCGCACCCTGTGGACGGGGAGGACCCACCCGTTCCTGTGGAAAACCGGGGTGCGCGCCCGAACCGTTCGATTCGCTGCGCAGACGTTCGGTGCGGTGGGCGGCCCGCGGACCCGGCCGCCGGGCGGATTCCTGCCCCGGCCCGGGCCCCTCCACACTTCCGGGGCCCGCCGGCCGGCCCCGACCGGTGCGATCCGGCCACCCCGGGAGGCCCCCGGCGGCCCCCTGCCGCCCTCGGAGGAGGCCCGGCGGGCAGCTCCGCGTTCGATCGGCATCCCTCTACTACGGCGGGCCCGGCCCGGTCTGCGGAAAGGGCTCCCGTGCACTCGGACGAGTGTCTTCCGCCGCAGGCCCGCCACTCGTCCGAGTCATGCTCAGGGCATGCGGAAGGGGAGCCGGGCCGCCTCGGCCTGACTCCCCTTCGGTGCTTCAACTACCGCTCTACTGAAGGTTTTTGACTCTCCGACAGAATTCCGTCGAGACCTCTGCGCACGGTGTCCGACTTTTGTTAGCTAGCTCTTGATGCGGTTGGTCAACTCGGTGACCTGGTTGTAGATGGACCGGCGCTCGGCCATCAGCGAGCGGATCTTGCGGTCCGCGTGCATCACCGTGGTGTGGTCCCGGCCGCCGAACTGGGCGCCGATCTTCGGCAGCGACAGGTCGGTCAGCTCCCGGCACAGGTACATGGCGATCTGGCGGGCCGTCACCAGCACCCGGCTGCGCGAGGACCCGCACAGGTCCTCGACGCCCAGCCCGAAGTACGCGGCGGTCTGCTGCATGATCACCTGCGCGGTGATCTCCGGTCCGGCGTCCTCGTCCCCGCCCGGGATCAGGTCCTTGAGGACGATGCCGGCCAGCTCCAGGTCCACCGGGGCCCGGTTCAGGTTGGCGAACGCGGTGACCCGGATCAGCGCGCCCTCCAGCTCCCGGATGTTGCGGGTGATCCGGGAGGCGATGAACTCCAGCACGTCGGCGGGGGCGTTCAGCTGCTCCTGGATCGCCTTCTTGCGCAGGATCGCGATCCGGGTCTCCAGCTCCGGCGGGGTGACGTCGGTGATCAGCCCCCACTCGAAGCGGTTGCGCAGCCGGTCCTCCAGGGTGATCAGCTGCTTGGGCGGCCGGTCCGACGAGAGGACGATCTGCTTGTTCGCGTTGTGCAGGGTGTTGAAGGTGTGGAAGAACTCCTCCTGCGTCGACTCCTTGCTGGCCAGGAACTGGATGTCGTCGACCAGCAGGATGTCGATGTCCCGGTAGCGCTTGCGGAACGCGTCCGCCTTGCCGTCCCGGATCGAATTGATGAATTCGTTGGTGAACTCCTCCGAGCTCACGTAGCGCACCCGGGTGCCCGGGAACAGGCTGCGCGAGTAGTGCCCGATGGCGTGCAGCAGGTGGGTCTTGCCGAGGCCGGACTCGCCGTAGACGAAGAGCGGGTTGTACGCCTTGGCCGGCGCCTCGGCCACCGCCACCGCCGCGGCGTGCGCGAAGCGGTTGGAGGCGCCGATCACGAAGGTGTCGAACAGGTACTTGGGGTTCAGCCGGGCGTTCGGCTCGTCCTTGCGCGGGCCGCCCGCCGGGGGGGCGCCGGGCGGGGCCGGGACACCCGGGGGGCGCTCGACCGGGGAGTGCGCCTGGGCGGCGGGCCGGGCGCCGCGGCGCGAGCCGCTCTGCCGCGGCCGGTCCTCGTCCGGGGAGCCGAGCGCTCCGCCGAACAGGTCGCCCTGCGCGGAGTCCGGTCCGGGCCGGTGTGAGCGCCGCGGGGCCGGGTCCGGGCGCCGCTCGGGCATCGGGGCCGGCTCGCCCCAGCCGCCGGCCTCCGCGCCGGGCTGGTGGTCGCGGTACGGGGCCTGGGCCGGCGTCCGGTAGGGCTCGGCCGCCGGGTAGCCCGCGGGCGGGTACGGCGGCCGCTGGTAGTCGTCCCCGCCCCGGCCGGGCCAGGCGCCGGGCGGCGGGCCCGGCTGCTGGTAGCCCCCGGGAGCGGCCGGGTACGGCTGATCGGACCTGGCGGGGTAGGACTGCTCGACGCGGGACGGGTAGGACTGCTCGGGGCGCGGGTGCGGCCACTCCGGGACGGGCTCGGGGTCGAGCTCCTGGTCCTGGTCGGGCTCGCCGGCCGGGGCGGCGTTGGCGTCCACCATCACCGCGATCCGCACCTGGCGGCCGAACTCCTGCGAGATGGCCTCGGTCAGCTGCGGCAGCAGCCGGCCCTCCAGCACCTGCTTGGCGAACTCGTTGGGCGCCGCGAGCAGGGCGGTGTCGTGCATCATCCACATCGGCTGGGTGCGGCGCACCCAGTTCTTGTCCTTCTCGACGACATCGCTGTCGCTGACCAGTCGCTCGACGACCCTCGACCACATCAGGACGAGATCGCTGTTGACATCAGCCACTGGTACACGCTTTCTCGTTCCCCGAGCAGGGGGAGCCAGGCAGGTCAAAGGCAAGGGGGTTCGGGTGGCGCGGCGGCGGTGCGGCCGAGGCGCAGAACAAAAGAGACAAGTCCTGCAACGGTAGTCAGCGGGCAGAGCTGATTCAAGTTGCTGTCCACAGGCTGTGGGCAACGGGGCGGCGGCCACCTGGTTTGACCCTCGGACCCGCTCCCGCGTACCGTAACCAGGTCGAGTTGTCGATGGCCGCTGCCGCATGTCCGCGGGTCCGCCCGCTTCCATGACGCGCGCAGCACGGGCGCCGTGGTGGCCCCAGCCCAGCAGATCTGGGTCAGGGAGCCGGATTTCCCAGTCCAAGGGGAGATCGCGCGGACGCACGGTGACGGCCAAGCGATTCCCCGTCATCCTACGATTCATCCCAGGAGCCCCCGAGTGAGCAAGCGCACCTTCCAGCCGAACAACCGTCGTCGCGCCAAGACCCACGGCTTCCGGCTGCGGATGCGTACCCGTGCCGGCCGCGCCATCCTGGCGAACCGCCGTGCCAAGGGCCGCACCGCCCTGTCCGCCTGATCCGCGCAGAGGGTCTGCAGTGCTGCCCACCGAGAATCGGCTGCGGCGGCGCCAGGACTTCGCGACCGCGGTGAAACGCGGTCGCCGCGCAGGTCGGCCCCTGCTGGTGGTCCACCTCCACAGAGAGGCGGACCCCGACGGAGGAGTCGGCCGGAACAGCGACTCACACCCGCACGTCGCCGAGGGGCTTCCTTCGGCGCGTGCGGGTTTCGTCGTGAGCAAGGCCGTGGGGCCCGCCGTGGTCCGCAACGCGGTGAAGCGTCGGCTGCGTCACCTGGTGCGCGAGCGTCTGTCCCGGTTGCCCGCAGGTAGCCTGATAGTGGTACGGGCGTTGCCGGCTGCGTCGACGGCCTCGTACTCGGACCTTGAGCACGACCTGGACGCGGCGCTGCGGCGCCTGCTCAGGTCGGAACCGACCGGCAGTGCCCCGACGGGAACAGGGCGATGAAGTACCTGCTGATGGGCCTGATCAGGCTCTACCAGTGGACCATCAGTCCGCTGCTCGGACCGGTGTGCCGGTATTACCCCTCGTGTTCCCGCTACGGGTACGAGGCGGTTCGCGTCCACGGCGCGATCAAGGGCGGCTGGCTGACCGGCTGGCGCATCCTGCGTTGCAACCCTTGGTCTCCCGGTGGGGTTGACCACGTTCCGCCGCGAAAGCACCCGGTGTGGCACCGCCGGCTGCGCAATCTGCTGAACCCCACGAGCGGGACCGCCGAGCCGGAGCCGGTGGCGAAGCCCGATGCCCAAGGAGTCTGACCGGTGACCTTCGGTTTTCTGAGTCCCCTCTACACAGCGGTGTCCTGGATCATCGTCCAGTTCCACTCGCTGTTCAGCCACGTCTTCGACCCCGACGGCGGCCTGGCGTGGGGGCTGTCCATCGTGATGATGGTGGTCGTCATCCGGATCTGCCTGATCCCGCTCTTCGTGAAGCAGATCAAGGCGACCCGGGCCATGCAGGCGATCCAGCCGAAGATGAAGGCCATCCAGGAGCGCTACAAGAACGACAAGCAGCGCCAGTCCGAAGAGATGATGAAGCTGTACAAGGAGGCGGGCACCAACCCGTTCTCCTCGTGCCTTCCGATCCTCGTGCAGGCGCCGTTCTTCACCGCCCTCTACGGCGTGCTGGCCTCGATCGCCAACGACAAGACGATCGGCGTCATCGACCAGCCGCTGCTGGCGAGCGCCAAGCAGGCGCACATCTTCGGCGCCCCGCTGTCGGCCAAGTTCGTCGGCGCGGACAGCGTCCACATCCAGATCGTCTGCGCGGTCATGATCGTGCTGATGTCGCTGTCGCAGTTCGTCACCCAGCGCCAGCTGATGACCAAGAACGTCGACCTCTCGGTCAAGACGCCGTTCATGCAGCAGCAGAAGATGCTGATGTACGTCTTCCCGATCATGTTCGCCGTGATGGGCATCAACTTCCCGGTCGGTGTGCTGGTCTACTGGCTCACCACCAACGTCTGGTCGATGGGCCAGCAGCTGGTCGTCATCCGCAACAACCCGACGCCGGGCAGCCGGGCGTGGGACGAGCGCCAGGCGCGGTTGAAGAAGGCGGGCCGGATCAACCCGGACGGTTCGATCCAGAAGGCCGGTCTGGCGGCCATGCTCTCCGGCTCCAAGAACCCCAAGGGCGCGGAGGCCGACGCCCAGGCGGCGGTCGCGGAGAGCGTGCAGGTGCGCCGCCAGCAGCCGCGCAAGCAGAGCAAGGCGCAGCGGCAGGCGTCCACCACCCACCAGGCGCAGGCCGCGGAGCCGGCGGAGGGCACGCAGGCCGCGGACGAGACTCCGGCCGCGCCGGCCCCGGCCGCTCCGTCCGGCACCGGGAAGCCCGGTGCGAAGCCGGGCGGGTCGAAGCCGGGGGCCCAGCCGGGCCAGCGCCAGCAGCCCCGGCGCGGTGGCCAGGCCGGCCCGCGGCCGAAGAAGAAGTAGTCCCTCACCCTCGTTCTCGGCCCCACCCGAGGGCCTCGTTTCCGAAGGAGTCCACCTGTGACGGATGGCACCACCTCCGCCGTCGACACCGCGCCGGCCGGTGAGAGCGTCCTCTCGCGTCTGGAGCACGAGGGTGACATCGCCGCCGACTACCTGGAGGGTCTGCTGGACATCGCGGACCTGGACGGCGACATCGACATGGACGTCGAGGGGGACCGGGCGCTGGTCTCCATCGTCAGTGAGGGCGACGACCGGACGCTGCAGCGGCTGGTGGGCCAGGACGGCGAGGTGCTGGAGGCGCTCCAGGAGCTGACCCGGCTGGCCGTGCACCGGGAGACCGGCGAGCGCAGCCGCCTGATGCTGGACGTCGCGGGCTTCCGGGCGCGCAAGCGGGCCGAGCTGGCGGAGCTGGGCGCGGAGGCGTCCGAGCGGGTCAAGAGCACCGGCGAGCAGGTCAAGCTGCGGCCGATGACCCCGTTCGAGCGCAAGGTGGTGCACGACGCGGTGGCTGCCGCGGGTCTGCGCAGCGAGTCGGAGGGCGAGGAGCCCCAGCGGTGCGTGGTCGTGCTGCCGGCTTGACGCCGGTGGTGCTGCCGTTCCGGTGTCCGACCCCGCCCGCCTCGCGCGGGCGGGGTCGTCGCTTCTACGGCGGAGTGGTGTTTCACGTGGAACAGTGCTGGTACGGCGGGTGGATTCGACGGTGAGCGGAGAGGCAGAGATGGACAGGGACGGCACGGAGCCCGAGGCGCCGTTGGAGGGGCCGGGTCAGACGCCGGAGGCGGCGGGGCGGATCTTCGGTGATCGGCTGCCGCAGGCCGTGCGCTACACCGAGCTGCTGGCGACCGCCGGGGTGCAGCGCGGGCTGATCGGCCCGCGCGAGGTGCCCCGGCTGTGGGACCGGCACGTGCTCAACTGCGCGGTGCTGGCCGAGTTGCTGCCCGCCGGGGTCTCGCTGTGCGACGTCGGCTCGGGCGCCGGCCTGCCCGGCATCCCGGTGGCGCTGGCCCGGCCGGACGTGTCGGTGACCCTGCTGGAGCCGCTGCTGCGGCGCACCACCTTCCTGGAGGAGGTGGTCCGCGAACTCGGCCTGGAGAACGTCACCGTGCTGCGCGGCCGGGCCGAGGAGACGGTCGGCAAGCTGGCGGTGGACGTGGTGACCGCCCGCGCGGTCGCCCCGCTGGACCGACTGGCCGGCTGGGGCATGCCGCTGCTGCGCCCGTACGGGCAGATGCTGGCGCTGAAGGGTGACACCGCCGAGCAGGAGCTGACGGACTCGCGGGCGGCGCTGACCCGGCTGGGTGCGGTGAAGTGGTCGGTGATCGGCGTCGGCGAGGGCGTGCTGGTGACCCCGACCCGGGTGGTGCGGGTGGAGGCGGGGGAGAGCCCCGGCGGCGTGAGGGCGGCCACCCGGCGGGCCCGGGCGGCCCGGGCGGGTCGCGGCGGGGGTAAGGGCGGCGAGGGTGCGGGTCGGCGCGGCGGCAGCCGCGGGCGGCGCTGAGCCCTTCGCGCTGGTGTTCGGGGCGGGTGGCCGGTGGGCCGCCCGCCCCGTTCCGTTCGGGCGGGACCCGGAGTGTCGGGCCCACGGATCCCGACATTCCGGGCATGGTGTTCCACGTGAAACGTCGCTTCCTGCTCTCCGGCGTACTTGATCAAGGACTCAATCGGGCCCCGGACCGTCACCCGGACGTGACTGTCGCGGCCCCGGTTTCACGTGAAACACTGACCCCCATGCAGGAGTCGGAGATCGTCGATCAGGTGGATGACACCCCCGTCGCCCGGGCCGCGCACACCGTCGCTCCGGCCACCGGGAACGCCGGGGAGGCGCTGCCCCGGCCCGCCGCGACCCGGGTCATGGTGGTCGCCAACCAGAAGGGCGGGGTGGGCAAGACCACCACCACCGTCAACCTGGCCGCCGGTCTGGCCATGCACGGCCTGCGGGTGCTGGTCATCGACCTCGACCCGCAGGGCAACGCCTCGACCGCGCTCGGCATCGACCACCACGCCGAGGTGCCGTCGATCTACGACGTGCTGGTCGAGGGCAAGCCGCTGGCCGACGTGGTGCAGCCGGTGGTCGACGTGGAGGGGCTGTTCTGCTGCCCGGCCACCATCGACCTGGCGGGCGCCGAGATCGAGCTGGTCTCGCTGGTCGCCCGGGAGAGCCGGCTGCAGCGCGCCATCGCCGCCTACGAGCAGCCGCTCGACTACGTGCTGATCGACTGTCCGCCCTCGCTGGGGCTGCTGACCGTCAACGCGATGGTGGCCGGCCAGGAGGTGCTGATCCCGATCCAGTGCGAGTACTACGCGCTGGAGGGCCTCGGCCAGCTGCTGCGCAACGTGGAGCTGGTGCGGGCGCACCTGAACCCGTCGCTGCACGTCTCGACCATCCTGCTGACCATGTACGACGCCCGGACCAGGCTGGCCGCGCAGGTCGCCGAGGAGGTGCGGACGCACTTCGAGAAGGAGGTGCTGAACACCGCCATCCCGCGGTCGGTGCGCATCTCCGAGGCCCCCAGTTACGGGCAGACCGTGCTGACCTACGACCCGGGCTCCACCGGCGCGCTCTCCTACCTGGAGGCGGCGCGCGAGTTGGCGCTGCGGGCCGAGGTCGCCAAGTCGACGGTCGGGCGGCACCGGGCGGGCGCGGCGGTCGTTCCGCCGCAGAGCGGCGGGGAGACGTCCGCGCCGACGGCACAGCACAGTTCGATGGAGGGCAAGCGGTGAGTGGCACGCGCAGGGGTCTGGGCAGGGGACTGGGGGCGCTGATCCCGGCGACCCAGCCGGCGGCCGCCGGGGGAGCTCCGGCCGAGCCGGCCGGGCCCGTCGCGGCGGCGCCGTCGGTGCCGACCGACCGCGGCACGGTGGCCGCCAAGGCCGCCGCCGAGAGCCTGCGGGAGCTGGCGGGCGACCAGCGCCGCAGCGTCCTGGAGGCGGCCCTGGCCCCGGTGAACGGGGCCCGGTTCGCCGAGCTGCCGCTGGAGTCGATCCGCCCCAACCCGCGTCAGCCGCGCGAGGTGTTCGACGAGGTGAAGCTCGCCGAACTGGTCGCCTCGATCAAGGAGGTCGGCCTGCTCCAGCCCGTGGTGGTCCGTCAGACCGGGCCCGACAGCTACGAGCTGATCATGGGCGAGCGCCGCTGGCGGGCCTCCCGGGAGGCCGGCCTCGACGTCATCCCGGCGATCGTGCGGGCCACCGACGACGACAAGCTGCTGCTGGACGCGCTGCTGGAGAACCTGCACCGGGCCGAGCTGAACGCGCTGGAGGAGGCCGCGGCGTACGACCAGCTGCTGCGCGACTTCGGCTGCACGCACGACGAGTTGGCGGACCGGGTGGGCAAGTCCCGGCCGCACGTCTCCAACACGCTGCGCCTGATGAAGCTGCCGGTGTCGGTGCAGCTGAAGGTGGCGGCGGGGGAGGTCACCGCCGGGCACGCCAAGGCGATCCTGATGGTGCCGGACGCCGAGCGGCAGGAGAAGCTGGCCGCTCGGGTGGTGGCCGAACTGCTCTCGGTGCGGGCCACCGAGGAGATCGCCAAGCTGATGGCCGGCGTCGAGCCGAAGCGGCGCGCCCCGCGCGCCGAGCCGCTGCCCACTCCGGCCTTCGACGAGCTGGCCGGGCGCCTCTCGGACCGCTTCGAGACCAGGGTCAAGGTCGAGGTCTCGCAGCGCGACGGCAAGCTCGGCAAGGGCAAGGTGGTACTGGAGTTCGGTTCGGTCGAGGACCTGAACCGGATCCTGGACAGTCTGGCCCCGGGGGAGCGGGGTCTGCCGCTGTCCTGACCCGGAGACCTCGGGCAGCGAGCCAACGGGTGCGTGTTTCACGTGGAACGTGCACCCGTTCCGTCGGGCGGAGCAGACTGGGTCCGGAGGGTTTCCGCCTGGAGGAGGAGGTGCGGGCGTGGGACGGAGGGTCGTTCCGCTGACGCTGGACAACCTCTCTGATGTGCCGAACACCTGCCGCTCCTGCGTCTTCTGGGAGCTCGACCCGGTCAGCGGGCGGGACGCGCAGGACGCAGGCAAGGGGGAGTTGGAGAAGGAGGGGTGGATCTCCGCGGTGCTGCTGGAGTGGGGATCCTGCGGCCGGGTCGCCTACGTGGACGACCGCCCGGCCGGGTTCGTGCTCTACGCCCCGCCCGCGTACGTACCGCGCGGGCAGTCCTTCCCGACCAGCCCGATCTCGCCGGACGCGGTGCAGCTGATGGTGTCCCGGGTGCTGCCGGGCTTCCAGGGGCAGGGCCTGGGACGGGTGTTGGTGCAGTCGGTGGCCAAGGACCTGGTCCGGCGCGGCTTCCGGGCGATCGAGGCGTTCGGCGCCCAGGGGCGGGAGGTGCCGAGCTGCGTGCTGCCCGCCGACCACCTGCTGGCGGTGGGCTTCAAGACCGTCCGGCCGCACCACAGGTACCCGCGGCTGCGCCTGGAGGCGCGCACCACGCTCTCCTGGAAGGGTGACGTGGAGGGCGCGTTGGAGCGGCTGCTCGGCGGCCGGCGCCAGGAACCGGCGCTGCGGCCGCTCTGAGGGAGCGATCCTCCGCCCCGGGGCGGTCCGCGCGGGCGGGCGGTCTCCGCGCTGAGGGCTTCTCAGCGAAGCCGCCGGAGCACCGGGGGCGCCGCCGCCCGGAGGCCGCCGCGCTCTCGGGGCTTCCTGGCGAAGCCCTCCCGACGGGGCCTCGGACGGATCGGCCCCGGACGCACCCGCCCCGGACGGCTCCGGGAACGCCGCGGCGGCCCGGACGGTGGTGCCGTCCGGGCCGCCGCGGCGTGGTCGGGCCTACAGGTACTCGGCGAGCTCGCGCAGCAGGGCGGCCTTCGGGCGGGCGCCGGTGATGGTCTTCACCAGCTCACCGCCCTTGTAGACGTTGAGCGTCGGGATGGAGATCACGTTGTACGCCGCAGCGGTCTCCTGGTTGGCGTCCACGTCGAGCTTGACCACGGTCAGCTTGTCGGCGTGCTCGGCCGCGATGTCCTCCAGGACCGGGGCGACCTGGCGGCACGGGCCGCACCAGGTGGCCCAGAAGTCGACGAGGACGGGCTTGTCGCTCTTGAGCACCTCGGCGTCGAAGGTGGCGTCGGTTACTTCCTTGGTGGCGCCGGCCACGGGAACTCCTTGGGGTCGGAGGAGAGGTACGTCAGTGATAACAACGGCGGGGGCGGATCTGTTTCTGCTCCCGCCCGGACGGGCCTGGCGGGGCGTCAGACCGCGACGACGGCGGCCGGGGCCTCGTCGGCGTCGGCCAGCGCGGCCAGGTACCGCTCGGCGTCCAGCGCGGCGGAGCAGCCGGTGCCGGCGGCGGTGATGGCCTGGCGGTAGGTGTGGTCCACCACGTCGCCGGCGGCGAAGACGCCGGGGAGGTTGGTGCGGGTGGAGGGGGCCTCCACCTTGAGGTAGCCCTCGGCGTCCAGGTCGAGCTGGCCCTTGAACAGCTCGGTGCGCGGGTCGTGGCCGATCGCGATGAACAGGCCGGTGACGGGCAGCTCGCGCAGGTCTCCGGTGTTGGTGTCGCGCAGGGTCACGCCGGAGAGCTTCGGGTCTCCGTGGATCTCCTCGACCGCGCTGTCCCAGGCGAAGGTGATCTTCGGGTCGGCGAAGGCACGCTCCTGCATCGCCTTGGAGGCGCGCAGCGAGTTGCGGCGGTGGACGACCGTGACGCTGCGGGCGAAGCGGGACAGGAAGGTGGCCTCCTCCAGGGCGGTGTCGCCGCCGCCGACCACCGCGATGTCCTGGTCGCGGAAGAAGAAGCCGTCGCAGGTCGCGCACCAGGAGACGCCGCGGCCGGAGAGCTTGTCCTCGTTCGGGAGGCCGAGCTTGCGGTGCTGCGAGCCGGTCGCGACGATCACGGCGCGGGCGCGGTGCACGGTGCCCTCGGAGTCGGTGACGGTCTTGACGTCGCCCGTGAGGTCGACGGCGACGACGTCGTCCGGGACCAGCTCGGCGCCGAAGCGCTCGGCCTGGGCGCGCATGTTGTCCATCAGCTCGGGGCCCATGATGCCGTCGCGGTAGCCCGGGAAGTTCTCCACCTCGGTGGTGTTCATCAGGGCGCCGCCGGCCGTGACCGCACCCTCGAACACCAGCGGCTTCAGGGAGGCGCGCGCGGTGTACAACGCAGCGGTGTACCCGGACGGGCCGGAACCGATGATGATCACGTTACGGACGTCGCTCACTGCTTCTCCTGGTTCGCCTGGCGTCCCGCTCGCGCGGGGGAGGGCGGTCTGCTCCGCCGCCCCGGACAACGACTCACCAGTCTCCCGCATTCCCAGGCCCGACCGCACCCACCGCCCGCACTCCGGGCGCGGTGGGCCGGACCGGGCGAGGAATCAGGGGGCCGGGACGGCGCTGTGCAGCAGGATCGTCGAACCGGGGCAGTCCGGGGTGGCCAGGTAGACGTCCAGCGGGCCGTCACCGCCCGGCGGCCGGAACACCAGGGCCAGCACCGGGCGGCCCTGGTAGCGGCCGGGACCGGTGGCGGCCGGCTGCTCGCCGGGGTGCCCGGCGGCGTCCAGGACGCAGGACGGGACCGCCGCCGCCCCGTCCGGGGAGGCCGGGCCGATCTGCTGCGGGGACCCCCGGCGGATCAGCTGCCCCGCCTGGGCCGGGAGTTGGGCGGCGGTGAAGTCCGGTCCGCCGTCGTCCGCGCCGCCGCCCGGAGCGACCTGCCGGGGAGCGGAGGAGTCGCCGCCGGTGCTCTTGGCGCCCCGGGAGCCGTCGGCGGCCACCGTGTCGGGGGCGGGCCCGGCGGCCGCGCTGCCCGCCGCCCCGTCGGAGTCGCGGTCGAGCAGCGAGCCCCCCAGCCCCCCGGCGAGCGCCACCAGCGCGACGGCCGCGGTGGCGAGCAGCAGCCGTCCGCCGCGCCGCCGCGGTGGACGGCCGGGGCCGGTGCCGCTGGACGGGGCGCCCGCCGGGGCGCCGGTGCGGCGCGGGACGGCCGGCGCCGGGGCCGGTGCGCGGGTCGGCCCGGGGGCCGGGGGAGCGGCGGTCGGCCCGGTCTCCGCGCGGGCGGCGGACTCGGCGGCCAGCGCGGCCGCCAACCGGTCCGCGACGTCCTGCGGCATGGCGGGCGCGGGGGCGTCGGCGAGCAGCTCCGGGAGGCCGCGCAGGGCGGCGAAGTCCCCGGCGCAGGCCGGGCAGGTGGTCAGGTGGGCGTGCAGGGGTGCGGCCTGCTCGGGCGGCAGCAGGTCCTCGGCGAGGTCGGCGAGGGCATCCAGGTCGGGGTGGCCGGAAGGCGGGTGCGGCGTCATCGCGGGGTCGCATCTCCTTCCAGCGCGGGCGAGGGATCCGTGGGTGGGACGGGGGAGGGCGGGTTCGGGTTCCCGCCCCGGGGCGGGGGCGGGGCGGCTCCGCCGGGTGCCGGTCCGGTTCCACGTGGAACGGCGGCGGGACGGGCGGCCGCGGACGTTCCACGTGGAACGGGGACCGCGCCGTCCGGTGTTCCACGTGGAACGGCGGGCGGCTCGGTTTCACGTGGAACGGAGCCGGGGCCGAGGTGGCGCAGCAGCGGCAGCAGCCGGGCCCGGCCGCGGGCGCAGCGGCTCTTCACGGTGCCGACCGGGACGCCGAGCACCTCGGCGGCCTCGGCCACCGGGTAGCCCTGCATGTCGACCAGCACCAGCGCGGCCCGCTGCTCGGCGGGCAGTGCGGCCAGCGCGTCGGCCACCTCGCGGCGGGTCTCGGCCCGCACCGCGTGGTGCTCCGCGTCCTCGGCGGGGCCGAGCGCGCGCTCCGCGGTGCCCTCCGGGCGCTGGTCGAGCGATTCGGCCCGGCGGACCGCGCGGCGGCGGGCCCGGTCGAGGCAGGCGTTGACCACGATCCGGTGCAGCCAGGTGGTGACCGCCGAGCGGCCCTGGAACCCGGCGGCGGCCCGGAACGCGGAGACCAGGGCGTCCTGCAGGGCGTCGGCGGCCTCCTCGCGGTCGCCGAGGGTGCGCACCGCGACCGCCCACAGGCGGTCCCGGTGGCGGTGCACCAGCAACCCGAAGGCGTCCGGGTCACCCGCTGCGTGCCGGGCGAGCAGTTCGGCGTCGGTGGGCTCCTCGGCCATCCGCCCCCTCCTTGCGGTTCGGCCGTCCGCTCCGGCGGCCCTGGGTCACATCGTTGGGGATGCGCCGGAGCGGATCAAGGGGTGCCGGGGAGGGAGTGCGGGCGGGGAGTGCGGGGCTAGCTGTTGACCTGGACCTCGGCGACCCGGCCGCGGAAGCCGCCGTCCTCGTTGGCCGGGACGTTGGTCAGCCAGAGCAGCAGGTACCGGGTGGTGAGCGGGCCGTCCGGCTTGAGGGTGACCTTGGCGCCGGAGCCGGACGCGATCGAGGCGCCGAAGCCGTGGAAGCCGGACTCGTCGGAGCTCGGCGCGGCGGTGGTGCCGGCGGGCGCGGCCTTCAGCTCGACCTTGGTGTCGCCGATGAACTGGACGTCCACCGAGCCGACCTGGCGGGCCGAGCCGAGGTCGATCAGCAGGCCGGTGCCGGGCCGGTAGGCGCCGAACTGGTCGTTGTAGCGCTGGGTGCTCCAGGCGGTGGCCGGGTTGCCGTCGGTGGCGTTCGGCAGCTCGCTGAAGTGCTCGCTCTTGTTGTCGCCGAACGCGTTGAACGGCGAGAGCGTGGCGATGGTGAGCTTCTCGCCGGTGGCGGCGGACGCCGAGCCGCTCGGCGCGGGCGCCGGGGTGCTCTGGCTGCTGTCGGACTTGCCCTGGTGGGCGTTGACGTACTGGGCCAGCTGCCAGGAGCCGATCGCCACCGCGGAGAGCGCCACCAGCGAGGCGGTCCACTTCAGCAGACGGCGCAGCCCGCGGCGGCGCGGCGCGGGGGCCCGGCCCGGCCCGGGTGCCGGTACGGGCGCGGGCTCCGTGCGCGGGATCGCCTGGGTCGGCGCGTTGCTCGCGTAGCGCGGCCGGGCGGCGGGCAGGGCGCGCAGCACGGGCGGGGCGGGCTGCTCGGGCTGCCGGATCTTCGGCATCCGGTCGATCGCCGCGGCCAGCTCGGCGGGGCTGGTGATCGGCTCCTTGTGGTTCGGGGGCTGCTCGCACAGGATGCGCGCGGCGAGCTCGGCCAGGCCCTTGTGGACGCCCGCCCGGACCTGGTCCGGGGGGACGCAGCCGAGGCCCTTGGGCAGGCCCTGGAGGTCGTAGCGGTCCTCCGGGTAGGGCCAGCGGTGGGTGAGCGCCGCGTACAGCAGCGCGCCGATCGCCCGGACGTCGGTCAGCTCGGCGTCCTCGGCGGGCAGGCCGCGCAGCGCCGCGTCCACCGCGATGCCGTTGATCCGGTACTGGCCGCCGTCGGTGCGCAGCACGCACTTGGGGGTGAGCCGCAGGTGCGCCTGGCCGCGCTCGTGGGCGGCGGCGATGGCGTCGGTGACCTGGCGGACCATCTGGTACGCGTCGTACGGCTCCATCGGGCCGTTCGCCAGCAGCTCGCCGAGGTCGTGGGCGCCGGGCAGCCACTCGCGGATGACGTAGACCAGCTCGCCCTCCTGCACCGCGTCCAGCACCTGGACGAAGCGCGGGTCGCCGAGCAGGGCGGCGCTGCGGGCGGCGGTGAGCACCGACTTGGCCCGGCGGTGGCCGGCCGCGAGCAGGTGGACGCCGACGGCGCGGCGGAGCTTCTCGTCCACGGCGCGCCAGCTGCTGAAGGTCTCCGACGAGGAGATGCACTCCTCCAGCCGGTAGCGGGCGCCGATCTTGTCGCCGCTGTGCCGCTGCGGGGCGGGCAGCACGGTCGGCAGGGTGGCGGTGTCGGCGTCCAGGGTCTCGGTGCTGGTGGGCGGGGCGGGCTCGGACGGTTCGACCGGCGGCAGCGGACGGCGCACCCCGCGGCTGCGGGAGGGGCGGTCGGGGCGGGCGCCCTGGGCGGCCAGCTCGGCGTCGATCTCCTGGGCGGAGAGCGGGGCGGTGGCCTCGGGGGGCAGGCCCTGAGCGCCGGCCCCGGCGGCGTCCGGTCCCGGGGCCGCAGGGGCCGCGGGGGCGGCCGGAGCCGCGGGGGCGGCCGGGGACGTCGGCGGGGCCTCGGGACCGCTCCCGGCGGCGGGCGCGGGTGCGGGCGCGGCGGCGCCCTTCGGGCGCGCCGGGCGCAGCGGGGTGGTCTTCGGGTCCGCCTTGGCGGTGCCCTTGCCGTTGCCCCGGGCGGCGCCCTTCGCCCCGTTCCTGGCTCCGCCCTTGGGCGCGGCCTTCGTGGAGCCGTTCGCGGTGACGGTCTTCGCCGCACCGTTCGCGGACCCGTTCGGGGAGCCCTTCGCCGGGCCCTTGGCGGCCCGGTCGAGGTCGGACCCGTGGTCGGAGCCCCGGTCGGACCCGTGGTCGGAGCCGGCCTCGCGCTCCGTGCCCGTCGCAGGCGCGGCCTCGGTCGCCGCCCCGTCCGTCTCGGACGTGTCGACGATCGCCTTGGTGCCGTCAGCCACCGTGGTCCTGCCTCCCCTTGTGTCGCCCCGGTCCATCCCAGGACGGTCGACGTCCCCGTCGCCGGGGCGGTCGGCCGTGCAGGGTCAATTGTGCCCACTTCCGGACGCCAGGTACGACCTCTGGGGGTGGCGGTAGGTTGCCCGGTTGCCCACATCCGGCGGAACAGCAGACGAATGGGCCGGAACCGGGGGTGTTCCCCGACTCCGGCCCAGGAGAAGCGTACTGAGGTTCCGACGGTTCGCCCTCGTCCGGGTTGACGTCACGTCAATCCGCCGCCCGCGGGTCGTTCAGCGGCCGAGCCTCCTGCGGACCATTCCGGTGAGTGCGCCCAGTTCCTCGATGCGCATCTTGCGCGCCAGCACCAGGAACACCGCGAGCTGCGCGCCGCCCGCGACCAGCAGGGTCAGCACGTTGCCGGTCCAGCCGTCCAGCACCTGCAGGGCGAGCAGCTCCAGGGCCAGGCCGACGGCGGCGGCGGGCAGCGAGGCGATGGCCAGCCGGACGTACGTCTTGGTGATCCGGGCGGTGTCCAGGCCGCCGACCTTCGCCTTCAGCTTGGGCACCGCGACGGACACGCCGACCGCGTAGGACAGGCCGTAACCCAGCGCCATGCCGGTGACCGCCCACTGCGCCGGCAGCACCAGCCAGCACAGCACCGCGGTGGCGGCCTGGGTGAGCGCCACCCAGACGGTGTTGGAGAACGGCGTGCGGGTGTCCTCGTACGCGTAGAAGCCGCGCAGCAGCACGTACTGCACCGAGTACGGGACCAGGCCGAGGGCGAACGCGGAGAGCATGTAGCCGATCGCGGTGGTGCCGTGGGCGACCGCGCCGCCGTTGCCCAGGCCGTAGATCGAGGAGCCGATCACCGGCCCCAGCGACAGGAACAGGAACGCGGCCGGGACGATCGCCACCGCCGAGGTGCGCAGGCCGTAGGAGAGGTCGTCGCGCACGGCGCCGGAGTCCTGGTCGGCGGCGGCCCGGGAGAGCCGGGGGAGCACCGCGCTCATCACCGAGACGGTGATCACCGCCATCGGCAGCTGCCAGATCAGCAGCGCGTTGGAGTACGCGGCCAGGCCGACGCCGAGGTGGCCGTCCTGCTCGGCGGCCTTGCCGGAGGCGGTGGCCAGCTGGGTGACCACCAGGAAGCCGACCTGGTTGGCCAGCACGAACAGGAAGGTCCACTTGGCGAGCCGGGCGGCCTTGCCCAGACCGTGGCCGCGCCAGTCGAACCGGGGCCGGAACGAGAAGCCCGCCGCCCGCAGGTACGGGATCATCGCCAGCGCCTGCACGGCCAGGCCCAGCGCGGTGCCGATGCCGAGCAGCCGGACGCCCTCCGGGGAGATCGACTGCGGGGTGACCTCGGTGTGCTGGAAGGTGCCGTACACCGCGATGTACATCACGAAGGTGAAGATCACCACGACGTTGTTCAGGACCGGCGTCCACATCATCGCGCCGAACCGGCCGCGGGCGTTGAGGATCTGGCCCATCACCACGTGCACGCCCATGAAGAAGATGGTCGGCAGGCAGTACCTGGCCAGCGCCACCGTGGTGTCGGCGCTCGCCCGGTCGCGCATCAGCGCGTGCGAGATCAGCTGCACCAGCACCGGCGCGGCCAGCACCGCCACGAACACCACGCCCGCCAGGCCGGTCACCACCAGGGTGAGCAGCCGGTTCGCGTAGGCGGTGCCGCCGTCCTCGTCGTTCTTCATGCTGCGCACCAGCTGCGGCACGAACACCGCGTTCAGCGCGCCGCCGCCGATCAGGATGTACAGCAGGGTGGGCAGGGTGTTGGCGGCGTTGTACGAGTCGCCCATCGAGGCCACGCCGATCGCGGCGGCGATCACCATGGTGCGCAGGAAGCCGGTGCCCCGGGAGACCAGGGTGCCGGCGGCCATCACGGCGCTGGAGTTCAGCAGCCCGGCGACCCTGGCCGCGCCGCCACCGCCACCGCCACCGCCACCACCACCGCCGCTGCCGCTGCCGCTGTCGGGGACGGTCTCGGTGTCGGTGTCGGTGCCCGTGTCCGCTCCGGACGCGGGGACGGGCGCCGGCGGGCCGGTGGTCAGGGCGGCGGCCGCGTTGGCCTCCAGCACGGCCGCGTCGGCCCGCATCACCGCCTCCTCCTCGGACAGCGGCGGGTCGAACTCGATCGGCGGCACGTACGGGTGCGGACGGGGCCCGGGCTCCTCGTTCCCGTCCCCGGCCCGGTCCCCGGGGGCCTCAGGGTCCTCGGAAGCCTCGGAAGTCCCGGGGTCTTCGGCGGCGGTCGTCGACAGCAGGGCGTCCACCCCGACGTAGTCGTCCACGGGCTCGGGCTCGGTCGGGACCTCCCAGCGGGGCGGCCCGGCAGCCTTCTCCGTCCCGGCCCCGGCGGCGCCCCCCGCCTCCCGGGACGGCTCCCGCTCGGGCCCCTCCCGCTCCGGCGCCTCGGCGGGTGCCCCGGCAAGTGCCTCGGCCTCCGCCTCGGCCTCCGCCGCGACCTCGGCGGCGATCGTCGCCCAGCGCGGGGCCGGGGCGGTCAGCCGCAGGGTGGGCTCGGTCGCGCGGCCGGGCTGGCCGGGCACCGCGGCCGACCCCTCCGGGGTGTCCGTCTCGTCCGGTCCCGCGCCCGGCAGGTCGATCGCGCCGTACGGGTCCGCGCTGCCGAACGCCCCGGCGGCGTAGGGGTCGTGGGCGTAGGTGTCGGCGACGTACCAGTCGGCGGCCGGTTCCGCGGGGGCGGCGGACCGGGGGCCGCCCGCGTTCTCCTGGGGCCGGCCGCCGCCCTGGTCCTGGGTTGCTCGATCGCTCCGCTCGTTCATGCCACCAATCCACGTCAGAGAGGGGATGGGCGCCCGGGGGGTGGGGCGGCCTAGTGATCCACCTTCTCATCACCGGAGACCCGATCGGTGTCATCCACCGCGGACGAGGGGTCCGCGTCGGACGGCCGCCCGGCGTCCGGT
Source organism: Kitasatospora phosalacinea (assembly GCF_000716545.1). Classification (GTDB taxonomy): domain Bacteria; phylum Actinomycetota; class Actinomycetes; order Streptomycetales; family Streptomycetaceae; genus Kitasatospora; species Kitasatospora phosalacinea. The sequence continues at coordinate 64,674 of NZ_JNWZ01000015.1, forward strand.
CCGGCCGCGCCGTCGACCGGACGGTCCGGGTCCTCGTCCACCTCGCCGGCCGCCCGGCGCTTCTTGCGCTGCAGGTAGAACCGGACCCCGGCGAGGACCATCAGCACGGTGCCGCCGGCGATCACGTACATCACGCCGCTGGCCACCGAGGTGACGTCCACGGTGAACTCCATCGCCTCGCCGTAGGGCCGGGCGTTCGGGCCGGTGGTCCACAGCTGCGCGGTGACCCGGACCGGGCCGTTGACCTGCGCCTCGACCGGGAAGCGGAGCGAGGAGTTGGTGCCGGCGTCCAGTACCACCGACTGGATGGGGTAGTCGATCCGCAGCCGGTTCGCCTGGGTGGAGGTGACCCGCAGCTCCAGGTTGCCGACCGTCTGGGACAGCCCGTTCTTCACGCTGACCAGCATCGTCGCGTTGTCGCCGGGCAGGGTCACCACGGTCTTCTGGACCACCCGGACGGCGGACTTCAGGTTGTCCAGGTAGGTGCGCACCCCGAGCCGGTACTCGGCGCCGTCCTTCGGCCGGTCGCGCCACTCGGTGGACATCGAGCGCACCATCGCGGCGCTGAACGACTCGCGCACCCGCTCCGGCCGGGTGAGGACCATCATCAGCTGGTCCACGCCGTCCTGGAGCTGCATGGTCGCCGACAGCTCGGCGGTGGGCAGCTCGCCGCCCTTCGCCCCGGCCGGGTACGACTCCGGGACGGAGGTGTTCGCGGCCTTGTCCGGGGCCATGCCGGCGACCTTCTCCAGCGTCGCCGGGGCCAGCCAGCCGCCCTTCGCGGCCTCCTGCACCGAGTCGTGCAGCGTCTGCGCGGTGCCGACGGCCAGCGTGCGGGGCGGCAGCACCAGCAGGCCGCGCGGGTGCTCCGGCTCCTGCTGGGCGATGGCCAGCGTCTCGGCCAGGAAGTGCTGCTCGGTCAGGGTGCGCCGGCTGCCGGTGCCCAGGTCCTGCTGGAACATCGCGGCGAGCGCCGAGTCGGAGACCACCGCGGTCTGCCCGTTGCCGATCGGACGGGCCGCCCCCGGCGTGTAGGACAGCCGGTCGGACTCCGGCAGCGACGCGCCGTCGACCAGCAGCAGCCGCCCGCCCGCCGTGCCCGCCACCGCCGCGGTGCGCTGGTCCAGCACGCCCAGGTACGGCCAGGCCACGTCCGACCTGGCGTCCACCGAGAGCCTGGCCTCGGTGGTGATCTGGCCGGCCGTCACCGCCTTGCGCAGCGCGGTGTCCATGCCGTTCAACCCCGCGCCGTTGTGCGCGATCGACGCCAGGTCGGGGTCGGCGTACGGCAGCGACACCACCTCGTTGCCCGGGGCGGTCAGCGCCTCGCGCAGCTGCGACAGCCAGGCCGTCGCCGCTTCGCGCCCGGTGCCCGGGACGGTGTTGTCCTCGCTCGCGGACTCACCGGAGGTGCCCGGCTTCTGCACCCGGTACGACTTGGTCATCGCGAACACGGTGTCCAGCAGGTTCGGGTCGATCGCCCAGGTCAGCCCCTGCATGGTGGAGCCGATCCGGACCAGCTGGTTCAGCCGCCCGTCACCGGTCAGCTCGGCGGCCAGGCTGTCGTCGCGCAGCACCGGGGTCTGGTTGGTGTCCGGCATGGTCTGGGCGACCAGCACCGGCGCGTGGGTCAGCGGCCAGACCACCGCCAGCTGCGAGGGCTGGGCTGTGTCCCGGCCCTGGTACGGCAGGTAGGTCCGGGCGATGCCCAGCGGGTGGGACTGCTCGTCCCCGGTGCTGCCCCAGACGTCCACCGCCAGCTCGTACGGGCCGGTGTCCCTGACCTTCAGCGCGGACACCTTCACCGCCAGGGTGAAGTCCCGGCTCTGCCCCGGCTCCAGGTCGCCGACCTCGTCGACCGGGTCGTCCAGCGCCAGGCCGTCCAGGGTGCTCGGGGTGGTCCGCGCCTCGGCCATCGCGATCTCGTTGCGGGTCTTCATCGGCCGGGCCTGCGGCTGGCGCACCTTCACGGTCGGCGACTTGAGCCTCGCCGAACCGGAGTTGACCACCTTGCCGGTGATCGTCACGGTGTCGTTCTCGTGCGCGACCTGCGGCGCGACGGTGTCGATCTCCACCACGGCCGGGTAGTCCGGCGCGGCGGCCGGGGCGGCGGCCGCCGGAGCGGCGCACAGGACACCGACCAGCCCGCTCGCGAGCAGCGCGGCGGACCCCCTGGCCAGCAGGCCCGTCCACCGTCCGCGGCGCGCCGCCACCGCCGCGCTCCGCCCGGTCCGCTCGTCCACGCGCGTCCTCGCCGTTCCCGATCGTCTCGATCACTCCACGCACCGCCGCGACCGCCCCGGCCGGGCGGTCCTCGGCCGAGGAGCGTCCATCCGGCATGGTAACGATGCCGTCCGGCCCGCGGTGCCGCGGCCCGGGGACTGTCGGACCGGCCCGGAAACCGCCGGACCGGGGCCTGCCGCGGGAAACGGGAGGGCGGCGGAGCGGGCCGGGCACGTACCCTTGTGAGCCGTGTCCACTGCCAATGCGTCCAGCGCCAATCATTCCAGCTCCGCCGACCGGGTCGCCCTGCCGGGGCTGACCGAGGCGCAGACCCTCGGCCTCCAGGAGTTGCTGCGGGTCTCCCCGGTCGCCGACGAGATCGCCCGCCGTTTCCAGGAGGCCGGCCACCGGCTGTCGCTGGTCGGCGGATCGGTCCGGGACGCCCTGCTCGGCCGGCTCGGCAACGACCTCGACTTCACCACCGACGCCCGCCCGCAGCAGATCCTCAAGCTGGTCAAGGGCTGGGCCGACGCGGTCTGGGACGTGGGCATCGCGTTCGGCACCGTCGGTGCCCGCAAGGACACCCCGGAGGGCTCGTTCCTGATCGAGATCACCACCTACCGCAGCGAGGCGTACGACCGCAGCTCGCGCAAGCCCGAGGTCAGCTACGGCGACTCGATCGAGCAGGACCTGGTGCGCCGCGACTTCACCGTCAACGCGATGGCCGTCGACCTGCCCGGGCGCGGCTTCGTCGACCCGCACCGCGGCCTGGACGACCTGGAGGCCCGGGTGCTGCGCACCCCCGCCACCCCCGAGGAGTCCTTCTCCGACGACCCGCTGCGGATGATGCGCGCCGCCCGGTTCGCCGCCCAGCTGGACTTCGACCCGGCGCCCGAGGTGGTCGCCGCGATGACCGCGATGGCCGAGCGGATCACCATCGTCTCCGCCGAGCGCGTCCAGGCCGAGCTGAACAAGCTGCTGCTGGCCGAGCACCCGGTCAAGGGCCTGCGCCTGCTGGTCGACACCGGTCTGGCCGACCACGTGCTGCCCGAGCTCCCGGCGCTGCGGCTGGAGAGCGACGAGCACCACCGGCACAAGGACGTCTACGAGCACTCGCTGACCGTCCTGGAACAGGCCGTCGCGCTGGAGACCGAGGGCCCCGACCTGGTGCTGCGCCTCGCCGCGCTGCTGCACGACATCGGCAAGCCGCGCACCCGCCGCTTCGAGTCCGACGGCCGGGTCTCCTTCCACCACCACGAGGTGGTCGGCGCCAAGATGACCCGCAAGCGGATGCGCGAGCTCAAGTACTCCAACGAGCTGGTCAACGAGGTGTCCCGGCTGGTCGAGCTGCACCTGCGCTTCCACGGCTACGGCGGCGGCGAGTGGACCGACTCCGCGGTGCGCCGCTACGTCACCGACGCCGGCCCGCTGCTGTCCCGGCTGCACAAGCTGACCCGCTCCGACTGCACCACCCGCAACAAGCGCAAGGCCGCCGCGCTGGCCCGCACCTACGACTCGCTGGAGGAGCGGATCACCGCGCTCCAGGCGCGGGAGGAGCTGGACGCGGTCCGGCCCGCGCTGGACGGCAACGAGATCATGGAGCTGCTCGGCCTGCGCCCCGGCCCCGCGGTCGGCCGGGCCTACCGGCACCTGCTCGAACTGCGCCTGGAGCACGGCCCGATGGAGCACGAGGAGGCGGTCGCCGCCCTGCGCGCCTGGTGGGCGGAGCAGCCGCAGGACTGACGCCCGCTCAGCCCTTGCTGTGGGACGGCGCGGGCGCGGCGGCCGCCGGGGCCAGGCACAGCCGGTAGCGGTAGGTCCGCTTCTTCGACCGGTACTGGCCGTCGTGGGGCGTCGTCCCCGGGTGGTCCTTGCTGCAGTTGGTCGTCGGGGTGCCCCTCCCGGTCTCGCGGTACTGCACCTTCCAGGCGGCGTCCGACGCGCCGCAGGACACCTCCTTGTGCTTGGTGTTCAGGCAGTCCCCGATGCTCGGGCCCTTGTCGCCGGCGCCGAACAGCGAGCCGAGCCACCACAGGCCGCCGACGACCACGCCGATCAGCCCCAGGCCGATCGCGGCCCCGCGGACCTTCGCGCCGGTGCCGAGCCGCTTGCCCGGCGTCTTCGGCGGTTCCTGCCCCCAGGCGGGCAACTGCCCTCCCCCGGCGGGCGGTTGGCCGTAGGCGGGCTGCTGCCCGTACGGCTGCTGCGGCGGCTGCCCGTACGCCGGGGGCTGCTGCTGGCCGTAGCCGGGGGCCGGGGGCTGCTGGCCGTACGCGGGCGGCTGGGCGTAACCGGACGGGGGCTGCTGGCCGTACGCCGGGGGCTGCTGCCCGTAGGCGGGCGGCTGCGGCTGGGCGTGACCGGACGGGCCGCCGTACGCCGGCGGCTGCTGGCCGGGCTGGCCGGGCTGGCCGTACGGGTTGGGCTGGCCGTAGGGCCCGGGCGGCGGCGGTGTGCTCATGTGATCCCCCTGGCGGCGGTTGGGTTGCCGTGCGCCCACGTACCCTAGCGGCCGACCCGCCCTCAGGGGCGGCGAGACGCCCGGAAGTACAGCACCGCCCCGGCCGCGTACAACACCGACAGGCCCGCCACCACCGGCACGGAGCGGCCGTCCAGCGGCAGGACCAGCGCGGTGGCGGCGGCCGCGGCGACGTACGAGACGTTCATCAGGACGTCGTAGAGCGCGAACACCCGGCCCCGGTACTCGTCCTCCACCGACTCCTGCACCAGCGTGTCGGTGCAGATCTTGGTGCCCTGGGTGACCACGCCCAGCAGCAGCGCCGCGGCCATCGCCGGGGCCTCCCGGAAGGTCAGGCCGAGCGCCGGGACGAACACCGCGGCCCCGGCCAGGCAGAGCGTCATCCAGCCGTGCAGGCCGAGCTTCCGGGTGGCCCACGGGCTGACCGCCGCGGCCAGGAAGAAGCCCACCGCGGACATGCCGACCGCCAGGCCCAGCGTGGCCAGCCCGCCGTCCACGTCCTCGGCCCGGTTGAAGGTGTACCGGCACAGCATCAGCACCACCACGGTCAGCACGCCGTAGCAGAACCTGGCCAGGCTCACCGCGGCCAGCGCGCGCACCGCCGGGCGGCACTCCCGCAGCAGGTGTCGCAGACCGGCCAGCAGGTCGTTCCAGGCGATCGCCAACGCCTTTCGCAGCGGCGGGAGTTCGCGGTGCAGGTCGGGGCCCAGCTCGTTCGGTGCGATCGGCCGCACGGCCAGCGCGGCGGTCAGGTACAGCAGCGCGGACAGCGCCACCGTCAGGGCGTTCGCGACCGAGGCGGACACCAGCAGGCTCACCCCGAGACCGAGGCCGCCGCCGACGGTCGCCGCGATCGTGCCCAGGGTCGGCGACACCGCGTTGGCGGTGACCAGCGCGGACGGCTCCACCACCCGGGGCAGCGACGCCGACAGGCCGGCCAGGACGAACCGGTTGATCCCCATCACCAGCAGCGCCGCCGTGTAGAACACCCAGTGCGGCACCCCGCCCAGCAGCAGCAGCGCGGTCAGCAGGCAGAGCGCGCAGCGGACCAGGTTGCCGGTCAGCAGCACCTGCCGCCGCCGCCAGCGGTCCAGCAGCACGCCGGTGAACGGGCCGATCACCGAGAACGGCAGCGTCACCACCGCCAGCGCGGCGGCGATCTCGGCGGGGGAGGACTGCTTGTCCGGGGCGAAGAGCGCGTAGGCGGCCAGCGAGGCCTGGAACACCCCGTCCGACAGCTGGGAGAGCAGCCGGACGGTCAGCAGGCGCCGGAAGCCGGGGCCGCGCAGCAGCCCGAACAGTAGGCCGAGCAGAGTGGCCTCCCGCGGGGGCCGTTCGGTGATCACCCGCCAAGGGTGCCACGAGCCCGATCCCGTTTCACGTGAAACATCCGTGGAATTCGGGCGGTCGAACGCCCCCCGCGCGCTCCCGCACCACCGATGTCCCCGCCGTCGCAGGCTCGTTGGGCACCCAGGGAGGGAAGAACCACCTCGGACAACGGGAGGCTCCCATGCGGGACGAGTTCACCGCCCTGTTGCTCGGCGAGGTCGGCCGCCACGAAGGCCGCGACCCCGACGGCACCTGGAACAACCACCAGCGATACAGCACCGAGACCCCCGGCCTCGAATGGTCCGACGGCCAACCCTGGTGCGCCACCTTCGAAGCCTGGGCCGCCCACCGGGCCGGCATGGACGGCCTCTGGCCGATGACCGCTTCCTGCCTCGCCGCCGTCGCCTGGTGGCGCGACCACGGCCGCTGGAGCGACTACCCCGTCCTCGGCGGCCCCTTCTACCTCGGCCCGGACGGCGGCACCCACACCGGCGTCGTCGTCGCCTACGACGCCGACGCCATCGAGACCGTGGAGGGAAACACCAACGCGGGCGGCTCCGCCGAGGGCGACGGGGTCTACCGCAAGTCCCGGCCGCGGCGCGGGCCCGGCTCGCCGTACGGGTACGGGGTGCCGGCCTTCCCGGAGGGGACGGTGTCGGCGGACCCGGCGCTCGGGGGAGTGCCGGCCGCGCGGACGGCGGGGCAGGCGACCGAGCCGCCGGCCGGGCCACCGCGCTGGCCGGGGCGGTACCTGCGGGTGCGGACGCCGATGCTGCACGGGGACGACGTGCTGACGTGGCAGCGGCGGATGGCCGCCCGGGGCTGGTCGATCACCGCGGACGGCTGGTACGGGCCGGCCTCCGCCCAGGTCTGCCGGGCCTTCCAGCAGCGCCACGGGCTCACCGCGGACGGCGTGGTCGGTCCGGCCACCTGGAACGCCGCCTGGGCCTGAGCACGCCGGAGGGCCGCCCCGCACGAGACGGGACGGCCCTCCGGAAGGCCCGGCCAGGAGCCGGTCAGCGCTCAGCCGCTACGACGAGCAGGCTTCGCTGCGCTCAGCGCACGGCTTCCACAGCGAGCAGGCTTCGCTGCGCTCAGCGCACGGCTTCCACAGCGAGCAGGCTTCGCTGAACTTCTCGACGTTCTCCTTGGCCTCGTCGTCGAAGTACTGCACCGGCGGGGACTTCATGAAGTAGGAGGACGCGGAGAGGATCGGGCCGCCGATGCCGCGGTCCTTGGCGATCTTCGCGGCGCGCACGGCGTCGATGATGACACCGGCCGAGTTCGGGGAGTCCCAGACCTCGAGCTTGTACTCGAGGTTCAGCGGGACGTCGCCGAACGCGCGGCCCTCGAGGCGGACGTACGCCCACTTGCGGTCGTCGAGCCACGCGACGTAGTCGGACGGGCCGATGTGGACGTTCTTGGCGCCCAGGTCGCGGTCGCGGATCTGGGAGGTGACGGCCTGGGTCTTGGAGATCTTCTTGGACTCCAGGCGCTCGCGCTCGAGCATGTTCTTGAAGTCCATGTTGCCGCCGACGTTCAGCTGCATGGTGCGCTCGAGGACGACGCCGCGGTCCTCGAAGAGCTTCGCCATCACGCGGTGCGTGATGGTGGCGCCGACCTGCGACTTGATGTCGTCGCCGACGATCGGGACGCCGGCCTCGGTGAACTTGTCGGCCCACTCCTTGGTGCCGGCGATGAACACCGGGAGGGCGTTCACGAAGGCGACCTTGGCGTCGATGGCGCACTGGGCGTAGAACTTCGCGGCGTCCTCGGAGCCGACCGGCAGGTAGCAGACGAGGACGTCGACCTGGCGGTCCTTGAGGACCTGCACGACGTCGACCGGAGCCTCGTCGGACTCCTCGATGGTCTCGCGGTAGTACTTGCCGAGGCCGTCGAGGGTGTGGCCGCGCTGCACGGTGACGCCGGTCGGCGGCACGTCGCAGATCTTGATGGTGTTGTTCTCGCTGTTGCCGATGGCGTCGGCCAGGTCGAAGCCGACCTTCTTGGCGTCGACGTCGAACGCGGCGACGAAGTCGACGTCCTTGACGTGGTACTCGCCGAACTGGACGTGCATCAGGCCGGGGACCTTACCGGCCGGGTCGGCGTCCTTGTAGTACTCGACACCCTGCACCAGCGAGGCGGCGCAGTTGCCCACGCCGACGATGGCTACGCGAACCGAACCCATTCCGGTTGCTCCCTGAATCTCATGAGGTCCGCCGTGCTGCGGCGGCAACCTCGTTCCACATCTGTTCTGACTGTCTGATCGGGCGCACGGAGCGCCCGCGCCTCGCCGCGGGCGGCGGGGCCGGCGCGGTGGTGCAGCGCTCCGTCAGGAGCGCCCCGGGCGGTCGTACGGTGGTCCGGGCGGGTCTGACGACCCGGCGGCCGGACCACGGCCGTCCGAAGTAGGGGGGGACGCGGCGCTGCGTCCGGTCCTGGTGGCCCGCTCGGTCTCGATCAGCTCGTTGAGCCAGCGGACCTCGCGTTCCACCGACTCCAGGCCGTGGCGCTGGAGTTCGAGGGTGTAGTCGTCGAAGCGCTCCCGGGTGCGGGTGACGGAGCTGCGCATCCGCTCCAGCCGCTCCTCCAGCCGACTGCGGCGGCCTTCCAGCACGCGCATCCGGACCGCCCGGTCGGTCTGGCCGAAGAAGGCGAAGCGGACGCCGAAGTGCTCGTCCTCCCAGGCCTCCGGGCCGGACTCGGCGAGCAGCTCCTCGAAGCGCTCCTTGCCCTCGGGGGAGAGCCGGTAGACGATCTTCGACCGCTTGCCGTTGAGCGCCGTCGCCGGGACGTACTCGACGTCCGGGTTGTCCTCCACCAGGAAGCCCTGGGCGACCAGGTTCTTCAGGCAGGGGTAGAGCGTTCCGTACGAGAAGGCCCGGAACGAGCCCAGCAGGACGTTGAGCCGCTTGCGCAGCTCGTAGCCGTGCATGGGCGCGTCGTGGAGCAGGCCGAGGACGGCGAATTCGAGGACGCCGGAGCGTCGGCTCATGCCGCCTTCCTCCTTCCGTGAGGGTTCCTGCTCGTCGTGTACGGGCCCCGGTCCGGCAGTGTATGCCGAACCGATGTGTCGCGCCGATGTATCGGCTCGATATATCGGCAACAGTAACCCTGGGTCACGGAAGGAGCAAGAGGGGCACGCGTAACCACGATCACAAGGCCGCTGGGCAACGGGCATGTAATGAATCGCGGTCGGTTCGTCCCGGTTGGATTCCAATGCCCGATTAGGTGGCTTTTCGAGAGCCGTACTCTTTCGCCTGTGCACCCTGACCGAGGAGCTGCGGAGAGATGAGCGAACACCGGCGCAGGTCGGCCAACCCCGGGGGCGAGCAGCAGCCACCGCGGCGGTCGGACCCCGGACGGCCGTATGCGTACGGCAACCCGGTCCAGGGCGCACCCGAGTACGACCGGGGCACGGCCGGCGGTCCGGCCGGCGCTCCTCCCGGGCTCGGGCGGTCCGGCCGTCCCGCCCAGGGCCCCGGTCCGGGTGGCCGGCGCGCCGCGCGCGGGGCGGCGGAGCAGCCCCGGCCGACCCGGGCGGAGATGCGCAAGCAGGCCCGCAAGGGCGGCGGCAGCGCGGGCGGCCCGCCGAACGGCCGCGGCTCCGGCCGGGGCGGGAGGCCGGGCAAGAAGCGCTGGATCGACTACCCGCGGTCCGGGAAGTCCGGGTTCCGGCGCTGGCTGCCGTCCTGGAAGCTGGTGCTGAGCCTGTTCCTGGCCTTCTTCGGCGGCAGCGTGGCCGCGGTCGGCCTGGCCTACGCGCTGGTCCAGGTGCCGGACGAGAAGGTCCCGCTGCAGATCCAGAGCAACGTCTACTACTGGGCCGACGGCACCGAGATGGCCCGCACCGGCAACGAGAACCAGCAGCTGGTCGAGCTCTCGCAGATCAGCCGCTCGGCGCAGGACGCGGTCATAGCCGCCGAGAACGACACCTTCCGCAACGACTCCGGCATCGACCCCAAGGGCATCGCCCGCGCCGTCTACAAGATGGCCACCGGCGGCGAGACCCAGGGCGGTTCGACCATCACCCAGCAGTACGTGAAGAACGTCTACCTGTCGCAGGACCAGACGCTCTCCCGCAAGGCCAAGGAATTCTTCATCACCCTGAAGGTCAACGGTGAGAAGTCCAAGGAGCAGATCCTCACCGGTTACCTGAACACCAGCTGGTTCGGTCGCGGCGCGACCGGCATCCAGGCCGCCGCGCAGGCGTACTACGGCATCGACGCCAGCAAGGTCGACGTCTGCCAGGGCGCCATGCTGGCCGGCCTGCTGAAGGGCGCGGGCCTGTACGACCCGAGCCTGAGCAAGGCCAACCACGAGCGCATGGTGTCCCGTTGGAACTGGATCCTGGACCGGATGGTGACCACCAAGGTGCTGTCCGCCGACGACCGCGCCAAGTGCAAGGACTTCCCCGAGCCGATCGAGGTGAAGACCGCCACCAAGACCACCGGCGAGATCACGTACATGATCCAGATGGCCAACCAGTACGTGACCACCAAGGACCCGACCATCACCACGGCGGCGCTGGACCGCGGCGGCTACGAGATCCGCACCACCTTCCAGAAGGACAAGGTCGACGCCCTGAAGAAGGCCGTGGACGACTTCTCGGCGGCCACCCTGAAGCCGGACACCCGGGAGAAGGACAAGTTCGTCCAGGTCGGCGCCGCCTCGGTGCTGCCCAACGACGGGGCGATCGTGGCCATCTACGGCGGCCCCGGCAGCGAGAACGGCCACTACACCAACAACGCGGACGGCTCGGTGCTGGTCGGCTCGACCTTCAAGCCCTTCGTGCTGGCGGCCGCGATGGAGGACGGCGTCCTCACCAAGAACGGACCGGACGGCAAGCCGGCCAAGATCAGCGTCAACTCCCGCTACCTGGCCGACGACATGGCGCAGATCTACCGCGCCGACGGCAGCAAGGCGATCGGTGACGACGGCCAGCCGTACCACCAGCGCAACAGCGATCCGGGCAACAAGGGCTACGTGACGCTGCGGACGGCCATGCAGTGGTCGTACAACGTGCCGTTCGTGCAGCTCGGCCAGGACGTCGGCGGCGACAAGGTGGTCGCCATGGCGGAGAAGCTCGGCCTGCGCAAGCAGACCCTGGCGGGGGCCGACACGCTGACCCTCCCGCTGGGCACCTCGACGCCCAGCTCGGTCCGGATGGCCTCGGCCTACTCGGTGTTCGCGGCGCACGGCCAGCAGACCGACCCGTACTCGGTGAGCCTGCTGAAGTTCCACGGCAAGGAGCAGCCGAACTTCACCAAGCCGACGCCGAAGACCGCGCTCGACCCGGCGGTCGCCGACACCATCACCGACGTGCTGCAGAACGCGGCGAAGAACGGCACCGGCAGCAAGACCAACGAGCTGGGCTTCCCGGTGGCCGGCAAGACCGGCACCACCGACGACAGCGTCTCGGCCTGGTTCGTCGGCTACACGCCGAGCCTGTCCACCGCGGTCGGCATGTGGCGCGACGACGTCAGCCCCAAGGAGAAGCAGCCGGACGGGAGCACCAAGCCGGACGAGCGGCTCGACCTGCGGGGCGTCGGCGGCAAGGCGGAGGTCCACGGCGGTGACTACCCGGCGGAGATCTTCACCCGCTACATGAAGATGGTCGGCCCCGGCAATCCGCGGAACTTCACGCCCCCGACGACCACCTGGGGCACGGAGGTCGACTCCTCCGGGGCCCCGGCCACCGCCTCGCCCTCCGCCTCGGCGTCGGCCTCGGCCTCGGCCTCCGCCTCGGCGTCGGCCAGCCCGAGCGAGCAGGCGCCGAGCCAGTCGGCCGACCCGTCGCCGTCCGAGAGCACGCGCCCGACCGGCAAGCCGTCCGGGAAGCCGTCGAGCTCGCCCGGCTCCTCGCCGAGCTGCCTGTTCGACCTGTGCGCCAACGGCGGCACCACCAACGGCGGGACGACCGGCGGTACGGGCGCAGGCGGGACGAGTCCCTCACCGAGTTCCGGCACCGGAGGCGGCAGGAACGGCGGCACCACCGCCGGGACGACCACCGGCACCACCGGCCAGTAGCCGCCGGTTCCCGGCGCGAACACCGCGGAGGGGCACGGATCGCGAGGGCGATCCCGTGCCCCTCTTCGATTGCGCACAGCGGTGCGGCAGTATGTGCGCCATGACCTCCAGCCTTCGTGACGAGACCTCGCCGCCCGGCCCCGCACAGGCCGACGGTCCGCTGCCCAACACCGTGGTGGTGCCCGCGGACGAGGACCCGGTCGCGGAGGCCGGCAGCGAGTTGTTCGGCGGCCCGCCCGGCCGCCGGGCGCTGCTCGGGGTGTCCTGGTGGACGCCGGCCAAGTTCCTCGCGCTGGCGGTGATCGCGGTCTACGTGCTGGGCCTGTTCCAGAAGGCCCCGTGCTACAACGACGGCTGGTTCCACGGCGCCACCACCCAGTACACCAAGGCCTGTTACAGCGACATCCCGCACCTGTTCTCCGGCCGCGGCTTCGCCGACGGGCTGACGCCCTACCTGGACCCGATCCCGCAGGGCTCGAAGGACATGCAGTACCTGGAGTACCCGGTGCTGACCGGCCTGTTCATGCAGGTCGCGGCCTGGCTGACCACCCACGGTGGCGACCTGATGAGCCGTGAGCAGTGGTTCTGGATGGTCAACGCCGGGATGCTGATGATCTGCGCCGTGGTCGCGGTGGTCGCCACCTCCCGCGCCCAGCGCCGCCGCCCGTGGGACGCGCTGCTGTTCGCGCTGGCCCCGGCCCTGGCGCTGAACGCCACCATCAACTGGGACCTGCTGGCGGTCGCCCTGGCCGCCGTGGCGATGGCCTACTGGTCCGGCTCCCGGCCGGTCTGGGCGGGCGTGTTCATCGGCCTGGCGACCGCGGCCAAGCTCTACCCGGTGCTGCTGCTCGGCCCGCTGCTGGTGCTCTGCCTGCGGGCCGGCAAGTGGAAGGAGTTCGGCCAGGCCTTCGGCGGCGCGGCCGGCGCCTGGCTGGTGGTCAACCTGCCGATCATGATGGCCAACTGGAAGGGCTGGCTGACCTTCTACAGCTTCAGCCAGACCCGCACGGAGGACTACGGCTCCTTCTGGCTGATCCTGATGCAGGGCGTCCGCGGCAACAAGAACCTGGAGTCGCTGAACACCTGGATCGCCGTCCTGCTGGTGCTCGGCTGCCTGGCCGTCGGCTGGCTGGCGATCAGCGCCCCGCGCCGCCCGCGCTTCGCCCAGCTGGCCTTCCTGGTGGTGGCGGCCTTCATCCTGACCAACAAGGTCTACTCGCCGCAGTACGTGCTCTGGTTGGTCCCGCTGGCCGCGCTGGCCCGGCCGCGCTGGCGCGACTTCCTGATCTGGCAGGCCTGCGAGGTGCTGTACTTCTTCGGCGTCTGGTCGTACCTGGCCTACAACGGCGACGCCAAGCACCACGGCATCGACCAGCAGTGGTACCACTTCGCCATCGCCCTGCACCTGGTCGGCACCCTGTACATCTGCTACGTGGTGGTCCGCGACATCCTCCAGCCCGACCGCGACCCGGTCCGCTGGGACGGCAGCGACGACCCCTCCGGCGGCGTGCTGGACGGCGCCCCGGACAGGTTCGTGCTCGGCTCCGCCCGGGCCCTGCGCGAGCAGGAGACGTACGCCGCGTACGCCCCGAGCGGGGACTGGCTGACCAAGGAGCCGGAGGACGGGCCCGCCGGGACGGAGGTCGAGCCGGGCGCCGGCTTCCGCCCCGCGTCGGAGCCCGCCGAGTAGCCGCGCCCCGCGTGCACGCGGAGGGGGAGCCCGTCCACCGGACGGGCTCCCCCTCCGCTTGCGGCGGGACCGGGCCTAGCGCTCGACCACCCGGTCGAAGTGGGTGGTGGTGTGGCGGACGGCCAGGGCCAGCTCGTCGCCGATCGCGGGCGGCTTGAGCTCGCCGGGCAGGAAGAGGATCGACACCTGCATGTGCGGCGGCTCGGCGAACCACAGCTGCTTGCCCTGCCAGGAGTACGGCGACAGCGTCCGGTTGACGGTGGCCAGGCCGGCCCGGGCCAGCCCCTTGGCCCGGGGCAGCACCCCGTGCACGTACTTGGGCGCCTCCAGGCCGACGCCGTGCGCGGTGCCGCCGGTGGCGACCAGCAGGTGGCCGTCGGAGGGGGCCTTGTGCTGCCGGTAGCCGTAGCGCTCGCCGCGGGCGACGGGGGTGACGTCCAGGACGGTGGCGCGGGAGGACAGCGCCTCCACCTCGCCCAGCCAGAGCCGGGTGCCGATCCGGGAGCGGAAGTCGGTGCCGGGGTGCCGCCCGGCCAGCCGCAGCCCGTCCTTGGCGGACAGGTGGCTGAGGTAGACGGTGCCGGTGGGCAGCCCGGCCTCGCCGATCGCCCGGACCAGGCGGTCCACCTCGTCCACCGGGTCGCTGCCGTCCGGCCGGTCCAGCGGCAGGTGCAGCGCGAAGCCCTCCACGGCCAGGTGCCGCACCGGCAGCCCGGGCAGCTCGCCGACCGCGACGCCGTGCCGCCGCATCGAGGTCATGCACTCGATGACGACCCGGCTCCCGGCGGGCAGCGCGGCCAGCGCCTCGGCGTGCGCGACGGTGCGCACCACCCGGCCCTCGGGCAGCTCCGCCCCGGGTTCGCCGGCCCGGTAGGGGGTGAGCACCAGCAGGTCGCCGGGGAAGTCGCCGGCCACCGCCGCCGCCTCGTCGGTGTTGCCGACGGCCAGCGTCGGGACGCCCAGCCGGGCGGCCTCGCGGGCCAGCCGGGCGTTGCCGAAGCCGTAGCCGTTGCCCTTGGCGACCGGGACCAGCCCGGCGAACTCGGCCAGCATCCCGCGCTGGTGCGCCCGCCAGCGGCCGGTGTCCACGTACATCGTCAAGGTCATGGCGTTCTCCCCGTGTTCCCCGTGGTGTCCTTCAGGTGGATCAGCGACGCGACATGTAGAGGTCGAGCGCCTTGTGCAGCAGCTTGTTGAGCGGGAAGTCCCACTCGCCGAGGTACTCCGCGGCCTGGCCGCCGGTGCCGACCTTGAACTGGATCAGCCCGAACAGGTGGTCGTCCTCGTCCAGGGTGTCGCTGATCCCGCGCAGGTCGTAGACGCTCGCGCCGAGCGCGTAGGAGTCCCGGATCATCCGCCACTGGACCGCGTTGGACGGCTTGACCTCGCGCTTGTGGTTGGCGGAGGCGCCGTAGGAGTACCAGACGTGCTCGCCGACGACCAGCATCGTGGTGGCGGCCAGCGGCTCGCCGTCGTGGTAGGCGACGTACAGCCGCATCCGGTTCGGGTCCTCGGCGTTGAGCGCCTTCCACATCCGCTGGAAGTAGGACAGCGGGCGGGGCGTGAAGTGGTCGCGCTCGGCGGTGACCGCGTACAGCTTGTGGAAGACCGCGAGGTCCTCGAAGCCGCCCTGGACCACCTCGACGCCGCTCTTCTCGGCCTTCTTGATGTTGCGCCGCCACAGCTGGTTGAAGCCGCGCTGCACGTCGTCCAGCGAGCGGCCGCCCAGCGGCACCTGGAACACGTACCTGGGCTGGACGTCGCCGAAGCCGGCGCCGCCGTCCTCGCCCTGCAGCCAGCCGGCGCGGCGCAGCCGCTCGGCGGTCTCCAGGGCGCGGGGCTCGCTGAAGTCCGGCTCGACGTCGCGCAGCCGCTTGGCCTGCTTGCCGGCGATGGCGTCCTTGATGGTGGTGGCCTCCCAGCGGCGCACCACCACCGGCGGGCCCATCTTCACGGTGAAGGCGCCCTGCGACTTCAGGTGGGCCAGCATCGGCTTGAGCCAGCGGTCGAGGTCCTGGTCGAACCAGTCGATCACCGGGCCCTCCGGCAGGTACGCCAGGTACCGCTTCACCTTGGGCAGCTGGCGGTAGAGGACCAGCCCGGCCCCGACGATCTCGCCGGAGGCGTCGAACCAGCCCATGCTCTCCGCGCGCCACTCCGCCTTCACGTCCCCCCAGGAGGGCACCTGCATGTGGCTGGCGGAGGGCCGGCTCCGGATGAAGTCCAGGTGTTCCTCGCGCGTGATCGTCCGCAGTCGCAGGCTCATGCCGCGTGCTCCTCCTCGTCGGATCTACCCATGGTGACCCTATCGCCCGAATGGTCCGATTCGACCGGGAACCGACCCGACATGATGATGCCCCCCCGTCCGCACCCGCTGGTACAGGTACTACGCCGGGAGGGCATCGGAGGTTGCGCGGCCTCGCGCAGGTTCACCCCGCGCCGCGCCCGGGCCTCACCACGCGCCCCCGAACAGCCCGCCGTGGGCGACTCCGAGGAATAGGCCGAACGCGGCGGCGCCGGTGCCGATGACGACCGCGAACCGCTCGGCGGTGGTCACCGAGACGAAGAGTCCGGTCAGACCGGTGATCACGCCGATCAGGCCGGCCCACGAGGTCAGGATGTGCAGGCCGTGGAAGAACGAGGTGACGAAGGCGATCGCGCCGAGCAGCACGGTCACGCCGACCAGGGCGTTCTCCCGCGGGTGCGGGTGTCCGTCGGTGTTGAGGGTGAACTGCGGCCGGTGCTGCTGCCGCGGCCTGGGTGCGGCCTGTGCCATGGGACCCACCTCCTGGGGGAGGGAACGTTCGTTCTGTCCAGGTTGCGACCGATGTGACCGAAGTGACAACCGCGACAGCCAACTGTTTTGTCCGCCGGTCGGCTCACCCGGTAGGCTGGCCCCTCTGCACTGGTGTAGGGGCGTGCCCGCATGCCTTCACCCACCGGTGCGACGCGCACAACCCTCCTGCCACGGAAATGCCGTGGCCGTTGAGTCCAAAGGAGGTGGGTTACACATGCGTCACTACGAGGTGATGGTCATCCTCGACCCCTCGGTCGAGGAGCGCGCTGTCTCCCCCCTGATCGAGAGCTTCCTCAACGTCGTCCGCACCAGCGGCGGCAAGGTTGAGAAGGTCGACACCTGGGGCCGTCGTCGCCTGGCGTACGAGATCAACAAGCAGTCCGAGGGCATCTACTCGGTCATCGACCTCAAGGCCACGCCCGAGGTCGTCAAGGAGCTCGACCGCCAGTTCAGCCTGAGCGAGTCGGTTCTGCGGACCAAGGTCCTGCGCCCGGACACCCACTGAGCCCACTCCCGGCGTCCGCGCCGGAGGGCTCGCGTCCGGTGTTCCACGTGGAACACCGCTGACGAGCACCGCAGAACTCCTTTCCGAGAGGTCATCACCACATGGCAGGCGAGACCGTCATCACCCTCGTCGGCAACCTCGTCGACGACCCCGAGCTGCGCTTCACCCCGTCGGGTGCCGCGGTGGCGAAGTTCCGCATCGCGTCCACCCCGCGCACCTTCGACCGCCAGACCAACGAGTGGAAGGACGGCGAGAGCCTCTTCCTCACGTGCAACGTCTGGCGTCAGCCGGCGGAGAACGTGGCCGAGTCGTTGCAGCGCGGTATGCGCGTGATCGTGCAGGGCCGGCTGCGCCAGCGGACCTACGACACCAAGGAAGGCGAGCGGCGGACGGTCTTCGAGGTCGAGGTCGACGAGGTCGGCCCGAGCCTGCGCTCGGCGACCGCCAAGGTCACCCGCGCCAACCGCTCCGGCGGTACCGGCGGCGGCAGTGGCTTCGGCGGCGGCCAGCAGGGTGGCGGCGGCTTCGGTGGCCAGGGCGGCCAGGGCGGCGGCAGCTGGGGTGGGAACCCCGGCGGCGGCAGCCAGGGGCCGTCCGAGGACCCGTGGGCGTCCAGCGCCCCCTCGCCCAACCAGGGTGGCGGCAGCTGGGGTGGGAACTCCGGCGGCGGCTACTCGGAAGAGCCCCCGTTCTAAAGGTGCTTGGCCGGGCCCCCTCGGGCCCGGTAACGCTGACAGATCTCGTACTTAACGGAGCACACAATGGCGAAGCCGCCTGCTCGCAAGCCTAAGAAGAAGGTTTGCGTCTTCTGCAAGGACAAGGCCACGTACGTGGACTACAAGGACACGAACCTGCTGCGGAAGTTCATTTCCGACCGCGGCAAGATCCGTGCCCGCCGGGTCACCGGCAACTGCACCCAGCACCAGCGTGACGTCGCCACGGCCGTGAAGAACAGCCGTGAGATGGCCCTGCTGCCCTACACCTCCACCGCGCGCTAAGAGAGGGTGACCGAAGAATGAAGATCATCCTCACTCACGAGGTCCCCGGCCTCGGCAGCGCCGGCGAGATCGTCGAGGTCAAGGACGGCTACGCCCGTAACTTCCTGGTCCCGCGCGGCTTCGCCATCCGCTGGACCAAGGGCGGTCAGAAGGACGTCGACGCCATCCGTCGCGCCCGGAAGATCCACGCCATCCAGACCCTCGAGGCCGCCAACGAGGTCAAGGCCAAGCTGGAGGGTCTCCAGGTCAAGCTGGCCGTCCGCTCCGGCGAGGCCGGCCGCCTGTTCGGCTCGGTCACCCAGGCCGACGTCGTGGAGGCCATCAAGGCCGCCAGCGGCCCGGCCGTGGACAAGCGCGCCGTCGCGATCGCCTCGCCGATCAAGACCGTGGGCAGCCACAAGGTCTCGGTCAAGCTGCACGCCGACGTCCAGGCCAACCTCGACGTCAACGTCGTCGCCGCCTGAGCGCAGTCGTCACGCCAGGCCGGAGGGCCGGACCCCGTTCGCGGGGTCCGGCCCTCCGGTCGTTCCGGGGTCAGCCGCGGACGGCGCCGGTGACCATCCAGTGGCCGGTGCGCACCCGGCCGGCCAGGAACGCGGCCCGGGACAGCATGAACAGGTTCATCGCCCACCACAGCCCGGCCAGCCCCAGGCCCAGCGCGGGCACCGCCAGCGCCGCCGGGACGAACACCGCCAGGGTGGCCAGCATCGCCAGGGCCAGGAAGCGGCCATCGCCCGCGCCCATCAGCACGCCGTCCAGCACGAAGACCAGCCCGCCCACCGGCTGGGTCAGCGCGGCCAGCAGCAGTGCGGTGGACAGCTGACCCCGGACGGTCGGGTCGGAGCTGAACAGCGGGACGTACAGCGGCCGGCCCAGCACCATCAGCAGCCCGAACAGCACGCCCGCGCCCAGGCCCCACTCGACCATCCGCCGGGTCGCCGCCCGGGTGCCGGGCAGGTCGCCCGCGCCCAGGTAGCGGCCGATGATCGCCTGTCCGGCGATGGCCACCGCGTCCAGCGCGAAGGCGACGAAGGACCAGACGGTCATGGTGATCTGGTGGGCGGCCACCTCGGCGTCGCCCAGGGTGGCGGCCACCGCGGTGGCCAGCAGCAGCACCGCGCGCAGGCTCAGGGTGCGCACCAGCAGCGGGCCGCCGGCCCGGGCCGAGGCGCGGATGCCGGGGGCGTCCGGCCGCAGGGTCGCGCCCTCCCGGCGGGCGCCGCGGACCACCACCGCGACGTACACCGCGGCCATCGCGTTCTGGGCGATCACGGTGCCCCAGGCCGAGCCGGCCACGCCGAGGCCCGCGCCGTACACCAGGCCCAGGTTGAGCAGCAGGTTGGCGGTGAAGCCGCCGATCGCGACCAGCAGCGGGGTGCGGGTGTCCTGGAAGCCGCGCAGCACGCCGGTGGCGGCCAGCACCAGCAGCATCGCGGGCACCCCGAGCGCGCTGATCCGCAGGTAGGTGACGGCGTACGGGGCGGCGGTGGCGGAGGCGCCGAGCAGCCGGGCGGCCTGCGGGGCGAGCAGCAGGGTGAGCACCACCAGGCCGGCCGAGAGGAGCAGCGCCAGCCAGATCCCGTCGATGCCCTGCTGGACGGCGGCCCGCCGGTCGCCGGCCCCGATCCGGCGGGCCACCGCGGCGGTGGTCGCGTACGCGAGGAAGGCGAACACCCCGACGACGGTGGTGAGCGCGGCGGAGGCGACGCCCAGGCCGGCGAGCTGGGAGGTGCCGAGGTGGCCGACGATCGCGGAGTCGGCCATCAGGAACAGCGGTTCGGCGACCAGGGCGCCGAAGGCCGGGACGGCCAGGGCGAGGATCTCCCGGTCGTGTCGGCGGCGCTCGGCGGCGGCGGGGGCGGGGGATCCGACGGGCATGGGCCCAGCCTACTCATCCACAGGTAATGGGTGAAGGGCTTCAGTAACTCTTACTGGGGCTGTGGACGGTCAGTGTGTCGAACGCCTCTTCGGGGGCGTGCCTGCTCGTGTGAAGAATTTCTCATGCACAGGCTAAATGGGGAGTAGTCCCAGGTCAGCGGGTTGACATCGACACGATAGGATGGTTATCCACAGGGTTGTGCACAGCTTTGGCGGAGTTCTCCACAGGCTGTGGGCGGTTATCCACACACCCTGTGGATAACTTTCCCGACTCATCGGCGCGGCGTAGCCTGGCGCGGGCCCGCCCGGCTGCCGTTCAGCACGGACCCGCGCGGGGCGGGCGCTGTCGGCTCGGTACCGTAAGAAGGACAGGCGCCGAAGACGGTACGCCACCGGCCCGGCCCGCACCAACTCGCACGCTCGCTGATCGGGGAACACGCGTGACCGGCCCCCAGTACGACCACGACGCCCCGCCGCCCCCCGAGGACGACTGGCAGCCGTCCGACGACGCCTTCCCGCTGGACGCCTTCCCCGACGTCCCGGGCGACCGGCTGCCGGTCACCCGCCGCTCCGGCGGCCCGGCCGCCCGCGACGGCGGCTCCGGCGGCCGCGAGGGCGGCTCCGGCGGGGGCTTCCAGCGGCGCGACGGTGGCAAGGGCGGTGACCGCTTCCCCGGCAAGGGCGAGCGCCGCGACCGGGACGGCGAGCGCGAGGGCGGCTTCGGCGGCGAGGGCTTCGAACGCGTCCCCCCGCAGGACTTGGCGGCCGAGCAGTCCGTGCTCGGCGGCATGCTGCTCTCCAAGGACGCCATCGCGGACGTCGTCGAGGTGCTCAAGCCCGCCGACTACTACCGCCCCGCCCACGAGCTGATCCACGGCGCGATCCTCGACCTCTACGCCCGCGGCGAGCCCGCCGACCCGATCACCGTGGCCGGCGAGCTCACCAAGCGCGGCGAGCTCACCCGCGTCGGCGGCGCCTCCTACCTGCACACCCTGGTCAACTCCGTCCCCACCGCGGCCAACGCCGAGTACTACGCCGAGATCGTCCACGAGCGCGCCGTCCTGCGCCGCCTGGTCGAGGCCGGCACCCGCATCGCCGGCATGGGTTACGCCGCCGAGGGCGACGTCGACGACATCGTCAACGCCGCCCAGGCCGAGATCTACGCCGTCACCGAACAGCGCACCAACGAGGACTACGCCCCCCTCGCCGACATCATGGAGGGCGCCCTCGACGAGATCGAGGCGATCGGCTCCCGCTCCGGCCAGATGTCCGGCGTCCCCACCGGCTTCGCCGACTTCGACCAGCTCACCAACGGCCTCCACCCCGGCCAGATGATCGTCATCGCCGCCCGCCCGGCCATGGGCAAGTCGACGCTCGCGCTGGACTTCGCGCGGGCCTGCTCGATCCACAACAACCTGCCGAGCGTGATCTTCTCGCTCGAAATGGGCCGCAACGAGATCGCCATGCGCCTGCTGTCGGCGGAGGCGCGGGTGGCGCTGCACCACATGCGGTCGGGCAACATGACCGACGACGACTGGACGCGGGTGGCCCGGCGGATGCCGGAGGTGAGCGCGGCGCCGCTGTACATCGACGACTCGCCGAACCTGTCGATGATGGAGATCCGGGCCAAGTGCCGACGGCTCAAGCAGCGCAACGACCTGCGGCTGGTGGTGATCGACTACCTGCAGCTGATGCAGTCCGGCGGGTCGCGGCGGGCCGAGAGCCGGCAGCAGGAGGTCTCGGACATGTCCCGGAACCTGAAGCTGCTGGCGAAGGAGCTGGAGGTCCCGGTGATCGCGCTCTCCCAGCTGAACCGAGGCCCCGAGCAGCGCACCGACAAGAAGCCGATGGTCTCCGACCTGCGCGAGTCCGGCTCGATCGAGCAGGACGCCGACATGGTCATCCTGCTGCACCGCGAGGACGCCTACGAGAAGGAGTCCCCGCGGGCGGGCGAGGCCGACCTGATCGTGGCCAAGCACCGCAACGGCCCGACCGCGACCATCACGGTGGCCTTCCAGGGCCACTACTCGCGCTTCGTCGACATGACCAGGGACGTGACCTGACGGCTTGTAGGGTCTCAAATCCCGTGTCGGAATCTCGCAGCCAGTGTCGGATCGAAGTCGGATCCGACACTGAGCTGAGATTCGCAGCTCGCTGCCGCACCTCGGTCGAGTGAGTGTTGCCGGTGTGCTCCCGTCAGTGGGTTGGGCGGGAGCATCGTGCTGCCGAGGGGCAACTCCGACTCGGGAGCGGGGATGGAAGCGACTGTCAGCTTTCGTGGGTACGGTGGCGGGATTGAAGGGTGTTCCTGGGCGTCCGTAACGCCGGCGTCGCTGCAGACGGCTCACCCGTGGCGGACGTTCCGCTGGTACAGGGACCAGAAGCATTACTCGGGCACCTACTGGTCGGCGACGATGGGCGATCACGTGATCTGCGAGTCACGGCTTGAGCTGTCGCGTCTGCTCTTCGCCGATAGCTACCGTGGAGAGCGAGCCTACTGCCGTGTCCTGACAGCGGGGATGGGATGCGAGGACAGAGGTGGGGAAGTGCTCCGGCACCATCCATGCACGACCATGAGAAACGGCATGGTGCCAATGGCTCAACGTGTGTGCTTCACGAGCAACTGACCGGGGGAGCCGTGAGACTTCCGCTGTCGTTCTCACCGATGAAGTGGCGCTGATCCTGCGACGATCCATGTCAGGCAGTTCTCGTAGCATCTGCCCATGCCTGAGACCTTCGTGGAGTTGGGATCCGTCGATGCGCCGTCCGGTGTGCTGGTGCTCGGTATGGCCGGGTGGATCGACTACTGGCGGGAACTGGGCCGGCCCCTATCCGAGCGGGCCAAGGCGGCAGCGGCAGCGGCGTCGGGAGGAGGGCACCTCCGTGAGTGGTTGTGCGAGGCGGTTGCCGTCCCTGCTGCCGCAGACCGGCCATTGAGGGTGAGGGCGAGCACGTCGCCGTCCCCGTTCGACGAGGAGCCGACGATTGCGACCTTGGAGATCAGCCTCGGTCGCAAGTGGCCCGATTCCGCGGACCGGTCGGTGCCGATCCCGATCGGTGACCTGCCCGTCGACCGGTGCGGCATGGTCATCGGCGACGCGGTGGGGTTGGACGCGTGGACGGGGATGAACGGCGAGCCGGCCGACGGACTCGCCGACGTCTTCTACTGGGGCCGGTACGCGGACGACGCGCACGCCGAATTCGGTGGCGAGCGGATCGCGCAGTACGGCGTCGAAGGACCGCACGGGTGGCTCGACCTCCCGTTGGCCGAGGCGGCCGTCCGCGCGGCCGAACTCACCGCTTGGTGCGACCGCCTCCACGGCAGGGGCCTCGTGGTTTCGATCGACAAGCACACCGACTACCACCGCTTCCGGCGAGCAGGGTGGCGCCACCCGCTCCGCGCCGGGGCGATCGAGGTCGGCGGCTGCCAGGTGCTCGGCATCGAATGGGACCAGGGCGACCACTCGATGAGGCACCGCGGCGAGCGGGACGCCGACCAGGTCTATCCGGTCACCCTCGAAGCCGACGAGGCGGGCGAGATGGTGATGCGATGGGCCATTCCGCCCTACGACTTCGACGACGAAGACGAGTGACGAGCTCGGCTCTGGGATCCGCCACCGTGGTGAGACTGATCAGCTCCGGCACGTAGTGAGACAGATCGGGGAGCCGCAGGTCACAGCGGTGGTATCCGACACGAACCGCGAGACCCTACATGACGGCTGCGGTGGCTGTCGGCTGCCGGGTGCTCGGCTTCGGACGGGAGCAGGGCGACCACGCGACGGGGCACCGCGGCGAGCGGGGGCGGGCCGGGTTCAGAACCAGTGCAGGCAGTGCGGTTCGCGGTCGGAGCGGAACAGGGCGTCGGCGCGGGCCGGGACGTCGGGGTGGTGGGCGCGCAGGTGGCCGGCCCGGACCAGGGTGCTGGGGGCGGTGCCGCCGAGCAGGACGGAGCCGAGGTCGCTGACGTCGAGGGAGAGGTCCGGTTCGCGGTCGGTGGGGACGCAGGTGGCCTCGCCGTCGCGGACGGTCAGCAGGTGCCGGTGGTGCTCGCCGAGGAAGGGGTCGTCGACGTCGAGGACGAGCGTGCCGTCGGTGCTCCAGCCGCGGGCGGTGAGCGCGCCGGGGACGTCCAGCACCCGGGCCCAGAGCCAGTCGGTGTGCTTGCCGGGCTGGGCGGCGTTGAAGTCGGCGAGCTGCCAGGGCAGCGGGCTGTCCGGCGGGACGTGCCGGAAGACCACTTCCTGGACGAGGTCGTGGCCGAGCAGGTAGCGGGCGAGCGCGGTGTGCGCGGCGTCGGTGGCGGCGACCGTCTCGTCGACGACCAGGCTGCGCTTGTCCTCGATCGAGTAGCTGGCGTACCCGTCGGGCGCGCCGTCGGCGTCCCGGTGCAGGGCGATGTAGCGGGGCTTGGGGGCGACCGGGGGCTGGCCGGCGCCGCGGGCCCACCAGCGGTGCGGGCGGGAGACGGAGCCGGGGCGGGTGCGCCGGTAGCGGTCGTAGACCTGCTCCAGCAGGTCCACCGCCCGGTCGCGGTGCAGCAGTTCGACCGTGCCGCCCGGTTCGGTGCCGGCCCGGGGCGGGGTGAGCGCGGCGCGGTGCCGGGGCACCGTCAGGCTCCGGGTGTAGGTGGCGGGGCCGTAGCCGAAGCGCCGGTAGATCACCGACTCGGAGGCGAGCAGCACGGACAGCACCTCGCCCCGGGCCCGCAGGTCGGCGAGTTGACGGCGCATCACCGCGGTGAGCACGCCCCGCCGCCGGTGCGAGGGCAGCACGCCGACGGCCGTCACCCCGGAGACCGGGACGATCCGCCCGCCGGGGAGGGTGAGTTCGAAGGTGTACGCCCCGGCGGTGCCGATCGCCCGCCCGTCGGCGTCGCGGGCGAGCAGGCCGCGCTCCGGTTCGAACGCCGACCACCAGACGCCGGTGCCGTCCTCGCCCGGTGGGTCGACGAACAGGCCGAACGCGGCGTGCATGGTCTCCACGAAGAGCTGGTGGTCCTGCTCGCTGGTGGGCCGGATGTCGATCACTGCCGCCGCCTTCCCGGGGTCGCCGTCTCGGTCGTCCGGGACAGTGCAGCCGCCTCGCGCGTGCACGGTCAAGCGATTAAGCCGGGGCGCGCCTGGCGTACCAGGCGCGCCGCCCGCGCTAGGAGAGCGTGACGGTGCTGCGGAAGACGCTCGCCCCGGGGCCGGTGAGCACGGTCTCGGCGCCGTTCGCGGGCAGGAACGCGGACTCGCCCCGGCGGAGCGTCAACGCCTGCTCGCCGGAGGAGAGTTCGACCGTGCCGGCGGTGCAGAGCAGGATCTGCGGGGCGTCGCCGGGCAGGGTGGCGGGGCGGTCGGCGAGGTCGTAGCGGGAGAGCCGGAACTCGTCGATCGGCACCGGGTAGAGCCGCTCGCCGTCCGGGCCGGGCTCGGGGCGCAGGATCTCGGGCAGGCCGCCCTCGAACCGGACCACCTTGAGCAGTTCGGGGATGTCCACGTGCTTGGGGGTGAAGCCGCAGCGCAGCACGTTGTCGGAGTTGGCCATGATCTCCACACCGGTGCCGCGCAGGTACGCGTGCGGGAGGCCGGCGCCCAGGTAGAGCGCCTCGCCGGGCTGCAGCCGGACGTGGTTGAACAGCAGCGCGGCGACCAGCCCGGGGTCGCCGGGGCACTCGGCGGCGGCGAAGGCGTACCCGGCCAGCGCGCCGGTCGGGTCGGCGGGGGCGGCGGCGGTGACGGCGCGGGCGACGGCGTCCACGGTCTCCCGGCCCTCGGCGTCGGTCATGCTCAGCGCCCCGGCGAGCGCCCCGGCCAGCGCCTCCGGCTCGGGCTTGGTGCGCAGCAGGTCGATCAGCGGGTCCAGCCCGGGGACGTCGAGCGAGGCCATCAGGTCGGCCGCCTCGGCGGGGCTGCGGAAGCCGCACAGGCCCTCGAACTCACTGAGCGCGCAGATCAGTTCGGGCTTGTGGTTGTCGTCCTTGTAGTTGCGGTGCGGTGCGTCGACCGGGATGCCCCGGGCCTCCTCGTCGGCGTACCCGGCCCGGGCCTGCTCGCGGGTCGGGTGGGCCTGCAGGGACAGCGGCAGGGCGGCGGCCAGCACCTTGGCCAGGAACGGCAGCGTCGGCCCGAACCGCTCGACGGACGCGGCGCCCAGCTCGGCGACCGGGTCGGCGGCGATCACCCGGTCCAGCGCGACCGGGCCGTCGCCGCGGTCGACCAGGGACGGCGCGCCCGGGTGGGCGCCCATCCACAGCTCGGCCTGGGGCACCCCGGTGGCGGGCCGTCCGAGCAGCTCGGGGATGGCGGTGGCCGAGCCCCAGGCGTAGTCGCGGACGGTGTTGTCGAGCCGGTCCATCAAGTGCTCCCAGATTCGTGCGTGCGGAGGTGCCCGGTGCCCGGGGACCCTAGACAATAGTCGACGCCGCGGGCGCCCCGCGGGGTTGCGGCGATCACCCTCCTGGGCGTGCCCACCCGGCGGCACGGGGGCCTTCCGGCCAGGCTGGACGGGTACGGGGCCGCCTCGGCCCGCCGCCGCACCGACCCGGGGAGCAGCCGTGACCGCGTCACCGCCCGACGAGAGCGTCCGCAGCCGCGTACCGGCGCCCCGCCCGCTGGAGGTCGAGGTCTTCACCGGCCCGGAGAGCGCGTTCTTCGCCACCTCCAGCCTGGTGATGGGCGAGCGCGCGGCGATCCTGGTCGACGCCCAGCTGACCCGCAGCGCCGGACGCGAACTGGCCGAGTGGATCGCCGGCAAGGGCCGCGAGCTGCTGGCGATCGTGGTCAGCCACCAGCACCCCGACCACTACTTCGGCGCGGAGGAGGTGCTGCGGCTGTTCCCGGCCGCGCGGCTGGTGGCCGCGCCCTCGGTGGTCGAGGGGATCGGGCGGACCGCGGCGGCGAAGGTCGCCCAGTGGAAGCCGGTGTACGGCGACGACATCCCCGACCAGCCGCTGCTGCCCGCGCCGCTGCTCCCGCAGCCGCTGATGATCGACGGCCAGCTGATCCGGGTCCTGCAGCTCGGCCAGGGCGACACCGCGGGCTCCACCGTCGTCCACCTGCCGAGCATCCGCACCGTGATCGCGGGCGACTTCGTCTACAACGGCACCCACGTCTGGACGGCCGACACCGACCCGGACGCCCGCGGCCGGTGGTCGCACAACCTGGGCCTGATCGCGGACCTCGGGGTGGACCGGGTGATCGCCGGGCACCGCGCCCCCGGCACGGACGACGCCGCGCACCGGGTGCTCGCCTTCACCGCCGCCTACCTGCGCGACTTCGACGAGGCGCTGCACGACCACCCCGACGACGCGGAGGCGCTCGCCGCCGCGATGAACGAGCGCTACGGCGGCCTGACCCTGCCGGCCATCCTGGAGCACGGCGCGGCCGCGAACACCGCCCGCCGGGAGATCCCGCCCGTTGACGACCGGGACGACCGGGGCGACGGGGGCGACGGGGACGACGGGGCGCTGCGGGCGGAAGCCGTCGACGGCGAGCGGTGATACTGCCGGTGTGACGGAGCGGGAGACGGAGCGCGAGTACGACGCGGTGGTGGCGGCCGGCGGGGCGGGCCGCCGGCTCGGCGGGGTGGACAAGCCGGCCCTGACGGTCGGCGGGCGGTCGCTGCTGGACCGGGTGCTGGCCGCCTGCGCGGGCGCCCGCGAGGTGCTGGTGGTCGGCCCCGAGCGCCCCACCGAGCGGGCCCGGGTCCGCTGGCTGCGCGAGGACCCGCCGGGCGGCGGGCCGGTCGCGGCGGTGGCCGCCGCGCTGCCCGCGGTGTCCGCGCCGCGCGTCCTGCTGCTCGCCGCCGACCTGCCGTTCCTGGACGCCGCGACGGTGCGGCGGCTGCTGGCCGCGCTCGACGACCCGGCTCCCGACGGCGCCCTGCTGACCGACGCCACCGGCCGCGACCAGCCGCTGGCCGCCGCCTACCGCACCGCCGCCCTGCGCGCCGCGCTCACCGCCCTCGGCGACCCCGCCGGCCGCCCCCTGCGCCACCTGCTCGCCGGCCTGAGCCTGGTCCGCCTGCCCGACCCGGCGGGCGCCTCCTTCGACTGCGACACCTGGACCGAGCTCGCCGAGGCCCGCGACCGCGCGGGGGAGTAGGACGCGACAACAGGGCGCCCGGAGGTGCGCGCCCTCACCGCGCCGCGCCGCGGGCGGTGAGCGAAACGAACCGCGGTGCTCATGGGGGAAGCGGCTTGCCGGGGGCCGGATCGGGCAGCATGGGCGTCATGGAGCGCACATTGGACGAGTGGATGGCCGCGGCCGGTGCCGAGCTGGGCCTGGACCTGGCGGTGGACGTCCGCGGGCTGCTGGACATGACCAGGGTGGTCGCGCACGGCGTCGAGCGTCCGGCCGCGCCGCTCACCGCGTTCCTGGTCGGCTACGCGGCGGCCGCGAACGGCGGCGGCGCGGCGGCGGTGGCCGAGGCGAACGCGAAGGTGACGGCGCTGGCCGAGCGCTGGGCGACCGGGGACGGCGGGCCCGGCGCGGCGGACGGGCGATGAGCGCGGCGGCGGGCGTGGCCGGCGAGGTCGGGGCGGACCCCGCCGCCGTGCCGCGCGACTGCCCGTGGCCGACGGCCCGGCACGCGGCGCGGTCGGCGGTCCGCCCGCTGCCGGCGGAGCGGGTGGAGCTGACGGCGGCGGCCGGGCGGACGCTGGCGGAGCCGCTGACGGCGCTCACCGACCTGCCGGCCTTCGACACCTCGGCGATGGACGGCTGGGCGGTGGCCGGTCCGGGCCCGTGGCGGCTGTCCGGCCGGGTGCTGGCGGGCCAGGGCTGCGGGCCGCTGGCGGACGGCGCGGCGGTGGAGATCGCCACCGGCGCCCAGCTGCCGCCCGGTGCCACCGGGGTGCTCCGGCGCGAGCACGGCGTGCTCACCGGACTTGCGGACGGAACGGCCCAGCTGCGCGGCGAGGTGGTGCCCGGGCAGGACGTCAGGCCGCGCGGCCAGGAGTGCGGCCGGGGCGAGGAACTGCTGCCCGCCGGGCTGCCGGTGACGCCCGCGGTGCTCGGCCTGGCCGCCGCCGCCGGGCACGACCGGCTGGCCGTGCACCGCCGGCCGACCGTCGAACTGCTGGTGCTGGGCGACGAGCTGCTGGTGGCGGGGGTGCCCGGGCCGGGCCGGGTGCGGGACGCGCTGGGCCCGCTGCTGCCGCCGTGGCTGGCCGGGGCGGGGGCCGAACTGCTCGGCACCCGCTACGTCCGGGACGACTTCGGGCTGCTGCGGGACGCGGTGCGGCACTCGCCCGCGGACCTGGTGCTGACCACCGGCGGGACGGCCGCCGGGCCGGTGGACTTCCTGCACGCCGTGCTGGCGGCGGTCGGCGCGCGTCCGCTGGTGGACGGGGTGGCGGTGCGGCCGGGGCACCCGATGCTGCTGGCGGCGCTGCCCGGCGGCCGCCACCTGGTGGGCCTGCCGGGCAACCCGCTGGCCGCGGTGGCGGGCACCGTCACGCTGGCGCTGCCGCTGCTGCACGCGCGGTCCGGCCGCGCGCTCCCGGCGGCCGGGCCCGCCGAGTCGCTGGCCGCCGCGCTGCCCGGGCACCCCGTCGACACCCGGCTGCAGCCGGTGCGCCGCAGCGCCGCCGGGCTGGTCCCGCTGCCGCACGACGGCCCGGCGATGCTGCGCGGCCTGGCCCGGGCCGAGGCGCTGGCGGTCGTCCCGCCCGGTGGTCTGGCGGCGGGGGAGTACGCCGAGGTGCTGGCGCTGCCGCGGTCCTGAGGTCCGGCCGGGATGTTCCACGTGGAACGGCGGTGCCGTGGCTCCGGCCGTCGGCAGCACGGACCCGCCGTTCCCCGAGCCCTTGGAGGGGCTTCCCGTCCGTGCTCGCCCGGCGGTCAGTGGGTGACCGGGGTGCCCGGCTTGATGACGATCAGGCGGTCGGTGAGCTGCAGGGTCGCCGCCTCCGGCTCGGTGTAGTTGAGCACCCGGCGGCCGCGCACCACCGCCACCACCAGGTCGTCCAGCTCGCGCGGGCTGCGCCCGGCCTCGGCCTTGGTGACCGGGCGCTCGGTGACGTCCAGGCCGTTGCCGTAGGTCAGCAGGTCCTCCATCACCGAGCCCGCGTTCGGGCTGAGCATCGACATGCCCAGCAGCCGGCCCGCCGAGCTGGACGAGGTGACCACCACGTCCGCGCCGCTCTGCCGCAGCAGCGGGGCGTTCTCGTCCTCGCGGACGGCGGCGACCACGGTGGCGCCCTTGTTCAGCTGGCGGGCGGTCAGGGTGATCAGGGCGGCGGTGTCGTCGCGCTCGGGGGCGACCACCACCTGGGCGGCGCGCGGCAGTTCGGCCCGGATCAGGGTCGCGGCCCGGGTGGCGTCGCCGAGCACGCCGACCAGCCCGTCGTGGGTGGCCTGGTCGATGGCCTTGGCCTGCGGGTCGACCACCACGATGGAGTCCTTCGGGACGCCCTGGCCGAGCAGGGTGTCCACGGCGCTGCGGCCCTTGGTGCCGTAGCCGATGACGACGGTGTGGTCCCGCACGGTGTGCCTCCAGCGTTCGATCCGCCACTGCAGGCGGGTGCGTTCGGTGAGCACTTCGAGAGTCGTGCCGACCAGGATGATCAGGAAGAGCACGCGCAGCGGGGTGATCACGAAGATGTTCACCAGCCGCGCGGTGTCGCTCACCGGGGTGATGTCGCCGTACCCGGTGGTGGAGAGGGTGACGGTGGCGTAGTACGCCGCGTCGAGCAGGGTGACCGAGGAGTCCGCGTTGTCGTGGTAGCCCGCGTGGTCCGCGTACACGATCAGCGTGGTGGCCACCAGCACGCCCAGGGCCAGCAGCAGCCGACGGGCGACCTGGCGCGTCGGCGGGCGGGTCTGCCGGGCCGGCAGGGCGATCCGGCGGGTGGGGTCGGTGGTGTCGGTGCCCGGGTCCCGGAAGCGGTTGAGTGTCAGACGGGACGGCCGGGCACCCGTGTCCTGGGGCGGGTTGGAGTTCGGCACAGGCACAAGGATGGAGGGTCCGGACGCCGCCGGGGAACGCCGGGGCCGGAGTGTCGCCGGCCTGTCAGGATGCTCCCGCCCATCCTGACGGACTGTCCGTCGACGGCGGGGGGCACCGGGCGTGCGGGGGCCGGAGGCGTAGCGTGGCGGCCATGCGAGCCATCACGATTCCCGAGCCCGGCGGCCCCGAGCGGCTGGTCTGGGCCGAGGTCCCCGATCCCGTACCGGCGGCCGGCGAGGTGCTGGTCGAGGTCGCCGCCACCGCGGTCAACCGGGCCGACCTGCTGCAGCGCCAGGGCTTCTACGACCCGCCGCCCGGAAGTTCGCCCTACCCGGGCCTGGAGTGCGCGGGCCGGATCGTCGCGCTCGGCCCCGGGGTGGCCGGCTGGGCGGTCGGCGACGAGGTCTGCGCGCTGCTCGCGGGCGGCGGCTACGCCCAGAAGGTCGCCGTCCCGGCGGGCCAACTGCTGCCCGTGCCTAAGGGGTTGACGGCACAGCAGGCGGCCGCGCTGCCCGAGGTGGCCTGCACGGTGTGGTCGAACGTGTTCCAGGTCGCCCACCTGCGCCCCGGCGAGACCGTCCTGCTGCACGGCGGCGCCAGCGGCATCGGCACCATGGCGATCCAGCTGGCCAAGGCCGTCGGCGCCCGGGTCGCGGTCACCGCGGGCAGCGCCGAGAAGCTGGCCCGCTGCGCCGAGCTGGGTGCCGACCTGCTGATCGACTACCACGAGCAGGACTTCGTCGAGGAGGTCGCCGCGCTCGGCGGGGCCGACGTCATCCTCGACATCATCGGCGCCAAGTACCTGCAGCGGAACATCGACGCCCTGGCGGTCAACGGCCGTCTGGTGGTGATCGGCCTGCAGGGCGGCGTCAAGGCCGAGGTCAACCTCTCCACCCTGCTGTCCAAGCGCGCCGCCCTGGTCGCCACCAACCTGCGCGGCCGCCCGCTCGGGGAGAAGGCCGCCATCGTCGCCGCCGTCCGCGAGCACGTCTGGCCGCTGGTCGAGGCGGGCGTGGTGAAGCCGGTGGTCGACCGCGTCCTGCCGATCGCCGAGGCCGCCGAGGCGCACCGGGTGATCGAGTCCGGCACCCAGGTCGGCAAGGTCGTCCTGGAGCTCTAGGGGCTCCGGGGTCCCGCCTGGGCGGGGTCGAAATGCCCGGAGTGTCCGAGTATGTGAGTCTGGTCACAAGCTGTTCCGCCTCCGCCCGCATCTCCCTGCGGACGGCCGTCGGGAGGACCTGCTTTCCATGCTCGCTCGCCGCCGCACCGCGCTCCCCGCCCAGGCCGTCCCGGCCGTTCCGGTCCGTGTCACCGCCGCCCGCCCGCCCGCGCTGCGCCGCTGGGCGGTGCTGGGCGGGGCGGCACTGCCGCTGCTGCTGGCCGCCCCGGCCCTGGCCGCCGACCCGGCGGCCGGGCCGGCCGCCGGGCCGCGGCAGCAGGCGCAGGCGCAACTGGAAGCGGCCCGGCAGCAGGCCAGGGCCCAGCTGGACGCGGCCCGGCAGCAGGTGGCGGGGCTCGCGGCGGAGGCCACCGAGCTGCCGGGGGTGCCGGTGCCGGCGGCGGGCGGGGCGATATCCGTGCCGTCCGACCCGGCCGATGGGCCGGCCACCGCTGTCGCCACGGCCACCACCACGGCCACCGCCACCCGGACCACCACGGCCACCGCCACCCGGACCGCCGCGTCGCCGGCCGTCCCTGCTGCGCCGCCCGTGTCATCCGGGTCGCCCGTTCCGGGGGAGGAGGGGGAGGAGGGAGAGCCGCAGGCGCCGGTGGAGCCGTCCCGGACCCCGTCGGTCCCGCCCGTCTCCGCTCCGGCGCCCACGCCCGTCCCTTCCCCTTCTCCTTCCCCCTCTCCCTCCCCGACGCCGACTTCCGGGCCCTCCCCCTCCCCCACCCCCGCCCCCGCGCCCTCGGCCCTGCCGCCGTCGCCTCCGCCGTCCGCCCCCGGGCACGGGCGGCACCAGCAGCCGGTGGTGCCGCTGCTCCCGGCCGCGCCCTGGACGCCGCCCGCAGGGCCCCCGGCGGACGGGCCGGCCGACGGGCCGCGCACGGCGCCGGAGCGGGACGCGCCGGAGCGGGAGCCGGACGCGGCGGGGCCCGGCCGGGGCGGCGGCCGGTCGGGCGCGACTGCGGGCACGGTCCCCGGCGCACCGAGCGCGACCGCGGGCACGGTCCCCGGCGCACCGAGCGCGAGCGCGGACGCGAGCGCCGGCACGGGCACCGGGTCCGGCGGCGCGGACGCGGACGCGGCCACGGGGGAGCCGGCGGTGGCCGGCGGGGAGCTGGCGGCGGGCCCGGTGGTGCCGGTGGTGCCCGCGCCGCACCGCTGGGGCGACCCGTCCGTCCGGCAGTTGCCGCTGGGTGTCGGCCTGGGTCTGATGGGCCTCGGCCTGGGGATGATCGGGTTGCGGCTGCGCCGGCGGTGACGGGGACGGCCGGGCCGGGACGATCGGCGGGCCGGTCGCGTTGACCACCGTGGTGGACGAAGCATATGAAGGAGTTATGACCAACCCGATGAACGAGCGGTCGCAGCAAGAACCCTTCCCGGCGGCACAGGCGGCGGCCGGGAGGTCAGAGGACAGTCCGAAGGTGCTGATCGTCGGGCCGGACGGGATGGCGGTGGGCACCGCGTCGGCCGGCGGGCTGGGGCGGGGCGGCGAGGAGGACGAGCCGCGCGAGCTCCCGGTGACCGAGATGGTCGAGCAGCCGGCGAAGGTGATGCGCATCGGCAGCATGATCAAGCAGCTGCTGGAGGAGGTGCGGGCGGCGCCCCTGGACGAGGCGAGCCGGGCGCGGTTGAAGGACATCCACGCCAGTTCGATCAAGGAGCTGGAACTGGGCCTGGCCCCGGAACTGGTCGAGGAGTTGGAGCGGCTCTCGCTGCCGTTCGCCGACGACACGATCCCGACCGAGGCCGAACTGCGCATCGCCCAGGCGCAGTTGGTGGGATGGCTGGAGGGCCTGTTCCACGGCATCCAGACCGCGCTGTTCGCCCAGCAGATGGCGGCGCGGGCGCAGTTGGAGCAGATGCGGCGGGCGCTGCCCCCCGGTCTGCACGGCGCGGAGGGCGACCAGGAGGAGGGCCCGGGCCGCGGGATCCGCTCCGGTCCGTACCTGTAGTCCTACCCACGGTGGCCTTGCGGGGGCCGCGCTTCGGCGCGGCCCCGAACCGCTACCCTGACCGGTGTCCGGAGAAGTACCGCGCGCCGAGGGGGAGCTGGGACGATGACAGAGGGCACCACCGAGGGGCACTCGCTCGGGCACGGCCGGTACGTGCTGCAGCGGCTGCTCGGGCAGGGCGGCATGGCGTCCGTCCACCTCGCCTACGACACGGTGCTGGACCGCCAGGTCGCGGTGAAGACGCTGCACACCGAGCTGGGCCGGGAGGCCTCGTTCAAGGAGCGGTTCCGGCGCGAGGCGCAAGCGGTGGCGCGGCTCCAGCACACCAACATCGTCTCGGTGTTCGACTCCGGCGAGGACGTCGCGCCGGACGGGTC
This sequence comes from Kitasatospora phosalacinea, assembly GCF_000716545.1. GTDB lineage: Bacteria > Actinomycetota > Actinomycetes > Streptomycetales > Streptomycetaceae > Kitasatospora > Kitasatospora phosalacinea. Next base: position 99,035 of record NZ_JNWZ01000015.1, read on the forward strand.
GACCACCCCCTACATCGTGATGGAGTTCGTCGAGGGCCGTTCGCTCAAGGACGTGCTGGACGAGCAGGTGACCGCGCTCGGGGCGATGCCCAACGAGCAGGCGCTGAAGATCACCGGCGCGGTGCTGGCGGCCCTGGAGGCCTCGCACGACCAGGGGCTGGTGCACCGCGACATCAAGCCGGCCAACGTGATGGTGTCCACCAAGGGCGTCGTCAAGGTGATGGACTTCGGCATCGCGCGCGCCCTGCAGTCCGGTGTCACCTCGATGACGCAGACCGGCATGGTGGTCGGCACCCCGCAGTACCTGTCGCCGGAGCAGGCGCTCGGCAAGAGCGTGGACGCCCGGTCCGACCTGTACTCGGTCGGCTGCATGCTGTTCGAACTCCTCAGCGGGCAGCTGCCGTTCGACGGCGACTCGGCGTTCTCGATCGCCTACAAGCACGTGCAGGAGACCCCGCCGGCGCCGTCCACGCTGAACCGGGCGGTCACCCCGGAGATCGACGCGCTGGTGGAGCGGGCGCTGCGGAAGGACCCGGCGCACCGGTTCCCGACCGCGGAGGCGATGCGCGAGGAGCTGGAGCGCGTCCTGTCGGGGACGCAGGGCGGCGGCAACACGCCCCTGCAGGCGTCCACCCCGCTGGTGATCGGCGAGGGCCCGCGCTCGGTGCACGCCGCGCCGTCGCTGACCAACTTCCCGCCGGTGCAGCCGCAGCAGCCGTACCAGCCGGTGCCGGGCCCGCAGACCCCGCCGCCGTACGCGGCGCAGACCCCGCAGCCGTTCCCGCAGGCCGCACAGACCCCGGCGCCGTTCCCGCAGGGAGCGCACACCCCGCCGCCGTTCCCGCAGCAGGCCTTCCCACAGCAGCAGTTCCCGGCGCAGACCCCGCCGCCGATGATGATGCCGCCGTACCCGGCGCCGAAGAGCGAGCGCAACGGCTGTTCGACCGCGGCGATCGTGATCTGCGTGATCGCCGGCGTGCTGATGCTGTCGTTCATCATCCTGATGATCGTGGTCGCCAGCGCCGGCAACTGACGCCGGGCACAACCGTTCGACACCGTACTCGAAGCCGCCTCCCCGGCGGGCCGGCAGCGCCCGGTCCGACCCCCGCGCGAGCCCTCCCGTTCCACGCCGGAGGGCGCGAGACGGTAGCGTGCTCGGGAAGAACCGACAGGGCGAACGCGCGCCGAGCGGGTGCCCGGGGCGAGGAGCGATGGGTCAGAGCGAACGACCGGACGACGACGGGGACCAGCGACGGGACGTGCCCGGCGAGGACGCCCGGGACGGGGACGCGGGCGGGCCCGAGGAGGCCACCGGACCCACCGAGGTGATCCCGTCCGGCCCCCGGACTCCCGGCCGCGGCAGCGCCGTTCCGTTCCCCACGGTCGGCGAGGGCCGCTACCGGCTGACCCGGCGGCTGGGCCGCGGCGGCATGGCCGAGGTGTTCGCCGCCCAGGACATCCGGCTGGGCCGCACCGTCGCCGTCAAGCTGCTGCGCTCGGAGCTCGCCGAGGACGACACCGCCCGGCTGCGCTTCACCCGCGAGGCACACGCCGTCGCCGCGCTCAACCACCACTCGATCGTCGCGGTCTACGACACCGGCGAGGAGCAGCACGGCGGCGAGTCCACCCCGTACATCGTGATGGAGCTGGTCGAGGGCCGCACCGTGCGCGAGCTGCTGGTGGACGAGGAGGCGCCGCCGGTCGACCAGGCGCTGATCATCACCGCCGGGGTGCTGGAGGCGCTGGCCTACAGCCACCGGCACGGCATCGTGCACCGCGACATCAAGCCCGCCAACGTCATCATCACCACCACCGGCGCGGTCAAGGTGATGGACTTCGGCATCGCCCGGGCGCTGGCCGGCGGCGCCACCACCATGACGCAGACCGGCATGGTGATGGGCACCCCGCAGTACCTGTCGCCCGAGCAGGCCCTCGGCAAGGCGGTCGACCACCGCTCCGACCTGTACGCGGCCGGCTGCATGCTGTACGAACTGCTCACCCTGCGGCCGCCGTTCGTCGGCGAGACGCCGCTGTCGGTGGTCTACCAGCACGTCCAGGACGTGCCGGTGTCGCCGTCCCGGGCCAACGACCGGGTGTCGCCGCAGTTGGACGCGCTGGTGCTGCGGGCGCTGGAGAAGAACCCGGACGACCGGTTCCAGAGCGCCGACGAGTTCCGCGCCCACGTGCAGCACGCGCTGCGGCAGATGCACGGCGCGGCCGGCGCGGGCTACCCGCCGGGCGCGGCCGGACTGGCCGCGGCCGCCGCGGCCGGCGCCTGGGAGCACACCCCGCCGCCCGGCTCCGCCTCGCTGACCGAGCCGATGAGCCCGATGGCGGGCGAGGCGGACGCCACCGAGGCGCTGCCCTACCGGGCCACCTCGGCGTACCGGACGCCCGCGCAGCCCTACCCGGCGGTGGTCGGGGCGGGCGGCGGCGGGAACGGCGAGGAGCCGGGCGAGCCGCACCGCCGCAACCCGTGGGGCTGGGTGCTGGGCGCGGTCGCGCTGGTGCTCGCCGCCACCATCGGGATCGCGCTGGCGCTGACCGCCGACAACGGCCCCGACAAGACCCCGGAGGAGAAGCAGACCACGGCGCCGGTGTCGACACCCAGCGCCCCGGCCAGCGACGAGCCGGTCGAACGGCCCACCACGCAGGCGCCCACCCGCACCCCGAGCGGCGGCGGCACCCACCAGCAGGAGACGCCGAGCAGCACGCCCTCGCCGTCCGCCTCGCGTTCGGCCAGCCCGTCGCCGTCCGCCTCGGCCAGTTCGTCGCGCTCGGCGACGGTGAGCGCTTCGCCCTCGGCCAGCGCGAGTGCGAGCGCGAGCGCGAGCCCGTCTCCCAGCGCGAGCGGCTCCCCCGGTGGGGCGCTGCCCAGTCCGCCGGCGGGCTCCGAATAGCCTGGGCGGGCAGGTCAGTTGGTGAAGGCGTCCAAGACCTGCTCGTACTCCTGGCACCACCAGGCCAGTTGGCCGGCCGCGGCCGGGAACAGCGGGTCGGCGCGGTGGTCGCGGCGCTGGTAGCGCCACTGCAGCATCCACAGGTCGTTCAGCCGCTCCCACCAGACCCGGTGGACGGCGCGGGCGACCTGTTCGGCGTCCGCGGCGCCGGTGGCGCGGTAGGCGCGGGCCCAGTGGCGGACCCGGGGGAGGTCGAGGACGCCGGTGGCGCGGTCGTTGAAGAGCAGGGTGGCGGCCCGGACGGCCTCCTCGGCGACCGGGTGCGGGGCGAGCTTGTCCCAGTCCAGGACGGCGCTGACGGTGCCGCCGAGGTGGAGCACGTTCAGGCCGTGGAAGTCGCCGTGGGTCCAGCCGGTGGGCGGGGCGTCGGCGGGGCCGGGGCGGCGGTGGCGGTGGGCGTCGAGCAGTTCGAGGCGCTGGAGGAGGTGCTCCTCGGCGTACCGGTCGAAGGCGTCGTAGGGGCGGTGCGCGCGGGCCAGGGCCCGGAGGTCGGCGATGATCCGCCGGGTCTCCTCGACCTCGGCGCTGAGCACCCCGTCCGGCTGCCGCAGCGGGGCGCACACCTCGGCCAGCGCGCCGTGCAGCGCCCCCAGCAGGGCGCCGAGCGCGCCGCACCGCTCCGGGGCGAGCTCGGTGCCGTGGCGGTGGTTTCCGGCCACCCACGGGTAGAGCGCGAACAGCCGTCCGCCGTGCGCGGTGACGGTGCGGCCGTCCCGGTCGGCGAGCGGGGCGGGCACCGGCAGGCCGCGGGCGGCCAGGGCGGCGGTGGCGCGGTGCTGGGTGGTGATCGCGGGCCGGCCGGCGGTGGCCCGGTCGACGTAGCACTTGAGGAAGTAGGTGCCGTCCCCGGTGGTGACCCGGTAGCCCCGGTTGAGCAGGCCCTCCGCGACCGCGGTGACCGCCGTGGGCGGCGGTAGGCGGTAGGCGCGCAGGACCCCGGCCACGGCGGCGTGCGCGACCGGGGGGCTGAGGGTTCCGACGGGGGGAGCGGTGGCGTCCGGGCGGGCCGGCGCGAGGGAGATGGTCTGACCGTCCGTCACGCGCAGAGCTTATTACTCGGCGTGATGGTGACTTGACACAGCGTGTGCGAATCTGCTCAGTGGTGCTGGTCGGCCTGGCGGCGGGCCACGTAGGCGGCGACCTGGGTGCGGCGCTCCATGCCCATCTTGGCGAGCAGGCTGCTGACGTAGTTCTTCACCGTCTTCTCGGCCAGGTGCAGCTCGTTGCCGATCTGCCGGTTGGTCATCCCCTCGCCGATCAGGTCGAGGATCCGGCGCTCCTGTTTCGTCAACTGCGCGATCCGCTCGTCCTCCTTCTCGCCCCCGTCGCGCAGCCGGGCCAGCACCCGACTGGTGGCCACCGGGTCGAGCAGGGATTTGCCGGCCGCGACGTCGCGCACCGCGGAGAGCAGATCGGTGCCGCGGATCGCTTTCAGGACATATCCGGAGGCCCCCGCCATGATCGAGTCGAACAGCGCCTCGTCGTCGGAGAAGGAGGTGAGCATCAGGCATTTCACCGAGGGGTCCCGGGAGCGGATCTCGCGGCACACCTCGACGCCGTTTCCGTCGGGCAGCCGGACGTCGAGCACCGCCACGTCCGGGTGGACCGCCGGGATGCGGTTGAGGGCCTCGGCCGCCGTCCCCGCCTCGCCCACCACCTCGATGTCGCCCTCCATGGAGAGCAGGTCGTGCACGCCGCGCCGGACCACTTCGTGATCATCGAGGAGAAACACCCTGATATGTCCGTTATCGGTCATTTGCAAAGCGTCGCACAAATCGATGCCGGTTACCCCCTTTCGCAGCGGCCCGTGCCCGGATACCGTGCGCTGGTGTCCTGACCGGAACGGGTAAGCCGCGTCACACCGACGGTTTCCCCCACCGGAGAACAACTAGGACGTCCTAGCGCAAGGGCGCCAAAGGGCGCCGCTGGGTAACGTTCTCGTGAGGGACGCCGTCGGAAAGGGAACACCGCCTGCCCGCACTGGTGCGCACACCCACGCGCGCGAGCCGGGGAGGCGACCGGACCGGCCACCGGCGACCCCGGGCGGCCGGACAGACCGAGGAGTGAACGTGACCGTCAAAAGCACGTCGAGGGCGCGCAAGAAGGCCGCCCCCGGCGTCCCCGACCCCGCCCGGGCCGGCATCGGCGCCGAGCCGGAGCTCGTCCAACTGCTGACGCCGGAGGGCGACCGGGTCGAGCACCCGGAGTTCCCGCTCACCGTGACGCCGGAGGAACTGCGCTCCCTCTACCGGGACCTCGTCCTGGTCCGGCGCTTCGACGCGGAGGCCACCTCGCTCCAGCGACAGGGCGAACTTGGCCTGTGGGCCTCGCTGTTGGGCCAGGAGGCGGCCCAGGTCGGCTCCGGGCGCGCGATGCGCAGCGGCGACTACGCCTTCCCCACCTACCGCGAGCACGGCGTGGCCTGGTGCCGCGACGTCGACCCGCTGAACCTGCTCGGCATGTTCCGCGGCGTGAACAACGGCGGCTGGGACCCGAACGAGAAGAACTTCCACCTCTACACCATCGTGATCGGCTCGCAGACCCTGCACGCCACCGGTTACGCGATGGGCATCACCAAGGACGGCGCGGACGACGCGGTGATCGCCTACTTCGGCGACGGCGCCTCCAGCCAGGGCGACGTCAACGAGTCCTTCGTCTTCGCCTCGGTCTACAACTCGCCGGTGGTGTTCTTCTGCCAGAACAACCAGTGGGCGATCTCCGAGCCCACCACCGTGCAGACCCGCATCCCGCTGTACCGCCGCGCCTCCGGCTTCGGCTTCCCCGGCGTCCGGGTCGACGGCAACGACGTGCTGGCCTGCCTCGCGGTCACCCGCTGGGCGCTCGACCACGCCCGCAGCGGCCAGGGCCCGGTCCTGGTCGAGGCGTTCACCTACCGGATGGGCGCGCACACCACCTCCGACGACCCGACCCGCTACCGGCAGTCGGAGGAGACCGAAGCCTGGAAGGCCAAGGACCCGATCCTGCGGCTGAAGGCCCACCTGGAGAAGGAGGGCCTCGCCGACGAGGCGTTCTTCGCCGAGGTCGAGGCCGAGAGCGAGAAGCTGGGCCTGCGCGTGCGGGAGGGCGTCCGTTCGATGCCCGACCCGGACCCGACCCTCATCTTCGACCACGTCTACAGCGAGCCGCACCCGCTGGTGGACGAGGAACGCGCCGAGTACGAGGCGTACGCCGCCTCCTTCGAGGGTGGGGAGCACCACTGATGGCCGGCCAGCTCAGCATCGCCAAGGCGCTCAACGAGGCGCTGCGCAAGTCGCTGGAGAGCGACCCGAAGACCGTCCTGATGGGCGAGGACATCGGGAAGCTCGGCGGCGTCTTCCGGATCACCGACGGCCTGCAGAAGGACTTCGGCGAGGACCGGGTCATCGACACCCCGCTCGCCGAGTCCGGCATCGTCGGCACCGCGATCGGCCTCGCGCTGCGCGGCTACCGCCCGGTGGTGGAGATCCAGTTCGACGGCTTCGTGTACCCGGCCTTCGACCAGATCGTCTCCCAGCTCGCCAAGATGCACGCCCGCGCGCTCGGCCACGTCAAGATGCCGATCACCGTGCGCATCCCGTTCGGCGGCGGCATCGGCGCGGTCGAGCACCACAGCGAGTCGCACGAGGCGTACTTCGCGCACACCGCCGGCCTGCGGGTGGTCAGCCCGTCCAACGCGCACGACGCGCACTGGATGCTGCGCCAGGCCATCGAGTCGGACGACCCGGTGGTCTTCCTGGAGCCCAAGCGCCGCTACTGGGACAAGGGCGAGGTCGGCGAGGACCCGATGCTGCCGCTGCACTCGGCGCGCGTCGTCCGGCCCGGCACCGACGTCACGCTGATCGCCTACGGGCCGATGGTCAAGGTCTGCCAGGAGGCCGCGCAGGCCGCCGAGGAGGACGGCCGCCGGCTGGAGGTCGTCGACCTGCGCTCGCTGTCGCCGATCGACTTCGCCGCCCTGGAGGAGTCCGTCAAGCGCACCGGCCGCGCCATCGTCGTGCACGAGGCCCCGGTCTTCCTGGGCCTGGGCGCGGAGCTCGCCGCCCGGCTCACCGAGCGCTGCTTCTACCACCTGGAGGCACCCGTCCTGCGGGTCGGCGGCTACCACGCCCCCTACCCGCCGTCGCGCGTCGAGGAGACCTACCTCCCCGACCTGGACCGCGTGCTCGACGCCGTCGACCGCGCGCTCGCGTTCTGAACAGGGGGACGGGATGACCACTGACGTTCACTCGCTCCGCGAGTTCAAGATGCCCGACGTGGGCGAGGGCCTGACCGAGGCCGAGATCCTCACCTGGTACGTGAAGCCGGGCGACACCGTCACCGACGGGCAGGTGGTCTGCGAGGTGGAGACCGCCAAGGCCGCCGTCGAGCTGCCGATCCCGTTCACCGGCGTGGTCGAGGCGCTGCACTTCCCGGCGGGCGCCACCGTCGACGTCGGCACCTCGATCATCGCGGTGGCCGTCGCGGGCGCCGCTCCCGCTGCCGCCGCTCCCGCTGCCGCCGCTCCCGCTACTCCCGCTGCCGCCGCCGCGCCCGCCGAGGCGGAGCCGGAGCGGCGCGAGGTGCTGGTCGGGTACGGGCCGCGCACCGGCTCGGTGCAGCGCCGGGCCCGGCGCACCAACGGGGCGCCGGCCGCGCCCGCCGCGCCCGCGCCCGCTCCGGTGGCGGCCCCCGCCCCGGCGCCGGCCGCGCCCGTCGCGCCCGTCGCGCCCGTCGCGGCGGGGGAGCGCCCGCTGGCCAAGCCGCCGGTGCGCAAGCTCGCCAAGGACCTCGGGATCGACCTGCGCTCCGTGGTGCCGACCGGCCCGGACGGCGTGATCACCCGCGAGGACGTGCACGCCGCCGCGAACACCGCCGCCGAGGCGGTCGTCGAGCCGGTGGCCGCTCCCGCGCCGGTGGCGGCGGCCGAGGCGGCGCCCGCGCTGCCGGTGCCGAGCGCGTCCGGGGACGTCCGGGTGCCGGTCAAGGGCGTGCGCAAGGCCACCGCGCAGGCGATGGTGGCCTCGGCGTTCACCGCGCCGCACGTCACCGAGTTCGTCCAGGTCGACGTGACCCGGACGATGAAGCTGGTGCGCAGGCTCAAGGAGAGCGGCGAACTCGGCGCCGGGGTGCGGGTCAGCCCGCTGCTGCTGGTCGCCAAGGCGCTGCTCACCGCCGTCAAGCGGCACCCGGAGATCAACGCCAGCTGGGACGAGGCGGCCCAGGAGATCGTCCTCCGGGGCGCGGTCAACCTCGGCATCGCCGCGGCCACCCCGCGCGGCCTGATCGTCCCGAACATCAAGGACGCGGGCTCCCGCACGCTCTCGCAACTGGCGGTCGCCCTCGGCGAGTTGGTGGAGACCGCGCGGCAGGGCAAGACCGCTCCGGCGGACATGTCCGGCGGCAGCATCACCATCACCAACGTCGGCGTGTTCGGCGTCGACACCGGCACCCCGATCCTCAACCCGGGCGAGGCGGCGATCCTGGCCTTCGGCGCGGTCCGGGAGCTGCCCTGGGTGCACAAGGGCAAGGTGGTGCCCCGCCAGGTCACCACGCTGGCGCTCTCCTTCGACCACCGGCTGGTCGACGGCGAGCTGGGCTCCAAGGTGCTGGCGGACACCGCCGCGATCCTGGAGCACCCGAAGCGCCTGATCACCTGGGGCTGACCGGCCCCGCCCCGCAGGGCCCCGTTCCGTGTGCCGGAGCGGGGCCCTGCGCTCGTGCGGCGGGCCGCGGCGGTGTCGCTGCGGAGCGTCGGGCGCCGGGGCGGCGTCAGGGGCGGCGTCAGGGGCGGGCGGAGCGCCAGCCAGCCCGGGCCAGGGCGAGGAAGTCCGCCGAGGCCGGCTCGCCCAGGCCGAGGGCCGCGCACAGCAGGGCCGCGGTGGTCGGGCGCGGGCCGGCCACGCCGCGTTCCAGGTCGGACAGGGTGCGGATGCCGAGCCCGGCCTCGGCGGCCAGTTCCCGCTGGGTCAGCCTGGCGTTCGCGCGGTGGGCGCGCAGTACGCGTCCGAACGTTCCGCGCGGGTCGGCTTCCCGCCTGGTTTCCATGTCCTCGGCCCCCCGTGGTTCCCGTGCCGTTCCCCCGTTCGGCAGCGTATCCCGTCCGGCGGGCGGTCGGTCCGCTTTCCAACTCCGCTGATCCGGTTCGGAATTGGGAGCTCCGGTGGTCGGCTAGCGGAAATCACCCGGTCGGGTCCGGCATTGGGCCGCCCGAGGGAGTTTCGCGCCGGTCCGGCCCGGCGCCGGGCCGCGACGGGTACGTGTGTGCGACCAAGCCGTCCGCGCAGCCAGGCCGGGCGGCCGTCGCAGCGAGGACCCCCGCGTATGCCGACTGGTGCTCCCGGACCCGTGATGCGTTCGGCGGCCGCCCTGCTCCTGGTGGCCGCCGCCGTGCTGCCCGCCGTGGTGGAGGTGGCCTCGCCCGCGCCCTCGACCGCGATAGGGCCGCCGCCCGACCTCGGGCGGATCGCGCGACCGGCCGGCCACCCCGACCTGCGGGCCCCCGGCGCGCCCTCGGTGGACCTGCGGCTGACCGGCGAGGCGTCCAACCGGATCACCCTGGTGCTGCTCGGCGACGGCTACACCGCGGACCAGCAGCAGCTCTTCCGCGAGCAGGCGGACCGGGCCTGGCGGGCGCTGTTGGAGATCGAGCCGTTCCGCACCTACCAGGGGTTCTTCAACATACGGCGGGTGGACGTGGTCTCCCCGGTGGCCGGGATCGCCGAGACCGAGAGCGCCGGGAAGTCCACCGCCACCCCGCTCGGGATGCACTTCTGGTGCGAGGGCACCGCCCGCCTGCTGTGCGCGGACGAGCAGGCCACCGCCCGCTGGGCCGGGCAGGGCGACGGCCCGCAGTACCTGATCGCACTGGCCAACTCCACCGAGTACGGCGGCGCGGGCGGCACCGGGGTGACCACCCTGGCCGGCGGCAGCCCGGACGCCGGGCGGATCATCCAGCACGAGATCGGCCACACCGTCGGCGCCCTGGGCGACGAGTACGACTCGGCGCCGAACGACCCGGACTACCCGAACCTGTCCGCGGTGGACGCCGAGGAGATGCTGCGCGAGAAGACCAAGTGGTGGCAGTGGCTGGGCGCCGAGTCGCCGGACGGCGGCGGCGTGATCGGCGCCTACCGCAGCACCAACGGCCTGTACCGGCCGACCGCCGACTCGGTGATGCGCACCCTGGGCAGCACGTACAACCTGCCCTCCCGGGAGGCGATCGTCGAGCAGCTGTACCGCCGGGTGAAGCCCGCCGACGACCCCGAGCCGGCGTCCGGGCAGGTCGACGGGCGGCCGAAGCTGCACGTGCGGCCGCTGGCGCTGACCGGCCCCCGGCAGCTGCGGGTCGGCTGGACGCTGGACGGCCGGCCGGTGGAACCGAGCAGCGCGGACGGCACCTGGCTGGACACCGGGGCGCTGGCGCTGGAGCCGGGCGGGAGGCACACCGTCACGGCGACCGTCCAGGACACCACCGACTGGGTGCGCGACGAGGAGTTCCGCGAGCAGTACATGACCAGGACGGTGAACTGGACGCTCACCGGCTGAAACCGGACGGACCGGCCACCCCGGGCCAAAGGTCAGGTCATGGGATGACTAGCCTGGTCGCACTATGAGCGTGGACCCAGCCCCGACCGCCCCGTCCTCCCTGTCCGCACCCGCTCCCCGCCGCCGGGCCGACGCCCCCGCCGCCCCGGCCCCCGTCGCCGCCCCGGCCGCCGTCTTCCACCCGCCGGGCGGGCGGGCCGCCTGGTTCGCCTGGGCGGTCGGCGTCAGCGTCTACGTCCTCGCCGTGGTGCACCGCACCAGCCTCGGCGTGGCTGGCCTGGACGCCGCCGCCCGGTTCGGCATCGGCGCCTCCGCGCTGTCCACCTTCTCGATCCTGCAGGTCCTGGTGTACGCCGGGATGCAGGTCCCGGTCGGCCTGCTGGTCGACCGGATCGGCCCGCGCCGGGTGCTGATGCTGGGCGTGGCGCTGATGAGCGCCGGGCAGCTGGCGTTCGCCTTCTCCACCGCGTTCGCGCCCGCGCTGGCCTCCCGCGCGGTGCTCGGCTGCGGCGACGCGATGACCTTCATCAGCGTGCTGCGGGTCGCCGCCCGCTGGTTCCCGGCCGCCCGCAACCCGTTCGTCGCCCAGCTCACCGGCCTGGTCGGCACCGGCGGCAACCTGGTCACCACCCTGGTGCTCGCCCAAGCCCTGCACAGCGCGGGCTGGAGCGCCACCTTCGGCGCGATCGCGCTGACCGGCGCCGTGGTCTTCGTCGCCGTGCTGGCGCTGCTCAAGGAGGCCCCGCCCGGAGCGCCGGAGCCGGCGGGGCCCGGGGTGCCGTCCGGGAGCCGGCGGCTGCCGGTCGGGCAGCAGATCCGGGCCGCCTGGTCCGAGCCCGGCACCCGGCTGGGCATGTGGGTGCACTTCACCACGGCGTTCCCGGCGTCCGCGTTCGGCCTGCTGTGGGGGATGCCCTACCTGGTCGAGGGGCAGGGCATGACCCGGGCCGGGGCGGGCGGCCTGCTCAGCCTGCTGGTGCTCAGCGGGATGGTCTTCGGCCTGCTGTTCGGCCGGGTGGTCTCCCGCACCGCCGCCTCCCGGCTGCCGATCGCCTTCACCGTGCTCGCCGTCACCGCGCTCTGCTGGACGGTCACCCTGGCCTGGCCGCACGGGCACCCGCCGCTGTGGCTGCTGGTGGTGCTGATGCTGGTGATGGGCAGCAACGGCCCGGCCTCGCTGATCGGCCTCGACTACGCCCGCGCGTACAACCCCGCCGAGCGGATGGGCACCGCCTCCGGCATCGCCAACATGGGCGGCTTCATCGGCTCGATGATCACCCTGCTCGGCATCGGCGTCCTGCTGGACGCGCTGGCCGACCCGGGCAGCGACAGCTACGGCGCGCACGCCTACCAGGTGGCGTTCTGCTTCCAGCTGCTGCCGCTGCTGCTCGGGACGGCGATGATCCTGCGGCTGCGCCGCAAGCTGGACCGGCGGGCCTAGCGCTCGCGGTTCAGGGGGTGCTCACCAGGTGGGCGAGCACCCGGGTGCCCAGTTCCTGGTCGCCGATCACGTTGACCAGGGCGGTCTCCGGGCGGACCCGGCCGCAGCAGAGCCGGACGAAGGTCTGCCAGTCCATCGACAGCCGCACCTCGGGGGCCAGCACCACCGACTCGTCCACGCTGCCCCGGCCGTCCGGGCCGATCCGCACGGTGCGGTGGAACGGCAGCGCGCCCGCGACGTCGAAGGCCACCGTGGTGCCGACCGGCGCGCCCGCCTGCTTGGCGACCTGCTTGGGCAGCGACTCGATCAGCCAGTCCCTGGTCACCACCGCGGCCGGCGAGTCCAGGTTGCCCGGCACCTGCAGGGCGCGCCGCAGGTCCTGCTCGTGGACCCACACGTCGAAGGCGCGCAGCCGCAGCAGCGTCGCGTACGGGACGTCCCGGGCCAGCGGGCCGCCGGGGAAGCGCACCAGGTCGTCCGGCTCGTGGCGGGCGTTGCGCAGCGCCCGGGAACGGCGGATCACGGTGTACTCCAGCTCGCTGGTCACCTCCACCGGCGTCCAGCAGCGGCGCTTGTCGACCGGCAGTTCCATGTAGCGGGCGAACTCGTTCGTCACGTGGCGCAGGTCGCGCGGCAGGGCGTGGATCGGGCGGGGGTCGCCGAGCAGCTCCGACTCGACGCCGATGACGTGCGAGACCACGTCCCGCACCGACCAGCCGGGGCACTCGGTGGCCCGGTTCCACGCGTCGGTCGGCAGCGGGGCGAGCAGCTCGGATATGGACTCGATCGACTGCGTCCACGCGTCGGTGTACGCCTGCACGGTCTGCTTGTCCGTCACGGGTATCTCCGGCCCCTCCGTCGGCTTGCGTCGTCCCACGTCGCCCGGGCTGCCGAGACCTCGCACGGACGCGCATACGGCACGTTACGCTGCCGGGTGAGAGCAGGGCAGCGCTTTCGGGTGACGATCGTAGGACTCTTGTCGTGGACGGTGGTACTGTGCGCGCTTCATTGATCCAACTCGCCGTGTCGGACGCCGAACCGGCCGCCGAACGGCGGGCCAGGGCCGCGGCGCTGGTCCGCGCCCAGGACGGCGCCGACCTGGTGGTGCTGCCCGAACTGTGGCCGGTCGGCGGCTTCGCGTACGACGCCTGGGCGGGCGGCGCCGAACCGCTGGACGGGCCCACCGCCGAGGCGATGTCCGCCGCCGCGAAGGCCGTCGGCTGCTGGCTGCACGCCGGTTCGATCGTCGAACGGGACCCGGACGGTCCGATCTACAACACCTCGCTGCTGTTCGCCCCCGACGGCGAGCTCGTCCGCACCTACCGCAAGATCCACCGCTTCGGCTTCGACAGCGGCGAGGCGGTCGCGATGGGCGCCGGCCAGGAGATCGTCACCGTCGACGCCGGCTTCGCCGTGCTGGGCCTGGCCACCTGCTACGACCTGCGCTTCCCCGAGCTGTTCCGGGCCCTGCTGGACGGCGGCGCCGAACTGCTGGTCGTCCCGGCCGCCTGGCCCGCCCGCCGGGCCGAGCACTGGAACCTGCTGGCCCGGGCCCGCGCCGTCGAGGAGCAGGCCCTGGTGCTGGCCTGCAACACCGCCGGCACCCACGGCGGGGTCGAGCAGGCCGGCCGCAGCATCGCGGTCGACCCGTGGGGCCGCGTGCTGGCCGAGGCCGGGCCGGACGAGCAGGTGCTCACCGTCGCCTTCGACCCGGCCGAGGTCGCCGGGTGCCGGGCCGAGTTCCCGGTCCACCGGGACCGGCTGCTCGGCATCCCCGCCCCCGTGCAGCGCTGAGACCGCCCCGCGCAGCTGCCGGGGCCACCCCCGTGCAGCTGCCGGGACCGTCCCCGCGCGGTGCGGGTCCGGGCGCCGGTCCGACGGCAAGGGTGCGGAATTTTTCCGTGCCCTTGGTCCGGATTGACCATTCCGGGGTACTCTGTGCGCGTTTTGTGAGGCGGGTCCCGGCCGCGTGAGGGCGCGGCACGGAGAGGGGGCGGCGATGACCGCTGCGGGTGCAGGGGGCGGGCGCGCCCTGATCCGGCGCAACAGCCTCCGCGAGCAGATCGCCGACGCCCTGCGCGACGAGATGATGGCCGGCCGGCTCCCGGCCGGGCGCAACTTCACCGTCAAGGAGATCGCCGACACCTACGGCGTCTCCGCCACCCCCGCCCGGGAGGCGATGGTCGACCTCGCGGCCCAGGGGCTGCTGGTCAGCGAACCCCACCGCGGCTTCACCGTCCCCGAGTTCAGCTGGGAAGACTTCCTGGAGATCTTCGAGGCCCGCGCCCTGCTCACCGACAACGCGCTGCGCCACCTGGCCGACCGCGGGCTGCGGGACTACGACTGGTCCCGGCTGCCCTCGCTGCGCCGCCGGGCCGACGCCGCCGCCCGGGCCGCCCGGGTCGGCCAGCTCGACGTCCTGGTCGGCTGCGACCTGCGGTTCTGGCAGGAGGCCGCCGCGCTGCTGTGCAACGACCGGGTCGCCGACTACCTCGGCTGGCTGCGGATCCAGTCCTGGATGTTCGCCGCCCCGCACCTGCGGGCCGGCGGCGACCTGGCCGGCGTCTGCTGGGACCGGCACGACGAGCTCGTCGACCGGATCGAGGCCCGCGACCGGTACGGGGCGCACCGGGTCGTCAACGACTACAACCTGTTCACCGTCGAACTGCTCGCCCGGCGGCTCGGCCGGCCCGTCGACGGCGTCGCGGTGCTCCGGTTGCTGCGCGAGCCGGTCGGCCCGGCCCCCGCCGCGACGGTGGCGCGGCCGCCCGCGATCGTCCCCCAACCGGCGTCCACCGCCGTCGGGTTGGGCCGGGTGCCGATGCCGCGCTTCGTGCCCCCCGGCCGCTTCGCCCGGCCGTTCCGCCCGGGCAGCGGCGAGCCGGCCGCGGGCCGGTAGGGTTGGGGCCCGTTGCCCCGCCACCAGAGAGGACGAGCCGGCCCATGGCCTGCGACCTCTGGCTCGTCCCGCTCGTGGACGTGCTCTCCCACAGCCCCGAGAACCCGTTCCGCGAGGACCTCGACCGCTACGACGCGGTGCTGACCCAGTACGGGCTGCCGCCCGTCCCGGTCCACCCGTACGTGCCGGGGTTCTCCGGGGACGTCGAGGCGATAGCCGCGTTCGACTACGACTCGTTGCACTTCCTGCGCCGCGCCTACCTGCTGGGGCTCACCGGGTTCGAGGTGACACCGGTGGACGCGCTCGGCAGCGACTACGAACAGCTGCTGGAGATGTTCGAGAGCACCGCCGAACAGTCCCACCTGGTCTGGCACTTCGACCACGCCGGGGCGTACCTGCCGGTGGACTTCCAGACCCCGCTGGTCGCCGACGAACTCCTGGCCGCCGGCGGTCCGTTGGGCTCCTCGTACGGGCTGCTGCGCGAACTCCAGGCGGTCGCACCGCTGCTGGGCATCGACCCGCTCGACCCCCCGATGCCCACCCGCCCGCTGGGGCCCACCCGGCTGGAGCAGTCCTTCGGGCCGCCGATCGACGACCTCCACCCCTACGCCCGGGAGCGCCACGCCTGGTCCGGGCTCTACACGGCGGCCACCCGCAGCGTCACCCAGGGCTCGATGATCGTCTTCGCGTAGCGGGCGGAGCTCGGTGCCGGGGCGCGCCCGACCGTCCGCCCCGTCCGGCCCGCCCTACCGCAGGGGGCCCTCCGGGGGCCGCTGGCGGGGCATGGTGGGACGGGCGCCCGGCGGGGGCAGGACGCGGACCTGGGCGCCGGAACCGCCCTCGTTGCGGCCGCCCCAGGCGCCCGGGGCCTGGGTGGGGAGCTGGCTCATGCCCGCGCGGAACTCCAGCATCCACTCGGAGGTCTCGGTGCGGACCATGTCGGAGACGTCCTCGCAGAAGCGGCGCAGCACGCCGAGGCAGCGCTCGGCGGCCTCGCCAGCGGTGCCCTCGGTGGGGCCGAGGACCTCCCGGACGCACTCGGAGGCCCAGTCGAACTGGAAGGCCTCCAGCCGGCGCTGCAGGGCCTGCGAGGTGGAGACGTCGCGCATCCAGCCGGAGGTGAGCCCGAAGGCGCGGTCGGCGAGCAGCGAGGCGGCGGCCAGGACGAGGCCGGTGTAGCCCCACTCCATCGCGTGCGGGAGCCGGTCGGTGAGGGAGGCCAGCGGGGCGGTGACGCCGCCGACGGTGAAGACCGCGGCGGAGAAGCGCAGCAGGCGGGCCCAGCGGCGCTTCCAGACCCGGTCCCGGCGGTACCAGTCGATCGCCTCCACGGCGCGCTCCTCCGACCAGCGGTAGAGCTCCTCCAGCCGCTCGGCGGGCTCGCCCCAGTCTCCGAGCGGGAACTGACGGGCGCTCAGGTCGGCGCGGCGGCGGGTCGGCGTCCGTCCGCCGGAGTCCGGAACGGACTGGTCGTCGTCGCCGAGCTCCTTGCCCCAGGGACTCTCCTCGGGCTGCATTTCCGGCTGGCTCACCTGTGGCGCTCCCTGTGGCGGGGTGACTGCGGAGGCCCGGCGGGCACCGGGACTGACGGTACGGAGTCCGAACGCCCCGGAGGGTCGGGCCGTCGGTTCGTGGGACCGGCGGTTCGTGGCACGGCGGTGCGGCCGGGCTCGGGTCCAACAGCACTTCTTACCGCCAAATGGCTTAGCGTGGGGGCGCTTCCGCAGTGATCGTTATGTGATTTCACCTCCGGAAGCCGAGGTGGGAGGGTTGCGGCGGGCGGCCGGATTTCACCCGTCCGAGCGAGGCCGGGCGGGGTCGCCGGTGTGACGGCACGGCTGTTCGGGAGCTCCTCGTATCTTCCTACGGACCGGGACCCGGACCCGGGCCCGAGCCCGGACCCGGACCGCGGGTCGCCGCCGCCCGCCGGGGCCTGCTCCGGAGCCGCCGACGGCGCGGAACCGGCCACCGACTAGGCTTGGCAGGCGTGAAGGTCCTCGTCATCGGAACCGGCGCCCGCGAACACGCCCTGTGCCGCTCACTGTCCCAAGATCCCGCCGTCACCGAGCTGCACTGTGCCCCGGGCAACGCCGGGATCGCGCGGGTCGCCGCCCTGCACCCGGTCGACCAGTCGGACGGCGACGCGGTCACCGCGCTCGCCCGCCGACTGGACGCCGACCTGGTGGTGGTCGGCCCGGAGGCCCCGCTGGTGGCCGGCGTCGCCGAGCCGCTGCGGGCGGCCGGCATCCCGGTGTTCGGCCCCGGCCGGGAGGCCGCGCAGCTGGAGGGCTCCAAGGCGTTCGCCAAGGACGTGATGGCCGCGGCCGGCGTCCCCACCGCGCGCTCCTACGTGTGCACCACCGAGCAGGAGGCCGCCGAGGCGCTGGACGCGTTCGGCGCCCCGTACGTGGTCAAGGACGACGGCCTGGCGGCCGGCAAGGGCGTCGTGGTCACCGAGGACCGCGCCGCCGCGCTGGAGCACGCCGCGGCGTGCGAGCGGGTCGTCATCGAGGAGTACCTGGACGGCCCCGAGGTGTCGCTGTTCGCGATCACCGACGGCACCACCGTGCTCCCGCTCGTCCCCGCGCAGGACTTCAAGCGCGCGCTGGACGACGACCGGGGCCCCAACACCGGCGGCATGGGCGCCTACTCGCCGCTGCCCTGGGCCCCCGAGGGCCTGGTCGCCGAGGTGCTGGAGAGCGTCCTGCAGCCGACCGTGGACGAGCTGCGCCACCGCGGCACCCCGTTCTCCGGCCTGCTGTACGCGGGCCTGGCGCTGACCTCGCGCGGCACCCGGGTGATCGAGTTCAACGCCCGCTTCGGCGACCCGGAGACCCAGGTCGTGCTGGCCCGGCTGCGCACCCCGCTGGCCGGCGTGCTGCTGGCCGCCGCCAACGGCACGCTGGACGCCCTGGAGCCGCTGCGCTGGTCCGAGGAGGCCGCGGTGACCGTGGTGATGGCCTCCGAGGGCTACCCGGCGAGCCCGCGCACCGGCGACCCGATCGAGGGCCTGGACGCGGCGGAGGCCGACGGCACCGCCTTCGTGCTGCACGCCGGCACCAAGGTCGGCCCGGACGGCGAGGTGCTGACCGCGGGCGGCCGGGTGCTGTCCGTCACCGCCGTCGGCGCGGACCTCGCCGAGGCCCGGGCCAAGGCGTACGCGGGCGTCGCGGAGATCTCCTTCAAGGGCGCCCAGCACCGCACCGACATCGCGGCCAGGGCCGCGGCGGCAGCCCAGTAGCAGATCGCTCCCGCGGGGCGCTGTGCCCGGACCGACCCGTCCGGACGCAGCGCCCCGCGGCGTTTCCCGCGCTCGCGCCGGTCAGCACGGAGCCCGGAAAACCAGTCCTTCGGGTGATGGCCGGGGCATCCTGCTGACGGGGTGCGATCAGGGGCCTTAGGGTGCGCTGCATCGCGCCGGGACGGGGGCCCGGGTGCGGACGCGGCTCGTCCCCCCGGCGCGCCGGGGGGATGCTGGGAGCGGTGGCGCGCCCCGCCGCGGTGTCACCAGGACGGGTGGAATCGCCGGAGTTCCGGAACACCCGCCCGCACCGCGGCGTCGAGACTGACGGGAGAGCGCCACGCGAGTCGTACCACCGGGTTCGGCATCCGCCGCTTCCCGTACCGGAATTGATCGAGTCGAGTCGGCTGCGAAGGGGGTGCCGCGGCGATGGCTGCAGTGGACACCGCACGCGCACGAGCCCAGGCCGTCCTGCGTCTGCGCGGACGGGCCGTGGCGGCCGCCGCGCTGCCCGCCGCCTGCGCGGCGGTGCTGTTGGCCGGGCGGTTCACCGGACACATAGGCGCCCCGGGGTCGCCGGACGCCCCGCTCTGGGACGGCATCCGCTGGGCGGTCTGCGCGGTCGCCGCGCTCACCCTGGCGCTGGCCGCGCTGGTCGGCCGGGCGCACCGGCTGGCCGTCCCCCCGGTCACCCCGGCGGTGCCGCTGGCCCGGACCGAGGCGCCCGAGCTGTACCGGCTGATCGAGGAGCTCGCCGAGCGCCTCGACGTGCCGGCGCCCGCCTCGATCGCGCTCACCCCGGACTGCGACAGCTGGCTGGAGGAGCCGCACCGGCGGGGCGGCGGACCGGAGCCGGCCGCGCCGGTGCTGGTGATCGGCTCCCCCTTCCTGTGGTG
This sequence comes from Kitasatospora phosalacinea, assembly GCF_000716545.1. GTDB lineage: Bacteria > Actinomycetota > Actinomycetes > Streptomycetales > Streptomycetaceae > Kitasatospora > Kitasatospora phosalacinea. The sequence continues at coordinate 117,996 of NZ_JNWZ01000015.1, forward strand.
GATGCGGGCCGGCGAGCTGTGCGCCCTGCTGGCCCCCGTGGTGGCCGGCGGCGCCGCGGCCGCCGCCCCGGACATCGCCGCCGCCCGCCGCTGGGTGCGCACCCTGGACGCCTCGCTGGGCGAGCGCCGGCGCGGCCCCGCCGCCCTGGTCGGCCTGGTCGACCGCCGGCTGCTGGGCGCCTGCCGGGAGCACTCCGCCGAGCTGGAGCGCGCCGTCGCCGCCTGGTCCTCCGAGCAGGCCAGGGCGGTCGACTACGGGCCGCGGATCGCCGCCCAGGCCCAGGTCGGCCTGGCCTACGCGGGCTGGGACCGGCTGCTCACCCGGGTCGCGCTGCCCGCCTGGCGGCTCGGCCTGCACCCCGCCCACCTGAACGCCGGCGTGGTCTCCGCGCTCACCGAGCTCTCCCGCCGCGACCGGCTCGCCGACGGCTACGAGAACCGGCTCGGCGACCGCCCCGCCTGCGACCTGCTGGAGGAGCCCGGCCTGATCGACACCCGGGTCTCCCGGCTGGCCGCCGAACTGCTGCACGAGGAGCCCGCCGAGGGCTGGCAGCCGCTGGACTGGGAGGACTACCCGCAGCGGGTGGTCCTCCGGGGCTGGCGGGTCCAGGCCGCCGCGCTGCAGGCCGCGCTCGGCGACGACCGCTCGCGCACCGGTCCGGCGCTGGACAAGCTGCTGGCCCGGCTGGCGGCCGGCGAGGCCGAGGAACTGGCCGCCGCACTGGCCGGCCAGGTGGCGCGCGCCGCCGAGGTCGCGCCCCCGCTGCCTCCCGTGCGCAGCGGCCGCGACCTGCTGGTCGAGCACCTCACCGCCACCGTCTGCTGCGCCGCGGTGGACGCCGGCACCGCCGCCCCGGGGCTGGACTGGCTGGACGGCCCGGTGCTGCTCTGCTCGGCCGCGCCCCGTGGGGAGTTGGCGCCCGCGGTGGCGATGGCGGTCGAGGACGGGCAGGACGGCCCGCTGCGCGGCTGGCTGGAACGGGCCGGGATCAGGGTGGAGCGCCCGGTGCGCCTTTCGGGTTGAACCGGGACGCTTCCGGACCGTCCAGGGAAACCTGGTTTCATCCGTACCAATTGCTACGGTGGGGTGACGCTTCGCCGTCCAACTGTGGTGTGCTGGACCGCACGCACATCCGCATGGCAATTGCCAAACCCTCGGTGGATGGGCGAAGGGTGGGGAGGGGCGCGTGGGGACGGAGTCCAACCGCCGGTGGGAGTCCGGCACGTTGGCGCATGGGGTGTCCGACCCGTTCGGGCAGGGCCCGGTGCCGTGGCTGCGCAGCCCCGACCACTACCTGGCGGACGGCGAGGGCGTGGTCCCCTGGTACGTGAGCGTGGACGCGCCCGGCCAGCGGCCGGTCGACGGCCCGTCCCGGCCGCGCCCGGCGGTCAGCGGCCCGCGCAACGCGGACGACGTGCGCCGGCAGATCAAGGGCTTCGCCTCGGCGGGCGTGGTCCGTCCGGGCGGTTCGGTGGACTTCCGGGTGACGGTCAACCCGCCGCAGGAGTTCCAGGTGGACGTCTACCGGATCGGCCACGACGCCGGCGACGGCGCCCGGCAGGTGTACTCCAGCCCGCTGATCTCCGGCCTGGCCCAGCCCGCGCCGATGGTCGCCGACCGCACCGTCTCCTGCCACCACTGGTGGCTGTCCTGGCGGCTGCAGGTGCCCGCCGACTGGCGCTCGGGCGCGTACGTCGCCGTGCTGACCACCGCCGACGGCGGGCACCGAAGCCACATCCCGTTCACCGTGCGGGACTTCGACCAGGCGGACCTGCTGCTGGTGCTGCCGGACGTCACCTGGCAGGCGTACAACCTGTTCCCCGAGGACGGGCACCTGGGCGCCAGCCTCTACCACGCCTGGGACCACACCGGGCACCTGGTGGGGGAGGAGGCGGCGGCCGTCACGGTCTCCTTCGACCGGCCGCACGCCGGGGCCGGACTGCCGCTGCACGTCGGACACGCCTACGACTTCATCCGCTGGGCCGAGCGCTACGGCTACGACCTGGGCTACGCCACCGCGACCGACCTGCACGCCGGGCTGGTGGACCCCTCCCGGTACAGGGCGCTGGTCTTCCCCGGGCACGACGAGTACTGGTCGGAGCCGATGCGGCGGGCCGTCGAGCGGGCCAGGGACGGCGGCACCTCGCTGGTGTTCCTGTCCGCCAACAGCGTGTACTGGCGGGTCGAGCTGTCCGCGGGCGTCGACGGCGAGCCGTCCCGGCTGCTGAACTGCCGCAAGCGCCAGCGGGTCGCCGCCGACCACCCCGCCGCCGGGGTGCCGGGCGCGGCCTCCGCGCTCTGGCGGGACGCCGGGGAGCCCGAGCAGCACCTGCTGGGCATCCAGTACGCGGGCAGCGTGCCCGCGCCGGTGCCGCTGGTGGCCCGCAACACCGGGCACTGGCTGTGGCAGGGCACCGGCCTGGCGGACGGCGACGAACTGCCCGGGCTGGTCGCCGGGGAGGCCGACCGCTACTACCCGAAGGTCCAACTGCCCGCGCACACCGAGCGGGTGCTGCTCGCGCACTCCCCGTACCGGGACGCGGCCGGGCGGGTCACCCACCAGGAGACCTCGCTGTACCGGGCGCCCAGCGGCGCGTACGTGTTCGCCGCCGGGACGTTCGCCTGGTCGCCCGCGCTGGACCGGCCCGGGCACACCGACGAGCGGATCCAGCGCGCCACCGCCAACCTGCTGGACCACCTCTGCAAGGAGGGGCGCACCGGGCCCTGAGCGGGCGGGCGTGAAAGACTCGGCCGCAGAGCCCCCCAGCTGTGAGGACTGACTGAGCGTGAGCGGATTCGTCACCAAGCCCGAGCCGGTGCAGGTGCCCGGCCTGGTCCACCTGCACACCGGCAAGGTGCGCGACCTGTACCGGGACGGCGCCGGGAACCTGGTGATGGTGGCCAGCGACCGGACGTCCGCGTACGACTGGGTGCTGCCCAACGAGATCCCCGACAAGGGCCGGGTCCTGACCCAGCTCTCGCTGTGGTGGTTCGACCTGATCGCGGACATCGTCCCGAACCACGTCGTCTCCACCGAGCTGCCCGCGGGCGCCCCCGCCGACTGGGCCGGGCGCACCCTGGTCTGCCGCAGCCTCGACATGGTGCCGGTGGAGTGCGTGGCCCGCGGCTACCTGGCCGGCTCCGGCCTGGAGGAGTACCGGGTCTCGCAGACCGTGTGCGGCGTCGCGCTGCCCGAGGGCCTGGACAACGGCTCGGAACTGCCCGGCCCGATCTACACCCCGGCGCTCAAGGCCGAGGTCGGCGAGCACGACGAGAACGTCCCCTACGAGGAGACCGCCCGCCGGGTCGGCGCCGAACTCGCCGCCACCCTGCGGCAGACCACCCTCGCGGTGTACTCCCGGGCCCGGGACATCGCCCGCGACCGCGGCCTGATCCTGGCGGACACCAAGTTCGAGTTCGGCCTGCTGGACGGCGAACTGGTGATCGGCGACGAGGTGCTCACCCCCGACTCCTCGCGCTTCTGGCCCGCCGACGAGTGGGAGCCCGGCCGCGACCAGCCGTCCTTCGACAAGCAGATCATCCGCGACTGGCTGACCTCGCCCGCCTCCGGCTGGGACCGCAAGAGCGAGAACCCGCCGCCGCGGCTGCCCGACGAGGTGGTCGCGCACACCCGGCAGCGCTACATCGACGCGTACGAGAAGCTCACCGGGCTGCACTGGAAGTGACGCACCGGCACGGCCGGCCGCGGGCTCCCGTCCACGGCCGGCCGCGGCCCCCCGCCGGAGGGGGTCACAGCCAGCCGTGCTCGCGGGCGATCCGGACCGCCGCGTGGCGGTTCTCCGCGCCCAGCTTGCCCGCCGCCGAGGACAGGTAGTTGCGGACCGTGCCAGGCGAGAGCGCGGCGCGCTCGGCGATCTCGGCGACCGGGGAGCCGTCCGCGGCCAGCTCCAGCACGTCCGTCTCGCGCGGGGTCAGCGGGGAGTCGCCCGCGCTGATCGCCTCCGCGGCCAGCTCCGGGTCCACGTAGCGGCCGCCGGCCCGGACGGTGCGGATGATCCCGGCCAGGTCGGAGGCGGAGACCGTCTTCGGCAGGAAGCCGCGCACCCCGACCTCCAGGGCCCGCTTCAGGTAGCCCGGACGGCCGTGCCCGGTCACGATCATCACCCGGCACTCCGGCAGCCGGTGGCGCAGCTCGGCCGCCACCTCCAGGCCGTCCAGCCCCGGCATCTGCAGGTCCAGCACCGCCACGTCCGGGCGGTGCGCGGCGGCCATCGCCAGCGCCTCCGGCCCGGAGGCCGCCTCGGCGACCACCGTCAGGTCGTCCTCCAGCGCCAGCAGCGCCGCCAGGGCGCCGCGGATCAGGTGCTCGTCGTCCGCGAGCAGTACCCGCACCAGGTCGTTCACTTCACGGACTCCCTCACTGTGATCGGTAGTTCGGCGGTCAGCCGGAACCGCCCCGGGCCGCTGCCGGCCGTGTCCAGGGTGCCGCCGTGCGCGGCCAGCCGCTCGCCCAGGCCGCGCAGGCCGCTTCCCGCGCCCTCCGCGCGCGGCGGCGGCACGGCGGGCACGCCGTCGTTCTCCACCTCCAGCAGCGCGGTGCCGCCCGAGACCCGCAGCCGGAACCGGCAGTTCGCGGCCTCCGAGTGCCGCAGCACGTTGGTCGCGGCCTCCCGCACCACCCAGCCCAGCACCGACTGCGCCTCGGCGGGCAGGTCGTCCGCGCCGGACAGCTCGGTGCGGCAGTCGACGTTCGCGGCGCGCAGCACCGAGGCGGCGCCGACCAGTTCGGTGTGCAGCTCGACCGTGCGGTAGCCGCGCACCACCTCGCGCACCTCGCGCTGCGAGTCCTGGGCGATCCGCTGCACCTCGGTCATCTGGTCCACCGCCTCCGGGCGCTGACGGCGCGCCAGCTGCACGGCCAGCTCGCTCTTCAGCGCGATGGTGGCCAGGTTGCGGCCCAGCACGTCGTGCAGGTCGCGGGAGAAGCGCAGCCGCTCCTCGGCGACCGCGAGGCGGGCCTGGGCCTCCCGGGCGGCGTCCAGCTCCCACACCACCTTCGCCGTCCAGATCGAGCCGCGGGCGGTGCACGCGGCGATCGCCGACCCGAGCAGGGAGCCCGTCAGCAGCCCGGCCACGAACCCGGGGGAGACGCCCGTCAGCAGCAGCGGCAGCGCGACCAGCAGCAGGCCCGCCACGGCGGCGGCGGCCGTCTCCAGGACCGGCAGCGCGACCGCGGTGGTGGCGATCCAGAAGGCCATCGTCATGACCGCCACCGTCAGCGGGAACGTCGAGCCCTCCTCCTCCACCGACGGCCCGAGCAGCAGCGCCGCCACCGAGACGGCCACCGACGCCGCCCCCGTCGCCACCACCCAGGGGTAGGGGCGGGAGCGCCGGCCCAGGTAGGCGGCCAGGCCGGTGCGGACCAGCACCGCGTTCAGCGCCGCCGCCGCCGCCGAGCCGAGCGCGCCCACCGCCAGCTCCGCGTCCGACGTCTCGCCCCGGCCGATGCTCCCGGCCACCATGCCGAGCGTCACCAGCGGCTGCATCAGCGCCACCGCGTACAGCGACCAGCGCACGTAGAACTCGGTGCGCTGCGGTTTGGACAGTGCCCGCCAGCGGCGGATCGGTCGCGGCCTGCTGACCCGCACGGCGTGGCCCCTCGCTCCTCGGTGGTCGTCGGACGAATCTAGCGGCGCGGTTCCCAGCGGAACCAGCGGCGGGCCGCCCAGGCCGCCGCCCCCGCCCAGGCCGCGGCCAGCAGCAGCGGCAGCGCGGCCGGGCCCCACGTCCCGGCGAAGCCCGCGGAGGGGCCGGTGCCGTCGGTGCCGAGCCAGCCGATGTGCAGGAGCTGGAGCGCGGGGGTGGTCGGGAGCAGGCGGCAGAGGTCCGCCACGCTGTCCGGCATGGACTCCAGCGGGATCATCAGGCCGGAGCCGAACTGGGCGGCCAGCATCAGCGGGAGGGTGGTGATGCCGGCGGTCTCGACGGACTTGGTCACCGCGCTGGACAGGGCGGCCAGGGCGGTCAGCAGCAAGGCGGACAGGGCCAGCCCGGCCAGCACCAGCAGCGGGTTCGCGGGGGTGCGCAGGTCGAGCAGGGCGGCGCCGCCGACGGCGAGGAGCAGGCACTGGAGCAACGCCAGCGCGATCGAGGGGAAGGCGGTGCCGAGCAGGATCTCGGCGTCGGCGGCCTCGCCGGTGCGCAGCCGCTTCAGCACCAGTTCGTTGCGGCGGGCGGTGTAGGCGGTGGTCAGGTTGGTGTAGACGACGACCAGCAGGACGACGCCCATCGAACTGGTGACGAGGTTGCCGTTCACGTCCATGCCGGGGGTGTGCTCGGCGGCGGCCCGCAGGATCGAGCGGAGCGAGCCGACCAGCGCGAACGGCAGCACCAGGGCCAGGAACACCGCGGTGCGGTTGCGGCGCAGCAGGGTCGCTTCGGCGCGGCCGAGGGCCGCCAGCCGGGAGAGCGGGGTGCGGGCGGGGGCGGCGGCGGTGGTCATGCGGCACGTCCGATCTGCGACGGGGCGGCGGGGGCGGCGGTCGGGGCGGCGGACGCGGCGACGGCCAGGAAGGCCTCCTCCAGTGAGGCGCTGCGGGCGTCCAGCCGGGCCAGTTCGACCTGGTGGCGGGCGGCCCAGCCGAGCAGTTCGGTGAGGGTGCCCTGCAGGTCGGGGGTGCGCAGCAGCACCCGGCGGCCGTCGAGCCCGACGGTGGTGCCGTGCAGCGGGGGCAGTTCGAGCGCGGCGTGCGCGCCGGTGCGCTCGGGCAGTTCGAAGCCGATCCGGGCGGGGTGGGCGGCCAGCACCTCGGCGACGGTGCCGCCGGTGACCACCCGGCCGTGGTGCATGATCGCCAGCCGGTCGGCCAGCTCCTCGGCCTCCTCCAGGTAGTGCGTGGTGAGCACCACCGTGGTGCCGGCCGCCCGCAGTTCGCGGATCAGCCGCCAGACCGAGGCGCGGGCCTCCGGGTCCAGGCCGGTGGAGGGCTCGTCCAGGAACAGCACCTCGGGGCGGCCGAGCAGGGCCATCGCCAGGTCGAGCCGGCGGCGCTCGCCGCCGGACAGCTGCTTGACCCGCACCGTGCGCCGGGGCAGCAGGCCGACCAGGTCGAGCGCCTCGTCGACGGCCCGGGCGCCGGTGGTCAGGCCGGCCCAGCAGCGGCCGGTCTCGGCCAGGGTGAGCTCGCCGGGGAAGCCGCCCTCCTGGAGCATGATGCCGATCCTGGGCCGCAGCGCGGCCCGGTCCCGGCGCGGGTCGAGGCCGAGCACCCGGACCTCGCCGGCGCTGGGCCCGGCCAGGCCCTCCAGCACCTCCAGGGTGGAGGTCTTGCCCGCGCCGTTGGTGCCCAGCAGGGCGAACAGCTCGCCGGGGGCGACGTCGAGGTCCAGGCCGCGGACGGCCTCGAAGCCGTTCGCGCCGGACGGTCCGTAGCGGCGGTGCAGCCCGCGGGCCTCGACGGCGGGGCGGGGACGGCTGGTGTCGGTCATGGCTCCAGCCTCCCGGCGGCCGGGGCCCGCCAGTAGTGCGGACCGTCACCGGGCGCCGGTGCGGGCGCACGGGTGGGCGGTGACAAACGTCACCGGTGCCGCGCCGCCCGGCGCGGTGGTGCGGGCACGAACGCCGAAGGCCCCCCTCGGTGGAGGGGGGCCTTCGGCACTGGAGCGGACGACGAGATTCGAACTCGCGACCCTCACCTTGGCAAGGTGATGCTCTACCAACTGAGCCACGTCCGCAGGATATGGAGTTGTACTGCACCAGTCTGTTCACGCTGACTGCGAGCGGACGACGAGATTCGAACTCGCGACCCTCACCTTGGCAAGGTGATGCTCTACCAACTGAGCCACGTCCGCACGGCGCCGGGCGCCGGCCGCCCCGCTCGGGTTCCCCCGGTTGCGGCGACGAGAATTACTCTACAACATCGATCGGCGTGCTCGCCCCACCCTTCTCCGGCGCCTTCCCCGGCGGCGTGGCCGGGGGAGGGCCGGCGGGCCCGCGACGGGCCCGGGGCGACGCTCAGTTGTTCTCGGCGAACGCCTCGTACACGTGCTTGGGGATGCGGCCCCGGGCGGGCAGCTCGTGCCCGTTCGACTGGGCCCAGGCCCGCACGGCGGCCGGGTCCGGGGTGAGGGCGGTGCGGCGGAAGGACTTCCCGCTGCGGCTCTGCCGGCGGCCGGCGGCGACGAACGGTGCGAGGGCCTCCCGGAGCTTTTCCGCGTTGTCGGCGGACAGGTCGATCTCGTACGACTTCCCGTCCACGCCGAAGTGAACGGTTTCCGCGGCGGTGCCGCCGTCCAGATCGTCGGAGAGCGTGACGACTACGCGCTGAGCCATGGGTGTCAATCCTCTCGGGCAATTCGGCCGTCGGGGGTCTCGGATGCCCCGCCGGTCCGCTGGGCCGGGATCGCGGCATCCGCCGGCGGGCAGGGGAGCCCACGCCGAGATGCGGCGCGTTCGGCTGCCGGTCGCCCTATTCTGCACCCGAAGGCCGGTGAAATCGTAGAGTTGGGGATTCCTTTTTTCGGGATATTCACGCTCTTCCCCCCGGCGCGGATACCCGGGTCGATACCCGGGCCGATACGGGTGCCGATAGCCGCCCGTTGCAGACGGGATTAAAGCGGCGAAATCGGATGCCCGGGAGGGGTGGCGGGGGCCCTGGACCCTTGGGGCGTAAGGGGTGTGGGTCTACGCGCGTTACCGCTGGTGGCCCGCAAGAGGGCCCCGGAGCCCAGGTAGTCTGGAGTTCCCCCGCCTTCACGCAATCACCACCGGGAGTGCCAGTGGCACGCGTCGTAGTCGACGTCATGCTCAAGCCGGAGATCCTCGACCCGCAGGGACAGGCGGTGCAGCGCGCACTGCCGCGTCTCGGGTTCGCCGGGATCGCCGACGTCCGCCAGGGCAAGCGTTTCGAACTGGAGCTGGAGGGGCCGGTCGACGACGCCGCGCTCGCCCGCATCCGCGAGGCCGCCGAGACCTTCCTCGCCAACACCGTGATCGAGGACTTCACCGTCCGAGTCGAGGGCGAGGAGGGCAAGTGACCACCCGAGTCGGCGTCGTCACTTTCCCCGGTTCCCTCGACGACCGCGACGCCCAGCGCGCGGTCCGCCTGGCCGGCGCCGAGCCGGTCGCCCTCTGGCACCGTGACAAGGATCTCCACCAGGTCGACGCCGTCGTCCTGCCCGGCGGATTCTCTTACGGCGACTATCTGCGCTGCGGTGCCATCTCCCGCTTCTCCCCGGTGATGGACACCGTCATCGAGCAGGCCAAGCTCGGAATGCCGGTCCTCGGTATCTGCAACGGCTTCCAGGTGCTGTGCGAATCGCACCTGCTGCCCGGCGCGCTCACCCGGAACGACTCGCTGCACTTCATCTGCCGCGACCAGAAGCTCCGCATCGAGAACGCCTCCACCGCCTGGACCCGGGATTACTCGGCCGGCCAGGAAATCGTCGTTCCGCTCAAGAACGGCGAGGGCCGGTTCGTCGCCGACGGGCGCGTCCTCGACGAACTGGAGGCGGAGGGCCGCGTGGTGGCCCGCTACCTCGATCTGAACCCGAACGGTTCGTACCGCGACATCGCCGGCATCACCAACGCGGCCGGCAATGTCGTCGGCCTGATGCCGCACCCGGAGCACGCCGTGGAGCCGCTCACCGGTCCGACCACCGAGGGCCTGGGCTTCTTCACTTCCGTCCTGAAGCAGCTGGTGAACGCCTGATGAGCCTCGACACGGTAAAGAACGCCGAGCAGACCCCGGACGCCGCCCAGCCCTGGGCCGAACTCGGCCTCAAGGAGGACGAGTACGCGCGGATCCGGGAGATCCTGGGCCGCCGCCCGACCGGCGCCGAGCTCGCCATGTACTCGGTGATGTGGTCGGAGCACTGTTCGTACAAGAGCTCCAAGGTCCACCTCAAGCAGTTCGGCGAGAAGGCCCCGGAGAACGACGCGATGCTGGTCGGCATCGGCGAGAACGCCGGCGTCGTCGACGTCGGCCAGGGCTACGCGGTGACCTTCAAGGTCGAGTCGCACAACCACCCGTCGTACATCGAGCCCTACCAGGGCGCGGCCACCGGCATCGGCGGCATCGTGCGCGACATCCTGGCGATGGGCGCCCGCCCGGTCGCCGTGATGGACCCGCTGCGCTTCGGCGCGGCCGACCACCCGGACACCCGGCGCGTGCTGCCCGGGATCGTCGCGGGCATCGGCGGCTACGGCAACTGCCTGGGCCTGCCGAACATCGGCGGCGAGGTCGTCTTCGACTCCTGCTACCAGGGCAACCCGCTGGTCAACGCGCTCTGCGTGGGCGTGATGAAGCACGAGGACATCCACCTCGCGCAGGCGTCCGGCCCCGGCAACAAGGTCATCCTGTACGGAGCCCGCACCGGCGGCGACGGCATCGGCGGCGTCTCGGTGCTCGCCTCGGAGACCTTCGACGCGACCGGCCCGGCCAAGCGCCCCGCCGTCCAGGTCGGCGACCCGTTCCAGGAGAAGCTGCTCATCGAGTGCACCCTGGAGATCTTCAAGGAAGACCTCGTCGCGGGCATCCAGGACCTCGGCGGCGCCGGCCTGTCCTGCGCCACCTCGGAGCTGGCCTCGGCCGGCACCGGCGGCATGCGGATCGAGCTGGACACCGTGCCGCTGCGCGACCACACGCTCTCGCCCGAGGAGATCCTCATGAGCGAGTCGCAGGAGCGCATGTGCGCCATCGTGGAGCCCGGCAAGGTCGACCGCTTCCTGGAGATCTGCGAGAAGTGGGACGTCATCGCCACCGTCATCGGCGAGGTGACCGACGGCGAGCGGCTGGAGATCTTCTGGCACGGTGAACTGGTCGTCGACGTGCCGCCGCGCACCGTCGCCCACGAGGGCCCGACCTACCACCGCCCGTTCGCCCGCCCGTCCTGGCAGGACGCCCTGCAGGCCGACGCGCCGACCGCCGAGCGGCTCGCCCGCCCGGCCGACGGCGCCGAGCTGAAGGACGCGCTGCTCAAGGTCGCCGGCTCGCCGAACCAGGCCTCCAAGGCGTGGATCACCGACCAGTACGACCGCTACGTGCTGGGCAACACGGTGCTGGCTACCCCCGAGGACTCCGGCATGATCCGGATCGACGAGGAGACCAACCTCGGCGTCTCGGTCGCCACCGACGGCAACGGCCGCTACGCCAAGCTCGACCCGTACGCGGGCGCCCAGCTGGCCCTGGCCGAGGCGTACCGCAACGTCGCGGCCGGCGGCGCCAAGCCGCTCGCGGTCTCCGACTGCCTCAACTTCGGCTCCCCCGAGGACCCGGACGTGATGTGGCAGTTCGCCGAGGCCACCCGCGGCCTGGCCGACGCCTGCCAGGTGCTCGGCACCCCCGTCACCGGCGGCAACGTCTCGCTGTACAACCAGACCGGCGACGTCGCCATCCACCCGACCCCGGTGGTCGCGGTGCTCGGCGTCATCGACGACGTCACCCGGCGCACCCCGGTCGGCTTCGCCGAGGAGGGCCAGCTGCTCTACCTGCTCGGCGACACCGCCGACGAGCTGGGCGGCTCCGCCTGGTCGCAGGTCGTGCACAACCACCTCGGCGGCCTGCCGCCCAAGGTCGACCTGGAGCGCGAGCGGCTGCTCGGCGAGATCCTGATCGCCGCCTCCCGCGACGGCATGGTCGACGCCGCGCACGACCTCTCCGACGGCGGCCTCGCGCAGGCCCTGGTGGAGAGCTGCCTCAAGGGCGGCAAGGGCGCCCGGGTGGTCGTCCCCGAGGACATCGACCCGTTCGTGTTCCTGTTCTCCGAGTCCGCCGGTCGTGCCGTGGTGGCCGTCCCGCGCAGCGAGGAGCTCCGGTTCAACGACATGTGCGGCGCCCGCGGCCTGCCCGCCACCCGGATCGGCGTGGTGGACGGCGAGGCGCTGGAGGTCCAGGGCCAGTTCACCGTCACCCTGGCCGAGCTGCGCGACGCCCACACCGGCGTCATCGAGGCGCTGCTCGCCTGACGGCGCGACCGACGCTCCGCCCGGCGGTTCGTCCGACGGTTCGTCAACCCCGCGGGGCGGGAGGTTCGGTACTTCCGGACCGCCCGCCCCGCGGGTTTTGTACGCTGCGCTCATGCCCACCGTGAAGCCCCGAACCTACGACCCGGTGAAGGTGCGCGCCGCACTCACCGGGCAGCTCGACGCGATCGCCGCCGCCGTCCGCGACCTGGACGACGCGCAACTCGCCCTACCCACCCGGCTCGGTGAGTGGCGGGTGCGCGAACTCGTCGCCCACCTCGGCATGGTGGCCAGCTGGGTGCCGCTGCACCTGCACGACCCGCTGCCGCCGCAGGCCCCGATCACCCCGCTGTACTGGGCCTCGAAGACCCGCACCGCGGCCGCCGCCATCAACTCCACCGCCGTCGAACTGGTCGCCGAGCAGTTCGCCGGGGACGCCGCCCAGGTCTCCGGTGAACTCGACCGGCAGATCGGCGAGTTGTGGAAGGCCCTGGACAGCGAGGAGGGCCGGGAGCCCGGCCGGATCATCCCGATGCGGTTCGGCCCGATGCCCCTGGCGGACTTCCTGGTCACCCGGCTGGTCGAGACCGTGGTGCACGCCGACGACCTGGCCGCCGCGCTCGGCATCGACCCCTTCCCGCACGACAAGTTCGCCCTGGCCTCCACCGCCCGGCTGCTCGCCGACGCCTTCGCCGTCCAGGTGCCGGGCGGCGCGGTCGAGTTGCGCATCCCCCCGTACGCGGTGGTGCAGGCCGTCGAGGGCCCCCGGCACACCCGCGGCACCCCGCCCAACGTGGTGGAGACCGACCCGCTCACCTGGATCCGCCTCGCCACCGGCCGCCTCGCCTGGGCCGACGCCCTCGACACCGCGCTCACCGCCGGCGGCGAACGCAGCGACCTGTCCGGCTACCTGCCGGTGCTGGGCTGAGGGCTGCTCGCCGTCGGCCAGGGCGGCGAGCGGCCCTCCGTGGAGTCGGACCACCGCGCCGGACGCGTCGATCAGGCCGATCCCGCTGAGGAAGGCGCGGGCCCCGGGGTCGGTGACGGCCTCGGGCAGTTCCGCGGCGGGGACGCGGCGCGGGCCGTCGGCGCCGTAGACCTCCTCCGGTTCGAAGCGGCCGACGGGGCGGACCGGTGGCAGGGCGCGCGGACGTCATATCGGCGGATTGGTGCGCGTCAACGGGTCGATCTCCCCTGCCCGGAAAGGCCGTTGGGGCGGAAGCAGGCCGCACGGATCGTGACCGTCGAGTCGGCCTCCGGGAGGCCGGGGGCGGGGAGCGCCGCGTTCCGCCGCATCCCGTGAGCATCACCGTGCGGGTCTCGGAGCACTCGGCGGACTTGGTGTGCGCGGAGCTCTCGGTCATGCCGGTCGCAGTGTGGTCCGGGGCGGCCTCAGGGGGCGGACGGGCCGCTGAGGTACTTGCCGTCGGAGTCGTAGGGCCAGGCGTTGGCCACGCAGCCGTCGAGGCCGTAGATCTGCTGCATCATCGCGGGGGCGGGCTTGCCCGGACCGGGGCAGGTCTCGTGGCCGTGGCCGATCCGGTGACCGACCTCGTGGTTGATGATCAGCGCCCGGTAGTCGTCCAGGCTGCCGGAGAACTGGGGCGAACCGGTCAGCCAGCGCTTGGAGTTGACCACCACCTGCTTGCCGACGTCGCAGTTCACCTCGTTGTGGGTGTCGAGGCCGCCGGTCGCGCAGATCGCGTCCGCGGTGTCGGGGGAGGCGATCTTGACGGTGAAGTCGTAGCTGCCGGAGGAGACCGGTTGGAAGCTGTCGCGCTTGTCGGTGGTCCAGCTGCGCGGGTCGGACAGCACGGCGTGGACGGCGGTCGCGGCGGCGTCCGGGTCGATGCCGATGCCGTTCTCGACCTCCACCCGGTAGCGGCGCAGGACACCGCCGGTACCGACCCGGCCGCCGGTGGCGGTGGCGGTGGTGAAGCTGCCGCTGCCGTGGGCGACGATCTCCGGCTGCGTGCCGGACGACTGGGCGCCGGAGGGCCGGGTGCCGGACGGCGGGTCGTCGGGGGGCGGCGGGCCGGGCTGCTCGGCGGTGGCCGAGGGCGCCGCGGCCGCGGTCGGCTCGGTCAGCGGCGGGACGGCCCGGGCCTGGGCGGTCGGGTCGCCGGTGGGCGGGTGCGAGGAGTCCTGGTCCAGGGCGACCAGCCCGGCGGCGCCGAGGACGGCGAGCAGCGCGGTGCAGCCCACGGTGACGGCCAACCGGCGGCGGCGGGCGGACCGGCGCCGACGGGCGGACCGACGGCTGGGCCGGGAGGCTGCGCGCATCTGGACTTCCCTCGGGACGGCGGCGTGGCAGGTGGTGCGGATGGGCACGTCCGTGCGAACGTGCCGCACCGTGAACATACGCGGTATGGCTCCGTTCGGTTCCCGGAACCTTCCGATCCGGACGTGAAACACGGGTGGGCGGGGCCGGGGCCCCGCCCTGACCAAGGGCTCGGGTGCAGGGGGCTCAGGCGTGGATCCCGGCGACGAGGCGGGCCAGCACCCGACCGAGCGGCTCCCCGCTCAGCGTGCGCCCGCCACCGTCCGGCGGTTCCTGGCTGAGCAGCAGCACGAGGTCCCCGTCGCCCTTCACCGGGACGCGGGCGAGCGCGGCCAGCCCGCCGTCGGGGGTGACCAGCGGTGCGGCGCCGGGCGCGGGGCGCCGGTCGTAGACGGTGTGGATCCCGTCGACCCGGAGTTGCCCGGCCGCCTGGGCCTTCGGCAGCATCAGGCTGACGCCGACGTCGTTCATCGGGACGGCCAGCAGGTCGAGCCTGACCGGGCCGCCGTCGACCGTCCAGACGCAGGTCACCCAGCCGGTGGGCGGCCTGCCGGGCACCGAGGCCATGGACGGCGGCGGCGTCATAGCGGACGGCCAGGGCTCCGGGGCGGTGGCCTCGGTGACCTCGCCGGTGGCGGGCTTGTCGTCCTCGGTGCCCGGAGTGGCGGTCAGGTCGACACCGGCGGCCTTGAGTGCGGCGGCGAGGTCCAGCCCGAACGGGCAGGTGCCGGAGCCTCCCTGGCCGAGCTGCTCCGCGGTGGAGCGGACCAGCGGGTAGGAGAGCGCGGCGTCGGTCCTGCCGTCGTCGGAGCGGTCGGAGCCGCCGGAGCAGGCGCCCGCGCCGAGCAGGACGGCCAGGGCGGCGGGCAGCGCGAGCAGGCGGCGGACGGTCGGGCGGACGGCCGGGGCGGTTGCGCGGTGAGCGGTCACCGCACCAGGCTATTACCCTGCCGCGCAAGGAAGTTGAGGATCGGTCGGAAAACCGGGACGGTCAGCCGTTGCGGGCGGTCAGTGCTTCGGCGAGTTCGCGGATGCCGGCCTCGCGCTCGGCGGCGGAGTCGCCGTAGTCGAAGCTGTGGGTGAACTCGGCCTGCGGGAAGGTCTCGGCCATCCACACGCTGCAGTAGTGGCCGGGCATGAAGCAGGCCTGCAGCTCGGTGTAGACCTCCAGGACGTCCGCGGGCCGCGCGCCGCCCCCGGCCAGCCGGTACCAGAGGGCCTCTTCGGGATGCAGGGCGAGCGAGCCGTCGGCGGTGAGGATCTGCTCGCCGCCCCGCCCGTCGCGGACCTTGAACGCCGCGTAGCCCGGCACGCCGCGGGTGTGCCGGACGTCCTCCAGCACCCGGGGCCACCAGTTCTCGTCGCTCTCGAAGGCCCGCAGGTCGGTGGTGCGCAGTCGGCTCTCGACCGAGCCGAACAGCGCGAAGACCTCCTGCGGCTGCTCGGCGGCGGCCAGCCGGCGCAGCGCGCCGTCGAGTTCGGCGAGCGAGTCGAGGAAGGCCGCGAGGCTGCCGTTGACCGGGATCGGGCGCTCCCGGAAGGCGAGGAAGACCGCCCACACCCGGCCGACCGGGTCGACGCACAGCTCGGCACCGCGGTCGGTGCCCAGGCGGGCCCAGCGGTCCTCGCCGCCGGTCGGCGCGGGGAGCCCCCGCTGCCTGGCGAAGTCGGCCAGCGCCGGGGCGTCGTCCGCCTCGGTGGCGAAGTACGGGCCGACCTGGACGGGGAGACCGCATCCGGCGAGCAGGTCGGCCGCCTCGGCGGGGAGGGCGGTCGCCGCGAGGGCCGCCGCCGGGAGGCGGCGCAGGCCGCCGGGGCCGAACTGGTCGAGCAGGCGCCGGGAGAGTTCTGCGGTCATGCGGGAAGCCTACCGGTGCGGGGACGGACGAGACGGGGACGGACGAGGCGCGGCCGGGCGACGCGGACGGACCAGACCGGGCGCCCTCCGGCAGGCCGGCCAGACCGTCCAGGTCGTCCAGGCACGGGTCGGGGCGCGCCCCGGGGGTCCGGAGGATCTCGTCCTCGGCGAACACCGACCCGAGCGACCCGTGCGCCACCTGCGGTGCCGTCCGGCGCGGCGCGGCGGTTCGGACGGAGGTCCGCCACGACGCCACCACCGGGACGGCGACGGGCCGCCCCCGTGCGGGGGCGGCCCGTCCGCTCGGGCGGGTGCGGTCCTAGTGCTCCTGCTTGAGGACCGTGTACGCCTCGGCGCTGCTGTCCTTCAGGAACTGCCAGCAGCGGGCTTCCTCCTCGGTCTCCTTGATCGCCCCGGCGGCCCGGGCGAGCGCCGCCAGGCAGCGCAGGAAGCCGCGGTTGCCGCGGTGCTCCCACGGCACCGGGCCGTGGCCCTTCCAGCCGTTGCGGCGCAGCGCGTCCAGGCCGCGGTGGTAGCCGGTGCGGGCGTAGGCGTAGGACTCCACCGTCCGCCCGGCCGCGAACGCGTCGTCCGCGAGCATGGCCCAGGCCAGGCAGAACGCCGGGTACTCGGCCGCCACCTGGGTCGGCGAGGCCGACTCCTCGGCGAGCATCCGGTACGGGTGCTCCTCCTCCGGCAGGAGGGTCGGCCCGGGGCCGTCAAGAAGGTTCTTGTGCGTCTCCATGGTGTGCCAGTCTGCCACCCGGAACGGCCGGACCGACCACGGCCGTCGGGAGGGACGGGCCCGGGCGGGCGGATTCCGGGCCGTGCGCGCCCGCATCGGGGCGGCCCGGACACGGAGACGCCCCCGCACCCCGGGGAGGCCGGGGGCGGGGGCGCCGTCGCGGGCGGGGCCCTACTTCATGCGCTTGCCGGCCGAGCGCAGCTGCTGCGCGGCCTCGGTGACGCGGTGGGCCATGCCGGCCTCGGCCAGCTTGCCCCAGGTGCGCGGGTCGTAGGTGTTCTTCTTGCCGACCTCGCCGTCGACCTTCAGCACGCCGTCGTAGTTGCGGAACACGTGGTCCACGACGGGGCGGGTGAAGGCGTACTGGGTGTCGGTGTCGAGGTTCATCTTGACCACGCCGTTCTCCAGCGCGGTCAGGATCTCCTGCTCGGTGGAGCCGGAGCCGCCGTGGAAGACGAAGTCGAACGGGTCCTGCTTGCCGTACTTCGCGCCGATCTCGGCCTGCAGGTCGGCGAGCAGCTCCGGACGCAGCACCACGTTGCCCGGCTTGTACACGCCGTGCACGTTGCCGAACGAGGCGGCCAGCAGGTAGCGGCCCTTCTCGCCCAGGCCGAGCGCCTCGGCGGTGCGGACCGCGTCGGCCACGGTGGTGTAGAGCTCGTCGTTGATCTCGTGGGTGACGCCGTCCTCCTCGCCGCCGGTCGGGGTGATCTCGACCTCGAGGATGATCTTGGCGGCGGCGGCCTGGGCCAGCAGCTCCTGGCCGATGGCCAGGTTGTCGGCCAGCGTCTCGGCCGAGCCGTCCCACATGTGCGACTGGAACAGCGGCTCCTCGCCGCGGGCGACGCGCTCGGCGGAGATCGCCAGCAGCGGGCGCACGTAGCCGTCCAGCTTGTCCTTCGGGCAGTGGTCGGTGTGCAGCGCCACGGTGATGTCGTACTTGGCCGCGACGATGTGCGCGAACTCGGCCAGCGCGACCGCGCCGGTCACCATGTCCTTGTTGTACTGGCCGCCCAGGAACTCCGCACCACCCGTGGAGATCTGGACGATGCCGTCGCTCTCGGCCTCGGCGAAGCCGCGCAGCGCGGCGTGCAGGGTCTGCGTCGAGGTGACGTTGATGGCCGGGTAGGCGAACTTGCCTGCCTTGGCCCGGTCGAGCATCTCGTTGTAGGCCTCGGGAGTTGCGATGGGCATGCGGATCCGCTCCTGTCGGTGTGGGGCGATCGGACGACGCTGTCCGAAGGCTCGATACGCCTGTGGTTCACGACATCGGCGCGGTACGAGCGAAGAGGGTGGTAGCTCGACCGCGGGCCGGACACCTCGGCCATCTTCCCAGACTCCCCCCGCGGACACACCCAGCGGCCCGCCACTTGGGACGGGCCACCGCCCGGGGCACCCGCGAGGCCGCCCGGGCGCTCTCGGCGGGGCCCTGCCGGCGGCGCCGGACGACCGCCTGACAAGGCTTCGCGGAGCAGTACGGGCTATCCTGCGCGCGTGGAACACATCCAGCTCGCCGTCAACGTCCTTGACGCCAAATCGCTCGTCGCCTCCGTCGGCGCCATCGGGATCCTGGCGATCATCTTCGCCGAGACCGGCCTGCTGGTCGGGTTCTTCTTCCCCGGTGACTCGCTGCTCATCCTGGCCGGTGTCGCCGCCTCCAGCGCCGCCGAGAAGGTGCTCGGCCCCGGCACCCAGATGAACATCGCCCTGCTGCTGATCGGCGCGCCGGTCTGCGCCGTCGTCGGCGCCCAGCTCGGGCACCTGCTCGGCCGGAAGGTCGGCCCGCGGATGTTCGACAAGCCGAACTCGAAGATCCTGCGGCCCGAGTACGTGGCGAAGGCCGAGGAGTACTTCGAGAAGTTCGGCCCGGCCAAGGCCGTGGTGATGGCCCGCTTCATCCCGATCGTGCGGACCTTCCTGAACCCGGTCGCCGGCACCCTGCAGATGCCCGCCAGGACCTTCTTCGTCTGGAACGTCGTGGGCGCGGTGCTGTGGACCGAGACCATGCTGCTGATCGGCTACTTCACCGGCGACCAGCTCGCCCCGGTGATCGACAAGTACCTGCTGCCCGCGATGGCGCTGATCATCCTGATCTCGGTCTCGCCGATCTTCGTCGAGGTGATCCGCGAGCGGAGGAAGAAGAAGGCCGCCGCGGCCGCCGGCGGCACCGCCGCGCAGGAGGGCGAGCCGGTCACCAGCGGCCGCCACCGCAAGGGCTGAGCCGACGCCCGTCAGACCGCGCGAGGGCCCCGACCACCACCAGGTGGCCGGGGCCCTCGCCGTTGCCCCGTCGCCCCGTCGTTCCACGTGGAACACGGGACGCGGAGCCGGGGTCACAGACCCAGGTCGTCCAGGGTGTACGCGGTGACGTACGGCAGGCCCGCCTCGGCGATGGCCGGGGCCGCGCCGCGCTCCACGATCACCGCGACGCCGACCACCTCGGCGCCCGCCTCGCGCAGCGCCTCGACCGCGGTCAGCACCGAGCCGCCGGTGGTCGAGGTGTCCTCCACCGCCAGCACCCGGCGGCCCTTCACGTCCGGGCCCTCGATCCGGCGCTGCAGGCCGTGCGCCTTGCCCGCCTTGCGGACCACGAAGGCGTCCAGCTTGCGGCCGCGGGCCGCCGCCGCGTGCAGCATCGCCGCGGCCACCGGGTCGGCGCCCAGGGTCAGGCCGCCCACCGCGTCGAACTCCAGGTCCGCGGCCGCGTCCAGCATCACCTTGCCGACCAGCGGCGCCGCCTCGGCGTCCAGGGTGATCCGACGCAGGTCGACGTAGTAGTCGGCCTCCCGGCCGGAGGAGAGGGTGACCTTGCCGTGCACGACGGCCTTGTCCTTGATCTGCGCCAGCAGGGCGTCGCGGTCGTTGCTCATGGGCAGCCAGTTTAGGGGGCCGCCGAGCGGCTCAGCGCCGCCGCAGGGCCCGGACCAGCACCACCGCGCCGCCGATCAGCGCGACCCCGCCGCCGATCATCCACGGCAGCGCGCTGCGCTCGCCGTGCGCGCCGGGCAGCAGCGACGGCTCCGCGCCGCCCCAGCGGGAGGCGGCCCGGGCCCGGGCGCTGTGGGCGGGCGGGGCGGGTGCGTACCGGCCGTGCGGCGGGGCGTGGTCGACCTCCTCGGCGGAGCGGCCGACGATGCTGCGCCGCACCGGGGCGCCCTCCTGGTCGTAGCCGGG
This sequence comes from Kitasatospora phosalacinea, assembly GCF_000716545.1. Taxonomy (GTDB): domain Bacteria; phylum Actinomycetota; class Actinomycetes; order Streptomycetales; family Streptomycetaceae; genus Kitasatospora; species Kitasatospora phosalacinea. Next base: position 137,978 of record NZ_JNWZ01000015.1, read on the forward strand.
CTCCGGGCGCGGGGCGGCGGGCACCGGGGCGGGCAGGTCGTCCGCGTCGTCGAAGGAGATCAGGTCGGACAGGTCGTCGTCCAGGTCCTGGCCGCGGTCGCGGTCGTCCAGGAAGACCACGGTGGCGCCGTCCGCCGGGTCGCCGTCCTCGCCGTCCTCCTCGCCGCCGTCGCGCCCCTCGGGTCCGGAGAGCTCGGCGACCAGCGCCGCCACCGCCCGGTCGATCAGCCGGCGGCCGGTGGACTCCAGCGCCTCGGCCTCGAAACCGGCCAGCCGCCCGGAGGCGGACAGGCCGGCGGTGAACCGGATCGCGGTCTCGCCGGTGCGCTCCTCCAGGACGATCCGCAGCTCGGCGGCGACCGGGGCCGCGCCGCGGATCTCCTCGCCGCCCAGCCGCAGCGCGAGCGCGCCGTCCCGCCAGCCGTCCAGCGTCAGCCGGCCGGCGAAGGTGATGGTCGATCCGGCGATCCGGATCCTGAGCCGGCTGTCCGCCCCCGCGGGCGCGGACGCCGACGCGACCGCGCTCAGCCCCGGCACGCAGCGGGCCACCAGCTCGCGGTCCACCAGCGCCTCCCGGACCACCTCGGCGGGCACCGGGACGACAACCTCATGCTCCATACCGGCGAGCCTACCGACCGGCCGCCGTCGTGCCGAGCCCTCCACGCGAAGCCGGGCCGACCAACCTGCCAATGGACGCACCGGGCCCCGCGGCCGGCCGCCCCCGCCGCCCCGCGCCCGGGCCGAACTGCCCGGTGGAACAGGCCCTTTCAGGGGCCGAGCAGGGTGTGCGGCGGCGGCAGCGGGGACGGGCGGCGGGCCGCCAGCCGGCTCTCGGAGGCCCGCAGCGCGGTCACGGTGAGCGAGCGCGGGGCCGGCACGTCCGGCGACAGGTCCAGCACGGGGGCGGTGCGGGCGGCCAGCAGGAACGCCGGGACCGGGTCCGGGCGCCCGCACTCCGCGGCCGCCGGGCCGCCGCCCTGGTACGCCACCGCCGCCAGGCCCGCCGCGTCCAGGCCGGACTCGGCCGTCCACAGCCCGCCGTCCGGCCCGCCGACCCGGGCCGCAAGCCGGCCCGCCGGGGCGAGCCGGCCGGCGGCCAGGCCGAAGAACTCGCGGGAGCGGTACTTGCCGTCCGCGGCGGAGCCGTCCAGGTCCGAGACGATCACGTCGAAGCGGCCCCCGGCGCTCCGCAGCCAGCCCATCGGCTCGGCCACGACCAGCCGCACCCGCGGGTCGTCGAAGGCGTGCCCGGTGAGCGCGGCGAGCGCGGCGTCCCGGCGGGCCAGCGCGGGCAGGGCCTGGTCCCGCTCGACCACCAGCACGCTGCGCACCGCCGGGTGGCGCAGCACCTCGCGCAGCGCCAGACCGTCGCCGCCGCCCAGCACCAGCACCCGCCCGCTCGGCCCGGCGGCCAGCGCGGGGCGCACCAGCGCCTCGTGGTCGCGGTACTCACCGGGGCCGCAGACCGCCAGCCGGCCGTCCAGGAACAGTTCCAGCGGCGGCCCGGTGCGCTGGGCGGGCACCCGGGGCGCGCCGTCGCCGGCGCCCGCGGCGCTCCCCGCCTCCGCCGGGCCGCCGGTCAGCACGATCTCCTGGTAGCGGCTCTGGGCGGCGAACCGGATCGGGCCGCCGTACAGCGCGTGCCGGGCGGCGCGCTCGATCGCGCCGGTGCAGGCGGCGGCCAGCGCGAGCAGGGCGAGCACCAGGCCGCAGCCCGTCCACAGCAGCAGCCGGGTGCGCGGGGCGGGCTCGGAGCGGAACAGCCAGAGCACCACCACGGCGCCCGCCACCGCGTTCACCGCGCCGGTCAGCAGCGCACCCGCGGTCTGGCCGAGGGCGGGCAGCAGCACGAACGGGAAGGCCAGTCCACCGATCAGCGCGCCCACGTAGTCGGCGGCGAACAGGTCGGCCACGGCGCGGCCGGCGTGCTCCCGGCGGATCCGCTGGATCAGCGTCATCAGCAGCGGGATCTCCGCGCCGATCAGCAGGCCGATCAGCACGGTCGCGGCGATCAGCGCCACCAGGGTGGCGCGCGGCTGGTGCAGCCAGGCCCAGCCGCAGTACAGGGCGAGCGCGGACAGGCCGCCGGTCAGCGACAGCGCGTACTCGACCAGGGCGAAGGAGGTGGCCGGGCGACGGGTGAGGCGCTTGGCGAGCAGCGAGCCGACGCCCATCGCGAACACCATCACCGACAGCACCACGGAGGTCTGGGTGACCGAGTCGCCCAGCAGGTAGCCGCCGAGGGCGACCAGTTCGAGTTCGTACACCAGGCCGCAGGCCGCGCAGACGAACGCGGCCAACAGGACCAGCACGCGGGCCGGACGGGGGGCCATGGCCAGCGGTGCGGCGCAGCCGGCCCGGACCGCGCCGCCGGGGCCCGCGGCGCGGGGGGCGGTGGGCCGGGGGGCGGCCGCGGGCGGGGGCGCGGTGGCGTCCGGACCCGGCTGCGCGGGCCGTCCGACCGGGTGGTTGATCATGAATGAACGCTAGGCGAGAGTCCAGGTGAATGGCTGCACCCATCCGGGGGACAGGGCGGGGTGCCGGGTTGACGTCGGCTCACCATCCGACCTGCGCCTGGGCGTCCGCGGTGGTCGTCGCCACCGCGTCCCCGGCGGCCCGGTCGGTTTGGGGCCGGCCGGTGCCGGGCAGCGAGAGCGAGGAACGGGTGCACACCAGTCGGCCCTCCTGCGGGTAGGCGTGCCACGTCCGCCAGTGCACCCGGCGGTCGTCGCAGTGCGCGACCAGCGCGGTGAAGGCGCTCGGGTCGCCCGGGAAGACCCCGGCCAGCGCCCGCGGGTGCCCCTCGACCAGGGCCAGCAGCTCCTGTGCCCGGGCCTCGAACACGTACGGCGGCAGCTCCTCGATCCGGGCCGCGAACTCGTACTCCCAGCCGGCCACCCGCTCGGCCACCCGGGCGGGCAGCGGGGTGCGGCGGCCCGGCAGGCAGGCCACCGTCTCCAGGCAGTCGCCCGGCCCGGCGGCCAGCACCACCTGGTGCGAGGCGCCCAGCAGCCGCAGCTGGAGGGTGCCCCGGAGGCCGCCCGGGACACCGCAGGCGCCGTCGAGTCTGAGGTCGCGGACGGCCAGCGCGGGCAGCGGTTCGCCGCCCAGCTGCCAGGCCAGGTCGCCGGCGCGGGTGTCCGTGTAGGAGGTCTGCAAGGTGGTGAGCATGCTCGGCTCCGCGTTTCAGCTCCGTGCGCGCCCCCGGTGCGACCGGAGTCCGCCCTCATCCGTGAGGCTGTTCGAGACTGTCCGATCCGGGGCGCGGCCGACCGTGGAAGGAGGGATTCCGGCTGGAGATTCAGCAGCAGAGAAGCACGAATTCTCCGGGTCCGTCGGGGATTTACCCATGTTTGGCACTCATTCACCGTTCTGAGGCCTGTGTCCGACTGGGTGTGATCGGTCCCGGGTTGCACTCTGCCCGCCGCGCGCCCTCGCGCTGGTGGCACAGGCCGTGCACGCCGGTAGCGCGCCCGCCGCGCGCCCGCGTGCGTCCCCGATCGGCCGCCCCGCCGACCGCCGACAGGGGATGGCTTCCAGGTTCGTATGCGACCCGACTGGTCGGCGCGGAGGAGCGGGCCGGTCTCCAGGGGCCCGGCGTCCCGCACCGCGGCACGGACGGGTCGATCCGCCCCGAACTCCCGTGCCGCAGTGGGTCGGTGGCGCCGCGTCGGCCGTCAGCCGGTGCGCAGGGCGTGCAGCCGGGAGACGGCCTCTTCCAGCACGTCGGTCTTCTTGCAGAAGGCGAAGCGGACCTGGGCGCGGCCGGCCTCGGTGTCGTCGTAGAAGACGGCGTTGGGGATGGCGACCACCCCGCAGCGTTCGGGGAGGGCGCGGCAGAACTCGATGCCGTCCTTCTCGCCGAGGGGGGTGATGTCGGTGGTGATGAAGTACGTGCCCTGGGGTTCGAAGACCCGGAAGCCGGCCTCGGCCAGCCCGGCGGCCAGCAGGTCGCGCTTGCGGTGCAGGTCGGCGCGGAAGTCGGCGTAGTAGCTGTCGGGGAGCCGGAGGGCCTCGGCGACGGCGTACTGGAACGGGCCGGCGCTGACGTAGGTCAGGTACTGCTTGGCGGTGCGGACGGCGGCCACCAGTTCGGGGGTGCCGGTGACCCAGCCGACCTTCCAGCCGGTGAAGGAGAAGGTCTTGCCGGCCGAGGAGATGGCGACGGTGCGTTCGCGCATGCCGGGCAGGGCGGCGAGCGGGTGGTGGGCGCCGGCGAAGACCAGGTGCTCGTAGACCTCGTCGGTGACGACCAACAGGTCGTGTTCGACGGCGAGTTCGGCGATGGCGCCGAGTTCCTCGGGGGTGAGGACGGTGCCGGTCGGGTTGTGCGGGGTGTTGACCAGCAGCAGCCGGGTGCGCGGCGTGATCAGCGAGCGCAGCTCGTCCAGGTCGGGGCGGAAGGAAGGAGCGCGCAGGGTCAGCGGGACGCGCGTGGCGCCGGCCATCGCGATGCAGGCGGCGTACGAGTCGTAGAACGGTTCGAAGGCGATCACCTCGTCGCCGGGCTCCAGCAGGGCGAGCAGCGCGGCGGCGATCGCCTCGGTGGCGCCGGCGGTGACCAGCACCTCGGTGTCGGGGTCGTACGACAGGCCGTAGAAGCGCTGCTGGTGCTCGGCGACGGCGGCCCGCAGTTCGGGGATGCCGGGGCCGGGCGGGTACTGGTTGCCGCGCCCGTCCAGCACGGCGCGGGCGGCGGCCTCGGCGATCTCGCGGGGGCCGTCGGTGTCGGGGAAGCCCTGCCCGAGGTTGATCGAACCGGTGGCGGTGGCCAGGGCCGACATCTCCGCGAAGATCGTGGTTCCCATGCCCGCCAGACTGCGGTTCAGCAGCGGCCTCGTGCTCATCGGTGGCTCCTCGCGAACGGTGGTGGGGCCCATCATCCAGCGGCGCGCGGCGGACGCCAAGGGGCCTCCGTGCGGGACGGCCCGGAGGGGCGGACGGCCGTGGACCCGGAGCCGGCGCACCACGGCGACGGGCCCGCCGTCCGCGCGTCGCGCGGGGGGCGGGCCCGTTCGGGCGGTGCGGGGGAGGAGCTCAGGCCTCGTCGGCCGGGCCGTCCTCGTCGGCGGCGGCGTCCTCGGTCTTGCCGTCGCCGAGCTGCTCGACCATCCACTGCTCGAAGCCGACCGCGGCCTGCGTCCAGTTGGCGGTGGTGCCGACGAAGTACTCCAGGTTGACGCCGTTGCCGACGATCATCTGGGACTCACCGATCAGCCGGACCACGCCGTCGTCGTGGGTGTGGGTGTAGACCTTGGGCCACAGGGTCTCGCGGTTCCACTCGTCGATCAGCGCGAGGATCTCGGGCTTCTGCTCCAGCGGGAACGGGCGGTCGTAGAACGCCCGGACCGCGAACAGCTCCTTGTGGTCGCCGCGGAACATGTAGTAGACGCGGAAGTTCTCCCAGGGGGCGGTGAGGTCGCCCTCCTCGTCCACCACGTGCTTGAGCTGCATCTGGTCGAGCAGCTGGGCCACCAGGTTCTGGTCCGGGACGATCACCGGCGGCGGCCCGGCCGGAGCGCCACCGGGCTGGCCGCCGCCCTGCGGCGGCTGCGGCAGACCGAAGGACGGGATGGACGACGGGTCGATGCTCACGGGGGTGTCCCTTTCACGGTGCACGGTCGGCTGCCGATGGGGGGCCGCCTTTCCTGTCTCCATCCTGCCTCATTCGGGGCCCGCGGCACAGGGTGTACCCCGGCGCGTGATCATGTCCCTGCAAGCCGTGCCGCCCGGGCCGGCGCGGCCGCCCGCGCCCCCCGGGCCGGGCCCGGGCCGGACGGTGGTCCAGCGGCCCGGCCCGGCCGGGGAGTTGCACGGCGGGAAAGGGCCGTTGGCATCCGACCGGACCCGTCCCGGGCCGGGCCGCGGGGGCGCGCCGGCGCCCCGGGGCGTTCGGCTGCCCGGGGGGCACGGGCGGGGGTACGGGCGGGGGCACGGGCGGGTACGCGGGGCTTCCACGCCGCCCGGGCGGGGCGGGCCACCGGCGGTGCCCCGGGCGGGGCGCACCCGCCGACGGACGGCGCCGGGAGGGAGCCCCGGTGCCGCCCGTCGGCGGCGTCACTTCTCCAGCGAGGCGCGCGGCCCGACCGCCAGCCGGTCGGAGACGCCGTCGTGGTCGACCACCACCGTGTCGCCGTCGTGCACCCGCCCGGAGAGGATCTCCTTGGCCAGCTGGTCGCCGATGGCGGACTGCACCAGCCGGCGCAGCGGCCGGGCGCCGTACGCCGGGTCGTAGCCGGTGAGGGAGAGCCAGTCCCGGGCGGCGGGGGTGACGTCCAGGGTGAGCCGGCGCTCGTGCAGGCGGCGGGAGAGCGAGGCGACCTGGAGGTCGACGATCCGGCTGAGCTCCTCGGTGCCCAGCGGTTCGAACACCACGATGTCGTCCAGCCGGTTGAGGAACTCCGGCTTGAACGCCTGCCGGACGGTGTCCAGCACCAGCTGCTTCTTGCGCTCCTCGGGCGTGGTCGGGTCGACCAGGAACTGCGAGCCGAGGTTGGAGGTGAGGATCAGGATCGCGTTGCGGAAGTCCACCGTGCGGCCCTGGCCGTCGGTGAGGCGGCCGTCGTCCAGCACCTGGAGCAGCACGTCGAACACCTCGGGGTGGGCCTTCTCCACCTCGTCCAGCAGGACGACGCTGTACGGGCGGCGGCGGACCGCCTCGGTGAGCTGGCCGCCCTCCTCGTAGCCGACGTACCCGGGCGGGGCGCCGACCAGGCGGGAGACCGAGTGCTTCTCGCCGTACTCGCTCATGTCGATCCGGACCATGGCGCGCTCGTCGTCGAAGAGGAAGTCCGCCAGAGCCTTGGCCAGCTCGGTCTTGCCGACGCCGGTCGGGCCGAGGAACAGGAACGAGCCGGTGGGGCGGTCCGGGTCGGCGATGCCGGAGCGGGTGCGGCGCACCGCGTCGGAGACGGCGCGGACGGCCTCGTGCTGGCCGATCAGGCGCCGGCCGAGCTCCTCCTCCATCCGCAGCAGCTTGGCGCTCTCGCCCTCCAGCAGCCGGCCGGCCGGGATGCCCGTCCAGGACGCGACCACGTCCGCCACGTCGTCCGGGCCGACCTGCTCCTTGACCATGGTGGTGCCGGGCTCGTCCGCCGCGCGGTCCTGCGCCTCGGTCAACTCCCTTTCGGCGGCCGGGATCTCGGCGTACATCAGCTTGGAGGCGCGCTCGAAGTCGCCGTCGCGCTGGGCGCGGTCCAGGGCGCCGCGCAGGTCGTCCAGGCGCTCCTTGAGCTCGCCGACCCGGTTGAGCGACTTCTTCTCCTGCTCCCAGCGGGCGTTGAGGGTGCTCAGCTGCTCCTGCTTGTCCGCCAAGTCCCGCCGGAGCCTGCCGAGCCGCTCGACCGAGGCCGGGTCGGACTCCTTCTCCAGCGCCAGCTCCTCCATCCGCAGCCGGTCGACGGAGCGCTGCAGCTCGTCGATCTCCACCGGGGAGGAGTCGATCTCCATCCGCAGCCGGGAGGCGGCCTCGTCGACCAGGTCGATCGCCTTGTCGGGCAGGAAGCGGGCGGTGATGTACCGGTTGGAGAGCGTCGCCGCGGCGACCAGGGCGGCGTCGGTGATCTCCACCTTGTGGTGCGCCTCGTAGCGGCCCTTGAGGCCGCGCAGGATCGCGATGGTGTCCTCGACGGTCGGCTCGCCGACCATCACCTGCTGGAAGCGGCGCTCCAGGGCCGGGTCCTTCTCGATCCGCTCGCGGTACTCGTCCAGCGTGGTGGCGCCGACCATGCGCAGCTCGCCGCGGGCCAGCATCGGCTTGAGCATGTTGCCCGCGTCCATCGCGGAGTCGCCGCCGGCGCCCGCGCCGACCATGGTGTGCAGCTCGTCGATGAAGGTGACCACCTGGCCGTCGGAGGCCTTGATGTCGTTCAGGACGGCCTTGAGCCGCTCCTCGAACTCGCCGCGGAACTTGGCGCCCGCGACCATCGCCGCCAGGTCGAGCGCGACCAGGCGCTTGCCACGCAGCGACTCCGGCACGTCGCCCGCGACGATCCGCTGGGCCAGGCCCTCGACCACGGCGGTCTTGCCGACGCCGGGCTCGCCGATCAGCACCGGGTTGTTCTTGGTGCGCCGGGAGAGCACCTGCACCACCCGGCGGATCTCCTGGTCGCGGCCGATCACCGGGTCGAGCTTGCCGTCCCGCGCGGCCTGCGTCAGGTCGGAGCCGTACTTCTCCAGGGCCTTGTAGGTGCCCTCCGGGTCCTTCGAGGTGACCCGGGCGCTGCCCCGGACCTCCTTGAACGCGGCCAGCAGCGCCTTGGGCGTGGCGCCCTGCTGCTTCAGCAGGTCGGCGACCTGCCCGCCCTCGGCGGCCAGGCCGACCAACAGGTGTTCGGTGGAGACGTACTGGTCGTCCAGGTCGGTGGCGCGGCGGCCGGCCTCCTCCAGCACGGCCAGGGTGTCGCGCGCCAGGTTCGGCGCGGCGACCGTGGAGCCCTGGGCGGCGGGCTGGGCGGCGGCCTGCTGGCGGGCGGCGGCGGCGACGCGCCCCGCATCCGCCCCGACGGCCTCCAGCAGCGGGCGGGCCAGGCCCTCCGGCTGCTCCAGCAGGGCCAGCAGGATGTGCACCGGCTTGACGTCCGGGTTCCCCGCGGCGCTGGCCTGCCGGATGGCGGAGGACAGGGCCTCCTGCGTCTTGCTGGTGAACTTACTGGCGTCCACTGCGGGCGTACCCCTCTCGTCTCGGGACTGGTACCAAGCTGCCGACTACAGCATGCACTAAGTTGAGTCTATTCCGCTCAGGTTTTGGTTCAAGCCCTCCGGGGCTTCGGTGCGACGACCGCCCGGGTCAGCCCCAGCAGCTCGCGGGCTGGCCCGGCCGGACGCTGGCCGGACGGCCAGACCGCGCGCAGCGGGCGCTGCAGCTCCAGGCCGTCCAGCGGCACCGCCACCAGTCGGCGGGTGGCCAGCTCCTCCTTCACCGCCAGCTCGCTCAGGCACACCGGGCCCGCGCCGGTCATCGCGGCCGCCTTCAGCGCCGTCGAGGAGGCCAGCTCCAGCCGGGGCGCGGCCGGGCCGCCGTACGGGGCGAGCGCCTCCTCCAGCACCTCCCGGGTGCCGGAGCCGACCTCGCGCAGCACCAGCGGGGTGGCGGCCAGTTCGGCGCCGGTCACCGGGGCGCGGCGGCGGGCCCAGCGGTGCTCGGGGGAGACCACCACCACCAGCCGGTCGGCGGCCACCACCGCGCCGGACAGGCCGGGCGGGGTGGAGGTGCCCTCGACGAAGCCCAGGTCGGCCTCGCCGGCCAGCACCTGGGCGGCCACGTCGTGCGAGTTGGCGGTGCGCAGGGTGACGGCGGTGCCCGGGCTGGCCTCGTTCAGGGCCAGCAGCCAGCCGGGCATCAGGTACTCGGCGACGGTCAGGCTGGCCACCACCCGCAGCCGGGCGTCCCGGCGGCCGCGCAGCGCATCGATCCCGGCGTCCAGCGCCTGCGCCGCCTCCACCACCTGCCGGGCCCACTCGACCACCAGCCGGCCCGCCTCGGTGGGCCGGGAGCCGCGCGGCGAGCGCTCCAGCAGCGGCACCCCGATCTGCCGTTCCATGCCCTTGATCCGGGCGCTGGCGGCGGGCTGGCTGACGCCCAGTTCGGCGGCGGCCCGCCCGACGCTGCCCAGCCGGGCCACGGCGAGCAGCAGCTCCAGGGCGCCGAGTTCCGGGACGTGCGGGGAGAGGGCCATAGGCCCAGGCTATGTCCTCATAGCGGACGGCCCGCTACCCGCGTCCCCGGCGGCGGCGGAGGGTGGGGCCATGGCAACCCTCCTCGCGCCGCGCGCCGCCCTGCGCGGCCTCGACCTCTCCCGGCTCGGCCCCAACTGGTACGCCACCGTGATGGGCACCGCGATCACCGGCAACGCCGCCGCCGCCCTGCCGGTGGAGCTGCCCGGGCGGACGGCCTTCGCCGAGGCGCTCTGGACGCTCTCGCTGCTGATGCTGGCCGCCCTGCTGGCCGGCCGCGCCGTCCACCTGGCCCGGCACCGCGAGCAGGCCCGGCACACCCTGCTGGAGGACCCGTCCGCCGCCGTCTTCTACGGCTGCCCGCCGATGGCCCTGCTGGCCGTGGGCCACGGCGCGCTGACCGTCGGCACCCCGCTGCTCGGCGACCGGCCCGCCCTCGCGCTGGACGCGCTGCTGTGGACGGTCGGCACGGCGTACGCGCTGGTGGTGGCCGCCGGGCTGCCGTACCTGATGATCACCCGGCACCGGCTGTCCGCGCTGGAGGCCAACCCGACCTGGCTGCTGCCGGTGGTCGCCCCGATGGTGGCCGCCGCGTGCGGCCCCGCGCTCGTCCCGCACCTGCCGGAGGGGGCGGCCCGGCAGGCGGTGCTGTACGGCTGCGCGGCGATGCTCGGCGCCAGCCTGCTGGCCACCCTGGCGCTGCTGCCGGTGGTGCTCGGCGGGCTGCTGCACAGCAAGCTGCCCGTCCTGGCGCTCACCCCCTCGCTGTTCCTGGTGCTCGGGCCGCTCGGCCAGTCCACCACCGCCGTGCAGAAGTTCGCCGACGCCGTCCCGCTCGCCCTCCCCGGCGCCGGTCCGGGGGCGGTGGCGGTCGCCCGCGGGCTGGCCGAGGTGTACGGCGTGGCGGTGACGGGATTCGCCCTGCTCTGGCTGGCGGTGGCACTGGCCGCCAACCTGCGGGCACTGCGGGCCGGAATGCCGTTCGCGATGACCTGGTGGGCCGCCACCTTCCCGGTCGGAACGCTCGTCACCGGCGCGACCGGACTCGCCGCCCACACCGGATTCGCCGGATTCACCGCGCTCGCCGCCGCGCTCTACCTGCTGCTGTTCGCCGCCTGGGCGGTGGCGCTGGTGCGCACCGCGGCCGGCCTCCGGGCGGGCCGCCTGCTGTGAACTGGACGTATGCCGCACCGGGGAGGGGTCGGCCGGGGTCGGCGGGGTGCTGCCGGGTCGGTTCGCGGGCGGCCGTTATTCGGCGCGGCGCATTCCGGATCGGTGGATTCGGCGGAGGATTGTCGAATTCCGGGGGAGGTGGGTGACATTCCGGTCCAGGGTGACGCCACCGGCCCGCACGCCCCCTCCGCCGCTTTCCGAATGTATGTTCGGTGGAGGGGGGCAATGCGGCGGAAGCGGGATTCCGGGCGCCGCGCCGAGGCGTTTGCTGCATGTTCCTGCACTTGCGGGAACCTGCAGCCGGGGAGCACTTGTTCGGAGTCCGTCCCGCTGTGAGGGTGTAGTCACGCCAGGTCGTCCGGGGCAGCCGCAGCCCGAGTCGGCGACTTGCTCTTCGCGTGGGGGCGACAGGTGCGTTCGTATCTGCGCAACGGGGGGAAGAGCACCGGCCGGCACGCCACGTGTGGTGGTGGCTGCCGCAGCCGGATCGGTGAGGCGTTGCTGCTCCGCCTCCCCGAAGCGCCATGACGCTGGCGTGACACGAGCGGGTCCTCCGGGATCCGGGTGCCCACGGCACCCGCCCCGGGGGACGCGCCCGTAACCGCGGGTGACTCCCGCCGTCGGACCGGACGGCCCTGCTGGGATCATCATCCGCAAACGGAGGAACACGGCAGGGAGTGCTCGACGTGGCAGCGGACCACCCGAAGTCCGAACCGGACACCGCACCGTCCCACCCGGACGGCGGGCCCTCGGACCGGAGCACCGCACCGTCCCACCAGGACGGCGGACCGCTCGACCCGGACACCGGCCTGCCCGAGGAGGACGCCACCCGGCTCTACCTGGCCGTCCTCGCCGCCGGCGGCCGGATGCCGTTCGGCGCGCCGCCCGCGCTCGGCCCCGGCCTCACCCCCCAACGCCAACAGGCCCTGCTGGAACAGCTGGTGGGGGTCGGACTGCTCCTGCCCAACCGGATCGACGGCTGCTACGTCGCGGTCAGCCCGCGCTCCGTCGCCGAACGCCTCGGCGCCGACCTGCGCTCCCGCGCCACCCGCCTGCTGCTCGACGCCGGCCGGCTGCCCGCCGCCCTCGACCCGCTCGCCCGCGCCTACGACGCCGTCCCCCGGCCCGCCGACCGGACCAGACGGACCGTCTACCTCGACAGCCGGGAGGACATCCGGCTGCGGCTCGCCCAACTGGTCTCCGACTGCCGCCTCGAACTGCTCAGCGCCCAACCCGGCCTGCGGCCCCCCGCCGTCCTCGAACTCGCCCACGCCCAGGACCGGCGGATGCTCGACCGGGGCGCCACCCTGCGCGCCCTCTACCAGCCCGTCGCGCTCAGCGAGGACAGCGCCGTCCGGCACGCCGCCTCGATGACCGAGCACGGCGCCCAACTGCGCGTCCTGGACGAGCCGTTCCGCCGCCTGATCGTCATCGACCGGCGGACCGCCGTCATCCCCGCCGCCGAGGACCACAGCCGCGCCGCCTTCGTCGAGGACCCCGCCGCGATCGCCTACCTGGTGGCCGGCTTCGAACGCGACTGGGCCCGCGCCGAACAGGTCCACTGGCACCGCCTCGACACCCGCAGCCTCACCCGCACCATCACCGACCGGGTCGGCCGCCTGCTCGCCCAGGGCCTCACCCAGCGCGCCGTCGCCACCCGCCTCGGCCTGTCCGAACGCACCGTGGCCGGCCACATCTCCCGCCTGCGCGACCTGTACGGCGCCGGGACCCTGTTCCAGCTCGGCTGGCTGATGAGAGGCGGCGGCGGACGTGGCTGACCCGACCCCGATCCCCGCGCCCGCCGCGGTCCCGGTGCCCGCCGCGCTGTCCGCCCCCGCCGTACTGCCCGCCCCCGCCGTACTGCCCGCCCCCGTCGTGCTGCCCGAGTGCGGGCCGATAGACGAACGGGCCTGGCGCCTCTACCTGGACGTCCTCGAAGCCGGCGGCCGGATCACGGCCGAGGCCGTCCCCGCCCGTGAGCCGCTCGCCGAACTGCTGCGCACCGGCCTGCTGGTGCCCGACGGCATGGACGCCTCCTACCTGGCCGTCAACCCCAGGTTCGTCGCCGACACCCTCGGCGCCGCGATGAACGCCGAAGCCGCCCGCCTGCTCAACCGGGCCGAGCGGCTGACCGCCGACCTCGACCCGCTGATCGCCGCCTACGACAGCGTGCCCCGCACGGCCGAGCCGGGCTCCGCCGGCACCCAGGTCACCGGACGCGAGCACGTCCGCCAGCGGATCGCCCAACTCGGCGCCGCCTGCCGGGAAGAGGCCCTGACCGCCCAGCCCGGAACCACCGGGCCCGCCGCCCTGGAACTGTCCCTGCGCCAGGAACTCCCGGTCCTGCGCCGAGGCTGCCGGATCCTCACCCTCTACCAGCCGGCCGCACTCGCCGAGCCCGCCGTGATCCGCTACGCCGCGACCGTCACCAAGGCCGGCGGCGAGGTCCGGCTGCTCGACGAGCCCTTCCAGCGCACCCTGGTCTTCGACCGCGCCACCGCCGTGGTGCCGGCCTCCGACGACCTCGACCGGGCCGCGGTGATCTCCGACCCCGCCACCGTGTCGATGATCGTCGCCAACTTCGACCGCGACTGGGACCGGGCCGAACGCGTCTGCTGGAACAGCCTGCTGGAGAGCGCCCCCACCCGGGCCGCCGCCGCCGACCGGGTCGGCCGCCTGCTCGCCCAGGGCCTCACCCAGAAGGCCATCGCCGCCCGCCTCGGCCTGTCCGAACGCACCGTGGCCGGCCACATCTCCCGCCTGCGCGACCGCTACGGCGCCGACACGCTGTTCCAACTCGGCTGGCTGATGCGGAGGGGCGGCGAGCACGATGCCTGACACCCCACCGGCCACCACCGCCCCGGCCCCGCCGTACGCGGCGCCGAACGAGGCGGAGAAGGCGCTGTACCTGTCCGTGTTGCGGGCGGGCCGGGCCTCGTTGCGGGAGGTGATGGAGCAGGACGCGGCCTCGGCCGCCCGGCTGCTGGAGATCGGCCTGCTGAGCCGGTACGCCTACCAGGAGTGGGTGGTGGCGATGAACCCGCGCGTCGCCACCGCGAAGCTGGCCGCCGCGCTCCGGGAGGGCGCCGGTGACCTGCTGTCCCGTGCCGACAGCTCCGGCGACGGCCTCGGCGAACTGGCCGACTCGTACGACGCCGCCCAGCAGCGCACCCACATCGCCCACGTGTTCGGGCAGGACCGGATCCAGCAGCGGCTGCTGGCGATCGAGTCCGACCACTGGGACGAGGCGATGGCCGCCCAACCCGGCCCGCGCGCGCCCGAGTTCCTGACCGAGAACCCCCGGATCCGAGCCGCGCTCGCCCGTGGCGCGACCGCCGACATCCTGTACCAGCCGGTCACCCGGCGGACCCCGCACACCGTCGCCTACGCGGCGGCGGCCACCGACTGGGGCATGCGGCTGCGCGTCCTCGACGAGCCGTTCGCCCGCATGATGATCTTCGACCGCCGAATCGCCGTCATCGCCACCGCCGGGGACAACCGCAGCGGCGCCGCGTTCATCGAGGACCGCGCCGTGGTCGACCACCTGGTCAAGCTGTTCCAACGGGACTGGGAGCGGGCCGTCCGCGTGCCGTGGTTCGACGAGGTGGGCCGGGAGCTGCCGGAAGTGCTGAGCCGGGTGGGTGAGTTGCTCGCAGCGGGCCTGACCCAGAAGGCGGTCGCCTCCCGCCTGTCGCTGTCCGAGCGGACGGTGGCCGGGCACATCGCCCGGCTGCGCGAGCGCTACGACGCCGAGACGCTGTTCCAGCTCGGCTGGCTGATGCGGGACGGGGCCCGGTGAACAGCCTGCTGAACGACGACGCCCGCCGGCTCTACCGCGAGATCCTCGGCCGGGGCGGCCGGGTGATGTTCCGTGAGTCGATGCAGCGCGCCCCTGACGCCACTCGGCGTCTGATCGACCTCGGTCTACTGGTGCACTTCGGGAGGGAGGAGTCACTGACGGCCGTCAACCCGCGTGCGGTCGCCGCCCGGCCCGGCGGTGCCCGCCCCACGCGGATCCTGCGAGAGACCCTGGTCCGCGACCGGCGGTCCCTCGCGGCCGGGATCTCCCTGCGCACCCTCTACCGGCCCGGTGTGCTCACGCACCGCCCCACCGTCTCGTACGCGGCTTCCGCGACCAGGGCGGGCGAGTGCTTCCGGGTCCTGGACGAGCCGTTCCTGCGGATGCTGGTCTTCGACCGCAAGGTCGCCGTCATTCCCGCCGCGCACGGTGACAGCAGCGCCGTGTTCGTCGAGGACCCGGCGCTCGTCGCCCTGCTGCGCGAGCACCACGGCGCCGAGTCGCTCTTCCAACTCGGCTGGCTGATGCGCGGAGGAAGCTGAGATGACGCTCCGGCTGCCCAACGAGGCCGAGCGCGCCCTGTACCGCGAAGTCGTCGCGCAGGGCGGGATGGTGCTGCTCCGCGAGGCGATGGAGCAGGACCCGGACGCCACCCTCGGGCTGATCGGGCTCGGGCTGCTGCTCCACCACGACCACGGGGAGATGCTGACGGCCGCTCACCCCGGGTCGCTCGGCGAGCGGTTGAGCGCCGAACTGCGCAGCTCGGCCACGGAGAAGCTGCTGGCGGCCGAGCACGCCGCGACCCGGCTGGAGGACCTGGTGCAGGCGTACGACGCCATCGCGCGCCGCGGCCGTTCGGCGCGGCCGCTGCAACTGGTGGCGGGACCGCAGATCTCGCACCACATCGCCCGGATCGAGTCCGAGATGCGCGAGGAGACGCTGGCGTCCCAGCCCGGTGGGGCCCGGCCGGTCCACGGCATGCAGCAGACCAGGGTGCGCTCGCTGGGCTTCCTGGCGAAGGGCATCGGACTGCGCTCGATCTACCAACCGGGTGCGCTCCTCGACCCGCCCACCGTCTCGTACGCGGCCGAACTCACCGCCGCGGGAGAGCGGTTCAGGGTCCTGGACGAGCCGTTCCGGCGGATGGTGATCTTCGACCGGCGGGCCGCGGTGGTCTCGGCGGCCCCGGACGACCGCCAGGCGGTGCTGGTGGAGGACCCGGCGGTGCTGGCCGTCCTGGTGGGCCTGTTCGAGCGCGACTGGGCGCGGGCCGAGCGGGTCGACTGGCAGGCGCTGGCCGGGGGCCCCCGGGAGACCGGCGTCCCGCCGGAGCTGACCGGCCTGCTCGCGGCGGGCCTGACCCAGCGGGCGATCGCCTCCCGACTGGGCATCTCCGAGCGGACGGTGGCCGGGCACATCGCCCGGCTGCGGGAGTTCTACGATGCGGAGACCCTGTTCCAGCTCGGCTGGCAGCTGCGGGGGGCGTCCGAACGACCCGCCGTACCGCTGGGGGAGGACCCGGGTCGGACGGCCGAGGAGGAGTGGGACCTGTGAGCGAGCCGAACGGAGCCGCCCTGCCGAGCGAGTCGGAGCGGCGGCTGTACCAGCAGGTCCTGGAGCAGGGCGGGCGGGTGTCGTTCCGCGAGGCGGTCGAGCAGGACCCGACCGGGGTGCTGCGGCTGATGGAGCTCGGCCTGCTGGCGCACGACGCCGCCGAGCAGGTGCTGACGGCGGTCAACCCGCGCGCGGTCAGCGACCGGATCAGTGCCGAGCTGCGCGCCGAGGGCACCCGGATGCTGCTGCGCGCCGAGGAGATGCCGACGCTGCTGGAGGACCTCACCCACGCCTACGACGCGACCCCGCGCCGGGCCGACCGCTCCAGCGTGGTGCAGCACGTCGACCGGACCGAGCAGATCCGGCACCGCGTCCTGCAGTTGGCGAGCGAGGCGTACGAGGAGGAGCTGTCCCTGCACCCGGGTGGGGCCGGGCCGGCCGATCTGCTGGAGGAGGCGCTGGAGCGCACCCGGCGCTTCCTGGAGCGCGGGGCGACCATCCGCACCGTCTACGAGCCGACCGCGCTGCTGGACGAGACGACGGTCCGCTGGGCGGAGAGGGTCACCGGTTGGGGAGGCCGGTTCCGCACCTTGAGCGAACCCTTCAGCAGGATGTTGATCTTCGACCGCCGGATCGCCGTCGTTCCGGCGTCGGCCGACAATTCGAGTGCCGCGTTCATCGAGGACCCGGCGGTGGTCTCGTTCCTGGTCGCCGCCTTCGAGCGGGACTGGGAGCGGGCCGAACGGATCCAGTGGCGCTCCGCCGAGCACGAGGGCGAGAGCGTGGTGCCGGTCCACGAACAGGTGGGCCGACTGCTCGCCCAGGGCCTGACCCAGAAGACCATCGCCTCCCGGCTGGGCCTCGGCGAGCGCACCGTCGCCGCGCACATCTCGCGACTGCGCGAACTCCACGACGCGGAGACCCTGTTCCAGCTGGGCTGGCAGATGCGGGGAGCCGGGGAACCGCGTGACGGGGGCGCGGGCGACTGACGCGCGGTCAGCCGGTGGCGATCTCCGGGGACCAGAAGCCGTACGGGCCGGCGTGCTCGCGGCGCGGCCGCGGGAACTGGTCGCCGGGCGCGGTCCAGAAGCCGCCGCGCAGCGACAGCGCCATCCCGGCCCAGTCCAGCGCGGTCTCCACGGTGTGGTGCAGCGCCTCCTGCGACCAGGTGTCGTCGAAGACCAGCGGCAGCACCGGCGCGACCTGCTCGATGGTCGCGATCAGCGGGTTGTGCGTGATCGCCTCGTCCACCAGCAGCACGATCGGCTTGCGCAGCGCCGAAGCCCAGCCGAGCTCCAGGCTCACCCCGGCCGACAGCGGCGCACCGACGTACGCGAACACCAGGTCCGCGCTCTGCATCGCCCGGAAGTCGGAGGGCACCCGCTGTTCCGGCGCCCGTCCCGCCACCGTCCACGCGTCACTGTGGTGCGCGCTGTACACCGCGGCCCCGCTGTCCAGCAGCGTGCTCCGCAACGTGGTCAGCCTGGTCCGGCTCGCCAACGTCACCACACTGTCCGCCGGCCCGGTCAGCCGCATCAGCGGCGCGGCCAGGAAGACCCGTGCGCGGCGCCCTTCGGCGCGGTGCTGCAGGTGGTGCTCACTCATGTCGACTCCGGGGGTGTGGTGAATCGGCCACTGCCGCCACGTGTCCGCGTTCGCCGGAACGGTGGGTGGGAAGCCCGAAGATTGCCGCACTCCGGGTTCGGTGGCCGTGATGGACGTGCTGATTCTGCTTCTGCCGTTACGACTAGCTGATCGTCCATCGCCGGGTGTCAACGAGTCCACTGGCGCACGGTGTCATCTGGCTGCCTGGCGGATAGATGACACCCGGCCGCACCCGCTTCCCCGCCTGCGCCGACATGCTCATTTCATCGACTGGATCACTGTGGCAGTCGGGGCGGGGTGACGCCAAGGCACTTGGTAGGGAATCATATGTAGAAAATCGGTGCGGCCATCGTTCGTAGGGGCGGTGCTCGCGGTGGGTTTGTCCGAAAGGAGTGGTGTTGTGTTGAAGGCCCGTCGTATCCTGATATCGGCTGTTCTTCTGAGTGTCGCTGTGTTCCTCGGGGCCAGCGCGGCGAGCGCGGACTCTCACCCGCAGACCGCCAAGACCGCTGTGTCATCGATCGCCGCAGTGAGCATGGACAGCGCCTGGTAGGACTCCCGGCGGCAGGGGGTCGTCGGGCTCAGTTCGCCGGCCCCTCCGCCCGGGCGATCTTCCATCCGAGTTGGAAGAGCGTCTCCACTCCGTATTCCTCGCGCATCTCGGCGATGTGGCGGGCGAGAGTGCGTTCGCTGAGCCCGAGGCGCCGGGCGATCGTGCGGTGGGCGATGCCCTCCAGCATCATGCGGACGATCTGCTTGCGCATGCTGGAAACCACCTGCGGCGGTATTTCGTGGTCGCCGGTGAAGGGGATGGCGCGTTCCCACTGGCTGTTGAACACGCTGATGATGTAACTGATGACGGCATCGTCCCGGACGAAAGCCGCGCGGTCGCGGTCCTGCCCGTCCCCGGTGGTGATGACGGCGACCTTCCGGTCGATCACGATCAGCTTCGCGAAGGCCTCGTCCAGTGTTCTCACCTGGCAACCTCCCTGGGTCACCGCGTGGACGTAGTTGATCGTGGGATTCGAATAGCGCGCGCTCGGCTGGTAGATCGTCCTGATGGTTCCGCCGCGCTCCACGAATTCCAGATCGCGGGCGATCGCTATTTTGATGTCGTCCTCACCGCGTCCGCCGCCGGGTTGGGCGGTGAGCATTTCGTGCGAGGCGCCGGCCATGATCGCCGACAGGCTCTCATTGATGCTCCAGCGGCCTTGGAGGTACTCGACGGTTCCGCCGGATTCGGGATGAACGATGTGGTCCTGGTATTCCTGGTGGAGTTCCAGTAGGAGTTGACTGGTCGCGATGGAGCGCTGGAGGATTTTAGCGGCCTCGAGCTGGAAGCCGAGCGTCATGGTTTCGGCCAGCTGTTGCGGGTCCTTTACCGCGTACGTCCCCGGCAGGCCGATCTCGGGCTGCAGCAGTCCGAGGTCCAACAACTCCTGCAGCGCGGGTTCCTCTCCACCGGCGGGAAGGGGACGGCGCCCGGCCAGCCTCCCCCCGTTCTGCACGGCCTGGCTGTAGAGGGACCTGGCCTCCACGGAAAGGCCGGGGGCCGCGACGGGGTTCCTTCGCTCAGTGCTCATGTTCATGACTCCTTGCCTGAGCTGGGGCCTTTCGGCGGAGTTGACGCGCACCTTCCGGCCCGCATCATAGGGCGAAGGCTCCTCCACTCCCCCCCGGATTACCGGACTGCGGACGGGCTCGCGGCACTTCCGGAAAAGAACTTTGGCAGGACGACGACGCCGCCGACACCCCCCGAACGGTAGGGGGTGCCGGCGGCGTGGTGCTTTTCGGCCGCGCTCAGCGCTTGGGCCGCCACACCACCAGTGCGCTGGACTGCTGGACCTGCTGGTAGGGCACCAGGTCGCGGCGGTAGGAGGCGTGGACGGCGGCCTCGCGCTGCTGGAGGGTGGCGGCGGCGCCCTCCAGGGCGTCGACGAGTTCGGCGACCCGGGACTGCAGGGCGGCCACCTGGTTCTCCAGCTCGATGATGCGCTTGATTCCGGCCAGGTTGATGCCCTCGTCCTGGGAGAGCCGCTGGACCTCGCGCAGCTGCTGGATGTCCCGGGCGGAGTACCGGCGGCCGCGACCGGCCGTGCGGTCGGGGCTGACCAGGCCGAGGCGGTCGTACTGGCGGAGGGTCTGCGGGTGCAGGCCGGAGAGCTCGGCGGCGACGGAGATGACGTAGACCGGGGTGTCCTCGGTGAGGACGTACGGCGGGGCGGCGGCGCGCGGGCGGCCGCCGCCGGGCAGGCCCTCGCCGAGCCCGGGACCGGGGCCGATCCGGCCGGTGACGCCGGGGCCCTCGCCGCCGTGGGGACTGTCGGGGTGGGGACTCATCGGGATCTCACGCTCCCTCCGCCGCCTTGAACAGGGCGGCTCGCGGGTCGTCCGAGGCGGTGGCCTCGCGGTACTGCTCCAGTGCGGTCAGCGCGTCTCCGGTGACGTGCCTGGGCACCGTGACCTCCACGGTGACCAGCAGGTCGCCGCGGGTGCCGTCCTTGCGGGTGGCGCCCTTGCCCCGGGCCCGCATGGTCAGGCCGTTGGCGCTGCCGGGCGGCAGCTTGAGCTTCACGGCCGGGCCGTTCAGGGTCGGCACCTCGATGGTGCCGCCGAGCGCGGCTTCGGGGAAGCTCACCGGCACGGTCACGGTGAGGTTGTCGCCCTTGCGCCCGAACACCGGGTGCGCGTCGACGTGCACGGTGACGTAGAGGTCTCCGGGCTGGCCGCCGCGCTCGCCCTGGGCGCCCTTGCCCTTGAGCCTGATCCGCTGGCCGTCCTGCACCCCGGCCGGGATGCGGACCTGCATGGTGCGGGCGGAGGAGGCCCGGCCGCTGCCGTGGCAGACGGTGCACGGGTCGTCGACGATCATGCCGCGGCCCTTGCAGTCCCGGCAGGGCTCGGAGAGCGCGAAGGCGCCCTGGCCGCGGCTGACGGTGCCGGCGCCGACGCAGGTCGGACAGACCCGCGGGGTGGTGCCGGCCTTGGCGCCCGTCCCGGCGCAGGCGCGGCAGGCGGCCTGGGAGGTCATCCGCAGCGGCACGGTCGCGCCGTCCACGGCCTCCTCGAAGTTCAGCGTGACCTCGGTCTCGACGTCCGCCCCGCGGCGCGGCTGCGCGGTCTGCCGGCCGCCGCGGTTGAACAGGCCGCCGAACACGTCGCCGATGCCGCCGCCGCCCGTGCCGCCCCCGCCGTTGAACAGGTCTCCGAAGTCGAAGCCGCCGGCCGCGCCGCCCGCCCCGCCGGGGCGGAAGCCGCCGCCCGCGAACAGCGAGCGGGCCTCGTCGTACTCCTTGCGGCGCTTCTCGTCGGAGAGCACGTCGTAGGCCTCGGAGATGTCCTTGAACCGCTCCTCGGCCTTGGTGTCGCCCTTGTTCGCGTCCGGGTGGAACTCGCGGGCCAGCTTGCGGTAGGTCTTCTTGATCTCGGCGGCGGTGGCGTCCTTGGGCACGCCGAGGACCTTGTAGTAGTCCTTCTCCACGTAGTCCTTAGCGCTCATGGCCTTTGACCGCCACCTCCCGGAATCCCGAAGTTCTGTTGCGAAGCGACACCGCGGTGCGGGGCCGTGATACGGCGCTGCGGAGCCGGCCGTCGTACTGGACGACGTACGACTCCGCAGCGCACGGGGACTCTACTCAGCTGTCGGACGAACCGTCACCCTGGTCGTCGTCCGGCTCGCCGGTGGTCTGGGTGCCCGGCTGGGGCTCCGCGACCGCGACCATCGCCGGGCGGATGATCCGCTCGCCGATCCGGTACCCGGGCTGGAGGATCTGCACGCAGGTGTCCTCTGTCACGTCCGACGAGTAGCTGTGCATCAGCGCCTCGTGGATCGTCGGGTCGAAGGGCTCGCCCTCCTTGCCGAACTGCTGCAGCCCGAGCTTGGCGACGACCGTCTCCAGCGACTCGGCGACCGACTTGAAACCGCCCGTCACCTCGCCGTGCTCGCGGGCCCGGCCGATGTCGTCCAGCACCGGGATCAGCGACTCCAGGATGCTGGAGACCGCGATCTCCCGGACGGTGGCCCGGTCGCGCTCGACCCGCTTGCGGTAGTTCTGGTACTCGGCCTGGAGCCGCTGCAGGTCGGCGGTGCGCTCGCCGGCCTCGCGCTTGGCGGCGGCCAGTTCGTCGGCACCCGCACCCGCGACGGCCTCCTCGGCTGCCTTGAGCACGGCCTCCTCGGCGGCGGAGTCGTCGCCGGGCTGCTCGCCCTGCGGCTTCTCCGTCATGCCGCACCACCCTTGGGCTTCTCGTCGTCGACGATCTCGGCGTCGACCACGTCGTCGTCCTTGGCGCCCGCCTCACCGGCACCGGCCCCGGCCGCGCCGGCCGCCGCGCCCGCGCCGTCGGCCTGCGCGTACAGCGCCGCACCGAGCTTCTGGGCGGTGGTGGAGACCTTCTCGGTGGCGGTGCGGATGGCCGCGATGTCCTCGCCCTTGAGGGCTTCCTTGAGCTCGCCGATGGCGGTCTCGACCTCGGTCTTGACGTCGGCCGGGAGCTTGTCCGAGTTGTCCGCGATGAACTTCTCGGTCGAGTAGACGAGCTGCTCGCCCTGGTTGCGGGTCTCGACGGCCTCGCGGCGCTTGGTGTCCTCCTCCGCGTAGCGCTCGGCCTCCTCGCGCATGCGGTTGACCTCGTCCTTCGGCAGCGAGGAGCCGCCGGTGACGGTCATCTTCTGCTCCTTGCCGGTGCCGAGGTCCTTCGCGGCCACGTGCATGATGCCGTTGGCGTCGATGTCGAAGGTGACCTCGATCTGCGGCAGGCCGCGGGGGGCCGGCGGCAGGCCGGTCAGCTCGAACATGCCGAGCTTCTTGTTGTACGCCGCGATCTCGCGCTCGCCCTGGTAGACCTGGATCTGCACGGAGGGCTGGTTGTCCTCGGCGGTGGTGAAGATCTCCGAGCGCTTGGTCGGGATCGTGGTGTTGCGCTCGATCAGCTTGGTCATGATGCCGCCCTTGGTCTCGATGCCGAGGGACAGCGGGGTGACGTCGAGCAGCAGGACGTCCTTGACCTCGCCCTTGAGCACACCGGCCTGCAGGGAGGCGCCGATGGCGACGACCTCGTCCGGGTTGACGCCCTTGTTGGCGTCCTTGCCGCCGGTCAGCTCCTTGACGAGCTCGGCGACGGCCGGCATGCGGGTCGAGCCGCCGACCAGGACCACGTGGTCGATCTCGGACAGCTGGATGCCGGCGTCCTTGATCACGTTGTGGAACGGGACCTTGCAGCGGTCCAGCAGGTCGGCGGTGAGCTGCTGGAACTGGGAGCGGGTGAGCTTCTCGTCCAGGTGCAGCGGGCCCTCGGCGGAGGCCGTGATGTAGGGCAGGTTGATCGAGGTCTCCGAGGAGGAGGACAGCTCGATCTTGGCCTTCTCGGCGGCCTCGCGCAGACGCTGGACGGCCATCTTGTCCTTGGACAGGTCGACGCCGTGGCCGGCCTGGAAGACCTTCACCAGGTGGTCGACGACCCGCTGGTCCCAGTCGTCGCCGCCGAGGTGGTTGTCGCCGTTGGTGGCCTTGACCTCGACCACGCCGTCGCCGATCTCCAGCAGCGACACGTCGAAGGTGCCGCCGCCGAGGTCGAAGACCAGGATGGTCTGGTCGTCCTTGTCCAGGCCGTAGGCCAGGGCGGCCGCGGTCGGCTCGTTGACGATGCGCAGGACGTTCAGGCCCGCGATCTCGCCGGCCTCCTTGGTGGCCTGGCGCTCGGAGTCGTTGAAGTAGGCCGGGACGGTGATGACGGCGTCGGTGACCGTCTCGCCCAGGTACGACTCGGCGTCCCGCTTGAGCTTCTGCAGGACGAAGGCGGAGATCTGCTGCGGCGTGAAGTCCTTGCCGTCGATGCCGATCTTCCAGTCGGTGCCCATGTGGCGCTTGACCGAGCGGATGGTGCGGTCGACGTTGGTGACCGCCTGCCGCTTGGCCACCTCGCCGACGAGCACCTCGCCGTTCTTGGCGAAGGCGACGACGGACGGCGTGGTCCGAGCGCCCTCGGCGTTGGTGATGACCGTGGGCTCACCGCCCTCAAGAACGCTGACGACGGAGTTCGTCGTGCCGAGGTCGATGCCGACCGCGCGTGCCATCGTGAATACCTCCGAGGAGAAGTTGAGCAGTACGGGCTCAAGGATGCACGAACCGTCCGGCGGCGTCAACAGCTTTGAGCCAGTCGCGCTCAACTTTACTGAGCGCTTATGTCGCCGGGCTCGTGGCGGCTCCGCCGGACGGGTGAGTCTGGGCTTAGTGACTGCCGCCATACCTTGAACATCTTCTGGCCGGGTGTTAACGCGCGGTAATCTCCGGACGCGTCGACCCTGCAAGTTACCGCCCAGTACACTCTGGGGAGACCGGGAAGACTGGGAAAGCCCCGGACATAGCCGCTGGAGACGGAGAGCCGATGCAGCTAGCAGCGATCGTCATCTCGCTGGTCACCTTCGTGATCGGCACCGCGCTCGCCGCCAGGGCGGCGCTGTACATCTACCGGGTGGTGCGCACCGGCTCCGCCGACGCCACCCGCTTCGGGCAGCCCGCGCAACGGGCCGCCACCCTGGTCAAGGAGTTCCTCGGCCACACCCGGATGAACCGCTGGGGCGTCGTCGGCGTCGCCCACTGGTTCGTCGCGGTCGGCTTCTTCTCGCTGGTGCTCACCCTGGTGAACGCCTTCGGGCAGCTCTTCGACGCCGAGTTCGTGCTCCCGGTGATCGGCCACTGGCTGCCGTGGAACGTCTTCGTCGAACTGATCGGCACCCTCACCACCCTGGGCATCCTCACCCTGATGGTGATCCGCCTGCTCAGCCTGCCCTCCCGGGCCGGCCGCAAGTCCCGGTTCGCCGGCTCGATCGCCTGGCAGGCCTTCTACGTCGAGTACACGATCCTCGGCATCGGCCTGTGCATCATGATGCTGCGCGGCCTGGAGGGCGCCCTGGAGGGCGTCGACTCCTACGACCCGGCCTACCTGGTCTCGTACCCGATCGCCGCCGCCTTCCACGGCACCGCGCACGGCACCCTGGTCAACCTGGTCTACCTGTTCGCGATGCTGAAGATCTGCATCTCCTTCGCCTGGGCGATCACCATCGGCGTCAACCCCTCGATGGGCGTCGCCTGGCACCGCTTCCTGGCGTTCTTCAACATCTACTTCAAGCGCGAGGACGACGGCTCCACCGCGCTCGGCGCGCTGCGCCCGATGACCTCGGGCGGCGAACCGATCGACTTCGAGGACCCGGCGGACGACGCGGTGTTCGGCGTCTCCCAGGTCGAGCACTTCTCCTGGAAGGGCATCCTCGACTTCTCCACCTGCACCGAGTGCGGCCGCTGCCAGTCGCAGTGCCCCGCCTGGAACACCGGCAAGCCGCTGTCGCCCAAGCTGCTGATCATGAGCCTGCGCGAGCACGCCTTCGCCAAGGCGCCCTACCTGCTGGCCGGCGGCGGCAAGTCCGTGGAGGGCGAGGAGAAGGCCACCGCCGAACAGCTGGCCGGCGTCCCCGCCGCCGCCCTGGCCGAGGCCGAGCGCCCGCTGGTCGGCACCGCGGAGGAGAACGGCGTCATCGACCCGGACGTGCTGTGGTCCTGCACCACCTGCGGCGCCTGCGTCGAGCAGTGCCCGGTCGACATCGAGCACATCGACCACATCGTCGACATGCGCCGCTACCAGGTGATGATCGAGAGCAGCTTCCCGACCGAGGCCGGGACGATGCTCAAGAACCTGGAGAACAAGGGCAACCCGTGGGGCCTGGCCACCAAGGCGCGCCTGGACTGGGTCAAGGAGCTGAAGAAGGAGACCGGCATCGAGGTGCCGGTGATCGGCGAGGACATCGACCCCGCCGAGGTCGAGTACCTCTACTGGGTCGGCTGCGCCGGCGCCCTGGAGGACCGGGCCAAGAAGACCACCAAGGCCTTCGCCGAACTGCTGCACACCGCGGGCGTGAAGTTCGCGATCCTCGGCAAGGAGGAGACCTGCACCGGTGACTCCCCGCGCCGCCTGGGCAACGAGTTCCTGTTCCAGATGCTCGGCGCGCAGAACGTCGAGACCCTGAACGCCGCGCTGGAGGACGCCCCCACCAAGCGGATCGTCGCCACCTGCCCGCACTGCTTCAACACCATCGCCAACGAGTACCCGCAGCTCGGCGGCCACTTCGAGGTCATCCACCACACCCAGCTGCTCCAGCACCTGATCGACGAGGGCAAGCTGCTGCCGGTGAACCCGGTGGAGGGCCTGATCACCTACCACGACCCGTGCTACCTCGGCCGGCACAACAAGGTCTACACCCCGCCCCGCGAGATCATCGGCAGGGTGCCCGGCCTGCGCAACGAGGAGATGCACCGCCACAAGGAGCGCGGCTTCTGCTGCGGCGCCGGCGGCGCCCGGATGTGGATGGAGGAGCGGATCGGCAAGCGGATCAACACCGAGCGGGTCGACGAGGCGCTGTCGCTCAACCCCGACATCGTCTCCACCGCCTGCCCGTTCTGCCTGGTGATGCTCTCCGACTCGGTCAACGGCAAGAAGAACGAGGGCGCGGCCAAGGAGCACCTGAAGGTGGTCGACGTGGCCCAGCTGCTGCTGGAGTCGGTCAAGGCCGTCCCGACCGCCGAGGCCGAGCCGGTCGACGCCTGACGCCCGTTCAACCCGCTTGCCCCATCCGGACCCCGGGTGCCCGTCGCGGCCCCGGGGTCCGCCCCCGTCCGGCCGCCCGCGGGGCCGGGCAGCGGCCGGACGGCGGCCGGAACGGGCGCGCACGGCGCGGGCGGGGGCGTCCTCGCACCCGCGGACAGAGCCACTGCGGAGCGTTCCCGGCGGGCCGACGTCACCGGATGTGCCGATTCGTACACCGGATCGACCTGGGCGGTGGCGCTCGGACGCTGTTCGGGCAAATAGAGTATGCGGCGGAGCCAGGGAGAGTACTGGCTCCGTCGAGGGGCGTGTCATGCTGCCTCGACCAGTTCACCGAGCGAGCACACCGGACCCTGTCGTGCCGGGCCGCCGGAATTCGACCACGGGAGACATCACATGACCCAGGCGATCATGTTGGTCGGCGGCAAGGGCACCCGACTCCGCCCGCTGACCACCCACACGCCGAAGCCGATGCTGCCCGTGGCGGGCGTCCCCTTCATCGCCCACCAGCTGGCCCGGGCCGCCGCGGCCGGCGTCACCCGCGTCGTGCTCGCCACCTCGTACCTCGCCGACGTGTTCGTCGACCACTTCCAGGACGGCAGCCCGTACGGCATCGAGCTGGTCTACCTCACCGAGGAGGAGCCGCTGGGCACCGGCGGCGCGATCCGCAACGCCGCCTCCGGCCTGACCTGCGGCCCGGACGAGCCGGTGCTGGTCTTCAACGGCGACATCCTCTCCGGCCTGGACATCGCCGCCCTGCGCGACGGGCACCGCGACTCCGGCGCCGACGTCACCCTGCACCTCACCCGGGTGGCCGACCCGCGCGCCTTCGGTCTCGTCCCGACCGACCAGGAGGGCCGGGTGCTCGCCTTCCTGGAGAAGCCCGAGACGCCCGAGCAGATCGTCACCGACCAGATCAACGCGGGCTGCTACGTCTTCACCCGTTCGGTCATCGACCGCATCCCGGCCAGCCGCGAGGTTTCGGTCGAGCGCGAGACCTTCCCCGAGCTGCTGGCCACCGGCGCGCTGCTGCGCGGCGTCGTCGACACCTCGTACTGGCTGGACCTGGGCACCCCCGGCGCGTTCGTCCGCGGCTCCGCCGACCTGGTGCTCGGCAAGGTCGACTCCCCGGCCGTCCCCGGCCCCACCGGCGAGGCCCTGCTGCTGCCCGGCTCGGCCGTCGACCCGGCCGCCGTGCTGGGCTCCGGCACCGTCGTCTCCAAGGGCGCGGAGATCGCCGCCGGCGCCATCGTCGAGGGCAGCGTGGTGCTGCCGGGCGCCCGGATCAAGGCCGGTGCGTACATCAAGGACTCCATCGTCGGCGCCTACGCCGAGATCGGTGAGCGCTGCTCGCTGGACGGCGTGGTGATCGGCGACGGCGCCGTCCTGGAGGCCGAGAACGAGCTCCCCAACGGCCTGCGGATCGCCTGCGGCACCCGGCTCCCGGTCGGCGCCGTGCGGCTGTCGGCCGGCCCCGGCGGCTGCGAGGCCGGCCTGAGCAACGCCGCCGCGGTGCACGCGCCCGGCGCCCGCGTCAACGGCTGACCACCGCGCGGAGCCCCCGGCGGGGCCGGACCGCAGCGTCACAGGACGGCTGCAATCCGGCCCCGCCGCCATGATCACCCGACGGTGGGTCAGCCCTTGCGGGTACCGTCGAAGCGTGGCTGGCAATCGACACGACGACGGACGGGGCGCCGACCCCCGGCACGACTGGTCCGCGCCCCGACCGGGCGCCCACCGGGGCGGCCCGCACCAGGGCGTGCCCACCGGCGCCCCCGAGTACTTCACCGCCCCGCTCCCCGGCCGCCCCGATGCGCCCGGGCCCGGCGACCAGCCCGGCCACACCAGGGCCTTCACGCTCGGCGAGCAGCCCTACGGCGACCAGCCGTACCCGTACGGCGGCCAGGACGGCCACGGCGGCCACCCGGGCCACGGCGACGGGTACGGCGGCTACGGGTACGACCAAGCCGGGTATGAGCAGGCCGGGTACGAGCAGGCCGGGTACGGGCCCGAGGGCCACGGCCAGGGCGGCTACGAGGGCTACGACGGCTACCGGCCGGACGCCTACGACCCGGGGCCGGTGGACAACGTCGCCGTCTACCGGGCCGGCGGCCAGGCCGCGCCGCACGCCGGCGGGCCCCGGCTGCCCTGGCGGCAGCTGCTGGTCGGGATCTACCGCAGCCCCAGCGCCACCTTCGACCGGATGCGCGACCACCAGGTGTGGCTGCCCGCGCTGTGCGTGTCGCTGCTGTACGGCGTGCTCGCGGTGTTCGCCATCGACTCCACCTACGACCAGGTGGTGCACTCCACCTTCGCGGTCGCGCTGTGGGCGATCGGCGGCGCCGCGCTCGGCTTCACGCTGGCCGGCGGGGTGCTCTCCGCGGTGACGTACGCCCTGGCCCGGCAGTCCGGCGGCGACGGCCCCTGGCAGTCCACGGTCGGCCTGGCCGCGCTGATCAGCTGGACCACCGACGCCCCGCGGCTGCTGCTCGCGCTCTTCCTGCCGGTCGGCAACCCCGTCGTGCAGGCGGTCGGCTGGGCGACCTGGGTCGGCTGCGCGGTGCTGCTCACCATCATGGTGCGCCGGATCCACGACCTGCCCTGGGGCAAGGCGGCCGGCGCGGCCGCGGTGCAACTGCTGGCGCTGCTGGTGCTGATCAAGCTGCCCACCCTGGGCTGAGGCCCCGCCCGGTCCGCCCCCGGGCGGGGACGGGCCGCCCGTCCGGGTTTGTAGGGTGAGGTGGTTCCGCCCACCCTCGCATCCCGTCCGGAGCCCGCGCATGAGCCTGCCCACCACCCACGTCAGCTTCCCGGCCGGGGCGGTGACCGGACAGTCGCCCGTCCTCGCCGTGCACGCCCTCCCCGACGGCCGCACCGCGGTGGTCACCGAGGCCACCCCGTTCCACCCCGTCGACCACACCTGGCCGGACCAGCCCGCCGACCACGGCACGCTCACCGTCGACGGCGCCGCCCACCCCGTCGTCGACTGCCTCACCGGTGCGGCCGGGCCCGCCGGCGAGTTCGCGGTCGGCGCCGACATCCCGGTCCGGCGCGGCGACGAGGACTGGACCTGGCTGGTGCTGCACGTGCTGCCCGCCGGCGCGCTCGGCCCCGACGCCGTCGGACGCACCGCGCACCTCGCCGTCGACGCCGAACGCCGCGCCCGGCTCTCCGCCGCGCACACCGGCTGCCACCTGCTCGCGCTCGCCCTGAACGCCGCGCTCGCCCCGCGCTGGCGCAAGGACCCGGGCCGCGCCGACGCCCTCGGCCACCCCGACTTCGACAGCCTCGCCATGGACAGCTCGGTGATGGACACCGCCGCCAGCACCGACACCTACCGGATCGGCAAGTCCCTGAAGAAGAAGGGCTTCACCGTCGACGCCACCGACGCCCTCCCGGCCCTCGCCGACGCCCTCCCCGCCCTCGCCGCGGACGTCAACGCCCGGCTCGCCGCCTGGGTCGCCGCCGACGCCCCGGTCCGGATCGACACCCCCGGCCCCGGCCTCACCGCCCGCCGCCGCTGGCACACCGACCTCCCCGAGGGATCCGCCGACATCGCGTGCGGCGGCACCCACCTCCACCACCTCGGCGAACTCAGCGCGCTCCGCACCGAGCTGGCCCTCTCCGCGGACGGCACCGAACTCACCGCCGTCACCACGCCCGTCCGCGCCTGACCCCGCTCCCGGCCGCTCCCGGCCCCCTCCGGCCCTCCCGCGCCCGCAACCCGCAGCGGGCGCGGCGAGGGCCGGCCCCGGACAACCGGGACCGGCCCTCGACGCCGCACTCCGTCCGGGATCAGATCTCGGTGCGGTGGAAGTTCAGGTGCGAGCGGGACGGCGTCGGGCCGCGCTGCCCCTGGTAGCGCGAGCCGTAGCGCTCCGAACCGTAGGGGTGCTCGGCCGGCGAGGACAGCCGGAACAGGCACAGCTGCCCGATCTTCATCCCCGGGTACAGCTTGATCGGCAGCGTCGCCACGTTCGACAGCTCCAGCGTCACGTGCCCGTTGAACCCCGGGTCGATGAAGCCCGCCGTCGAGTGCGTCAGCAGCCCGAGCCGGCCCAGGCTCGACTTGCCCTCCAGCCGGGAGGCCACGTCGTTCGGCAGCGTGATCATCTCGTAGGTGGACGCCAGCACGAACTCGCCCGGGTGCAGGATGAACGCCTCGTCCCCCTCCGGCTCGACCAGCCGGGTCAGGTCCGGCTGCTCCTCGGCGGGGTCGATGTGCGGATAGCGGTGGTTCTCGAAGACCCGGAAGAACCGGTCCAGTCGGACGTCGATGCTCGACGGCTGGACCATCGACGGCTCGAACGGGTCGATCACGACCCGCCCCTTGTCGATCTCGGCACGGATGTCGTTGTCGGAGAGCAGCACGCCCCGAGCGTACGTGCCACGGGGCGGACGCCCCAAAAGCGCCCGCCCCGTGGACCACTCCCGCCGACCGGCTACGCCAGCGACTCCACCGCCACCAGCCGCAGCCCGCGCGCCAGTTCGTCCGCCGAAAGCTCCGAAACGTCCGCCGGTACCGAACTCCGCAACCGCCCGCACCTCGGGCACCGCAACAACCGCCCCGGCCCCAGCCGCCCCGCCTGCAAGTGCTGCATCGGGAACGCCGCCGTACTGAAAACGTGCCCCTCGGCACAACGAACCACGGTGCGCTGCTCCATCGGTCCCCTTCCCACACTGTCGCCGACAGCGTCACATTAGGGGACTCCCGGGCACCGCCCACCCAGGCTCGCCGCCACCCGGAACCTGTGCTCACCACCCCGCACCATGGGGTACAGTGGTCCTTGATCGGGCCGTCACTGACGGGCCGTCAGATGCGGGTGTAGTTTAATGGTAGAACATGAGCTTCCCAAGCTTAGAGCGCGAGTTCGATTCTCGTCACCCGCTCCGCATCGAAAGCCGCAGGTCATCCGACCTGCGGCTTTCGCGTTTCCCGGGGCGACCGGCGGGTCCGGTTCCCGCAGTACTTCGACTTCCCGCAGTACTTCGACGCTCCCGTTGCGGGCGGCAACCCGGCGGGGCGGCCGGGTGTTTCCGGGGAGGGGGCAACTGGTGCGTCAGGACGCGGTGTCGGGGTCAGATGGGACGGTCCGGGACGCGGGGGAGGGTGCGGACCGGGCGGGTGAGCAGGAGGGCGAGCGGGGTCAGGAGGGCCACCACGATGCCGGTCGCGAGCACCCGGGAGGTGCCGAAGGCGTGGGCGGCGGGGCCGGCCAGGGCGGAGCCGAGGGGGTAGAGGCCGACCGACCCGGCGACCTCGTAGGCGTGGACGCGGTTGAGCACCTCGCCGGGCACCTGGGTCTGGACGGCGGTGGACCACATCACGCCCCAGACGCCGATGCCGGCGCCGACCAGCACCTGGGCGGCGGCGAGCACCCAGACCGGGGCGTGCAGCAGGACGGCGAGCGGGTAGAGCGGGTAGGCGAACATGGCGACCGCACCGGCGGCGAGGGGGCGGCGCGGCTTGTAGCGGATGGCGAGCAGCCCGCCGGCCACCGTCCCCGCGCCGAGGGCGCAGTTGACCAGGCCGAACGCGGCGGGGCCGTGCGCGGGCACCACGATGCCCGCGGCCAGCGAGAGCTGCGGCCCCCAGGAGAGGACGGCGTAGACCATCCAGATCAGGATGACGCTCCACAGCCAGCTGCGGGAGCGGAACTCCCGCCAGCCGACCCCCAGGTCGTGCCGGAACGAGTGCCCCGCGGGCGGCGCCGGGACGCGGCCCAGGCGCAGCGCGAACAGGCAGGCCGCGCTGGTGGCGTGAGCGAGCGCGGACAGCGCCATCACCCAGCCGGTGGAGCCGAAGCCGACCAGCACGCCGGCCAGCGCGGGCCCGCCGAGACCGGTGAGCGCCTCCGAGGTGCGCAGCACGCCGTTGGCGCCCTGCACGTCGCGGGCGACCAGCGGGACGGTCGAGGCCGCGCCGGGCTGGAACAGGGCGTTGGCGGTGCCCGCCACCGCGAGCAGGGCGTACAGCTGCCAGAGCCGGTCGACGCCGTGCAGGAACAGGACGGCCAGCAGGACGTGCGCGGTCAGGTTGGCCAGGTCCGCGACGATCATCATCCGGCGGGCGGTGAACCGGTCGGCGAGGACGCCGCCGAACAGGACCAGGCCCGCGAACGGGGCGACCAGGAAGGCCATCGCGTAGCCCGCGGTGTCCAGGCCGTGCCCGGCCGAGAGCAGCCCGGCCGAGACGGCGACCGGGAGCATCGACCAGCTGAGCAGGCCGGCGCTGCGGGCGGTGAAGTAGCGGCGGAAGTCGCGGGACCAGATGGCTGGTCCGGGGGCGGCCGCGGTCGCGGGCGCCGGGCGGTCGGTCAGGCCGGAGGGCACGGCGGGTCAGTCCTTCGCGGGGAGGAGGGGCGGGCGCCGGTGGTGGTGGCGGCGAGTTCGGCGCGCAGCAGGGCGTTCTCCCGCTCCAGCCGGGCCAGCCGGTCGCGGATCGGGTCCAGGGCGTCGGCGAGTTCGCGTTCGGTGAAGCGCGGGGTGATGTGGTTGGGGCAGTTCCAGGCGTGCGCCTCGACGCGGACGGTGACGAGCTGTTCGACCCGGCCGTCGGTGCGCGGGGTGGCGAGCCGTTCGGCGAGGGCCGGGTCCTGGTCGGCGGGGACGGCGGTGGCCCGGCCGAAGACCTTGAGCCGGGCCTGCCGGGCGTGGTCGAGGAAGAACAGGGCGACCCGGCCGTCCCCGCCGCGCAGGTTGCCGGTGGTGAGGTACTGCCGGTTGCCGCGCACGTCGAGGTAGCCGAGGGTGTGCGGGTCCAGGACGTGGACGAAGCCGGGCGGGCCGCCGCGGTGCTGGATGTACGGCCAGCCGTCCTCGTTGACCGTCGCGAACAGGAAGCCGTCGAGCCCCCGCACGAAGGCGGTCTCGGCGGCGCCGAGCGGTTCGGGCCCGTCGTCGGGCGCGCGCAGTCGGCGCTCGGCCGCGGCGGCGCTGCCCATCTCCTGCTGGACGCGGCGTACGGAGGGCGTGTACGCGAGTCGGTCGTAGCGGCTCAAGGCGTCACCTCTGGAGGTCGGGTGCGGGTGGGGTGCGACCACCGTAAGGAGCCGGGCTGTGCGATCGGCCGGAGCGGAACCAGAAGCAGGGCGGGGTCCTGCAACCCGGCTGAGCTGGGACGATGCGGCGGAGCGGAAGTTTCGTGGAACTTCCGGGTCAGCGCGGCGGGGTTCCGCCCGCCTCCCGGGCGATCCGCAGCGCCTCCCGGCGGTGCCGGACGGCGTCGGCGTCGGCCCCGAGGGCGGCGGCGGCGAGGGCGAGGACGAGACGGGTCCTGGCCTCGCCCGGGCGGTGGCCGGTGGTCCGGTGCAGGGCGAGCGCGTCGGCGCCGAGGGCCAAGGCGGTGTGCGGCTCGCAGAGCCGGACGTGGACGCGGGCCAGGACGGTGAGCGCGTCGCCTTCGAGCATCCGGTACTCGGCGTCGCGGGCGAGGGCCCGGGCGCGTTCGGCGGTGCGCAGTGCGGCCGGCGGA
This sequence comes from Kitasatospora phosalacinea, assembly GCF_000716545.1. Taxonomy (GTDB): domain Bacteria; phylum Actinomycetota; class Actinomycetes; order Streptomycetales; family Streptomycetaceae; genus Kitasatospora; species Kitasatospora phosalacinea. The sequence continues at coordinate 171,856 of NZ_JNWZ01000015.1, forward strand.
TCGGTTCCGAGCCGGGCGGCGGCCAGGCCGGCCAGGGCGGCGGCCTGCGGGTGCCGGTCGCCCGAAGCCTCGGCCGACCGCAGTGCCTCGTGGTACGCGGTGGCCGCCTCGGCGGGGCGCCGGGCGCGCAAGTGTGCTGCGGCGAGGGCGAGTTGCGCGTTGGCCTCCAACGCCCGGCTGCGCCCGGCCCGGGCGGCGGCGAGCGCGCTGTGGGCGAGTAGCCGCCCGGTGGCGTGGTCGCCGAGGTCGGTGTGGGCGCAGGAGAGGCAGCTCAGCGCGACGGCCTCGCTGAACCGGTTGCGGTGCTGCCGGTGCACCGGCAGCGTCCCGCCGATCTCCCGGATCGCCTCGCCCGGCCGTCCGAGCGCCCGCTGCACGACGGCCAGGTTGGTCCGGGCGATGGCCTCCCGGTCGCTCGCGCCGCCGCTGAAGCCGTCGGGGCCGCCGGAGCCGCCGGAGCCGCTGAAGCCGTCGGGGCCGCCGGAGCCGCCGGAGCCGCTGAAGCCGTCGGGGCCGGTGATGTCGTCGGGGTGCGGGCCGCCGCGCCGCCCGGCGAGGACGAGCGGGGCCGGGTGGGGCGTCGCCTCGCTCCCGGGCGCCGGGCGTCGCGTGCCGCAGACCCGGGCGGCGGCCTCGTCCAGCTGCTGCCGGTCGATCGGTCGGCCGGTGTCGCCCGGACGCCCGGCATCGACCAATTGATCACCGACAGTCTGCTGGTCGACGCCGGGCAGTGGATCGACGTCGACCACCGCCGGTTCGCCGCGCTCCGCCGCCAGCCCCGCCGCGTACGGGTGGAGCAGGCCGGGCAGCCGGTGGTGGCCGGGGGGATCCTCCCGGACGAGGTGGGCGTCGGCCAGGCGGGCCAGCAGGGCGGCGGCCCCGGCGGGGTCGGTGGCGAGTGTGCCGACGGCGAGCGCGGTGGCGGCGTCGGTGGTGAGGCCGGTGGCGGGGGCCCGGCCGAGGAGGCGGAACATCCGGCGGGCGGGGGCGGACAGGGCGCGGTAGGAGCGGTCGAAGGCGGCGCGCAGGCCGGTGCTCGGGTCGTCGGCGAGGTCGAGTCGGGCGAGCAGCCCGGCGTCGGGGCGGGCGGGTGCGTAGTCGGCGAGCGCGGTGGTGCGGGTGGTCAGGTGGGCGGCGGCGAGGCGCAGGGCCAGGGGGAGGCCGCCGCAGGCCCGGACGAGGCGGCGGGCGGCGGCCGGTTCGGCGGCGACCCGGTCGGGGCCGAGGACGGTGCCGAGCAGCAGGACGCCCTCGGCCGGGTCGAGCGCGTCGAGGGTGAGGCGGCGGGCGCCGTCGCCGGCGAGCAGGCCGGTGAGCCGGGTGCGGCCGGTGACCAGGACGGCGCAGCCGGGGGCGCCGGGGAGCAGCGGGCGGACCTGTTCGGCGTCGCGGGCGTCGTCGAGGAGGACCAGCAGGCGGCGGTCGGCGAGCAGGGTGCGGTAGAGCGCGGCGGCCTCGTCCGGGTCGGCGGGCAGCCGGTCGGGCGGCGTGCCGAGGGCGCGCAGGAAGCGGGCCAGGACCTCGTCCGGGTGCGGGGCGGGCCGGTCGGAGTGGCCGCGCAGGTCGGCGAAGAGCTGTCCGTCCGGGAAGCGGTCGCGGTGCCGGTGCGCCCAGTGCGCGGCGAGGGCGCTCTTGCCGGTGCCGGGCGGGCCGACCACCACGAGGAGCGGCGGGCGGGCGGCCGGGTCGCCGGGGTGGCCCGGGCCGGCCGGCAGCAGCGCGTCGAGCTCGCCCAGCTGCCGCTGCCGTCCGACGAACCTCCCGGTGGTCGGCGGGAGTTGGGCCGGCCTCGGAGGGGTGGCGGGGGCGCCGGGGGACGTGGAGGCGGTGCCGAGGGCGCGCGGGGCGGCCGGCCCGGCACCGGAGGAGGGGCCCGGCCGGCCGCGCAGGACGCGCAGGTGGGCGTCGTGGAGTTCGGGGCCGGGGGCGACGCCGAGTTCCTCGTCGAGCCGGGCGCGCAGCAGGGCGTAGGTGTCGAGGGCGGCGGCCTGGCGGCCGCTCGCGGCGAGGGTGAGGATCAGCCGGGCGTGCAGCCCCTCGTGCAGGGGTTCGGTGTGGGCCAGTTCCCGCAGCAGCGGGACGGAGTGGTCGGGGCGGCGCAGCAGCAGGGCGGTGTCGGCGTGCAGCAGGGCGGCGCGGATCCGGCGCTCGTTGGCGGCGACCGCGGCGGGGTGCCGGCGCAGGGCCGGGTCGGCGTCGGCGAGGACGGGGCCGCGCCAGTGGCGCAGGGCGCGGGTGAGGTCCTGGTGGGCGGCGTCCGGGTCGGGGGCGTGCCACAGGCAGGTGGTGCGGGTCAGCAGGTCGTCGAACCGGCCGAGGTCGGTGCGGTGCCGGGGCAGGCCGAGCCGGTAGCCGGTGGGGGTGCGGACCACGCCGGCCGCGGGGTCGTCCGGGTCGTCGGGGCTGAGCAGGCGGCGCAGCCGGCTGACGTGGGTGTGGACCAGGCTCTGCTGCGAGTCGGGCGGGCCGGCCGGCCACAGGGTGTCGGTGATCTCCTGCCGGGTGGCGGCGGCGGGGTGGGTGAGCGCGAGCAGTCCGAGCAGGCGGCGCAGGGTGGGGCTGCCGATCGGGACGGTGGCGCGGTCGCGGCGCAGCAGCAGCGGGCCGAGCAGCAGCAGCGCGGTGCGCCCGGCCCCGGGGTCGCGGTCGTCGCCGGTGGCGGCGGCGCGCAGCGCGGCGGCCTGGCCGGTGGTCAGGCCGAGCGCGTCGGCGAGCCGCCGGACGGTGCGCTCGCGCGGCCGCCGGACCCGGTCGTGTTCGAGGTCGCGCAGGGCCCGGGCGCTGAGTCCGGCCCGGGCGGCGGCGGCCTGCTGGCTGATCCCGGCGCGGGTGCGCAGTTCGCGCAGCAGCGGGCCGAAGGCGGACGGGTCGCCGTCCGTCCCGTGCTCCGTCATGCCGCCCCCTCGCTCCCGGACGATCAGTGTGGGCTCGGCCCGCCGCCCCCGGCAAGGCGGTCGGGACGGGCCGGGGCCGGTCGAAGTGGCGCGCGGAGCCCGGAAGGTGTCCAGAAGACACCTGGGAAGGCATGTGAAGGCTGCATATGCTGAGGCGTCAAGATCGCTGGGGGAGCGGTCGGTTCGCTATCGACACTGCATGGAGGCCGTGGTGACTGTCTGTGTGATCGGTGCGGGTCTGTCCGGTCTGGCGGCGGCGTACGCGCTGCACGAGGCCGGGTTGGACTTCGTGTGCCTGGAGAAGTCCCCTGGCGTGGGCGGCATCTGGCGGCGGTCGGCGGCCGGCGAGCCCGGTCCGGCGTACCGGGCGCTGCACCTGAACAGCGCCCGCCAGCTGACCTGCTTCGAGGACTTCCCGATGGGGGAGGACATGCCGCTGTACCCGAGCCACCGTGACATGGCGGCGTACCTCGCGGAGTTCGCCGAGTGGGCGGGCCTGCTGCCGCACGTGGAGTTCCGCACCGAGGTGGTGTCGGTTCGGCAGGACGGCGCCGGGGCCTGGACGGTGGTCAGCCGGGACGGGCGCGGCGCGGAGTCCGTCCGGACCTTCGAGCAGGTGGTGGTGGCGGCGGGGCACCACGACGTGCCGCTGCTGCCCGATCCGCTGCCGCCGGGCTCGGAGACGTTCACCGGGCGGATGCTGCACTCGATGGACTACGTGGACGGCGCCGAGTTCGCCGGCCGGCGGGTGGTCGTGGTGGGGCTGGGCGCCTCGGCGGTGGACATCGCCTCGGACGTGTCGCGGCACGCCGAGCGCACGGTGCTCTCGGCGCGCAACGGCCAGCACATAGTGCCCAAGCAGCTGTTCGGCATGTCGGTGGACCTGATCGCGGCGGCGCCGTGGTTCAGCTCCAAGTCGCTGACGGAGCAGCAGGACTTCATCGACGAGGCGCTGCGGGTGGCGCGCGGCCCGCTGTCCGGGTACGGCCTGCCGGAGCCGCCGAACCGGATCTTCCAGTCGCCGGTGACGGTCTCGGACGAGATCCTGCCGCGGATCCGGCAGGGCGCGGTGCGGCCGCGTCCGGGGATCGAGTCGCTGTCCGGGGCGTCGGTCCGCTTCACGGACGGGAGCACGGAGGAGGCGGACGCGATCGTGTTCTGCACCGGGTTCGGCTGGCGGATGCCCTTCCTGGAGGCGGACCACCCGGCGGGCGGGCAGGGCCCGGTGCGGCTGTACCGGCGGGTGGTGGACCCGGACCGGCCGGGGCTGTACTTCCTGGGTCTGATCCGCCCGGTGGGGTCGATCACCAGGCTGGTGGAGGCGCAGGCGCGCTGGGTGGTGCGGCTGGTCAGGGGCGAGTCGGTGCTGCCGGCCGCGGACGTGATGCACAAGGAGGTCGACGGCTTCCTGGAGGGCATCGACCGCCGGTACGGGCTGTCGGCGGGTGCCTCGGTGCACGTCGACGTGAACGGCTACCTGGGCCAGTTGGCACAGGCCTAGGCCCTGGGCCGCAGCGGGAGGATCGTCGGGATGCCCGTGGTACAGGGGGACACGGGTCTCCTTCGGCAGCTGCGGCCGTCACCGGGAACGCGGCGGGCGTGCGGTCGGTGCTCGGTCAGCGGTCGGTCACCGGCCGGTCAGCGGGCGGGCCGCGGTCCGGCCGGCCGCCCGTTGGGCCGGCGGACCCGGTACGCCTCGGAGGACAGGTACGCGGTCAGCCGGGGGGCGTGGCCCTGCTGGTGGACCATGGCCAGGTAGGCGATCAGGCCGACGCCGTCCTCCAGCCGACGCGGGGTGAGGGCCCCCAGGGCGTCGCGGAGCAGGTCGGGGAGGATCCCGTACCGGGGCAGCAGGCGTTCGGCGCGGCCGAGCACCTCGTGGTCGTCGCGGGCGTAGTCGCGGACCGGGACGTGCAGGGTGAAGCCGCTGGGACGGTCCGCCGCCGGGTCGGTGAAGGAGTGGCAGGCGAGCACGGGGCGGCGGTCGAAGACGCCGTCCCGTCCGGCGGGCAGTCCGGCGGCGGTGTGCAGGAAGGCCTCGGCCTCGGCGGGCGCGGGGCCGTCGGCCATCCGGTTGAGCGCGCCGACGGCGGAGGCCCGCAGCCGGTGGTGGGCGGTGTACACCTTCAGCCGGGGGGCGGCCCAGTCGCCGAGGTCGAGTGCGAACAGCAGCAGTCGGTCGGCGGGCGGCAGGCTGTCGTACGCCCGGTGGTGGCCGAGCCGGCGCAGCGCCTCGCGCACGGTGGCTCCGGCCCGGTCGGGGCCGGCCGCGGCGGGGTTGAGGTAGGCCTTCATCCGGGGGGTGCCGCCGGGGGTCAGTTCCAGGGTGATCCAGAGCGCGAAGTCCCCCTGTGGGTCGTCGGGCAGGAAGAGGTCCTGGACCAGGTCGAGCTGTTCGGTGGAGATGCCCCAGCGCCGGGCGAGTCCGTGCAGGGCGCGCAGGCCGAGCCGGCTGCTCTCGGCCAGGGTGCCGAAGCCGCTGGAGGGCTCGAACAGGACCCGCAGCGAGGGGGCGGCCCCGGGGGAGAAGGAGAGCGAGAACTCGACGGGGGTGTGGTCGTCGGAGAGGAAGGTCGGGGCGGCGGGCGGCAGGTCGAGCGAGCGGCGCACCACGGGGCCGAGCGCGTCGGTCAGGGCACGGGCGTAACCGGCGGAGACGCCCGAGTCCAGGCCCACCAGTTCGCACAGCGACAGCAGTTGACGACCGGTGTGACTTCCGACGGTCCGTCCGGAATGTGCGGGAGCCAACAGAGATGTCCCCCGGCCCTGGGGCCGGGGGACATCGGTGCGGCGGAGGCGGCCGTCGGGCACGGCGGGCCCGGGGAGGAGCGGGCTGCGGGTCTCGGCGGCGTCTCTGGATATGTGGTCCACGACACCCTCCTGTTCTCCGGTCATCGGCGCCATGGCATATGGCGCAGGCATTCGCGGTGATTACCCGGGTTTATCAGGGTTCATGCCGGAATCACGGCCGCATAAATGTTGTGAAGGTCACCTGCCCAACCAGTTGAGGAACTGGCTCCAACGCCCTCCCTTGGCGCCCGGCTGCTGGGCCTGGGTCGGCTGGGCGGCCTCGGCGGACTGCGGGCGCTGGGCGGCGGCCTGCGGGGTGAACCGGACGGGCAGCGAGACCAGGGCGCGGTTGAACGGGCCGGGACGCCAGTTCAGGGTCTCCTCGGGGACGGCCAGTTCGATGTCCGGCAGCTGGTTGAGCAGGTTCTCCAGCGAGGTCATGGCGATCTGCCGGGCCGGGTCCTTGGACGGGCAGGCGTGCGGACCGGCGCTCCAGGCCAGGTGCGCGCGGCTGCTGGCGCGCCGCTCGGCGGCCAGGATCGGGCTGCTGTTGGCGGCGGCGTAACTGACCATCAGCAGGTCGCCCGCGTGGACCTTCTGGCCGGCGAACTCCCCGTCGGCGACGGGGTAGTGCGGGCCGAGGTTGGTGATCGGCGGGTTCTCCCACAGGGTGTCGTCGATCGCCTCGTCGATCAGGCCGCCCTGGTGCGCGTAGGCGTCGTGGGTGAGCAGCCGGTGCAGGGTGTTGCCGAGCAGGTTGCCGAGCGGTTCGACGCCGGCGCCCAGCAGCAGCGTGAGCTGGTGGACCATCTCCTCGTCGGTGAGCTGGGAGTGGTGCTGCAGCAGCCAGGAGGTGACGTCCTCGCCGGGACGGCTGCGCTTGAGCGCGATCAGCTCGCCGATCGCGCCGAACGCCACCTGGGCGGCCTTCTCGGCGTTGATGCCGTCGAACATGCCGGAGATGCCGAACATCACCCGGTCGCCGATGTCGGCGGGGCAGCCGAACAGCTCGTTGAAGACGAACAGCGGCAGCTGCTTGGCGTAGGAGCTCAGCAGGTCGGCGGAGCCGCGGTAGCCGAACTGGGCGATCAGGAAGTCGGAGACCTGCCGGGTGCTGCGGGCCAGTCGGCGCTGGTCGATCCGGGCCATGCAGTCGGTGATGGCCTGGCGCAGCCGCAGGTGCTCGACGCCGTCCGAGAACAGGGCGTTCGGGCGGTGCAGCAGCAGCTGCAGCACGGGGCTGTTGGCCGGGATCCGGCCCTCGTTGAGGTCCCGCCAGCGCCGGGCGTCCCGGCGGTAGGCGGTCGGGTCCTGCAGCAGCTGCAGGGCGGCCGAGTACTCGGTGACCAGGGTGGCGTTCACCCCGGGGGCGAGTTCGACCGGAGCGGTCGGTCCGTAGTGCCGCAGGTAGTCGTAGTACGACTGCGGGTCCGCGGCGAACTCGGCCCCGTACAGCGGCACTCGGCCGCCGTGGGCCGGGCACCCGGGCGGGGGCACCGGGGCGGGGGAGTGAGTGTCCATGGCTGCGTGTTGCTCCTAGCTGGCGCGGTCCAGCAAATAGCGGACGAGAGTGGTGAGTGCGGCGGCCGACGACTGCTCGTTGCGTGCGTCGCAGGTGACGACCGGGGTTTCGTCGAGCAGGTCGAGTGCCTCCCGCAGCGCCCTCTCGGCGCGCTCCGGGTTGCCGTCGAAGTGGTTGACCGCGATGGCGTAGTCCAGCCCGTACTGCTCGATCAGGTCGATGACGGGGAAGGAGTCGGCGAGTCGCTCGGGGTCGACCAGGATCAGTGCGCCGAGGGCGCCGCGGGCCATGTCCTCCCACATCTGGACGAAGCGGGTCTGGCCGGGGGTGCCGAACAGGTACAGCACCACGCGATCGCTGAGGGTGAGGCGGCCGAAGTCCAGGGCCACTGTGGTGGTGGTCTTGCCCCGGACGCCCTTGAGGTCGTCGACGGCCTCGGCCGCCTGGGTCATGGTCTCTTCGGTCGACAGCGGCTCGATCTCGGAGATCGAGCCGATGAAGGTGGTCTTGCCGACCGCGAAGTGGCCGACGACGAGGATCTTCACGGCGGTCTGGGTGGCGCCGTCCGCGACGTAGGCGTCGGTCGTCAGGCCGCGCCGGTCACCCGAACTTGCGGTGGAGCCCATTGAGCACCTCCTCCAGAAGTTCCTTGTCGGCGTTCCGGGCCCTCGGGACCGGCGGACGGGTCATCAGGTGACCGCTCTCGGTGAGCGAGGCCAGCACGATGCGGACCACGCCCAGCGGGAGCCGGGTGTGGCCCGCCACCTCGGCGACCGACAGGTAGCCGGCCGAGCAGATGTCGAGCAGCCGCTGCTCCTCCGGCGTGAGCCGGTTGAGCCGTCGGCCCTCCTCCGGGGTGGCGGTGACCAGGGTGATCAGGGACAGCTGCTGCTCGTCGGGCAGCTCGCGCCCCTTGGTGATGATGTAGGCGCGGACTAAATCCGCCGGCTCGAACTCGAAGTCCTCGCCGCCCGCCCTCACCGGCGGGCCCCGAGGTCCTCGCGGGGCGGCGCGGCGAGGAACTTGCCGAGCTGGCCCACGAGCTGCTGCATCCGGAAGGTGATGTCCTGCATGTCGACGTCCGGCAGCGCGGAGACGCCCAGGTAGGCCCCGTCACCGGCGGAGATCAGGAACACCCAGCCGCCGTCGAATTCGACCAGGGTCTGCTGCCAGCGCTGGGTCGGGTTGTCACAGAAGAAGCCGAGCGAGCGGCTGAGCGACTGCACGCCGCTCATCGCGGCGGCCACCCGGTCCGCGTTGTCCTTGTCGATGTCCCTGGTGCGGGCCATCAGCAGGCCGTCGGCGGAGATCAGGACCGCGTGCAGGGCCCCCGGGATCTCCAGAGCGCTGTCGAGCATCCAAGACAGATCGTCGTTCACGAGAACTCATGCCCTTCACTGCTTGCACCGCGGGTGCTGGTCGTCTGGTCCTCGTCGTCCCGCTGGGTGGCGCGACCGGACCGGGTGCCGCGCTGGAAAGCCCCCAGGATCGCCGCGGTCTGCTCCCCGGAACGGGAGGCGGGTGCGCCGTGAGGGGCGGTTTCGGTCGTCGGGACGATCGCCATCGGCCGCTTGCGGCGGCGGATCGGCAGCCCGTCCTCGGTGGAGCCGTACGACTCGGGTGCCGGGGGAGGGACCGCTGCGGGCAGCGCGGCCGGCTGCGCTGCCGGACGCGACACGGGTGCGGGCGCCGGGGCCTGGACGGCCGGCTGTGCGCCGGGGCGGGGGGCCGCGGCGGCGGGCACCGGGACGCGCCGCTCCGGCACGGCGGTCAGCAGTTCGTGCGGCAGCAGCAGCACGGAGCGGACACCGCCGTACGGGGAGGAGGAGTCCACCGAGACCTCGAAGCCGAAGCGCTCGGCGAGCACGCCGATCACGGCGTGGCCGAACTGCGGCGGGTTGCCGAGACCGCCGACGCCGGTGACCCGGTCGGTGGACAGCAGCCGTTCGGCGCGGGCCCGTTCCTCGTCGTTCATGCCGACGCCGGCGTCGTCCACCACGATCACCACACCCTTGGGCACGGTGCGGATGTTGATCTCCACCACGGTGTCGGGGCTGGAGTAGGACGTCGCGTTGTCGAGCAGCTCGGCCAGCGCCAGGGCGACCGGCTCCACCGCGCGGCTGGAGACGCCGAAGTCCACCTGGGAGAGGATCTCCACCCGGCGGTAGTGGCGGATACGGCCCTGGGCGGAGCGCACCACGTCGTACACCGAGGCGATGTCGCGGTGGCGGCCGAGCCAGCCGCCGCACAGGACGGCGATGGACTGGGCGCGGCGGCCGAACTGCGAGTTGGTGTGGTCGACCTCCAGCAGGTCCTGGAGGATCGCCGACTCGCCGTACTTCACCTGGAGCCGGGAGAGGATCAACTGCTGTTCCGCGGCGAGGCCCTGGAGTGTCCGCATGGCGGACTTCAATACCGTTTTGGTTGCCTCGTCGGCTTGCTCCTGAGCGGAGGCGACCGACTGCGTATAGTGGTGTTCCAGGTCGGTGTAGTGCTCCCGGAGCCCGCTGATCTCCTGCCGGAGTGCCGCGGATGCCTTGCGCTGGCGGACCACGACGAGGACCGCGGCGGCCAGGACGAGGAAGAGAACCCAGAGCAACGGGTCCGCTGTGTATTTCGTCATAAGACTCTCTTCAGGCGACTGGCGGCCGACTGCTGAATCCCCGTCATCGCAGGGTGAACCCGCCGCTCCCCCAAGCGGGATGATCGTATCATCGGGCGAACGGGTGAACGATCGTCCACTTTGATGTGAAGATCCGTCTCCTACCGGGTGGACGCGGGTAGTTGGAACCCCAGGTCAGTGCCCTGATCCTGCGTCAGCCGGGTTCGCGGCGGGCCGCTCCGGCCCGCGCACCGCCTCCCACCGGGCCGTTTACCACAGGGCGGGGCGGGATGCGGGAACGACGCGCCAGGTCCGCGGTTTTCCGGCGAAACGTCGGTCGGCGACCCCCCGGGCCTGCTAGGCGGGGGTGCGGCGGGAAGAACGTCACACCGCGCAATGCCCCGTCCATCCGCGGACACCCGGCGGTACCCGCGGGTGGGCGTCGGACACCAGGTCTCCACGGAATCCGACGCCTGCGCGCACCGCGCCCAGCGCGTCCAGCACCTCGCACGCGGCCCTGCCGTCGCTGCGCGCCACGATGGTGAGGACCGGCTTGGTGGCGGTGGCGCCGGACTTGTGCGGGCACTGGCCGGGCCGGGCGATGCTCGCGTCGTCGTGCGGGCCGAACAGCCGGTGGGCGCCCATGCCGATCGCGCCGAGGCCCACCGCGACCACGGTCAGGACCTGCCGTGGCCGCCGGCGCGGCACGGCGCGCCCCGTAGCCGCCTGGGGGCGCGTACACGATCGGCCGGTCGGTCGCTGACGCGGAGTCAGCCCGCAGGCCGGTCCACGGTGTCCGGCCCGGCCAGCAGGAACGGCCGCAGGCCCCGCTCCAGCAGGGCGGTGCGCCAGGCGGTGCGGGCGTCGGCGACCAGCCGCCGGCGGTCCGGGGCGCCCGGCGGGTCGGCGCGCCGCCAGGCGGCGGTCAGCAGCAGGCCGATCAGCCCGGTCAGCGCGCCGGCCACCGCGACGGCGACGGTGGTCCAGGCGGCGGTGCGCAGCGGCGCGGTGAGTCCGACGTGCGGCCGGGACAGGCCGAGGACGGCGCCGAGCAGGAAGAACACGGCGGCGGCGCTGCCGCTGACGACCGGCACCACCAGGGCCAGCGCCCCCAGCCAGCCGGTCAGCCGCTCGCCCGGGGCGGCGCGCCGGGCCGGCGGTTCCGGCTCGGCCTCCCGCAGTCGGCGGTAGGCCAGGTACTCCGGCCCGGCGGCGGCCAGGATCCGGGCCGAGTGCTGCCGGGCCAGCGTCCGCAGCCGGGCGGCCCGCCCCGGGTCGTCGGCCAGGGCCAGTGCGGCCCGCACCACCGGATCGGCCAGGGCCCGGCCGAGGACGTACTCGAAGTCGGCCCGGTCCTGCCGGGTGGGGCCGTCACCGGTGTGCTGGTCCATCGCCGTTGTCCCCCGTGAGTGGCGGCGTGCTCGTACGGGTGCGCGGTTCGGTCGCGGGCTCCGGTCGCGGGCCTCAGCCGTAGGTGAGGTCGGAACAGGCGTCGTCGTCGGCGGAGCGGGCCTGGCTGACGCTGGTGGGCAGCGGGCCGGCGGGCACCGGCGGGGCGGCGGTGGTGCCGCCGCCGGCGGCGTAGTCGGCGCCCAGGGTGAGCGCGACCCCGGCCCGGCGGCCGGGCTGCAGGACGGCGCCGGGGAACAGCGCGGCGACCTTCTCGGCCTGGGCCTTCTCGCCGGGCCCGTACTCGACCAGGGTGCCGCGGTGGGTGCGGGAGGCGGCGTTGGCCCGGCCGGTGGCGGTGAAGCCGGAGCCCTCCAGCGCCTCGGCGGCCCGGGTGGTCAGCCCGGGGGTGTCGGTGCCGTTGTAGACGGCGACCTCGATGCCGGCACCGTCGGTCCGCGGCGTCGCGGCGGACGCCGAGCCGGAGGCGGTGGGGCCCGGCTCGGCGGAGGGGCCGTCGGCGGGCGGGGCGGAGGCGTCCTGCCCGTCCAGGGTGCGGTCGCTGCGGAGCGCGGCCCACAGCTGGTCGACGTCGGGGTGCACCAGGGCGACGCGTTCGCCCTGGTAGCGCCAGGGCACGGTGAGGAACTTGATGTCGTGCAGGTCGACGTTCTTGAGCGACACGGCGAAGTCGATCAGCTTCGCGGCCGAGCCCAGGCCCTGGTCCACGGTGAGCGCCTTGGTGGCGGCGTCGGCCAGCGGCAGCAGCGCGGTGGGGTCCATGCCCTGCGACTTGACCTGCTTGATCAGCGAGGAGAGGAAGGCCTGCTGCCGCTTGGTGCGGCCGATGTCGGAGCCGTCGCCGAGACCGTGCCGGATCCGGACGTAGTCGAGCGCGGCCTGGCCGGAGATGGTCTGGTGCCCGGCCCTGAACAGCTCCTTGCCGCGGTGCCCGAGGTTGGGGTCGAGGTCGCCCTCGTAGACGTCCTCGGGCAGGCAGACGTCGACGCCGCCGACGGCCTTGGTCATGTCGGCGAAGCCCTGGAAGTTGACCACCACGGTGTGGTCGATCCGCAGTCCGGTGAGCTTCTCCACGGTGTTCTGGGTGCAGGCCGGGTTGCCCTGCTCGGTGTCGCCGACCGAGAAGGCACTGTTGAACATGGCGCTGGGCCGGCCCTTGGTCCAGGTCTTGTCCGGCAGCATGCAGGGCGGGATCTCGACCAGCGAGTCGCGCGGGATGGACACCCCGACGGCGTGCCTGTGGTCGGCGTAGACGTGCAGCAGGATCGCGGTGTCCGAGCGGGCTCCCCCGTCCTCGCCGCCGCCGAGGTCCTTGTTGGCGCCGTCGCGCGAGTCGGAGCCGATCAGCAGCAGGTTGACGGGGGTGCGTCCCTGGGCGTCGGCGCTCGCGGCGGCGGGGCGGTCCCTGCTGACGCCGTCCTGGCCGAAGGTGCTCAGGTTGCCGTTCAGCCGGTAGTAGACCAGGCCGCCGGCCAGGACGGCCAGCGAGACCGTGCCCGCGGTCGTCCACAGGGCGATCCGCCGCGTCCGGTGGCCCCGGCCCCGCGTGCCGCCGTCACCGCCCTTCGCCCTGCCTGCGGACATGGCGCCCCCTCACCCGTTGCCGTCGGCCGAACTTCTACATGGCTGTAGAAGTCGAGCGAAGCATACAAACCCGGCCGGACGAAGTCACACCCGCGCGCGACCGACCGACCGGGCGGAGGGAGCCGGCTGCCCGCGGGCGGCGGGCGGGGTTCCGGGCGGGCGCGGTGGTCGACGCGTCGGCGGGCGGGCCGGAAGTCGACGGGGCGGGCGGGTGCGGGCACCCCGGAACGGCGGATCCCCCGTCGGCCGGGGCCGGGCGGGGGATCAGTGGGTGCGGAGCAGTCCCAGGTGGACCACGGTGACCTGGGCCAGGTCCAGGTCGGCGTCGCGGCGGTGCCTGCGGGCCTCGGCCGATTCGGCGCGCTCGATCGCCTCGCGGCGGGCGTCCTCCTCCTCGGCGGCGTCCACGATGAACAGGTGGCGGCCGGAACGGACCTCGTTGGCGTGTGGAATCTCGACGCACCAGCGATGGCGGCTCTGGGTGGCGTTCATCGGCCTTCCTCTCCCGGCGCGTCCCACGTACCGGCGTATGAGGTGCTACTGCTCTGCCCTAGACCATAGGTATAGGCCAATTCGTCCGTCAAGAGGACGAGCAGACTGTCAAATAATCCGTTCAACGGTGAAAATGGGCCGGGAGTCCGCTACCGTTCCGTGCATGACAGCCCCCGCCACCTCGGCCCCCTCGGCCCGACGCCTGCGCACCCGGGCCGCGCTGCTCGCCGTCCTCGGCGAACACGGCACGCTCAGCCGCGCCGAGATCAGCCGGCTCACCGGGCTCTCCCGCTCCGCCGTCAGCAGCGCCGTCACCGACCTGCTCGACGAAGGGCTCGTCAGCGAGACCACCGCTCCCACCGCCGCCGACCTCGCCCGTCCCGCCGGACGGGGCCGCCGCGCCGCCGCCGTCACCCTGCGCCGCGCCCACGCCCTGGTGCTCGCCTTCGACTTCGGCCACACCCACGTCACCGCCGCCGTCGCCGACACCGCCGGCACCGTCCTCGGCGAGGCCACCGCCCACCTCGACGTCGACAACCACCCGCGCGAAGTCCTCGACGCCGCCCGGATCCTCGCCGACCGGGCCCTCGGCGCCGCCGGACACCGGCTCGAGGAGATCACCGCCATCGCCGCCGGCATCCCCGGCGCCCTCGACACCCGCACCAACGTGGTCCGCGCCCCCTCCACCCTCTCCCAGTGGATCGGCATGGACCCCGCCGCCGAACTCGGCCGGGTCTTCGACCGCCCCGTCACCGTCGGCAACGACGCCGAGATGGGCGCCCGCGGCGAACGCGCCTACGGCACCGGCCGCACCGTCAACGACCTCGTCTACGTCAAGGCCTCCACCGGCATCGGCGCCGGACTCCTGCTCGACGGGCGGATCTACCGCGGCGCCAGCGGCATCTCCGGCGAGATCGGCCACATCCAGCTCCCCGACACCGGCACCTGGTGCCGCTGCGGCAACCGCGGCTGCCTGGAGTCGGTCGCCTCCATCGTCGAGGTCCGCCGCCGCCTGGTCCACGTCCTCGCCCCCGGCGCCCGCCCCGACGAAGCCGTCGACCTCCCGCCGCTCGACCACCTCGCCGACGTCCCCGCCGCCGCCCGCGTCATCGGCGAGGCCGGGCGCACCATCGGCCGCGTCCTCGCCGACCTGGTCAACTGCCTCAACCCCGCCGCCATCATCATCGGCGGCGAACTCGGCCAGGCCGGTGCGCCCCTCGTCCACGGCATCCGCGAATCCGTCGACCGCTACGCCCAACCCGCCGTCGCCGAAGCGGTGGACATCCGGGCCAGCCGCCTCGGCCTGCGCTCCGAGCTCTACGGCGCGATCGACGCGGCCGTCGCCATCGCCACCACCCGCTGAGCCCCGGCCGACAGCCGTCGGGGCGACGGGACGGGAGGCCCGCCGAGCCACCCGCCGCACGGCGGAACCCCGGACGGTGCGACCGCTGCGCGGGCCCGGGCAGGAGAACGCCGGGCGCCGCCGCGTGGCGGCCTTCCGGCCCGCGGTCCGTGCCGGGTGAATGCCGTCAGCCGTCAGCCGTCAGCCGTCAGCCGCCGGCCGGCCGCATCCCGGTGGCTCACCGCGGGTGCCTGGCCCGGTCCGTGAGGTAGCGGCGTTCCGGGAGGCTGGGGGCGAGGGCCGCCGCGCGGCGGAAGGCCTCGGTCGCGGCCGGGGAGTCGCCGCTGCGCAGCAGCAGCTCGGCGCGGACCGCGTGGTAGCGGTGGTGGCGCGACAACTCGCTTTCCAGTGCGGCGAGTTCCCTCAGGGCGAGCTCGGGGCCGCGGACTTCGGCCACGGCCACCACCCGGCTCAGCGCGGCCATCGGGCCGGGGGCCACCCGCAGCAGCAGGTCGTACAGCGCCAGGATCTGCGGCCAGTCGGTCGCCGCGACGTCCGGCGCCTCGTCGTGCAGGGCCGCGATCGCCGCCTGCAACTGGTACGGCCCGACCCGGCCGGCCGGGAGGGCGCGTTCGACCAGGGCGGTGCCCTCCGCGATCGCCGCCGCGTCCCAGCGGCCGCGGTCCTGTTCCGGCAGCGGCACCAGCTCGCCGTCCGGGCCGGTGCGGGCCGGGCGCCGGGCGTCGGTGAGCAGCATCAGCGCCAGCAGGCCCATCGCCTCGGCGTCGTCGGGCAGCAGCCGGTGCAGCAGCCTGGTCAGCCGGATCGCCTCGTCGGAGAGCCGGGTGACGGTCAGGTCGTCGCCCCCGGTGGACGTGTATCCCTCGTTGAAGACGAGGTACAGCACCTGCAGCACCTCGCGCAGCCGCCCGTCCCGCTCGTCCGGGCCGGGCAGCGCGAACGGCAGGTCCGAGGAGCGGATGGCCTGCTTGGCCCGGCTGATCCGCTGCGCCATGGTCGCCTCCGGGACGAGGAACGCCGCCGCGATCTGCGCGGTGCTCAGGCCGCCCACCGCGCGCAGCGTCAGCGCGACCCGGCTCGGCGCGGTCAGCGCCGGGTGGCAGCACAGGAACAGCAGTGCCAGCGAGTCGTCCCGGTCGGCGTCGGGCCCGGCATCGGCCGGGCGGCCCAGCAGCTCGGACTGCGGCGTCGCCAGGAACAGCCGCTCCTCGCGCTCGCGCCGCGCCCGGTCGGCCCGCACCAGGTCGACCAGCCGGCGCGAGGCCACCGTCACCAGCCAGCCGCGCGGGTTCTCCGGCCGTCCGTCCCGGGGCCACTGCTCGGCCGCGGCGAGCAGCGCCTCCTGCACCGCGTCCTCGCAGGCGTCGAACGCCCCGGAGTGGCGCCGCAGCAGCGCCGCCAGGACCTGCGGCGCGAGTTCGCGCAGCAGGCCCTGGTCGGTGCGGGCGGTCGGGCTCACTCGGCCTCGTGCAGGATCGGCCACAGCTCGACCGGCTCGCGGTCGGCCCACGGCATGTCGGCGGCGATCTCCAGCGCCCGCTCCTCGCTGTCGACGTCGAGCAGGTAGAAGCTGGCCATGTACTCCTTGGTCTCCAGGTACGGGCCGTCGCTCACCACCGGCAGGCCCTCCTGGCGCCGCACCAGCCGGCTCACCGCGGCGTCGCCGAGGCCGTACGCCCCGATCAGCTCGCCGCTCTCCTGGTAGCGCTTGTTGAAGGCGTCCTGCTGGGCGATCGCCTCCGACCACCCCTCGGCCGGCAGCGAGTCCCACTTCTCCTGGTTGCCGTAGGTCATCAGCAGGTACTTCACGTGGACCACTTCCTCGTCTGGCTCGTGCGGTGTCGTGCTTGCGTCCAGTGGTCGGAGCCGGGCGGGCGGATCTCTACACGCCGCCGGGGGAAATCTTCGAGGATTTTTCCGCCCGGTCCGCCCGGTCCGCCCGGTCCGCCACCGGCGCGGGTCAGGCGGCGGTCGGGGTCCAGACGTACGGGGTGGTGGTGGTCACGGCGTGCATGCCCAGGCGGCGGAGGATGGGGGCGCTGTCGGGGGAGGCGTCGACCTGGAGGTAGCGGATGCCGTGGTCGAGGGCCCAGCGGGCGCGCTGGGCGACCAGGGCGCGGTAGATGCCGCGGCCGCGCCAGGCGGTGAGGGTGGAGCCGCCCCAGAGGCCGCCGAACTCGGTGCCGGGGGTGCGGGTGAGCCAGGCGGCGGAGACCACCTCGGGGCGCGGGCCGCCGGTCTCGGCGACCAGGGCGAGGAAGCCCTCGGTGTCGGCCGCGCGGGAGGCGAGGTCGTCGGCGAGCCAGGACCAGTCCTCGTCCCAGACCTCGGTCTCCATCGCGGCGATCCGCCGCATGTCGGCGGGGTCGGTGACCCGGCGGACGGTGATGCCCTCGGGGGCGGGAGCGGGGGCGGCGAGTTCGTCGGCGAGGCCGATCAGGACGGTCTCCGACTCCTCGCCGACGAAGCCGGCGGCGGTGAGCCGGTCCGGGAGGTCGGCCGGGAGGTCGTGGCCGCGGGTCTTCCACTCGACGGACTCGCCCCGGGCGGCGAAGAACTCCCGCTGGCGGACGATCAGTTCGTCGAGTTCGGCGCCGCGCAGCCCGAGGTCGGGGCGGGGGGAGGTGACGAAGCCGCGGAAGCCGCCGTACTTGCGCAGCAGCGGGCCGTCGCTGTCGCGGGTCTCGCCGTCGCGGACGGCGCCGAGACCGCGCATGTGCTCGTCGTAGGCCGCGAGCAGGGCCGTGGTCAGTTCGGTCACCAGGCGAGCGTAACGATCACCGCAAGGGGTTTCTCCGGGTCGGGGCTGGCGTTGACGCCGGGGTGAAGGTCTAGCGTCGTGGCATGCGGATCGGCGAACTGGCACAGCGGGCGGGCACCACCACCCGGGCGCTCCGTTACTACGAGTCGCGGGGGCTGCTGCCCGCGCGGCGCGGGGGCAACGGGTACCGGGCCTACGACGAGGAGGATCTGCGGCTGCTGCGGCAGATCAGGGTGCTGCAGGACTTCGGGTTCGAGCTGGAGGAGACCCGGCCGTTCGTGGAGTGCCTGCGGGCGGGGCACCCGGCGGGCGACTCGTGCCCGGCCTCGTTGGAGGTGTACCGGGCGAAGCTGGCCGAACTGGACGCGATGGTGGCCCGGTTGAGCGAGGTCCGGGAGGTGCTGGCGGGCCAGTTGGCGCAGGCCGAGGCGGCCCGCGACGCGCTGGCCGGTTCCGGTTCCGGCGAGCCGCGCTGCGAGCTGGCCCGCGCCGGGGAGCCGCCCCGCGCCGGGGAGCCGTTCCGCACCGAGGAGTGACGACGAGAGCGAGGAGGCCGCGATGGGCGGCGTGCGCAGTGTGACGGACCGGGACTTCGCGAGCGAGGTGCTGGCGGCCGAGGGGCCGGTGCTGGTGGAGTTCACCGCCGAGTGGTGCCCGCCGTGCAAGCAGCTGGCGCCGGTGCTGGCGGAGCTGGCCGAGGAGCAGGCGGGGCGGCTGGCGGTGGTGGCGCTGGACGTGGACGCGAACCCGGAGACCCGGATCGCGTACGGGGTGCTGTCGATGCCGACGCTGATGGTGTTCAAGGGCGGCGAGCCGGTGCGGTCGATGGTGGGGGCGCGGGCGAAGAGCCGGCTGCTGCGGGAGATCGACGACCTGCTGTAGGCGGGTGAGCCGCGCCACAGGGGCGGGTCGGGAATGGAAGCGGGACAGCTGTCCGTTGTAGAGTGCAACCAGATATTAGTTGTACTTTCCAACCATGGAGCTGTGATGTCCTCGCTGTCAGCGGTGTCCCGCCCCGCCCTGCGGCACGTCTTCACCCACCTGGTCACACCCCTGCTGATGTGCCTCGGGATGGGGATCGCGTACCTCTCGGCCTTCCACGCCCCCGCCCCGCACCAACTGCCGGTCGCCGTGGTCGGCCAGGGCCCGCAGGCCCAGGTGCTCGCGCAGACGCTCAAGGACAAGGCCGGCGACGGGCTGGACGTCACCACCGCGACCGACGCCGGCACCGCCCGGCAGCGGCTGCTCGACCGCGACCTGGTCGCCGCGTACGTGCCGGACGCCGACGCGCCGACCCTGATGGTGGCCACCGCCAACTCGGACACCTCGGCGACCGTCGCCGAGAAGGTGTTCACCGAGGTCGCCGCCCAGCAGGGCAAGCCGCTGGCCGTCCAGGAACTCACCCCGCTGCCGGCCGGCGACCGGACCGGGCAGGGCCTGTTCTTCCTGATGGTGGCGCTGAGCATCGGCTCCTACGGCTCGGTCGCGGTGCTCGGCGCGGCCGGCGCGGCGCTGGCGACGCGGGTGCGGGCACTGCTCGGCCTCGGCGTGGCGCTGGTGGTCAGCCTGATCGGCCTCGCGCTGGCCGGCCCGGTGTTCCACCTGGTCGACCACGGCCTGCTCGGCATCTGGGCGATGAGCTGGCTGTACGCGGCGGGCATCATCGCGATCGGCACCGCCCTGCACACCTTCCTCGGCCGGTGGACCACGCTCACCATGATGGCCCTGTTCGTGATGCTCAACTTCACCAGCTCCGGCGGCATCTTCCAGCCCGAACTGCAGAACGGCTTCTTCGGCGCGCTGCACTCCTTCTGGAACGGCGCGGGCTTCCTGGAGGGCGTCCGCGACCACGTCTACTTCGGCGGCCGGGCCGGGCTCGGCGGCCACGTCGCCACCCTGTTCGGCTGGCTCGCGGCCGGCGCCGCGCTGCTCCTGCTGGCCGCCCGCACCGAGGGCCGGCGGGCCCGGGCGCTGGCCGCCGAGCAGCCCGCCGAGGAGGAGATGGAGGAGGCGGTCGGCGTCTGAGTGCGGCTACCCCTACCGTGGTCCGCAACACCGCACGACGAAGGAGCCACCGCCATGCCCGACCGCGACGCCGCGCTGGAGACCATCCAGCGCGAGCTGACCGCGTTCGCCCGCCGGGCCCGCCACAAGGCAGCCCAGCTGCACCCCGAGCTCTCGCTGGTCACGTACAGCATGCTCGACCTGGTCAAGGAGCGCGGTTCCTGCCGGGGTGCCGACCTGGCGGCGCACTTCATGCTCGACAAGTCCACCGTCAGCCGGCAGGTCGGCGCGCTGGAACGGCTCGGGCTGCTGGGCCGCAAGGCCGACCCGGACGACCAGCGCGGGCAACTGCTGCACCTGACGGACGCCGGCGAGCAGCTCCTCGCCGAGGCGTACGAGCAGCGGCGGCGGGCCTTCACCGACCGCTTCACCTCCTGGGGCGACGAGGACCTGGACCGGTTCGCCGCCTACCTGGTCCGCTACGGCGAGTCCGAGTAGGCGGCCCGGGCAGGAGCCGGGAGGATGGCGGCCATGCCCACCATGACCGAGCCCGAGTGGCGCGCCTTCCTCTCCCACGGCACCCGCACCGGCAAGCTCGCCACCACCCGCGCCGACGGCCGACCGCACCTCGCCCCGATCTGGTTCCTGCTGGACGGCGACGACCTGGTGTTCAACACCGGCCGGGACACCGTCAAGGGCCGCACCCTGCGCCGCGACGGCCGGGCCGCGCTCTGCGTGGACGACGACCGGCCGCCGTTCGCGTTCGTGCTGGTCGAGGGCGTGGCCTCGGTCAGCGAGGAGCCGGCCGAGGTCCGGCACTGGGCGGGCCGGATCGCCGCCCGCTACATGGGCGAGGAGCGGGCCGAGGAGTACGCCGCCCGCAACGGCGTCCCGGGCGAGCTGCTGGTGCGGCTGCGGATCGGCAAGGTGCTCGCCCAGAGCGGCGTCGCGGACTGAGGCCCGGGGTCGCCCGGACCGGCGCGCTTGACCCTCACGTCGCGTCAGGCCCCAGGCTGGTCGCAACAGCGGCGGGAAGGAGGAACGCGATGGACGGGGGCTACACGGTCGGACGGCTGGCGGCGGTCGCCAAGGTCACGGTGCGCACCCTGCACCACTACGACCGGATCGGCCTGCTGTCGCCGAGCGGCCGCACCCCGGCCGGCTACCGGCGCTACAGCGAGGCCGAGCTGGACCGGCTGCAGCAGATCCTGTTCTACCGCGAACTCGGCTTCCCGCTGGAGGAGATCGCGGCGATCCTGGACGACCGGACGGTCGGCCCGAGCGAGCACCTGCGCCGGCAGCGCGAGCTGATCGGCGACCGGATCCGCAAGCTGGAGGAACTCGCCGCGGCGGTCGAACGAGCGATGGAGGCGAGGACCTTGGGGATCCAGTTGACCCCGGAGGAGAAGTTCGAGGTGTTCGGCAAGGACTACCAGGAGGACTGGGAGGGCGAGGCCGAGCAGCGCTGGGGCACCACCGACGCCTGGAAGCAGTCCCAGCAGCGCACCGCCCGCTACACCAAGGCGGACTGGGAGCGGATCAAGGCCGAGACCGACGGCATCAACGACGCCATGGTGGCGGCGCTCACCGCCGGCTCCGCCCCGGACGGCGAGCAGGCGATGGCGATCGCCGAGCAGCACCGGCGGCACATCGGGCTGAACTTCTACGACTGCGGCCCCGCGATGCACCGCTGCCTCGGCGACATGTACGTCGCCGACCCGCGGTTCACCGAGACGTACGAGAAGCTCGCCCCCGGCCTGGCGCAGTGGCTGCGGGACGCGATCCACGCCAACGCCGACCGGCTGGAGCGGCTGGAGCGGGAGGGGCAGGACTGACGACGGCTCAGGCGGCCCGGCCGAAGGTGCGCCGGTAGGCGGTCGGGGAGGTGCGCATGGTGCGGCCGAAGTGGTGGCGGAAGGTCGCCGCCGACTCGAAGCCCACCGCCGCGGCGATCTCCTCCACGCTGCCCTCCGGCGACTCCAGCAGCGGCAGGCTGGCCGCGATCCGCTGGACCGCCACCCACCGCATCGGGCTGACCCCGTTGCGGGCGGTGAAGTGCCGCAGGTACGAGCGGTCGGACATGCCGGCCGCCCGGGCCAGCAGCGGCACGGTCAGCGGCCGGGCGAGGTGGTCCAGCGCCCAGCGCATCGAGCGGGCCACCCCGTCCTCCGGCTCCTCCACCGGCCGCACCGCGGCCTGGATGAACTGGGCCTGCCCGCCGTCCCGGTGCGGCGGGACGACGAAGCGGCGGGCGACGGTGTTGGCGACCTTGGCGCCGTGGTCCTGCCGGACCAGGTGCAGGCACAGGTCGATGCCGGCGGCGCTGCCCGCGCTGGTCAGCACCTGCCCGTTGTCGACGTACAGCACGTCCGGGTCGACCCGGACGTCAGGGTGGCGGCGGTGCAGCTCCGCCGCGTACCGCCAGTGCGTGGTGGCGGGCAGGCCGTCCAGCAGTCCGGCGGCGGCCAGCGCGAAGGCGCCGGAGCAGATCGACACCACCCGGGCGCCGCGGGCGTGCGCGGTGCGCAGCGCGGCCACCACGGCGGGCGGGACGTCGCCGTACGGGTCGGGCACCCCGACCACCACGACGGTGTCGGCGGCGGCGAGCTCCTCCAGGCCGTGCCGGGGCGTCAGGGAGAACCCGCCGACCGCCTCCAGCGGGTGGCCGGGGCGCTCGGCGCACACCCGGACGTCGTACCAGGGGGCGGCGAGCAGCCCGGCGAGCTCGGGCCGGGCGAGGGCGAACACCTCGACCACCACCCCGAGTTCGAACGGGGCCATGCCCGCGAAGGCGTACACCGCGACGGTGTGCACCGGCGCCGGGCGCCTTCCGATGGTGATGGGCACGGGCTCGGCCATGTGGTGCTCCCGGGGCGGCCGTCGGCGGTTTCGCGCCGAGTGTAGCGGCCCGGACGGCGCCGCCGCCGGGGGCGCCGCCCGGATGGACGGATGCGCACGGACGGTGGCGCGGGCTGGTCGGACGGGGACGGAGCGCGGCGGAAAACCCTTGGAACCGGGGGACGGCCTCCCGGGAGGATGGGCGTCGACACTCGGGGGCCGGTGCGGCCGTCCCCCGTCCCGCTCTTCCACCACCACGTCCGGAGAAGCTCAGATGCCCACGCCGACCCGTGTCCGTTATGCGAAGAACATCACCGTCTGCTCGGCCGCCTCGGGCTGGGGCCGACGCCACTGAGCACGCCGGAGCCCCCGCCGGACAGGCCGCGCGGGGGCTCCGGGGCGGGCCGGGTCAGGAGGTCAGCGAGGCCATCCAGGCCTCCACCTCGTCGGCCTGCCGGGGCAGGCCCGCGGAGAGGTTCTCGTTGCCGTCGGCGGTGACCAGGATGTCGTCCTCGATCCGGACGCCGATGCCGCGGTACTCCTCGGGGACGGTCAGGTCGTCGGCCTGGAAGTACAGGCCGGGCTCGACGGTCAGCACCACGCCCGGCTCCAGCACCGCGTCCACGTAGTCCTCCCGGCGGGCGTGCGCGCAGTCGTGCACGTCCAGGCCGAGCATGTGGCCGGTGCCGTGCAGCGTCCAGCGGCGCTGCAGGCCCAGCTCCAGGACCTTCTCCAGGTCGTACACCGAGGCGTCGATCAGGCCCCACTCCAGCAGGTGCCCGGCGAGCACCCGCTGCGCGGCGTCGTGGAAGTCGCGGAACAGCGCGCCCGGCCTCACCGCGGCGATGCCCGCCTCCTGGGCGTCGTACACCGCGTCGTAGATCTTCCGCTGCAGCGGGGAGAACCGGCCGTTGACCGGCAGGGTGCGGGTGACGTCGGCGGTGTACAGGGTGTGGGTCTCCACGCCCGCGTCCAGCAGCAGCAGCTCGCCGGGGCGGACGTCGCCGTCGTTGCGCACCCAGTGCAGGGTGGTGGCGTGCGGGCCGGCCGCGGCGATCGTGCCGTAGCCGACGTCGTTGCCCTCGACCCGGGCGCGGCGCCAGAAGGTGCCCTCGATCCAGCGCTCGGAGGTGGCGACGGCCCGGTCCAGCTCGCGCACCACGTCGGTGAAGCCGTTGACGGTGGCGTCGCAGGCGGCGCGCAGCTCGCCGATCTCCCACTCGTCCTTGACCCGGCGCAGCCCGGACAGGAACACCGTCAGCTCGTCGTCCTTCTCCGCGTCGAGCTGCCCGGCCAGGGCGGCCTCCAGCGCGGCGTCGTAGCCGCGCACGATCCGGGTCGGGACGGTGGTGGCGGCCAGCTCCTCGGCGGCCTTGCGGACGTCGCGCACCGGCAGGCCGTACAGCTGCTCGGACTCGGCCAGCGAGTGCCGGCGGCCGACCCACAGCTCGCCCTGGCCGCTGAGCCAGAACTCGCCGTTCTCCCGGTCGGAGCGCGGCAGCAGGTACAGCGCGAACTCGTGGCCGCCCTCGACCGGCTCGCCGACCAGGACGGCGTCCTCGGTGCGGTTGCCGGTCAGGTGGACGTACTCGCTGGCGGCCCGGAAGGCGTACTCGGTGTCGTTGGCGCGGGTGCGCAGGTTGCCCGCGGGCACCACCAGGCGCTCGCCGGGGAACGCGGCGGAGAGCTTCGCTCGGCGCGCGGCCGCGTACGGGGCCTGGACGTCGGGCTGCAGGCCGCGCAGCTCGGTGTCGGCCCAGCCGGTGCGCATGGACGCGGCGAGCTCGTCCGAGACGCCGTCGTACAGGCCGTTCTTGCGGCTCTTGACCGGCTGCTCGTCCTTCTCGCCCTCGGCGGAACCCTCGGGGTTCTCGGACACCGCCGGGCTGCGGTCCTCGGTCACTACGTCGCCTCCTCGCGCGCGCTGCCGCCCGCCCGTCCCCGGGTCGCGGGGCGTGCGGGCGGATGTCGCCCCCATGGTACGTAGGGCTGTTCGAGGGCAGGAAGAGCGACCGGTATCCGGAGTCCGGGGACCGGTCCTACTCGAAGCGGACGGCCAGCAGCACCAGGTCGTCCGCGCCCGGCTCGCCGCCGCCGGCCTGCTCCAGCAGGTGGGCGCAGAGCCGGTCCGGGTCGATCCGGACGTCGCGCGGGGCGTCGGCGGCGGCCCGGCGCAGCGCGCTCTGCCCGGCGTGCAGGTTCGGGGCGAAGCGGCGGGCCAGGCCCTCGGTGTACAGCACCAGCACGTCGCCGCGCTCCGCGGTGAGCTCCACCCCGGGGGCCTCCCAGCAGCTGAGCATGCCCAGCGGCGCGGACAGCGAGGTCTCGACGAAGTTCGCCCCGTAGCGGGTGAGCAGCACCGGCGGGCAGTTGGCCGCGCCGGCCAGCGCGATCCGGCGCTCGGCCGGGTCGACGCAGGCGTAGACGGCGGTGGCGGAGCGGGTCGGCTCGGTGGTCTTCAGCAGCAGTTCGAGGTCGCCGAGCACCGAGACCGGGTCCTCGCCCTCCAGCACCGCGTAGGCGCGCAGCGCGGACCGCACCCGGCCCATCGCGGCGGCGGCGCCCACGCCCGAGCCGGGCCCGGCGCTGGGGCCGCCGCCGAGCACGCTGCCCACGGTCAGGCCCAGGGTGTCGTCGGGCAGCGCGATCGCGTCGTACCAGTCGCTGCCGGCGGACCGCTCCAGCGCGGCGGGCACGCAGCGCACGGCGACCTTCAGGCCGGCCCGGGAGGCCAGGTGGTCGGGCAGCAGCGAGCGGCGCAGCGCCTCGGCGGCGCGCACCGCCCGGTCCGCCTCCAGCTGGCGGGCCAGCAGCGGGGCGGCGAACTCGCAGTAGCGGCGCGCCAGGTGCTCGCGGCGCTCGTCCGGGCTGCCCGGCTCGTCGTAGAACCAGGCGGCGGCGCCGAGCGGGCCCTCAGGGCCGCCGGGCAGCGGCAGCGCGTAGCAGGCGCCGAGGCCGAGCTGCTCGGCGACCTCGCGGAAGCGGGGGCCGACGGCCGGGTCGGCGGCCAGGTCGGCGATCAGCAGCCGGCCCTCGGGGCCGGGGCGGCCGAGCAGTCCGGCGAACGGTCCGTGCTCGACCGGGACGGTCTCCAGCGCGCCGAGCATCGCCCGGTCCAGGCCGAGCCCGACCGGGCGGGCCGGCTGGCGGTCCGGCCCCGGCGGCAGCGTCACCACCAGGCCGCGGCGGGCGCCGAGCAGCGCGGCGCCGGAGTCCAGCAGCGCGTCCAGGGTGCCGGTCAGGCCGTCGGCCCTGGCCAGCAGCTCCAGGTGCTCCTGCAGGCTGGTGAAATCGGACAGCCATCCGGCCAAACGGTCCTGCAGGTCGGCGGAGGGCACCTCGCCGAGCTCCGGCAGGAGTTCGGGCAGCCGCTCCGGCGGCACCGGAGCGGCCGCAGCCGGGGCGGGCGTCAGCGCCGTGGCCGCGGGCGCGGTGGACGCCAACGGGTGGACGTCGGTCATGTCGCAACTCCCCACAATCCGGAACGTGTCACGCGAGACCACCGAGACCGACCGAAACGATGTCTTTACTCACTACTCGGCATGTTTCCCCCACTTGTACACAGGCCGATCGGGGCATGTCCAGGAGTGCGGCGGCCGAACGTGCCAGGGATCGTATGCGCAGGCCGCCGGGGCACCACCCGGGGCGGGGCGCACTCACTCGTACGGTGGAACCGGGGGCCGGGCGGCCGCGTCCATCCGGGCGTATGGGGGATTCTCGTTCCAGCGGCGGGTAGTCGAGACGCACACGCACCGCCCGTCCCCCCGAGCACGCCGACCACGACGTCCGACCGGTCAGACGATCGCACCGACCGTGCCGCGCGCCCCGATGTGAACGCGGAAAGGAACGAGCCGCCATGCGCCCACCCCGCCGAGAGCAGCTGTCCGAGCGCGCCGGCCGGTGGTGGCCGGGCCGCCGGAGCCACTCGCTGGCGCTCGCCGCCGCCCTGGAGGCCGCCACCGGGTGCGGCTGGCCGGTACTGCCGGGCGCGCGGGCGCTGCGCGGCGCGCCGGGCCCGTGCTCGTGCGCCGACCGGTCCTGCGCGATGCCCGGCGGGCACCCGCACGACCCGCCGCTGGAGGCGGCCACCACCGATCCGCGGATGGTGCGCTGGTGGTGGGAGCGGCGGGCGCCGGGCGCCCCGGTGCTGGCGGCGACCGGGCGGGCTTTGGGCGCGGTGAGCCTGCCGCGCCCGGCCGGGCCGTGGCTCCTGCGGCACCTGGAGGAGATCGGCGTCCCGTGCGGCCCGGTGCTCGGCACGCCGGGCCGGTTCGTGCTGCTGACCGCGCCGTACACGCTGCCGGAACTGGGCGGGCTGCTGGCCGAACGGCCCTGGGTGCCGGGCGTGTTGCGCTACCACGGGCCGGGCGGGTACCTGGTGCTGCCGCCGTCCCGGACGGGCGCGGGCCCGGTGCACTGGGTGCGCCGGCCGGGGCCGGGGCGGCCCTGGCTGCCGGAGGTCGGGACGCTGCTGGGCGGGCTGATCACGGCCAGCGCGGTCGCGCTGCCGCAGCGCTGACCCGGCGCCCGGCGGTGCCCGGCCCGTTGACGCCCGGTCAGCCCGACCGCGGGAAACGGCCCAGAACGCAAAAGTCCGACCGCTGGCGACGGGGGATGCACCAGCGGTCGGACGTTTCAAACAGTAACAAAGATCCGGCTCCGCGCCAATTTGTCCACGCCGAAAGGCCTTTGGGATTCACGGTGGCCTTCCGGAGAACGCCGGGAAATGTGACGCAGGTCACTCCGCCGGCGGTTCGGGCGGTCAGTTCAGGGTGATCTGACGGCTCACCAGGTTGGCCCGGGCCCGGCGCTCCTCGGCGGTCAGCGGCGCGGGCGCGGCCAGCACCTCGGCCAGCTTCGCGGCGAACTCCACGGCCGGCTTCTCCACCTCGGCGGCGGTCATCTCCACCGGCAGGTCCCACACCGGGACGGTCAGGCCGTGCGCCCGGAACGAGCCGACCAGCTTGGTGCCCTCGCCCAGCGAGCTGTCACCGGCCGCCGACAGCCGGGCCAGCGCGTCCAGCAACTGCTCCTCGGGGACGGTCATGACCCAGCGCAGGTGGTTCTTGTCCGGGGTGCCGCACCAGTACGCGGAGTCCACCCCGGCCAGCTTCTCGGTCGGGATCGCCGAGGCGTTGGCCCGCTCCAGCGAGGCCGCCACCTCGCCGGTCGCCGCCTCGGCGTCCTCCAGCCAGAACTCGAAGCCGGTGTGCACCTCGGGCTCGAACGGGGCCGAGGTGTCCAGCAGCTCCTGCAGGCGGCGGCCGCCCGGGTTGGTCCGGCGGGCCGGCACCGGGGTGCCCGGCTCGGTGGCCAGCGCCAGCTCCAGCGCGTCCGCCAGGTCGCGGCTCAGGTCGCCGGAGGAGGACTGCGTCTGCAGGCCCAGCAGGATCGACCCGTCCGGGCGGCGCAGGGCCGGCCAGGCCAGCGGCAGCACCGTCGCCAGCGTCACCGACGGGACGTCGCCGACGGCCTCGTCGGCCACCCCGGGGGCCAGCGCCAGCGGCACCGTCGCGGCCGGGACCAGCTCGCGCAGGGCCACCCAGTCGGCCTCGCCCGGCAGGCCCTCGAACGGGCGGTGCACCAACTCCTGCACCGCGTGCGCCGCCTGACGGCCGTGGCAGGCCTTGTACCGGCGGCCCGAGCCGCACGGGCACGCCTCGCGCGCCCCGACGACCGGGACCTCGCCCTCGACGGCGGTGGACTGGCTGGGCTGCTTCTTGGCGGCCTTCTTGGCCATGGTGCGGCTCTCCCGGGGAGGTCGGACGTTGCACCGGGCAGCCTACTTCGCCCGCGCCGCCCCGCCCGGGCCGCTCAGGCGCTGCGCCGCCGCCCGCCGCTCGCGACCTGCCCGAACGCCGACAGCTGCGCCCACACCGTCACCTGACCGGGTGCGTGCCGCACGCCCCAGTCCCTGGCGAGCTTGCCCACGATGCTCAGGCCCCGGCCGCCGTGCGCCGTCACCGAGGGGCTGGCCGGGACCGGCCGGGTCACCGCCCCGCCGTCCGTCACCTCCAGCGTCAGCAGGCCGTCGGCGAGCATCTGCCAACTCACCAGCACCGTGCCGCCCTCCGCCGCCTCGTCCACCGCGTCGCCTTCCGGTTCCAGCGGTCTCGCGTGCCGACAGGAATTGCTGAGCAGTTCGGAGAGGATCAACACCGCGTCGTCAATCACCGCTTCCGGTATCGACCGGTCGCCGAGATCGCTGCGCAGCCTGCGCCGCGCGGTCGAAACACTGGCCGGCCCGTGCGGAACCGCCATGGCCGATGAGGTCGACCCGGCCTGAACTGGCACAGCTCGCGCCACCATCAACGCCACCCCCGGACCTCCTTCAGCTTCTGCCGAGGGATGGATGCCCGCAGGTAATGCGTCGGAAACGGACGTTCGACGATCCGATGCCCGCATTAACGACATCCGCGCGGACCGCGGGCAAAAGGTGAGGGGCCCCTCACGTTCCATCCCGGTGATCAGCGGGAAACGCCGTCCGGAAATACCCCGTTCGGTATTTCTGTCACGCGATTGGGCGGCGGGTGCCACCCGGCCGACCGGGCCGGTTCAGCGGCCGAGCCGGGCCAGCACCTCGGCCGGACGGTTGGTGATCAGCGCCTCCACGCCGAGCTCCAGGCAGAGTTCGACGTCCTCCGGCCGGTCCACCGTCCACACGTGCACCCGGTGCCCGGCCCGGCGCAGCGCCGTCACCAGGCTCGGGTTCCGCCGCACCAGCTCGATGCCCGGACCCGCGATCGAGGCGCCGCCCGGCAGCGACCCGGTCCGGCCCAGCAGCGGCAGCCGGCGCTCCAGCAGGTACACCCGGGGCAGTGCCGGGGCGGCCCGCCGGACGCGGTGCAGGGCCAGCTCGGAGAAGCTCATCACCCGCACCGCCGACTCCTCCGGCGCGGCCGGCAGCAGCCCGAACCGGCCCAGCACCCGCAGCAGTTCGGACTCCACCCGGCCCGCGTACCGCACCGGGTGCTTGGTCTCGACCGCCAGTTCCACCCGCCGCCCGGCGTCCGCGACCAGTTCCAGCAGCCGCTCCAGGGTGAGCACCGAACCGCGCCGCGGCTCCCCGGGGTGCTTCCACGAACCGAAGTCCAGCGCGGAGAGCTGAGCCAGCGTCATCGCCGACACCGCGCCCCGCCCGTCGGAGGTCCGTTCCACCGTGCGGTCGTGCACGCACACCAGCCGCCCGTCCGCGGTGAGCCGGACGTCGCACTCCAGTCCGTCCGCGCCCTCCTCCAGCGCCCGCCGGTACGCCTCCTCGGTGTGCTCCGGCAGCGCCGCCGAGGAGCCCCGGTGGGCGATCACCTTGACCGCCGAGCGGTCGACGCGGTCCGTCCGGGCGGCGGGCGAACCGGCCGCGCTGTGCTGGGTGTCCACGCCGACCACCGTACGCGGCGCCCGGTGACCGCCGTCCCCCCGGCACGGCGGCGGGCGGGTGAACAGCCCCCCTCCGCTCAGGGGCGCCCGGCCGCCCGCGGGCGCTCCAGCCGGCCCACCGCGAGCGTGACCAGCGCCGCCACCAGGAACGAGAACAGCGAGGCCGAGGACCACGCCCGCGGGGTGAAGTGCACCGCCCGCTGGACGTCCTCCCAGAACCCGGTCCACCAGGTGCCGATGGCGGACGGGGCGAGCAACTGGTACACCGCGAAGCCCACCGCCCACGGCAGCAGCATCAACCGGCGCGCCGGGGCGTCCTGCTCCAGGTTCCAGCCGCGCCGTCCCGCCCCCAGGAAGTAGTCCGCCGCCAGCACCGCGAACAGCGGCACGAACACCGAGCCGATCAGGCCCAGGAACCCGTAGTACGAGTCGGTGAACTCCTTGATCTGCAGCGCCAGCACCGTCACCAGCACGCCGATCCCGCCGGTCAGCACCCGGCGGTCCACCCGCGGCCACAGGTTGTGGACCGACATCGCCGTCGAGTAGACGTTCGCGAACGACTGGTCGGTCTCCCGCAGCACCAGCACCAGCAGGAACGCCCAGCCCGCCGCCACGCCGGTGAACGACTCGAAGATCCGGCTCTCGTCCCCGCCCGACTGCAGCAGCGCCACCACGCCCAGCACGTAGCACCACACCTGGGCCGCCGAGTAGCCGGAGAACGTCGCCCAGAACGCCTTCGACGAACTGCGCGCGTGCCGGGTGTAGTCGGCGGCCAGCGGCACGAACGACACCGACACCGCGATCACCGCGTCCGTCGCGGGCAGGAAGCCGTCCCAGTTGCCCGCGCCCGGGTCCGGGAGGCCCTGCCGGGCGAACTGCACCGTGAAGTACACCATCGCCGCGCCCACCGCGACCGCCACGTACTTGCGCAGCACCGCGATCGCGCCCAGCGGCCAGATCGTCAGCACCGTGGTGAGCACGCCCGCCAGCAGCACGAACAGCCAGCGCCAGCCCTCGGTGCCGGACACCGTCTGCGCGCCCCAGGCCACCACCGTCAGCTCGTACACGCCCCAGCCGACGCACTGCACGATGTTCAGCACCGTCGGCACGTACGACAACCGGGTGCCGAACAGGCCGCGCAGCACCGCCATCGCCGGCGCGCCGGTGCGGGCGCCCACCAGGGCCGCCACCGCCAGCATCGCGGTGCCGATCACGGTGCCGGCGACGATCGCCGTCACGGCGGCGGCGAAGCCCAGCTCGTGGCCGGACGCGCCGAGCACCGTCGCGGCGCTGGTGAAGCCGATCAGGCTCACCCCGAGGTTCGCCCACAGCGCGAACAGCGCCCGGAAGTCCAGGGTGCGCGGCGGGGCGGTGTCGAGGGTCAGCGGGGCCTCGGCGCGCGCCTCGGGGGCGCGCTCGGAAAGCTGGGCAGACGGAACAGCCGTCATGGCCGATACTCCCTACGCCGGCATTACCCGGACAGGTTCCGGCGGTCAGCACCCCCTCGGCCGTGGTGGCGTCACCGCCATGCCCTACGGTCGAACCGGCGCACTCTCAGCCTGGCTGGTCCAAGCTCCCGCGACGTTCTTCGGTTTACAGGAGCGAAAGGCTAGCCTCCGGGCGGGGGAACGCCAAGACCGGGGGCGGTCCGTCCGCATCGCGGGCAGCCGCCCGGCACGCCGTCGCGCACCGCCCCGCACGTCACGGAGCCAGGTCACGGGCATGTCGCTGTGCATGTCAGATCGGGCTAAGGCTTCTCATGATTTCTTCAGGGGCCCGCTTACGGTGTCCGAATCCGGCATAGGAAAAACTGTGCCCCGAGGTTGTGAACCGTGACCCCGGCGCCGCGGTTCGCGGCCGAAGGTTCTGTTCAGCGATGGAGGTCGTCCGTGAGCACCGAGCACGCGAGTGGTACCACCCCGCCGGAGAAGGCCACCGAGCCCACCGGCACCGAGGCGGTGGCCGCCGGCTCCGGTACCCCCGCCGCGCCCGCCTACCTGGACGCGCCGCCGCCGGTGCTGCCCCCGGCCCCGGCGGTGCCCGCGGCCGAGCAGACCATCCAGCTCGGCAAGGTCCCGGACGCGCCCGTCGCTCCGGTGGACGCGCCGCCGCCGTTCCGGAGCCCGTACGGCCGGGCCGCCGAGCCCGTCAGCCCGTACGAGGCCGCCACCGCGCCCGCCCCGGCGCTGTCCGCGCCCGCCGCGCCCGCCGTGGCCGCGCCCGTGCTGCAGGACGGCCGACCCGTCCCCGGCGGCCCGTACGGCCCGGGCGACCCGTCCGTCCCCCAGCAGCCGCACCACCCGTTCGGCGCCGGCCAGCCGGTCGGCGGCTGGGGCCACCCGTCCGGCTCCGACCCGGCGGGCGGCGCCGGCGACGGCGGGCCCGGCACGCCGTGGGGCGCGCCGCAGCCCGGCTCCGGCGGCCCCGGCAAGCGCAAGCGCGGCTCGCTGATCGCCCTGGTCGCGGCCGTCGCCCTGGTGGCGGGCCTGGCCGGCGGCGCGATCGGCGCCTCGGTCACCGACGACGGCGGGAACGGCGGCAGCGGTGCCAGCCACAGCAGCACCACCGTCAGCGTCGGCGACACCCACAAGAACCTCGACCGGGCCCCCGAGTCCGTCGCCGGGATCGCCGCGAAGGCGCTGCCGTCCACCGTCACCATCAAGGCCGAGGGCTCCAGCGAGTCCGGCACCGGCACCGGGTTCGTCTTCGACACCGAGGGCCACATCCTCACCAACAACCACGTGGTCGCCCCCGCCGCCAACGGCGGCAAGCTCACCGTCAAGTTCTCCGACGGCTCCTCGTACGGCGCCTCGGTCGTCGGCCGCGCCCAGGGCTACGACGTCGCGGTCGTCCGCCTGGACAACCCGCCCACCGACAAGCTCGTCCCGCTGCCGCTCGGCGACTCCGACAAGGTCGCCATCGGCGACGCCACCATCGCCATCGGCGCCCCCTACGGCCTGGAGGGCACCGTCACCACCGGCATCATCTCCGCCAAGGACCGCCCGGTGGCCTCCGGCGACGAGACCGGCGCGCAGGCCTCCTACATGAACGCCCTGCAGACCGACGCCTCGATCAACCCGGGCAACTCCGGCGGCCCGCTGCTCGACGCGGCCGGCTCGGTGATCGGCATCAACTCCGCGATCCAGTCCAACAACAGCGGCACCGGCCGGGCCGGCTCCATCGGCCTCGGCTTCGCCATCCCGATCAACCAGGCCAAGTGGGTCGCCCAGACCCTGATCAAGGACGGCACCCCCGTCTACGCGATCCTCGGCGTCCTGCGCAACGACAACTACAACGGCGACGGCGCCCAGATCTCCACCACCGCCGTGCAGGGGACCCCCGCCGTCACCCCCGGCGGCCCCGCCGACCAGGCCGGCCTCAAGGCCGGCGACGTCATCACCAAGCTCGGCGGCATCACCATCGACAGCGGCCCCACCCTGGTCAGCGAGATCTGGACGCACAAGCCCGGCGAGAAGGTCGAGGTCGAGTACAAGCGCGACGGCAAGGCCGCCAAGACCACCGTCACCCTCGGCGAACGCAAGGGCGACAACTGACCCCGCCCCGAAACGGAGTGCACCTGGGCCGCTCCGACCCGTTAGGCTGGCCTCCGCCTAGGAGGGTTGCCCGAGCGGCCTAAGGGACCAGTCTTGAAAACTGTCGTGGCTTCGCGCCACCGTGGGTTCAAATCCCACACCCTCCGCCGGAGAACGGCCCCCGACCAGCAGCGGCACGGTCGGGGGCCGTCGCCTTTCCCGGGGCCGGGTGGCGGGGTCAGTGCGGGAGGAGGCCGTGGACCCGGGCGAGGGTGAGGGCGGCGAGGGTCATGGCGTCGTCGAGGCGGCCGGTGGTGATCCAGCGGGGGAGGTCGGGGAGGGGCAGCCAGCGGGACTCGGTGACCTCCTCGGGGGTGAGGGGGGCGCCGGGGGCGCCGGTGACGGTGGCGTGGACGACGGCGACGGGATCGGCGAGCAGGCCGGAGTCGGGGGTCATGGTGCCGAGGAGGGCGAACTCGGCTTCCGGGACGCCGAGTTCCTCGTGGAGCTCGGCGCGGGCGGTGACCAGCGGGTCCGCGCCGTGCGAGAAGCCGCGGGGCAGGCCCCACTGGAGGCGGCCGACGGGGTAGCGGTAGGTGCGCACCAGCCCGACGGTCCCGTCGCGGACGGGGAGGACCACCACGCCGAGGCCCTTGCCGCGGTGGTGGATCCGCAGGTGGCGCCCGTCGGCGCCGTCCGGGAAGGCGACTTCGTCGTCGTAGACGTCGACGAAGCGGTTGCGGTAGGCGAGCACCTCGCGGGTGCGCCGGATGGCGTCCCGCTCCTCGGCGTCCGCGTCGCCGCTGCCGCCACCGCTGTCCGTCATGGCGGTCAGCCTCTCACGTCGACCACGCGTCCCAGGGCGCACGCCGTCCGCCGGGTGCGCCGGCGTCCGGAGACGGACTGCTTGGTCCTGCCGTAGAGCAGGCTGCCGACCGCGCCCGCGGCGGTCGCCGAGTAGCTGAGCAGGCCGGGCAGGTGCCACGCCTCGGTGGCCAGGGTGGGGCCGATGGCGCCCGCGGCGGTGAGCACCATCTCGACCAGGGAACCGCCGCGCGTGGAGACCTCGGCCCGGCTGCCGATGATGCCGGCGACGCGGACCAGGTGGGCGTCGAGTGCCGCGCGGGCGGCCCGCTGGTCCTCGGCGGTGCGCAGCGCCTCGACGCCCCGCCAGAACGGGGACCTGTCGCGGGGTTCGGCCC
Organism: Kitasatospora phosalacinea; assembly: GCF_000716545.1. Classification (GTDB taxonomy): domain Bacteria; phylum Actinomycetota; class Actinomycetes; order Streptomycetales; family Streptomycetaceae; genus Kitasatospora; species Kitasatospora phosalacinea. The sequence continues at coordinate 206,228 of NZ_JNWZ01000015.1, forward strand.
GGGCCCGCAGCAGGGCGGCGACCGCGTCGGTGGCGTTCGCGCGCAGGGCGGCCAGCCGGGTGCGGGCCTGTTCGTCGGTGAGCGCGGCGGCGGCGTCGACCTCGATCCTGAACAGCGGGGGCGTCCCGTCCGCGGCGGGGGCCGGGGGCAGCCAGGCGGTGGGACGGGCCCGGGAGCGGTACTGGGCGAGGGCGAGTTCCTGGGCGACGGCGCGGCCGGCCAGCCGGTGCTCGTCGAGGGCGAGGCTGGTGGAGAGGGTGGCGTCGGCGACGCCGACGGAGTCGACCACGATGACGTTGTAGAGGGTGTCGACGAACTCGACGAGCAGGGCGAGCGTCTCGGGGTCGTCGATGATCTGCGCGGGGGTGCGCCCGTCGGGGTCACCGGGCCAGGGGAGGGGCAGGCGCAGCCGGCTGCGGTTGTCGAAGTGCTCCGGGCGGTCGGTGCCGAGACGGCGGATCGTGGCGGCCAGGGCGGCGTGGACGTCCCGGTGGTGCTCGGGCAGCTGCGCGGCGGAGCGGCCCATCGGCGAGGACGGGTCGGCCGCGCCGACCACCAGCTCGCCCAGTCGGTACGCGTGGGCGGGGGGCTTGGCGTCGACGGGCGGCCAGTCGAACTCGTCGGCGATCAGCCGCAGCCCGGCGGCCCGTTCGTCGTCGAGCCACGGGGCCCGGCGCAGCCGCTCGAAGTCGGCGGCTTGTTCGTGCAGTTCGCCCGGATCGAGGTCGTGCGCGGCGGGGTCGTTGAGTTCGGGCAGCAGGTGGCTGAGGAACGGCTGCGCGGGGTCGGCGGTCCGGGCCCGGGCCAGGATCCGGTCGACGGCCTCCCGGTAGGACCGGGCGCCGTGCAGGTGGACCCGGAACGGGTGATCGGAGGCGGCGGCGTCGGTCCTGGCCCGCAGGACGTCGGTGGCGACGCGCAGGAACGCGTACGAGTCGAAGGCGTACGACTGCGGGACGACGACGGTCCGGCCGAGCGCCAGCGTCATCAGCACCTCGGTGAACACCTGCAGGTGCGCCTCCTCGGCGTACTCCCCGGCCGGCTGCCCGGGCCGGGGCCGCAGGGTGCGGGAGGAGTCGAGCGACTCCAGGTACTGGTACCGGGTGGTGCTGGTGCGTGCCATGAGCGTCCCCCCTGGATGCCGGCCTTCGGGACGGGACGCTACCCGGGACGGCGGGCGGTGAACACCGGGAGTGCTCGACTCAGAACAGGGTGGGCGGGACGTCCGGGGCGGGGAGGCCGGGGAGGGCGTCCTGCCACAGGGTGGCTTCGGTGAGGGGGAGTTGGCGCATGCTGCCGGTGCAGAGGCTGAGGGAGCGGCGGTCGCGCTTGTGGTCGTGGATGACGCCGTAGCCGGTGCGGCGGGTGGGCATGAGGGCGACCGGGCGGTCGCAGTCGGGGCACTGGATCCGGGGTGCGCGCATGGGACCAGGGTGCCGGAGCGGACCGACACCGCGGGAGGGGCCGACGGGTGGTTGTCTGGGAGGGGCCGAGGGGGAAGAGTGCGGACGAGTCGAGTGGAGGTTGCCGTGAGTGGGTTGGTCGAACGGCTGCGCGCGGGGCTGCCGGACGGGGCGGTCGCGGTCGATCCGGACGTGACGGCCGCGTACGCGCGGGACATGGCCGGGTTCTGCGCGGCGGGTGATCCGGCGGTGCTGGTGTTCCCGGAGACGGTCGAGCAGGTCCGGTTCGTGCTGCGGACGGCGACCGAACTGCGGGTGCCGGTGGTGCCGCAGGGCGCCCGGACGGGCCTGTCGGGCGGGGCGAACGCGGTGGACGGCTGCGTGCTGCTCTCGCTGACCAGGATGAACCGGATCCTGTGCCTCGACCCGGTGGACCGGATCGCCGTGGTGCAGCCGGGCGTGGTCAACGCCGAGCTGTCCCGCGCCGCCGAGGCCCTGGGCCTGGCCTACCCGCCGGACCCGTCGAGCTGGGAGTCCTGCACCATCGGCGGCAACATCGGCACCGGCGCCGGCGGCCTGTGCTGCGTGAAGTACGGAGTCACCGCCGAGTACGTGCTCGGCCTGGACGTGGTGCTGGCCGACGGACGCCTGCTGCGGACGGGCCGGCGCACCGCGAAGGGCGTGGCCGGGTACGACCTGACCCGGCTGCTGGTCGGCTCGGAGGGCACGCTGGGCGTGGTCGTCGAGGCGGTGCTGGCACTGCGGCCCGCGCCCGCACCGCAACTGGTGCTGGCCGCGGAGTTCGACTCGGTGGACGCCGCCGGGCAGGCGGTGTGCGAGGTGATGGCGGCCGGGCACACGCCCTCGCTGATGGAGCTGATGGACGCCACCACCGTCCGGGCGGTGAACGAGATGGCCCGCATGGGCCTGCCGGAGTCGACCCGGGCGCTGCTGCTGGTCGCCTTCGACGGCCCGGACCAGCGGGAGCGGCTGGCCGCGGTCGGCGAACTGTGCGCCGCCGCCGGAGCCACCGCCGTGGTCCCGGCCGAGGACCGGGCGGAGTCCGAACTGCTGCTGCAGGCCCGCCGCTTGTCGCTGCCCGCCCTGGAACGGCTGGGCACCACGATGATCGACGACGTGGCGGTGCCGCGCAGCGCGCTGGCCGCGATGCTGGGCGGCGTCGCGGAGATCGCCGACCGCCACCGCCTGACCATCGGCGTGGTCTCGCACGCGGGCGACGGCAACACCCACCCGGTGGTGATCTTCGACGCCAAGGACGAGGAGCAGACGGCCCGGGCCCGCAGCTCCTTCGACGAGATCATGGCGCTCGGCCTGGAACTGGGCGGAACGGTGACCGGGGAGCACGGCATCGGCCTGCTGAAGCGCGAGTGGCTGGCCCGGGAGCTGGGCCCGGTCGGGCTGGAGCTGCAGCGGCAGATCAAGGCGGCGTTCGATCCGCTGGGCATCCTCAACCCGGGAAAGATGATCTGACACCGGTGTTCCGGTGCTGAACCTTCGAACACCCCCGGCTACTTTCCCGACCATCACAAGGATGCGGTCGGATAACCCGCGGGAATCCGCCCGGCCGGAATGATCCGGCATCCGGATGGTATGAGGATCCGGCCCGTCGGTCGAAATGTCGACTTCGCGCGGTCACCCGCCTCGAACGGGGCGTGAGCAGACGATCCGTGCGCCCCGAGGCTTGCGCGACTCGCCGGGAAGCGGCTGTCGTGCGCCCGCCCGGACGGGGTGTCGGCTGCCGCCGTCCGGGCGAAGTGGCAGCTCGTGGGCGGTGTGTCTGCCGACGAACCGATCGGCTCGGGATTATGCGCCGTCGTCGCCGCGTCACGCTAATGGGGGAAAAGGTTCGGTGGTGCTGGTGCTTTGTCGATTTGTTGCGGAAGTCTGTTCCTCGGCGTCGCAGCCCCGGAGCCTCGTCTGGCCGCGAACTCCGGAAAACTTTTTCGTTTGGCGATACCGAGCAAGAATCGACGGAGGAATCCCATGGCGCGCTTCCGCACCACACGCCTGGCCGCGCTGGTCGCGTCCGTCCCGCTCGCAGCAGGTCTGCTGCTGGCCGGGGCGGGTGTCTCGGCGGCCGACAGCGGTGCGGCTGCCGACCACGGCTCGAACAGCGGCGTGGTCTCGGACTTCGGCAGCGGCAACATCTTCGGGTCGGTGGACGGCAACTACAACTCCACCCAGCAGACGGCGACCGGTGCCGGTGCGTCGAACCAGAACAACACGCTCGGGGTGAAGGGCGACTCGGGCGTCGTCCACGCCGACCAGTCCGACAAGAACTTCGACTTCGTCTTCGCGCCGGTCTACTCGTACTGACCTTCCGGCGGGAGGTGCGGACGGACCGGCGGGGGCGCCGGACCGGACGGAGCACGGACCGCCGGGCACCCGGGAGTGGAAAGGGTCAACCGCCTCGGGGCGCGCAGACGCACGACGATCAGAACGCCTCGGGGGCGCGGCACCGCCACGGCGGGAGGCCGCGCCCCCGAGGCGTTTCCCCGGCGGGGCGGGAGGCGGGGCGGGAGGCGGGGCGAGGAGCGGGGGAGGGAACGGAGCGGCCCGGCGCCGCGGTTCAGCGGCGCGCCGTGAGCGTCGCGCCGACGCTCGCGGCGACCACGCAGCAGATGCCCAGCACCTGCGGCAGGCCGAGGACCTGGCCGAGCACCAGCAGCCCGACCAGCGCGCTGACCGCCGGGTCCAGGCTGACGACCACGCTGAACACCCGCTGCGACATCCGGCGCAGCGCGGTCATCTCCAGCGCGTACGGCAGCACCGGGAAGAGCAGGGCGACGCCCGCGACGGCGAGCAGCAGCAGGACGGGGGAGGCGGAGCCGGACAGGCCGTGCAGCGCCTCGGCGGCGCCGAACGGGGCGAGGGCGACCGTGCCGATGGTGAACGAGACGGCCAGGCCCTCGAAGCCCTTGAAGGCCGCGCCGACCTTGTCGGTGAACAGGATGTAGCCGGCGTAGCAGGCCGCCGCGCCGAACGCGTAGGCCAGGCCGGTCGGGTCGAGGCCGCCGGAACCGCCGTCACCGCCCAGCAGGGTGAGCAGGAGGACCCCGGCGGCGGCCAGCAGCGCCCACAGCACGTGCCCGGCGCGGCGGGCGAAGACCAGGGCGACGGCCAGCGGGCCGAGGAACTCGATGGTGGCGGCGGTGCCCATCGGCAGCCGGTCGACGGCCCCCGCGAACAGCAGCGTCATCCCGGCGGAGGCGAGGCCCAGCAGTCCGGCCATCGCCAGGTCGCGCGGGCTGCGGCCGCGCAGCCGGGGCCGGGTGACGGCGAGCAGCACGACGGCCGCGAAGGAGATCCGCAGGAAGGTCGCGCCCGCCACTCCCAGCACCCCGAACAGCGGCTTGGACGCGGCCACGCCGAGCTGCACCGCCAGCATCGACACCAGGCACAGCACCGGCGCGGGCACGCTCCCCAGCCGCGAGCGCAGGCCGCCCCCCGTGCCGCGCGGCATGCCGCGTCGGAGCTTGCCGACCGTCCGGGTCTGGGCCCGGGAGGTATCGGCATCCGCCTTCGATATGGAGGCGATGCTCGGGAGTTCGCTGCTGCTTTCAACGGTGAGGGACGTTCCTGGCATGTGATCGAGTCTGGCGTAAGGAGTGGTTATGGTCAAAGCCGGTTACCGGTGAGCTGCGTCGCAGGGCCACCCGGGTGAGGCGGCGGCACCGGCGGCGTGTCCTGCGCGGAGGCGTGGCGGGCCGTCAGTAGTTCTGGAGGGTGCGCTACCTCGGCCCGGCGGCTCTGACGGCCGCGTCACTCGTCCTGCTGCTCGCCACCGACCAGGACGCCGTCGGAATGCTGGCGGCCGGTCCGTCGGCCGCCCCCGCCCGCGCCGGGAGCCGGGCGGCCGCCCCCGCCCAGGCGGGCCCGGCCCGGGCCGCCCCCGGGCCCGCCGCCCAGCGGATGTCCACCGTGGCGCACCAGGCCGCCCCGCTGACGGCCGCCGGGATGGCCGCCGGGGTCGCCGCCACGGCCGCCGAGCCGCCGCCCGTCCGGCTGAGCCGCACGGTGCTGTCCGACCCGCTGCGCTCGCGCCGGAGCCCGCTGCCCGTCGAGGTGTTCACCGGCGCCGGGTTCGACGCCTGCACGGCGCCTCCGCTGGAGACCATGCGGGCCTGGTGGGGCACCTCTCCGTACGGTGCGGTCGGGATCTACACCAGCGGGCGGCAGCGGGCCTGCGCGCAGCCCCGGCTGACGGCCGACTGGGTGCGGGAGGTCCGGGAGACGGGGTGGCGGCTGATCCCGACCCACGTCGGGCGGCAGGCCCCGTGCATGACGGCGAGCGGCAAGGCCCAGCGGATCGACCCGGCGAAGGCGGTGCAGCAGGGCGAGGAGGAGGCCGCCGAGGCGGTGCGCGCGGTGCGGAACCTGGGGCTGCGCACCGGCACCCCGGTCTACCTGGACATCGAGGCGTACCCGCGCGGCGACTCGGCGTGCAGCCAGGCGGTCATGGACTTCACCGTCGGCTGGACGCAGGCGCTGCACCGGGCGGGTTTCCGCTCCGGCTTCTACTCCTCCACCGACGCGGGCATCGCCGACCTGGCCGCCGCCGCCCGGGCCGGCAGCGCGCCGCTGCCGGACGCGGTCTGGTACGCCCGCTGGGACGACCGGGCCACCACCACCGACGGCGCGGGCCGGCTCGGCGACGACCTGTGGGCCGACCACGCCCGGATCCACCAGTACCACGGCAACGCCCAGGAGACGTACGGGGGCGCCGCGCTGACCGTCGACCGCAACCAGGTGGACGGCCCGGTCGCCCGCTGAGCGGGTGGCCCGCCCCCGTCCGGACGCGGCGGGCCCGGCCCGCTCCCCCGGCCGTCCGCCCGGCGCCGCCACGCCCCGGGCTCGGACGTACACGTCTCGTGACCTGCGCGGGAGGGGTCGGTCTCATCTCGGTTGCGACTGCTGACAGCAGGGGAGGACCGGGGAAACAATCGTAGGAGTCGGTTGCTACCTGCGAGTAGCGACGTGCCGCCGGTCAAGGAGGACCCGTGTACAGCACGATGCAGGACGTTCCGCTCACCGTCGCCCGAATTCTGCAGCACGGGTCCACCGTCCACGGCCGTTCGACCGTCACCACCTGGACCGAGCGCGGCCCCGAGGTGCGGACCTTCGCCGAGATCGGGGCCCGCGCCGCGCAGCTGGCCCATGCGCTGCGCGAGGAGTTCGGAGTCTCCCGGGGGGAGGCGGTCGGCACCCTGATGTGGAACAACACCGAGCACCAGGAGGCGTACCTGGCGATACCGTCGATGGGCGCCGTGCTGCACACCCTGAACCTGCGGCTGCCCGCCCACCAGCTGGTCTACATCGTCAAGCACGCCGCGGACCGGGTGGTGATCGTCAACGGCTCGGTGCTGCCGCTGCTGGCCGCCGTGCTGCCGCAGCTGGCCGGCACCGTCGAGCACGTCGTGGTGGCGGGGGCGTACGACCCGGCGCTGCTGGCCGGGTTCGGCGGGACGGTGCACGACTACGAGGAGCTGCTGGCGGGCCGCCCGACCGACTACCCGTGGCAGACCGACATCGACGAGAAGCAGGCCGCCGCGCTCTGCTACACCTCCGGCACCACCGGCGACCCCAAGGGCGTGGTCTACAGCCACCGCTCGATCTACCTGCACTCGATGCAGATCATCGCCGCCTCCAGCTTCGGCCTGACCGCCCGGGACACCGTGCTGCCGGTCGTCCCGATGTTCCACGTCAACGCCTGGGGCATCCCGCACGCGGCGTTCATGACCGGCGCGAGCCTGCTGATGCCGGACCGCTTCCTGCAGCCCAAGCCGCTCGCCGAGATGATCGACCGGATCAAGCCGACCTTCGGCGCCGCCGTCCCGACCATCTGGACCGGCCTGCTGGACGAGCTGGACGCCGGCGACTACGACACCTCCGCCCTGGAGACCGTCGTCATCGGCGGCTCGGCCTGTCCGCCCGCGCTGATGAGGGCCTTCGAGGAGCGGCACGGCATCCGGGTGATCCACGCCTGGGGCATGACCGAGACCTCTCCGCTGGGCACCGTCGCCCACCCGCCGGCCGGCGTCACCGGCGAGGAGGAGTGGGCGTACCGGGTCACCCAGGGCGTCTTCCCGGCCTCCGTGCAGGCCCGGCTGATCGGCCCCGGCGGCGAGGCGGTGCCGCACGACGGCGTCGCCGAGGGCGAGCTGGAGGTGCGCGGGCCGTGGATCGCCGGGGCGTACTTCGGCGGCGCGGGCAACGAGGCCGAGGCGCCCGAGGACAAGTTCAGCCCGGACGGCTGGCTGCGCACCGGCGACGTCGGCACCATCACCGCCGACGGCTACCTGACGCTCACCGACCGCGCCAAGGACGTGATCAAGTCCGGCGGCGAGTGGATCAGCTCGGTGGCGCTGGAGAACCACCTGATGGCCCACCCCGAGGTCGCCGAGGCCGCCGTGGTGGCCGTCCCGGACGAGAAGTGGGGCGAGCGCCCGCTGGCCACCGTGGTGCTGCGCCCGGGTGCCGCGGCCGGCCTCCCCGAGCTGCGGGCCTTCCTGGCCGAGCGGGTCGCCTCCTGGCAGTTGCCGGAGCGCTGGTCGCTGATCGAGTCGGTGCCGAAGACCTCGGTCGGCAAGTTCGACAAGAAGGTGATCCGGGCGGACTACGCGGCCGACCGCCTCGACGTGACGGTGCTCGGCAAGGCGGACCGGGGCTGACGCCCGGCGGCCCGACGGCCCTCCTCGCGAAGATCCGGAAAACAGGTTCGGAATACCCCATGGGGGTATAGCGTTCCTGTCGTCGGGGCAACCCGCCGGACCGGACGAGGAGGGCCGTCATGGAGCACCACGCGCACCCGCAGCACGAGCACCACCACGCACAGCACGAGCACCACACCGGCCACGAGCACCACGCAGGCCACACCGGCCACGCAGGCCACCCGGGTCACACCGGCCACGAGCAGCCCGCTCACGACAGCAGCTGGCGCACCGCCGCGCAGGCGACGCTGCACTGCCTCACCGGCTGCGCCGTCGGCGAGGTGCTCGGCCAGGTGATCGGCGTGGGCTTCGGCCTGCACAACGGCGCGACGGTGGCGCTGTCGATCGCGCTCGCCTTCGTGTTCGGCTACGCGCTGACCATGCGCGGCGTGCTGAAGGCCGGCCTGCCCTTCCGGGACGCGCTGAAGGTCGCCCTGGCCGCCGACACCGTGTCGATCGTCGTCATGGAGCTGATCGACAACGGCGTCATGGTGGCCGTCCCCGGGGCGATGGACGCGGGCCTCGGCCAGCTCCTGTTCTGGGTGTCGCTGGCCGGCTCCCTGGTGCTGGCCTTCCTGGTCACCGTCCCGGTCAACCGCTGGCTGATCGGCCGGGGCCGGGGCCACGCGGTGGTCCACGCCTACCACTGACCCCCGCCCCGGCGGCCCGGCCCGGACCTCAGCGCCCGGCGGCGACGGTGTTGCCGGTGACCGACCCGTCGGTGCCGTCCACCGTCACCAGGTGGCGGACGCCGTCCGCGCCGAGCACCTCCACCGACCAGGAACTGCCGCCGCCCTCGCGGCCGACCACCGCGAGGGCGGCCACCTTGCCGTTCGGGACGGCCGCGGCGGCCTTGGCCAGCGCCTGGTCGGCGGGGACGGCGGGCAGCGCGGCGGGGGCGAGCTTCCCGCCCGCGCCGCCCGTACCGACCGACCCGTCCGGGCCCTCCAGGACGGTGACCCCGGGCGGCAGCGTCCCGTCGCCGGGAAGGACCTTGACCGCTCCGTCCTTGCCGGTGACCACCAACCGGCCGTTCGAGCCGGGCAGTCCGGGCAGTCCGGGGAGGTCGGGGAGGCCGGGGGCGCGGATCGGGCCCTTCACCGCGTAGGCGCGGTCGAACCCGGGCGCCGAGCGTTCGTGGTGCCGCTCCAGCGCCACCCCCGCCCCGACCGCCACCGCGCCCAGCACGACCGCCACGGCGGCCCCCAGCGCCCAGCGCGCCCCGCGCCGCCGGGGCAGCCGCAGCGAACGCCGGGGCGTGGCCGGAACGGTCGGCGCGGCCGGCGCGGCCTCGGCCTCCGGCAGCGACGGCTTGGTCAGCTCGGGCCCGGGTTCGGCGGCGCGCACCGATTCGGACACGGACTCGGACTCGGATTCGGGCGCGGGCGACTGCGGTTCGGACATGCGGGTACGACCCCCTCGTGGGAACGCGGCCGGGACGGTCCCGTCCGGCCGGGCGCCCAGCATGCAGCCGCCCGCCTGAAGCCAGGCTGAAGCCGCCCCGCCGCTCGGACCGGACGCCTGCGACGCTGTGTGCCATGCGCGTACTGGTGGTGGAGGACGAACGGCGGCTCGCCGCCGCGCTGCAGCGCGGCCTGCGGGCCGAGGGCTTCGCCGTCGACCTCGCCCACGACGGCGAGGAGGGGCTGTGGCTGGCCACCGAGCACGACTACGACGTGATCGTGCTCGACATCATGCTGCCCGGACTGAACGGCTACCGGGTCTGCGCCCGACTGCGCGCGGCCGGTGACGAGACACCGATCCTGATGCTCACCGCCAAGGACGGCGAACTCGACGAGGCCGAGGCCCTGGACACCGGCGCCGACGACTTCCTCTCCAAGCCGTTCTCGTACGTGGTGCTGGTCGCCCGGCTGCGCGCCCTGGTCCGCCGCACCGGGCGCCGCCTGCCGCAGACCCTGGAGTTCGGCGACCTGGCGATCGACCCGGCCCGCCGCACCTGCACCCGGTCGGGCACCGAAGTGCGGCTGACCACCCGGGAGTTCGCGGTGCTGGAGTGCCTGGCCCGGGCGTCCGGCGGGGTGGTGTCCAAGCGGGAGATCCTGGAGAGCGTCTGGGACGCCGCGTTCGACGGCGACCCCAACATCGTCGAGGTGCACATCAGCGCCCTGCGCCGGAAGATCGACGCCCCGTTCGGCCGCAGCGCGGTCGGCACGGTGCGCGGGGCCGGCTACCGGCTGGCGGTGGACGGTGGCTGACCGGACGAGGGCCCTGCGCCGCGCCCTGCGCCGCCTGGTGCCGCGCTCGGTGCGGGCCCGGGCGACCTTCGCCGCCACCGCCGTGGTCGCCCTCGCCCTGGGCGGGACGGCGGTGGCGCTGCTCGGCGTGCTGCAGGCCAACCTGACCCGGGACGTCCGCAACAGCGCCGCCCGGCAGGTCGACAAGGTGGCCGCGCTGGCGGCGCGCGAACACCTGCCGCCGGTCATCCTGTGGCCCGGCGACAGCTCGATCCAGGTCTTCGACGACCGGGGACGGCTGATCTCCGCCACCATCGACGCGGCGCCCCGCCCCGTCCCGCCGTTCCCCGTCCCGCCGCTCCCCGGCCTGCCCGGCCCGGCCGCCCCGGACAAGTACCGGCCCCCGGGCGCGGAGGCCGATCCGAAGGGCGTCGAGGCTCCGGGCGAGGTCAGGCAGCGGGTGGTGTCGATGTCCGTCACCGGCCAGGACGGGCAGCTCGTCATCTACGGGTCGGCCTCCCTGGGCCCGGTGGACGCGGCCGGCCGGACCGCCGCCGCCGCGCTCGCCGTCGCGCTGCCGCTGCTGGTGGCGCTGGTGGCCCTGGTGACCTGGCGGGTGACCGGCCGGGCACTGCGCCCGGTGGAGGCGATCCGCTCCGAGGTCGCCGAGATCACCGGCCACGACCTGCACCGCCGGGTGCCCGTGCCGCACACCGGCGACGAGGTCTCCCGGCTGGCCGTCACCGTCAACTCCACCCTGGACCGGCTGGAGGACGCCGGGCAGCGCCAGCGCCGCTTCATCGCCGACGCCTCGCACGAACTGCGCAGCCCCATCGCCGTGCTGCGCACCCAGCTGGAGGTCGCACTGGCCCACCCCGACCCGGAACTGTGGCCCGAACTGCTCGCCGACGCCCTGCAGGACACCGTCCGCCTGCAGGACCTCGCCGCGGACCTGCTGCTGCTCGCCCGGCTGGACGCCGCCGACCCGGTCGCCACCGAACTCCTCGACCTGGACGTGCTGTTCGCCGACGTGCTGGACGCCAGGACCGCCGACCGCGTCCCCGTCCGGGCCGAACTCGCTTACGGGGCGAGGGTGCTGGGCAACCGCACCTGGCTGACCAGGCTGCTCACCAACCTGGTGGACAACGCCCAGCGCTACGCGGACAGCCGGGTCGAGGTCCAACTCGCCGTGGTCGAGGGGGAGGTGGTGCTGGAGGTGCGCGACGACGGACCCGGCATCCCGGAGCCGGACCGGGAGCGGGTGTTCGAGCGGTTCACCCGGCTCGACGACGCCCGCAGCCGCGAACTCGGCGGCGCGGGGCTGGGGTTGGCCATCGCCCGGGATCTCGCCGAGCACCACGGCGGCACCCTGGCCGCCGAATGCCCGACTGCGGCCGAACACCCGCACGGCGCGCGGCTGGTGGCCCGCCTCCCACTGGCCGGGCCACTCCCGAAGGTAAGTTGACGCCCCGTCAGAAGGATGTGCCGCTGCCCGCCGTCACGGCCTGGCCCAGAGCGCCGATCCGGGCCAGCAGTTCGACGATCCGGCCCTGCACGTCCTCGGTGGTGGAGCGCTCGGCGAGGAACAGCACGTTCTCGCCGGTGCGCAGCCCGGCCCGGGCCTGCGGGTCCAGGTCGGCCGAGGTGTAGACGACCAGCGGGGTGCGGTGCAGCCGATCGTTGGCGCGCAGCCAGTCGAGCAGCCCGAGGTCGCGGTGGTCGAGGTTCCGACGCTCGATCCGCTGCAGGTCCAGCACCACCAGGTTCGGCTGGATGCCGCTGGCCCGGGCCACCGCCTCGCTCTCGTCGGAGGCGTGCTCGACGTGCATGCCGCGCCGCTCCAGGCTGGCCACCAGCGCCGCCGCCACCTCCGGGTCGGACTCCACCAGCAGCACCCGGGCCGCGTGGTTCTCGCCGTCCCGGGGCGCGAGCGCCCGCAGCAGCACCGCCGGGTCCGCACCGTACGCGGCGTCCCGGGTGGCCTGGCCGAGGCCGGCGGCCAGCAGCACCGGCACCCGCCCGGCCAGCGCGGCGGTGCGCAGCGACTGCAGCGCGGTGCGGGTGATCGGGCCGGTCAGCGGGTCGACGAACAGCGCGGCGGGGGCCTGCGGCACCTGCGCGTCCACCTCCTCGCGGGAGGCGACGACGACCGGGCGGAAGCCGCGGGTCTCCAGCGCGCCCCGGGTGGACGGGTCGGGTTCGGGCCACACCAGCAGCGGGCGCGGGCCGTCCGGCGCCTGGTCGCGGGCGGGGGCGAGCTCGGCGACCGGCCGGGGCGGGGTGCGCCCCTCGACCGGGGCGCCGCCGGACAGCGCCAGGGCCGAGCCCGGGCCGCCGCCCTCGCCGGGGCCGCCCTGCGGGGCCTGCCCGTTCAGGCGCTGCCCGTTCAGCAGCGTCGGGTCGACCGCGGACGGGGTGCTCCCGGCGGCGGGCAGCGCGTTCGCGGCGGGCGCCTGGCCGGGCGCCTGGGCGCCGGGGAAGGCCGCCGGGAAGCCACCCATCGGCCGGGGCGGCAGCAGTTCGCCCAGGCCGCTGCCGACCGGCTGCGGCCGGTCCTCCCCGCCGGGGGCGTCCGCCGGGGCGGGCAGCGCCGGTGCGGCGGGCCGGGCGACCTCCAGCGCGCCGGACTCCGACGGCCCGGCCTGCGCCGCCGCGGGCTGCTGGGCACCGACCTGCTGGGGACCGACCTGCTGGGCCCCGGCGGACGCCTCGGCGCCGGGGTCCTCGCCGGCGGACGGCGCGGGGGCGGCGGCGGGGACGGGCGGCAGGACGGCGGTGACCTCCTCCGCGCTCTCCGCCAGGTCGGCGGGCAGCGCGAGCCGCCGCCGGCGCCCGGTGGGCTGGGCGGTCGGGGTGACCGGCTCCGGCGTCGAGACCGCCAGCGCGTTCTCCAGGCCGGGGTAGAGCGGCGTCCCGGGGTCGGGCACGCCGGGGATGTGCAGCGCCCCGGAGCTGTCTCCGGGCGCGGTCTGGGCGGCCCGGCGGGCCCGCCGCCCGGAGCGGGCGGCGCCCTCGGCGCCCTCGGCGGCGAGGCCGCGGCCGGAGGTGTCGTCCGGGCCCGGCCCGGCGCCGAGCGCGATCGGCCCGCGCGGGGCCTCCCCGCGCCGCGCCGCGTCCGCGGCCTCGGCGGCCCGGGCCCGGCGCCGTCCGGAGCCCTGGGTGTCGTCGGCGCGGGCCTCGGCACCGGCCTCGCCCGCATCGCCCTCTGACGGTGCGTCGGCGGCCGGCCGCGGCTCGGCCGGGGGGGACTGGCCCGGCAGGTCCGGGATCATCGCGGTGTCGGAGTCCTTGGGGACGTGCTGCTGCTTGTCCGGCCCGCCGGACGCGTCGCCGTCGGGGTCGAGCGGCAGTTCCACCACGTAGGTGGCGCCGGCCCCGGCGGGCAGGTCGTGGCGCTGCAGCACCCCGCCGTGCCGCTCGACGGCGGCGCGGGCGATCGGCAGGTGGACGGCGCTGGAGCTGCGGGCGGGGCCGCGCACCTCGACCCGGGCGACGTCGCCGCGCCGGGCGGCGGCCAGCACCACCATCGGGAGCTGCTCGCCGGCCGGCGCGGGCCCGGCGAACGGCACCCCGGCGGGGACGGCCTCGCCCTCGGCCCGGGCGGGCTCGGGGACGGGCGTGACGCCGCTGACGTCGGCGACCAGGTGGGCCAGCGCCTGGGCGAGCCGCTCGCGGTCGGCGAGCACCTTCACGGCGGCGGCGTGCACCGAGTAGCGGACCCGGCCGGGCCCGACCAGTTCCCCGGCCCGGTCGACGGCGAGCTGCACGACCTCGTCCAGGCCGACCCGCTCGCGCTCCAGGGAGGCCCTGCCGCGGTCGGCGGCGGCCTCGAAGCGCTGGTGCTCCAGGACGCCGTCGATCAGCTTGCCGAACCGGCGGCACTCGTCGGCGAGCCGGCGCAGCGTCCAGTTGGCCTCGGGCCACAGCTGCCCGGCGGGATCGGCGGCGAGCGCGTCGATCCGGGCGTGCAGGGCGGTGAGCGCCCCGCCGAGCTCGGACTCCAGGACGGCGGTGAGGTGCTCGTTTCGGGCGGCGAGGGCGAGCTCGTGGGTGCGGTCGGTGAAGGTCATCACCGCGCCGACCAGCTGCTCGCCGTCCCGGACCGGGGCGGTGGTCAGGTCGACGGTGACCGGGCGGCCGTCCTTGCGCCACAGCACGGTGTTGCGGATCCGGTGCTTGCGGCCGGAGTGCAGGGTGTCCATCAGCGCGGAGCTCTCGGCGGCGAGCGGGCTGCCGTCGGGCTGCGAGTGCTGGATCAGCGGGTGCAGCTCGCGGCCGCCGAGCTCGCTGGCCCGGAAGTCCAGGATGTGCGCGGCGGCCGGGTTGACCAGCACCACGCGGCCCTCCAGGTCGACGCCGAGGACGCCCTCGGCGGCGGCCCGCAGGATCATCTCGGTCTGCTTGTGCTGGCGCCGCAGCTCGGACTCCACCCCGAGGCGGGCCGACATGTCGCGGACGAGGAGCAGCAGCAGGCCCTGGTCGTTGGTGGCGAAGGACAGGAAGCCGTGGGCCTCCCCGCCGCCCTCGTCGGTGAAGTCGTTGCCGGACACCTCGACGGTGAAGGCGGTGCCGTCGGTGCGGCGGGCGGTCATTCGGACCGGTCGGTCCAGGCTCTCGGTCTCGCTCGCGGGGGGCCGCATGGAACCCGGGATCCGACTGGGGTCGAACTCCGGCAGCAGGTCCAGCACGCCCATTCCGACCAGCGAGGTGCCGGGAGCTTGCAGGCTCTCCACGGCGGCCTTGTTGACGTCGACCACGGTGCCGTTGCTGTTCACCAGCAGCAGCGGGTCGGGCAGTGCATCGAGTATCGCGGCGAGGCGAGCAGCGCCTCGGGTCGGCCTGCTGCTCACGTCGACAGGTCTCCTCACGGCTTCGGGCCGCCGCTGCGACGGGCGGCTCTGGCTCTCCTCGGAGAGGGAAGTATCTCATTCTTCTTTGCGCCGTGGACGACCCGGCCAGTATCGTTGTGGTGGTTGGTGCCGGGGCCGTCGGCTATGGCATCATCGCAGTCGCACGGAACGCGCCGGAGTGCCGGTCGCGGTCCGGGTGTTGGAGGCGTCGCCTAGTCCGGTCTATGGCGCCGCACTGCTAATGCGGTTTGGGCTTTACCGTCCATCGAGGGTTCAAATCCCTCCGCCTCCGCCCACCGGGAGCCCCGTCGGTCACTGACCGGCGGGGCTCCTGCGTTCTCCGGCCGGTGTCCGGGCCGCCCCGGTCGTCGCCGAACGTTCGTCCGGGCGTCCGCCGGGGGCGCCCTTGACGGGGGCCGGCGGGGTCGGCGGCAATCGATTTCGCCCCTGGTCGACGGTCATGTAATGTTGTCCCCGCACCGCCCAGGAGGCCAGTCCGCCGGGGCGAGCGCTCATAGCTCAACGGATAGAGCACTTGACTACGGATCAAGAGGTTGCAGGTTCGAATCCTGCTGAGCGCACCAAACCCCGCTCGCGGTCCCGCAAGGGGTCGTACGAGCGCTCATAGCTCAACGGATAGAGCACTTGACTACGGATCAAGAGGTTGCAGGTTCGAATCCTGCTGAGCGCACCAGTCGAAGGCCCCGGGTCACCGCCCGGGGCCTTCGCCGTTCCCGGGCGCCCCGGAGCGGGTGCCGTCGGACCTGCCGCCTCCCGCTGTGGTGGTCGGGGGGCGGCAGGGCCGACGTCAGCCCAGTTCGGTCCGGTTGATCCACGGCACGTCGCGTTCCTCCAGGAACCACTCCGCGGGGGTGAGCGGGCGGCTGCGGTTGAAGGTGGGCGTGACGGGGTCGTGCCGGATGTGCTCGGGTTCGGCGCCCTGCTCCAGGAGTTGGGCGCGGACGGCGGGGACGAGGTCGGGCGGTCCCGACAGGTGGATGTCGTGGCCGGAGCAGTCCCCGTACTGGCCCAGGCCCTCGCGCAGCAGCCGGGCGGCCTCGCTGCGGGAGGCGCCGCGTTCGGGTGCGGCGAGCACGGCGTGCAGCCAGGAGTGCTCCTTGACCATGGCGTGCACGGTGCCCAGGTCGTACTGGTCCTCGTCCCCGCGGGCGGCGACGAAGACCGTGGCGGGCCGTCCGCCGTCCTGGGCGAGCTGCTCCAGCAACGCCTTGACCGGGGCCCAGCCGGTGCCGGCGGCCACCATCAGCAGCGGCCGGTCGGAGCCGAGGTCGAGCACGGCCTCGCCGAGCGGCGGACCGACCCGGACGCTCTCGCCGAGCCGGACCTCGTTGACCAGCGCGGTGGACACCAGCCCGTCGGGGACCCGGCGGACGTGCAGTTCCAGGGTGTTGTCGGGGCGGGGGGCGCAGGCGACGGAGTAGGGCCGCCAGACCTGCGGACGGCGGTCGGAGCAGACCGTCAGGTACTGCCCGGCGGTGTACCGGTACGGCCGGTCGGGCCGCAGGGTGAGCACCGCCAGGTCGGGGGTGGCCCGGCGGAGGTCGACGACCTCGGCGTTCCACCAGGCCGGGACGGAGTCGGGGACGGCCGCGGCGGCGTCGATCATGGCCTGCGAGATGACGGTGTAGGCCTCGATCCAGGCCTTCTCGATCTCGGAGGTCCAGTAGTGGCCGGAGAAGTGCTTGAGCGCGGCGATCAGGCTGGCGCCGACGGCGGGGTAGTGCTCGGGCGCGGCCTGGAACTTCCGGTGGTCGCGCCCGAGTGCCGCCAGGTAGCCGGTGAGTTTCTCCGGCTCCTCCAGCCGCACCACGAGTTGGGTGAGTGCGGCGAACAGGCGGTCGCGCTGTTCGGCGAGCCTGGCCGGGAAGAGCTCTTCGACACCTGGGTTGTTGGTGAACAGGTGGGCGTAGAAGAACTTGGTCAGCTGATCGGCGCGGCGCTCGACGACGGCGAAGCTGGCGCGGATGACCGCGGGGTCGAAGGGCACCGGGGGCCTCTCAGCCCGCGGCTTCTTCGGCCAGCGCCGCGCTCATGACATCCGTGATGACGCCGTAGAGCTCCGTCCACGCGGCTTCGATCTCCGGGGTCCAGGCGTCCCCGGCGAAGTGGGCGAGAGAGGCGAGCAGGCTGGCGCCGACGGCGGGGAAGTGCTCGGGGAGGGCGCCGTAGCCGGCGTGCCGGCGGCCCAGGCCCTGGAGCACGTTGACCACGGTGCCGGTGTCCTCGAGCTTGTTGACCAGGGTGCCGATGGCGGCCCAGAGGCGGTCCTGCTGCTCGTTCATGTGCTCGGCGAAGAGCTTGCGCACGTCCGGGTTGTGCTCGAACAGGTGCGTGTAGAAGTAGGCGGTGACCTCGCTGCCGTGGGGCTCGACGGCGGCGAAGCTGCTCTTGATGAGAGTGGGATCAATCGTCACGCCCGCCGACTCTACTGATAAACACACCGACTCGAACAGGGTGGTGTGACCAATGGTCAACAACTGTGTGGTTGTACCCGATTGATGACCATTCACGGGAGTTGACGGTGGTTCCGGCGGGTATCCCGATGCTGCTGACCGAGTGCCCACCAATCGGGTGGTGTCAGATGAAATGACCAGGTGTCGAGGTATGACCGAAACCGGATCGTGATTCTCTTTTGTCGGATCGTCATGAACACCGGGCGCATGGCGGTCGGACCGCGATCCCGTCGACAGACGACACCGAGAGGAGAGCCGGATGTGCCGACAGTTCCCCCACCGGGCCCCGGCCTCCGCCGCCCGCCCGGTCGACCGCGACCGGCCGCGTCCCAGGATCGGCCGGCGTGCCGCCGCCCTGATCGCCACCGGCCTGCTCACCGGCGCCGTCGTCCCGCCGTCGGCCGCCCAGCAGACCCCGGACGGCTGGTCCGCCGAACGGCGCGCCGTGCTGCCCTCCGGCCTCGCCGTCCAGTTCGACTACGCGACCGTCCCCGGGGTGAGCGTCGACACCGCCCCCGGCCGGCTCGCCGACCACCCCGCCGGCAGCGGCGGCCCCTACACCGACGGCATCCGCCCCGGAGACCCGGCCGAGACCTTCCTGGCCGCCGAGCACCGCCCCCGGGCCGACGGCTCCTGGCGCACCCTCGGCACCCTCCAGCTCTCCTTCTCCCGCCCCGTCCGCAACCCCCGGCTGCACGTCAGCGGCCTTGCCGGCACCGTCACTTCGGAGAACGGCAGCACCGTCACGGACACCCGGCTGACCGTCACCGGCGGCAGCCCCGCCGCCCCCGCCCTGGTCGGCCGCACCGGCTGGCACGGCTGGACGGTCGGCTCCGGCGAACTGGCCCCCGCCGCCGAGGCCGAGGCGGGCGGCGCCGCCGACGGCTCCGGCACCCTCGAACTCGCCGGCACCGTCTCCACCGTGTCGCTGCGCGTCGAGCAGCGCTCCACCGCCCTGGACGGCTCCACCACCCCGCCAGCCCCGCTCCACCAGGCGTACACCGTCACCCTCGACGAGGGCCTCGGCAGCGCCCCGCAGGACTACGGCAACGTCTCGCACCTGGTGTCCGACCTGTTCCTCGGGCAGGACGCCGCCACCTCGGCGACCAGGGCCCGCCCCGGCCTCGCCCAGTCCGTCGACTCCCCGCTGCGGCCGGGCCCGCCCGCCGCCCCGCCCGCGCCGTCCCCCGACGCCGGGCCGGTCACCCCCAGCGTCGAGATCGACGGCGGGGAGAGCCGCCGCAGCCCCTGGGCCAGCCCGCCCCCGCCGCAACTCCAGCCCGGCCGCGCCGAGTACCAGGGCGCCGACCCGACGCTGAACTTCCCCGCCGAGACCGCCGTCGGCCGCGACTACCACCTGGACGTGCCGGTCAGCGCGGGCAGCGGCCCCGCCGTGCTGGCCGGCTGGATCGACTTCGACCACAACGGCCGCTTCGACCCGCTGGAGCGGGTCCAGGCCGACGTCCCCGCCGGGGCGGACCACGCCGCCCTGGAGTGGCAGGTTCCGGCCGGAGCGTCCGGCGGCGACACCTGGGTCCGGCTGCGGCTGGCCCGCGACGGCTCCCAACTCGTCGCCCCCGGTGGCTTCGCCGACTCCGGCCAGGTCGTCGACCAGAAGGTCGCCCTCTCGATCGGCGCCGCCAAGCCCCAGGTCGGCCTCCCCATCCCCGGCACCACCACCCGGGAGGCCCGCCCCGAGTTCCGCGGCGACGGCGCGGTCCCCGGGGCGGGCATCGCCGTCCAGGAGAACGGCACCATCCTGTGCACCGCCAAGGCCGGCAACGACGGCTCGTGGAACTGCCGCCCCGACCGCCCCCTGACCGAGGGCACCCACACCCTCGTCCCGGTGGAGACCACCCGCAGCGGCATGGTGCTGCGCGGCGACGAGTTCCGGCTGACCGTCAGGACCACGCCCCCCACCGCCCCCGTGCTCACCCTGCCCGCCTACACCAACGACCCCGGCCTGCTGCTCACCGGCCTCGGCGAGCCCGGCTCCACCGTCACCGTCACCGCGGACGCCACCGGCCGGGACGGCGGCGAACTCTGCTCCACCGCGGTCGCCGCCGACGGCACCTGGTCCTGCCTGCCGGTCGAGAACCTCGCCGACGGCCGCTACCAGCTCACCCCGCGCGCCGTGGACGGCGCGGGCAACCGCTCGGACGGCAAGCCGGTCACGCTCACCGTCGACACCGGCGCCCCCGACCGCCCGCAGCTCACCGCCCCCGGCAGCGGCGAACTCCTGCACACCGCCCGCCCCGAGCTCACCGGCCGCGCCGAGCCCGGCACCACCGTCACCGTCACCGTCGCCACCGGCCACGGCGACGAACGCGCCGCCCTCTGCAGCGCCGTCACCACCCCCGACGGCACCTGGTCCTGCACCCCCACCCGCGACCTCACCCCCGGCGAACTCACCCTCCTCCCCACCGCGACCGACCCGGCGGGCAACGGCACCCCGGGCGACCCGGTGCCGGTCCGCATCGCCGCGACGGCGGGCGGCGGGAGCGCGAGCGCGAGCCCGAGCGCCAGTGCCAGTGCCAGTGCCGAAGCCAGTCCTAGCCCGAGCGCCAGTCCGAGCCCGAGTGCTGACGCGAGTGCGACTGCGAGCGTCACTGCCGGCGCCGGCCCGAGTGAGAGCCCGAACCCGAGCCCGAGCGTGTCGGCCTCGCCGTCCCCGTCCGGCATGCCATCGGTGCCGGACGTGACGGCGCCGGTGCCGCCGGAGTTGCTGCCGATCGTGGTGCCGCCGGCGGACGACCCGAGCGTGTCGGCGTCGGCCCCGCCGTCCGCGTCCACCGCTTCGGCGAGTGCTGTTCCCTCGCCCTCGGCAGACGGTTCGCCGTCGGCGCTGCCGTCCCCCTCGGTGCCGCCGGAGTTGCTCCCGGTCGTGGTGCCCCCGGCGGACGACCCAGCCGGTGCGAGCCCGAGCCCGAGCGCGTCGGCGCCCGAGGCGCCGTCAAGCGCGTCCCCGTCGGTGTTGCCGACGGCAGAGCAGTCCGTCGCGGTCGTGAACCCGAGCGCGTCGGCGTCCGCCGTCCGGTCCGACGCACCGTCAAGTGCGTCCCCGTCGGTGTCGCCTACAGCCGGGCAGTCCGGGGCGGTCGCGAGCCCGAGCGCGTCGACGTCCGCCGCCGTGTCCGGCGCACCGTCAAGCGCCACTCCACCGGTGTCGCCGACGGCCGGGCAGACCGGTGCGACCGTGAGTCCGAGCCCGAGCCCGAGCGTGTCGGCCTCGCCGTCCCCGTCCGGTGCGCCGTCGGTGCCGGACGTGACGGTGCCGGTGCCGCCGGAGTTGCTGCCGATCGTGGTGCCGTCGACGGGCGAGCCGACCGATGCGAGCCTGAGTCCGGTCCCCAGCCTCTCCGCTTCCGCGCCTGCTGCTCCCTCGCCGTCCTCGGCGGAGGGTTCGGCTGAGCCCGCGCTGACGCTGCCGGTGCCGTCGGATGTGGTGCCGGTCGTGGTGCCGGTGGCGCCGTCCGCTCCCGTCGTGCCGTCGTCGGCGGCGCCGAGTGCGTCGGACGAGCCGAGCGTTCCGGTGGCGCCGCAGCCGTCCGAGCTGCTCGCGGTCGGAGTGCCGTCGGCCGTCGAGCCGATGGACGGCCGGGTCGCACCGGAGCCCGGGGCGCCCGGGGCGCCGGACCGGCAGGTCGTGCTCGCGACGGCCATGCCGACCACGCCGCCGCCGGTCGCGACCACGCCGCCGCCGGTCGCGACCACGCCGCCGCCGGTCGGTACGCCGTCGGCTGCGGTGCCGACCTCGACCCGGAGGGCCTCGGCTGCCGCGACGGTGCTGTCCGCAGCGCCCTCGCCCACCGCCGTGCTGTCCGCGCCGTCCGCGCCGTTTTCGTCGTCCGCTCCGGTGGTTCCGGCGGTTCCGGCCGTGTCCTCCGACCCGGTGCCGGAGCCGGAGGACGGTGCCGAGCCCGCCGGGGACACCCCGGGCGAGGAGTCCGCGTCCGTGTCCGCGCAGTCGCGGACGCAGGCCGCACCGCCGCCGGACGCGGTGGCGGCGGCACACCGGGTGACGGCCACCGGGTGGCGCGGGCTGGCCTGCGGGGCGCTGCTGATCGCGGCGGCCGTGGGGCTGCTGACCCGCCGGGTGTTCGGCCGGGGGAGTGGCACCCGGCGCCGCTGACGGGCCGTTCGATCAGGCCCCGTTCCCGGTCGGCCCGCTCGTTCCCGCAGTTCAGGGCGGGCGGGCCGATCCGCATCCGCACAGCGGACGAATCGACACACCACCTGGTAAATGTCGCATTTGATGACTTATCAACCTAGCCTGAGTCTGGCACTGCCCGTCAGTTCCGGGCCGCCCGGTGCGCGAAACTCTGACCCTTAGGACACGTGCATGGACGTCACCCGCGACTCGTCGCCGCGACCCCACTCCTGGCCCCCCGCCGCACCCGAGCCCCCGGTCGGTGCGACCCAACTCACCAAGGCGGTCGCCAAGGCGGTGACCAATCCGCTGATCACGACCGCCCCGCCGGCCGAGGACGGGCTCGACCGGGGCCCGGCCACCCAACCGTTGCCGGTGATCGGCGCGGACGATCCCTCCGCGTTCCCGTCCGGGCCCCGCGCCACCGTCGGACCCGTCACCCCGGAAGCCGCCGGAGCCGCCGGAGCCGCCGACTCCGTGCACGCAGCCGGGCCCGCCGGGCCCGCCGCGTCGAGCGGCCTGCGCCGGCTCAGCGCGGCCACCGCGCGGCAGCAGGCGGCGCACCCGACCGTCGCGGACGCCGCGACCCACCGCCGGCCGCCGCGCGCGGACCAGTCGCTGCGCGAGCGGCGCGCGTTCGTCCTGCCGGGCTGGCTGCCGCTGCTGGTCCTGCTGGCCTCGGCGGCCGGGGTGCTGCTGGTGCTGGCCCGGTCCGGGGCGCTGCCGCAACTGCCGGGGGTGCCCGACCTGCGCGGCGCGGCGGCGCGGGCGAGCGGGTCGGCCGAGGTCGGCGACGGGACGCTCGCCTCGGTCAGCGCGATCGGGCTGGTGATGCTGGGCGCGCTCGGCGGGCTGCTGTCCAACCCGGGCGGTGAGACCCGGGTGCTGACCCGCTGGGGCCGCTACCGGGGCACCGTCCGCCGCACCGGCCTGCTGTGGGTGAACCCGCTGCTGCGCCGCCGCCGGGTGGACGTCCGGCTGCGGCACTGGCGCAGCGAGCCGGTGCGGGTCACCGACCGGGCCGGGACGCCGCTGGTGGTGCGGCTGCTGATCGTGTGGCGGGTCAAGGACACCGCCCGGGTGACGCTGGGCATCGCCGAGCACGAAACGTACCTGCGCGAGCAGGTGCAGGCCGTCCTCACCCGAACCGCCTCCCTGCTGCCGTGCGACTCCGACTCCGCGCCGGGGCCCGCGCTGCGCGACGGCCAGTGGTTCGCCGACGAGCTGACCAGGGCGCTGGCCGCCGAGACCGCCCCGGCCGGGGTCGAGGTGTACTCGGTGCAGCCGCTGGCGCTGGACTACGCGCCGGAGGTGGCCGAGTCGATGCGCCGCCGCCGGCTGGCCGACCTGGACGCCGGGCTGCGGACCGTCCTGGTGGACGACGCGGTGGAGGCCGCGGCCCTCGCGGTGCGGCGCCTGGAGCGCGCCACCGCCCACGAGTTGGACGACAGCGCGCGCAGCGCCCTGATGGAGCAGCTGCTGGTCGCGTTCGTCGCCCCGGCCGGGGTCACCGCTTCGGTGCCCGCCCCGGCCCCCCGCCCGAACCGCAAGGAAGGGAGGCCCGCGTGACGACCGCGCTCGCCTCGATATCCACCGACCCCGCCGACCTCCCGGGCTTCTCCGGGTCCCCGCTGCTGGGCTTCGCCGAATCCGACGGTGCGCCCGCCTGCCGGTGCGCCGCGTGCGTCCGGCCGGCGGCCCGCACCGGCGGGTCCGCCGTGGCCGAGCGGGCGGGCCGGATACACCGCGCCGTGCGCTCGACCTGCCTGGCCGGCGCGGTCCTGGCGGGCGTGGGAACGGTCGGTCTCGGCCTCGGCACGACCGCCGCGCAGGCCGTGCCCGCACCGTCCGGCCCCGGCTGGGACGGCAAGGTCTACTGGTTCAAGAACGCGGCCGGCGAGTGGCGCTACACCAAGTGGTACGACGTCTACCTCGACCGCACCGGCGGCTCGGGGAGCGCGAAGCCGCAGGCCCGGCCGCAGCAGCCCGCGCAGTCCTCCGGCGGGATCCGGCAGGGCTGGGACGGCAAGGTCTACTGGTTCCGGAACGCAGCCGGCGAGTGGCGCTACACCAGCCACTACGACGTCTACGTCGACCGGACCGGCGACCGCGGCGCCCAGCCGTCCGGGCAGTCCGCCGGGCAGTCCTCCGGCCCCGCCGCGAGCGGGGTGGAGGCGGCGGTGTCCTACGCGCTGGCGCAGGTCGGCAAGCCGTACGTCTGGGGCGGCAACGGGCCGGACGGGTTCGACTGCTCGGGCCTGGTCCAGCAGGCGTTCCGCCGGGCCGGGATCTCCACCCCGCGGGTCGCCGCCGACCAGTACCGGGCCGCCACCCCGATCGGCTCCGGGCAGCTGCAACGCGGCGACCTGGTGTTCTGGTCCGGCAACGGCCGGGTCTCCGGCATCCACCACGTGGCCGTCTACCTCGGTGACGGGACGTACGTGGAGGCCCCGCGCCCCGGCAAGGACGTCCGGGTCTCCCGCCTCAACAGCGGGTACTACCCGGACTTCTTCGGCCGTTACTGAGCGGCCGGGAAGCACGGCGGCGCCCCTCCCGCAGTGCGGCGGGAGGGGCGCCGCCGGGTGCGCGGGAGGTCAGTCGGAGGCGTCGGCGAGCAGCTTGAGCTCGGCCTCGGTCAGCTCCAGCGAGGCGGCGGCCAGCAGCGGCGGCAGCTGCTCGACGGTGCGGGCGCTGGCCAGCGGCGCCGCCACCGTGGGCTGCGCGGCCAGCCAGGCCAGCGCCACCGTGGCGACCTGCACGCCGTGCGCGGCGGCGACCTCGTCCAGGGCGGCGAGCACCCGGGGGCCGCGCGGCTCGTCCAGGTACGTGGCGGCGCCCTGGGCCCGGGCGGAGTCGACGGCCGCGCCCGGGCGGTACTTGCCGGTCAGGAAGCCCGAGGCGAGCGCGTAGTACGGGACGGCGGACAGGCCGTGCGCGGCGACCACGTCCGCCAGCGGGCCCTCGTAGGTGCCGCGGGAGACCAGGTTGTAGTGCGGCTGCACCGCCACGTACTTGGCCAGCCCCTCGCGCTCGGCGAACTCCAGCGAGGCGGCCAGCCGCTCCGGGCCGATGTTGGAGGCGGCGACCTCGCGCACCTTGCCCTCGCGGACCAGCTCGTCCAGCGCGGTGACGATCTCCTCCACCGGGGTGTCCGGGTCGTCCCGGTGGGTGTAGAACAGGTCGATCCGCTCGACGCCGAGCCGGCGCAGCGAGGCCTCCGCGCCGCGCTTGATCGTCCCGGGCCGCAGGTCGTTCGCGCCGGGCATCGCGCCGACCTTGGTGGCGACCACGATCCGCTCGCGGTCGTCGCGGCCGCGCAGCCACTCGCCGATCACCGTCTCCGACTCGCCGCCGGAGTTGCCCGGCGCCCAGGCCGAGTAGACGTCGGCGGTGTCGATGAAGTTGCCGCCCGCGGCGGCGTACGCGTCGAGCACGGCGAAGGACTGCGCGGTGTCGGCCGTCCATCCGAACACGTTGCCGCCGAGGGACAGCGGGGAGACGGCGAGACCGGAGGGGCCGAGGTTCACCCGGGGGGCGTCACTGTTGGTCATGACGGGGGACAACCCGTTCGGGTCCGGCCTGATTCCGCCGGGTCGTGCGTCCACGCCCGGGTCGTCCGAGGTGAGGGGTCCGTGCAGACCGGGACCGGGACGGGGACCGGGGTGTCGGCGGGGCGGGCGGGACGGCTAGAGTCCCGTTCCATGGCTGACAACGACTACGACCCCGCCGGGTCCACCCAGATGTTCCGGGCGTTCGTCGACGAGGCCCCGGCCCCGCAGGCCCCGGGCACCGTCACCACTTACGGCAGCAGCAGCTCCTCGTCGAGCCGCACCCCGCTGATCGTCGTCGGGGCCGTCGTGCTCCTGGCGGTCGTGGCCGGCGTGATCTGGCTGGCCGTCAAGTAGCACCCGGCGAACCGCCCGCACGGGGCCGGCCGGACACCCCGGGCGGCCCCGCGGCCGGGCGCGCCTACACTGGCCCGGTCCGCCGCACCGCCGCCAGGAGGCACCCGTGACCGCGCCGTCCACCGAGACCGCCAGGAGCCTCGGCCTGGCCGCCGCCGTCAACGCCCGTGACCTGGGCGGTTACCGCACCGCGGACGGCCGCACCGTGCGCGTCGGCGCGCTGCTGCGCACCGAGGCGCTCAGCCGGCTCGGCGAGGACGACCGGGCGCTGCTCGGCGCGCTCGGGCTGCGCCACGTGGTGGACCTGCGCAGCCTCGACGAGGTCCGCCACCTGGGCGCCGACCTCGTCCCCGGGCTGCCCCCGGTGGTGCTGCCGCTGGACGCGGCGGCGACGCTCTCCGTCCCGTCGCCCGACGGCCTCGGGCCGACCCTGCACCACCTGCCGGTGTTCTCCGCGGACTTCGACCTGTACGTGGAGCTGCGCCGGGCGCTGGGCACCGGCGACCCGGCGGCGATGCACGCCGTCCTCGGCGACGGGCGGGGCACCGCGATGATGACCGCGATGTACCGCTGGTTCGTCACCGACCCGGTCGCCCGCTCCCGCTTCGCCACCGTGCTGCGGCTGGTCGCCGAGGCGGACGGCGCACCGGTGCTCTTCCACTGCACGGCGGGCAAGGACCGCACCGGCTGGACGGCGGCCCTGCTGCTCACCGCCCTCGGCGTGGACCGGGAGAGCGTCCTGGCGGACTACCTGCTCACCAACGAGCGCGCCGCGGCCCTGATCGACCGCGTCGACCCGCTGCTGCGGCCGCTGGCCCGCGCGGAGGCCGGCTACCTGGAGGCGGCCTTCGAGGAGCTCGCCCTCGGCTGGTCGGGCTTCGAGCACTTCTGGCAGGACGGCCTGGGGCTGACCGAGGAGCACCTGGTGCGGCTCAGGCGGGCCTGCACCGTCTAGCGCCCCTCACTCCGCCGTGAGGCCCTCGCGGAGGTGGGCGAGGGTCTTGGTGAGCAGGCGGGAGACGTGCATCTGGGAGATGCCGATCTCCTCGCCGATCTGGGACTGCGTCAGGTTGCCGAAGAAGCGCAGCATGATGATGCGGCGCTCGCGCGGCGGGAGCTTGGCGAGCAGCGGCTTGAGCGACTCGCGGTACTCGACGCCTTCGAGGGCGAGGTCCTCGTAGCCGAGGCGGTCGGCGAGCGGGCCGTCGCCGCCGTCGTCCTCGGCGGGGGTGGAGTCGAGGGAGCTGGCGGTGTACGCGTTGCCGACGGCGAGGCCCTCGACCACGTCGTCCTCGGAGACGCCGAGGTAGGCGGCGAGCTCGGGGACGGTGGGCGAGCGGTCGAGGCGCTGGGAGAGCTCGTCGCCGGCCTTGGTGAGGGCGAGGCGCAGCTCCTGGAGGCGGCGCGGGACGCGCACGGACCAGCTGGTGTCCCGGAAGAAGCGCTTGATCTCGCCGACCACGGTGGGCATGGCGAAGGTGGGGAACTCGACGCCGCGGTCCGGGTCGAAGCGGTCGATGGCCTTGATCAGGCCGATGGTGCCGACCTGGACGATGTCCTCCATCGGCTCGTTGCGGCTGCGGAAGCGCGCGGAGGCGTACCGGACCAGCGGAAGGTTGAGCTCGATCAGGGTGTCCCGGACGTAGGTGTGCTCCGCGCTGCCGGACTCCAGCCCGGCGAGCCGGCGGAACAGCGCGCGCGACAGCGTGCGGGTGTCGAGGGCCCGGTCGGGGACCTCGGCGGGACCGGCCTGGGCCGGGATCGATACGGCGACGGCCTCGGCCTCGGCTTCGACCTCGATGACCGCACTGCCCGGTTCTGTGAACACGCGCCCACCCCCCTCGTGACTGTCTGTCGAACGGTCGCCACCGCGCGGTGGTTCCCGGCTGACGGGTCTGACTGGTCAATACCGGCCCACCGGCCCCGGCAAACCCGAACGTCTCGACTCGTCACCCGCCGGTGACACGCGGAAACAGGGGCGGCTCACTCCTCCCAGGAGTTCCCGGTGCGCAGCCGGGACAGGATCCGGGACAGCAGCCGGGAGACGTGCATCTGGGACATGCCGAGTTCGGTGGAGATCTGCGACTGGGTGAGGTTGGCGAAGAACCGCAGCATGATGATCCGCCGTTCCCGCTCGGGGAGCTGGACCAGCAGGTGGCGGACCACGTCGCGGTGCTCGACCTCGGTGAGGGCGGTGTCCTCGTAGCCGAGCCGGTCGAGGAGGGCGAGGCCGCCCTCGTGCTCCTGGGCGGCCTCCAGAGAGGCGGCGTTGTAGGCGCGGCCGGCGTCCAGGCAGGCCCGGACGTCCTCCTCGGGGATGCGCAGGTTGGCGGCGATCTCGGGGACCTTGGGGGTCCGGCCGTGGGTGACGGTCAGCTCCTCCATGGCGCCGCTGACCTGCACCCACAGCTCCTGGAGCCGGCGCGGGACGTGCATGGTGCGGACGTTGTCGCGGAAGTAGCGCTTGATCTCGCCGAGGATGGTGGGCAGCGCGTAGGTGGGGAACTGGACGCCGCGCTCGGGGTCGAAGCGGTCGATGGCGTTGATCAGGCCGATGGTGCCGACCTGGACGATGTCCTCCATCGGTTCGCTGCGGCTGCGGAAGCGGGTGGCGGCGTAGCGGACCAGCGGGATGTTGGCCTCGATCAGGGCGGCGCGGACCCGGGCGCGCTCGGGGGCGTCGGGCGGGAGTTCGGCGAGCCGTTCGAACAGCACCCTGGTGAGCGCGCGGACGTCCACCGCGCCGCGGGTGCCGAGCCGGCGGGAGGCGAGCTCGACCGGGTCCGGCGGGTCCTCCACCCGGTCATCGGGCGCGCTGCCCTGCTGCGTCCGCACGGACACCTCACCCTCCCTTGAGAACCACCTCGCCAAATTCCGGCAAAACCGGTCATAGCATCACAAGTGGCTCTGTCGCCGGGCAAGTACCCGGCGGAGGCGTGTTGACGGACCGTCCAGCATTCGGCGGAGTGTGCATAGGCCCCCGCGCTCGGACGGAGGGCGGGGGCCGAAGGGTCGTGCGTGTACGAGGGAGGGGGCGGGAGGGTCAGACCTCCAGGTCCGCGATCACCCAGGTGGCGAACTCGCGCCACTGCGCCGCGGCGGCCTGGTGGGCCGGGTGGCCCAGGTACGCGGCCAGCGCCTCGCGGTCCTCGACCAGGCTGTTGATCGCGAAGTCCTGGGCGATGTCCCGCTCGGCGAAGTTCCAGCCGCACTCCCACTCGCGCAGCTCGGGGACCAGCGCGCCGAGCTCCGCGAACGCCTCGGCGCCGGCGACCGCCCGCGGGTCGTCCTTGGTGACGCCTTCGTTGAGCTTGAACAGGACCAGGTGCCGGATCACGATGCCGCTCCTCGCGGGTGGGGGAGGGCGCGCCCGGTCGGGGGAGCGCCCCCGAAGGACGAACCCCGCCACCGTACTAGGGCCTCGGAGCGGCTCAGCGCACCAGTCCGGTCATGAACGAACCGACCGCCTTGGCCGCGTCCGAGATGCCGACGAAACCGGACTTCACCAGGTCCGCCGAGCGCTCCGGCGAGGTGATGATCGTGTAGATGACGAAGATGACCAGCATCCACATGGCCACCTTCTTCGCCTGAGCCATCGAACGGGCCTGCCTCCCTGAGTCGGGCCGCCGTCCTCTCCCCGTACGGCCCTGCCACCCGGCAGCTTATCCACCGGACGGCGCAAGGAGTGAGGGGTGCGTTCACCCGGCGGGACGAAGGTCCCGCGCGGACGGGGCCTTCTCCGGATGTGTCCACCGGGGCGGCGCGGCAGGATGGTTGATGTACCGAGGATCTGGCAGGAATCCCCGGTACGGCGATCCGGAGGTCCCCGCTGTGGGACCGGGCGCCGCGCCTTCCCCCCGCGCGGCACCGGTTGTGGGACCTCCGCCCAGGGGCAGCAGCTCGTCCCCCCGGAGCTGCTGCCCCACCGCGGACCGAGAGGTTCCGGCCGGCTCCGCACTCCCCGGGCACGGTGGTCAACCGCCCGGGAGTGCGGGGCCGTTCGCCGTTCCCGGCCGGACACCGGCGCCCGCACCCGCGCCCGCGTCCGCCAGCAGCCGGGCCGCCTCCTCGGCCGCCGCCGGCACCAGCTCGGCCCGCGCCCGGGCCGCCAGCAGCTCCGCCGTCTCCCCGCCCGGGCAGCCGAAGGCCAGCGCCCGCAGCGCCGCGATCCGCACCCCCGCGTCCGGGTCCTCCACCGCCCGCCAGCGCAGCAGCCCGACCGCCGCCCCGTCCGGCGCACCGGCCAGGGCCCGCAGCGCCACCCGGCGCGGCAGCGGATCCGGGTCCTCGACGGCCCGCTCGCGCAGCAGCCCCGCCAGGCCGGCGGCCTCCTCCGCAGCCGTGCGGGCCAGTGCGTGCAGGGCCAGCGCGCGGATCGCTCCCGAGGCGTCCGCCCCCGCCCGCTCCCGCAGCAGCGCCCGCACCGCCGGATCGTCCGGCCGGTGCGCCAGCAGCGCCCGCAGCACCGACAGCCGCACGTCCGCGTCGCGCAGCCCCGCCGCCCGCTCCAGCAGCAGGCCCGCGGCCCGCCGCTCGCCGTCGTGGCAGCGCACCACCGCCGCCAGCGCCGCGTCCCGCACCCGCGGGTCCGGGTCGGCGCGGGCCCGCTCCAGGAACAGCGCCCGGGCCGCCGGGCCCGGATCCTGACGGTTCGACAGGGCGGTCAGCGCCACCGCCCGCACCTGCGGGTCCGGCGCCTGCGCGGCCCGGTCGCGGACGAACGCCTCCAGCTCCGGATCGTCCGCGAAGTGCGCCGCCAGCTCGCCGACGGCCGCCGCCCGGCCCGGGCCGTCCCGCTCCGCCCGCTCGCGCAGGAACTCCGCCACCCGCGGATCGCCCGCCCAGACCCGCCCGAGCAGCGCCAGCGCGCCCGCCCGGACGTCCGGCAGCCGGTCCTCCACCGCCAGGCCGCGCAACTGCTCGGCGACCTGCGGATCGCCCGCCCAGCGCAGCGCCAGCACCGGCGGCACCCGCAGCCGCACCAGCGGATCGCGGTCCTCGGCGACCCGGCGGCGCAGGAACTCCGCCACCCGCGGATCGCCCGCCCAGCCGCGGGCCAGCCCCACCAGCGCCGACACCCGCACCTGCGGATCCGGGTCCGACTCGGCCAGCCGGCGCAGGAACGGCGCGTTGTCCGGGTCCTCGGCGGGCTGCAGGCAGATCGCCTGCAGCGCCATCCGGCGCACCCCCGGGGCCCGGTCGCCGCGCACCCGCTCGCGCAGGAACGCCGCCAGCCCGCCGTCCATCCGGTCGTTCGCGGTCAGCGCGAACACCGCCAGGCCGCGCAGCTCCGGCTGCTCCTCGGCCGCCGCGATGCCCCGCAGCAGCAGCTGCGCCGGGCCGTCGTCCGTCCAGCCCTTGCCGAGCGCCAGCATCTCGTTCAGCCGGTTCGCGCCCCCGGTGTCCGCCACCCGCGCCGCCAGGAACGCGCCGGTCTCCGCGTCCCCCGCCCAGCCCTCGGCGAGCGCCGCCACCGCGGCCTCCAGGGTCAGCGGGTCGGCCTCCCGCTCCACCCGGGCGCGGACGAACGCGCCGGTCTCCGGGTCGCCCGCCCAGCCCTCGGCGAGCGCTCCGAAGGCGGCCGCGCGCTGCGCCGGGGACCAGCCGTGCTCGGCCCAGGCGCGCAGCACGGCCGGGCCCCGCGGGTCGCCCAGGTGCAGCGCGCAGGCCAGCCGGGCCGCCACCGCGCCCGCCTCCAGCGGGGTCGGCGCCTCCCGGCCCGGATGGTGCCCGTGCACCAGGTACCAGCGCAGGAAGCGCTCCCGGCCCGCCCAGTGCGGGCCGAGCCCGGCCAGCACCGGGCGCAACCCGTCCAGCGCCTCCACCGCCTCGCCCGGCAGGTAGGCCGAGCCCTCGGCGGCGTACGCCTCGAACAGCGCCGCCAGCGCGTCCACCACCGCCTCGGACTGCGCCGTCACCAGCCCCAGCCTGCGGACCTCGCCCAGGCAGCGCACCGCCAGCACCAGCCACTGTGGCGCCGCGTCCCGCGCGCCCGGCGCGCCCGGCAGCGCCGGGGCCCGCTCCAGCAGCAGGGACACCGCCGCACCGACGAACCGCTCGTCCAGCTCCCCGGCCAGCAGGAGCAGCACCTCCCGCCACGCCGGGTCGCGCCAGCGGGCCGCGAACACGCCCTCCAGCAGTTGCTCCTCCGTCAGCGAGCGCTCCCGGTTGAAGCGGTGGGCGATGTCGGACGCCGCCAGGTACTCCAGGAACGCCCGGTGGACGAAGCCGTACACCTCGCCGCCGAACCGGCTCAGGATGAAGTTGCGCTCCCGGAACTGCTGCAGCATCGCCCGGGCGGCCGGCGCGGCCCGGTCGGCGGGCAGCTCGTAGCGCTCGCGCAGGTAGCGCTCGAAGGAGGACAGCAGCACCCGGCCCGGGATGTGGTTGCCGGCGATGCCGTCGCCGCCCTCCTGCATCCGGCGGGCCACCAGGCGCAGCAGCTCCAGCCGGTCCTCGGACGCCAGGTACGGCATGCCGCCGTCGACCCGCCGGTCCTGCAGGTACTTGCTCGGGTCCCAGTGCTCGACCAGCACCGCCACCGCGTGCTCGTACACCGAGCGGCGGTCCCGGGGCAGCTCCCGGCGGCGGCCGATGATCGCCAGGATGGTCAGGATCAGCGGGTTGCCCGCCAGGTCCCGGACCGGGGCGGAGCCGGCCACCGCGGCCGTCACCCGCCGGCGCAGCCGCCGGGCCTCCACCGGGTCGGCGGGGCAGGCGTTGGCGTACCAGCGGGCCGCGAAGGCGTCGATCTGGCCGGTGTCCAGGTCCTGCAGGGTGTAGTGGCCGAAGCCGGCGGCGTCCAGCGGCTCGCGCCGGTAGCCGATCATCCGGGAGGTCACCACCACCCGGACCTGCGGATGGCGGGCGGCGAACGCGCCGATCCGGCGGACGGCGCCCTCCCGGACCCGCGGGTCGAACAGCTCGTCCAGGCCGTCGAACAGCACCAGGGTGTGCGCCGGGTGCTCGGCCAGCTGGCGGGCCAGCAGGTCCTCGGGCAGGCCCAGGCCCTCGGTGCGGTGCAGGTGGGCCAGGAAGTCCTCGAAGGTCCACTCCCGCCGGCCCGGGTCCGCGTACCGGCGCAGCTCCACGATCAGCGGCAGCCGGCCCGCCAGCGGGGCCAGCTCGGGCGGCACCCCGGCCGCCGGGTCGAGCAGCGGCTCGGTCAGCGCCAGGCACAGGAAGCGGGCCAGCGTCGACTTGCCCGAGCCCGGGTCGCCCAGCAGCACCGCCCGGTGCCCGTCCGGGCCGGACAGCAGCGGCAGCACCGGCACCGCCGGGCGCTGCCGGTACGCCTCGCGGACCCGGCGCACCGTCTCGCGCTCGACGCCCGGCGGCAGCCGGCCCGGGTCCAGGCCGCCCGGCTCGGCCAGCCGCCGCAGCAGCTCCCGGGGCAGCTCGGCCGGCGGCGGGTCGGAGCGCACCAGCTGCGGCACGAACACCTCGCGCAGGTGCACCGCCGGGTGCTCGTCCTGTTCGGACAGCGGCGTCAGCACCTCCAGGTCCAGCCGCAGGTAGCGCTCGCGCAGCCGCAGCGCGTAGCGCCGCCGGGCCTCGCCCAGGTCGCCCGGCGGGGGCGGCTCCGGGCCGGCGGTGATCTGCACGGTGCCGGCCCGCTGGATCATCGTCAGGTCGCCGCCGACCCGGGCGCCCGCCGCCGACTGCGCGCCGCCCGCCCCGGCGCCGAACAGCCGCCGCCAGAAGCCGCTCACGGCCGCGGCCCCCCGTCGGGCGGCAGCGGCCCGCCGAAGCGCACCGAACCCTCCACGCCGTCCACCAGCTCCACGTCCCCGCCCGCGCGGACGCCCCGGGCCGACAGGCCGCCCCCGGCGGGCGGCGCCTCCCCGGGCGGCGCCGCCCCGGCCGCCTCCGGGACGGGGCCGGGGGCGGACGGGGCGCCGACCACCACGTCGCCCTTCACGTTCCGCACCAGGCGCACCGAGCCGCCGGCCGCCGCCCCGTCCGCCGACTGGCCGGCGGAGCGGCCCCCGGCCCCGCCCGCGAGGGAGAGCACCAGGCCCGCCACCCCGACGAACAGGCCCAGCACGCCCGCCCACTGGTTGGCCCGGTCCAGCCCCTCCGCCCACAGGAACACCGCGAGCCCCGTCACCGAGACCCCGGCCCCCACCCGCACCAGCACCCGCCACCGCGCGCTCCCCATGCGGGCATCATCCCCTCAACTCGCCCACCATCAACCGCAGATGGACGGACGAAGAGGGTGGCCGACCGGCCGCGCGCTGCGCCGGCCGGGTGCTTGTCCGCGCCTGTTCGCGTGTTCGCCCGGGGTTCCGCCCGCCGCGAAGGTCGACTACGAATCATCGACCGGAGAGGCGGAGACGAACGTGACCGAACGACAGGACCCGAGCCCCGGAGGCAGAACCGCCACCGGGCGCCGATTCGCCGCCGCGGCACTGTGCGCGGCGACCCTCCTCGGCGCGGCCGCGCTGCCGCTCGCCTCGGCCGAGCCCGCCGCGCCCCGGGCCGGCGCCGGCACCCTGCTGGTGGACGAGACCTTCACCGGGCCGAGCGCCGACAGCGGCTTCGTCGCCACCGGCGGCGCCTGCCTCACCGGCGCGGCCGAAGTCCCGCTCCTGCCGGTCGCCGAGCCGCGCCCGCTCACCGGCTGCCCGGCCGGCGGCGCGGTCGGCAGCGTGCGCAACACCGCTACCGGGCGCACGCCGGAGCGGGACGTCACCTCGCCGCCCGACGAGGAGGTGATCGCGGTCGAGTCCGGACTCGGCGGGACGGAGAGCCCCAGCCCCACACCGTCCGCGTCGCCGTCGCCGTCGGAAGAACCGCCCCCGTCCCCGGAGCCGTCCATGGCGCCGCAGCCCGTGCCGTCGCCGTCCGCGCCCGCCCCGCACCCGGCCGGGCCGCCGCCCGGGACGCTGCCCGGCACCGGCAGCGCGCCGCTGCTCCCGCTGCTGTTCGCCGCCGGCACGGGCCTGGCCGGACTGCTGCTGCTGCGACTCTCCCGCCGCCGGGGCTGACCCGGCACCGGCACGGCCGAGGGATGGGTGGAAGCGCGGCTCGGCGCCGGTCCGTCCGCTCGGGGGGAGAACGCCGAAGGGCCCGACCGGAGAACGGTCGGGCCCTTCGAGAAGCGGTAGCGGTGGGATTCGAACCCACGGTGGAGTTGCCCCCACACACGCTTTCGAGGTCTGAGACCCACCGTTCAGCGACGGTCGTGGACGTTCCAGCCGCAGGTGAGAGCGCGTCTCCCGGTGCCCGGCGAACCCCGGTGAACGGTGGTGAATGAGACCAGAACTGAGACCGGGGCTCACTCCTCAGGCGGGGCAGAGTCGTCGGCCTGCGGCTCGTCAACCGTGGAAGTCTCGGCCTGGTACTGCCATCCGCGCGCCTCCGCCTTGTCACGCAGGCTAGACCCGATTCTCTGTCGAGCCTTTGAACTGGTGACTGTCTTGAAGTCCACGAACGCGTGTCCCGGCGGCCGTTCATCACCATCGTCTACCGCTGAGTCATCCACGGCCCGCAGTTGCACCTCGGCGACATCCGATACCTGGACCGAGTACACGCCCACGGAAGCTAGTCCAAGTATCGCCGTATGGTGAGAGTGCGACTGCTCTGCCGTGACCTTTGACGAGCGTACGGTGGAAAGCTCTCCCGTGTCCTTCGGTGTAGGAGTGAACGCCTGCTTTGACACCTTGCCATCATGGATGAAGGCAGGGTTTATCTGACGCCAAAGAAACTCACTCTCGTCCGTGAGGATGTACTCCCCGGGGCGCAGGCCGGCGTCATCATTCTGCATATTCAGTAATCCCCCCAAGCAGGAAGTCGGCCGCTTCGCCTAGGGAGCGTATTCGGTTGTGATCAAGGGGTGGTCTTGGCGAGGTCCTTGATCCAGATCATTGCGCCGCGAAGCTGGAGGCCGGCGAGGTAGCTCTC